>NZ_JBYSVW010000001.1:715356-763374 GCF_058986625.1 Pseudomonas sp. GW821-FHT07G06
AGGATGTTGGCTGTGCCGGCCTCTTCGCGGGCAAGCCCGCTCCCACAGGTTACTTAGCGTTTCCGGGATTTGCGTCTGGCTGCAATCCCCTGTGGGAGCGGGCTTGCTCGCGAAAGCGGAGTGTCAGGCGACGTGGATGTTAAATGTGCTGGCCCCTTCGCGAGCAAGCCCGCTCCCACAGTTTCTGTTTGGTGTCAGGGTCTTCGGGCGAGGGCGCCCATGGCCATGAACAGCGCGGCAATCGCCCGGGCCTCGTGCAGTTCGCCGCGGGCCACCAGTTCGGGGATCTGTGCCAGGGGGACTCGCAGGCATTCAAGGGGTTCGGGTTCGTCGCCTTCGAGTTGGCAGGGGCTCAGTTGTTCGGCCAGTACCACCCGGTAGCGATGGCACAAATGTCCCGGTGCCAAGGTCAGCTCCCCTAGCTCGGTGAGGCGTGCGGCGCGCAGGCCGACTTCTTCGCTCAACTCGCGCTGCGCTGCCTGCAAGTAGTCTTCATCGGGCTCGGCGCCGCCCTTGGGCAGGCCGAGTATGGTTTTTTCGACACCGACCGCGTATTCGCGCACCAGCAGCACATGCTCCGGATCAGGCATCGCCACCAGCATCACCGAGCGATAACCGGTGCCGCGCAGGCGTTCGTAGACTCGCTGCTGGCCGTTGCTGAATTGCAGGTGCAGGGCTTCGATCTGAAAGTGGCCGCTTTGCGCCAGCAGTTCGGTCTTGAGGATGGTTGGGCAGTTGCGCATGGGGCAGTCCCCTGTTTGGGATGAGGACACTGTGCGCTGTACGACGGGGGCCGCCATCGTCCGAGCGGACGAGGGCGGCAATGAGGGTCAGCCGAGGGTCGCCACGCTGCGCAGGATCAGGCGCACCAGCATGGTCTGGCGGGTCACGCCGGTCTTGGAAAAGGTCGAGCGCAGGTGGGCCCGCGAGGTGTTGCGGCTGATGCCCAGCTCTTCCGAGGCTTCGTCCAGGGTCAGACCGTTGGCCAGCAGCATCGCCAGCTGGGTTTCCGCCGGGGTGAAGTCGAACAGCGCACGCACGATTTCCTGCGGTGCGGTGGACTGTTGTTCCGGGTCGCTGATGAAAATCACCACGGTCGGGCACTGCTTGCCTTCGCTCCAGTCGGTCAATGGCACTGAGCGCACGATGATCCCCAGGTCCGCTTTGCCGGACGGCCGCTGCACGCGCAGGGCTTCGACCACCGACGGGTTGCTGCTCTTTTGCGACAGCAGCGACTGCTTGACCAGGCGACGGAATTCCTGGGTGTCCCGGGCCGTTCCCACCTGCAGGCCATCGTTGACCAGTTTGATGCCGTCCTTTTCCTGGATCAGCCGGTCGGCCACCTGGTTGGTCTGCAGCACCTTGCCGGACTCGTCGAGGATGATCGTGCCGACCGCCATCTGGTTCACCGCGCCGGCGTACAGGTTGCGCTCGGCTTCGATGCGGTTGAGCTGCATGTGGATCTTGATCGAGCGCTCCAGGTGCGGAATGAAATGCGTGAGCATGGCCTTTTCTTCGTTGCCGAAAGGCTTGTCGTCACGTCCGCGGCTGATGCGAATGCGGCACTGGGCGCCGTCGACGGTGTTGATGTCGGCACCGAGGATGTGGAACACGTCCACCGGTTCAAGGAAGTTCTTGTAGAACTCGGAATTCTGCCAGTCGTCGTTGGAGACAAACTCGGCGAGTGTCACGACCTGGCGGTTGGGCAGGTCGACAAAGGGATCGAGGCTGAAAAAGTGTTTGTTGTACGACGCGGTCGCCTCGGTCGAAGTGCCGGTGGTGTTGACCATCAAACCGTCTACGTGGGCGCTGGGCGGACGCAGGATGAAGGTCACGTACTTGCTGTTCAGATGCACATTGAGCTGATTGAGGAACGTCGCCCAGGGAATGTTTTCCAGCGGACCCTGATAGAGGTTGCCGATCAAATCACTGAACGTATCGAGGCTGAGGCTCTGCTGCATAGGGAAAAACCGTTTTTATTATTAGCGTTGGCGGTGGCCGAGAATAAGCGCCGGTATCGACTCCTTGCAACGCTCGGGCTCAGGGCCTGACAGGCGGCTGCCGATCAGGCCCGGGGCGGGCGAAAAGCCGCTGGCGTCAGACCCGTTCGCTGGCGCGCACGACATACTTCTTGTGTTCGGCAACGTCCGCCGGCAGCGCCTCGACGTCGGTGTAGAACTGCTCGTACCAGCGGCGCAACTGATAGACCGGACCGTCGCCGTCGCACAGCAGCGGGTTGTCGACGCGGGTCTTGCTGTGCCAGATGGCCACGTCTTCGTAGAAGGCTGCCTGGGCCTGTGCCACGTAGGCCTTGGCCATCGCCTGGTTCTGCTCTTCGCTGAGCCCCGGGATTTTTTTCACCAGCACGCCGTAGCGCAGGGTGAAGCTGTCCAGATCGATCGGCACGTGGCAGTTGAGCAGGATCGAATGGATCGGCTGGCCGTTCATGGCGCCGTTCATTTCGGTGATCTGATAGGCCGGGCCGAAGTAGGTGGCTTCGGTGGTCAACACGCTGTCGCCGGACAGGCGTTCGCTGCGGGCGCGCATGATCTGGGTGGCCAGGTGGCCTTCGAAAATGTTGATGAACTCATCGACCGGTGCGCCGTGCACGGTGCCAAAGTGCGCCATGTCGGCGATGTTGTCGATCAGTTCGCGGCAGTTGGTGCCAATCTGCAATTCGGCGACTTCCCACTCGGCCCATTCGTCGCTGTAGCAGGCGTCGATGCGCGGAATGCGTTGTTCCGGCAGCGGCGGGTTGCCTTCGGGGTCATTCCAGACGAACAGCAGCTGGTTCTCTTCCATGATCGGCCAGCTTTTGATCTTGGCCCGTGGCGGGATGCGCTTGGCATAGGGGATGTCGTCGCACACGCCATCGGCGCCCCAGCGCCAGGCGTGGAACGGGCAACGGATCGAGTTGCCCTCCACGCAACCGGTGCTCAGGTCGGCGCCCATGTGCGGGCAGTAGCCATCAAGAATATGCAGTTCGCCGTCTTCACCCTGGAACGCCACCAAGCGGGTGCCGAACACCTCCAGGCGATGGGCCTTGCCGTCGCGGTATTGCGCGGCCAGGCCCAGGCAATGCCAGCCACGGGCGTAGCGGTCTTCCAGCAGTTTGGCTTCGATGCGGTGCAGGGTACTCATCTTATTATTCTCCCAAGGGATCACGGGGTTGGCGCATGTAAGGGATTCTGCCGCCCCTGTAAAAGCGGGCATCGTCTGAATGGACGATGGCTGCATTAAGTAGGCCCGCTCTACTGGCGCCATTGGACCCATGGCAGGAGTTGGCGATGAGTAATGAACAAGGGGCGGTGGCGGTGATTACCGGGGCCGCCAGTGGTATTGGCCGAGGCCTGGCCGAGCACGCGGCGACACTGGGCATGCGCCTGGTGCTGGCGGATCGGGATGCGGCGGGCCTGCAGGCCCTGTGCGATGAATTGAAGGCCGGTGGTGCGCAAGCGATTGCCTGCGTCACCGATGTCGGTGAGGTGAAGCAGGTCGAGCGCTTGCGTGACCGGGCTGTCGAGCACTTTGGCGGGGTCGACCTGCTGTTCAACAACGCCGGCGTCATGCAGACCGGCTTCAGCTGGGAAATCACCGAAGCGCAATGGCAGCGCATGCTCGACGTCAACCTCAACGGCGTGATCAACGGCATTCGAAGTTTTGTGCCGCTGTTGCTCAGCCAGGGCCGGGCAGCCCATGTGATCAACACTGCGTCCCTTGCCGGGCTGGTCAGCAGTCCGTTGATGGCACCGTACAACGTGACCAAGCAGGCGGTGGTCGCGCTCTCGGAAACCCTGCATTACGAACTCGCCATGCTCGGAGCGCCGGTGTCGGTTTCGGTGCTGTGCCCGGGGCCGGTGGCCAGTGAAATCATGGCGTCGAACCAGGTGGTGGACAGCGCCGGATCCGACTTCAGTCAACTGCTCGACAGCACCATTCGCCAGGGCATGACCCCGGCGGAACTGGCTGCGCAAGTGTTCGCCGCGGTCGCGCAAAAACGCTTCTGGATCCTGCCCCACAAGGGGTTCAAACCGGCCCTTGAGCGCCGGGTACAAAGCATCCTGGGCGAGACCAATCCGCAATTTCAAATGACCGACGTAGAGGACGATGCCCATGTCGCTCGATAAGCAGATCGCCGGGGTTCTCCAGCAATTTCGCGACCTCCCGGAACCCGATTTCAGCCAGGTCGATGCCGCTCAGTACCGGCAGTTCTCCGATAACCTGCTGCCGGCCATTCCTGGCGATCCGATGAGCGAGGTGCGCGATCTGAAAGTGGCCGGCGCGGACGGTGATCTGGATGCACGGCTGTACCGGCCATCGGAAGCGCCCGACCTGCCGTTGCTGGTGTATTTCCATGGCGGCGGATTTGTCATGGGCAATCTCGATACCCACGATAATCTTTGCCGTTCGCTGGCGCGCCAGACCGAGGCGGTGGTGGTGTCCGTGGCTTATCGATTGGCCCCGGAACACCCGTTCCCGGCGGCACCCCTCGATTGCTATGCGGCCACCTGCTGGCTGGTTGAGCACGCGGCTGAACTGCGCGTCGATGGCAGCCGACTGGCCGTGGCCGGCGACAGTGCGGGTGGCAATCTGGCGCTGGCGGTCAGCCGACTGGCGGCGCAAGGCAAGGGACCGAAGATCAGCTATCAGTGCCTGTTCTACCCGGTCACCGATGCGGGATGCGACAGTCAGTCCTTCGAGGAATTCGCCGAAAGTTACTTGCTTTCCGCCAAGGCGATGCGCTGGTTCTGGCAGCAATACCTGCAAGAGGATGGACAAGCGGACGATCCGTTGGCCTCGCCATTGCGAGCCGAAAGCCTGGCAGGCTTGCCGCCGACCACCTTGTTCACCGCCGGGTTCGATCCGCTGCGGGACGAGGGTGAAGCGTTGGCCGAGTGCCTGCGCGAAGCCGGTGTGGCGGTGCGCGTGCAGCGTTACGAAGGCATGATCCACGGTTTTATCAGCATGGCGCCGTTTGTTGAAGCCGCAGCACAAGCGTTGACGGACGCTTGCGCCGATTTGCGTGGAGCACTCCAATGAGCGGCCTGGCTTTCAACACGGTGCCGCAACTGATCGAGGCCATTGGTGCCGGTCAGATGGTGGTGATCACCGACGATGAGCACAACGGCGAAGGCTCGCTGCTGATGGCCGCCGAACAGGCCGGGGCCGAGGCCGTCACCTTTATGGCGGTGCAGGCACGCGGCTTGATTTGCCTGGCCCTGACCGAGCAGCGCTGCCGCGCGCTGGGCCTGGACCTGATGGTGCCCAACTCCCGGGCGCAACATGGCGTGGGTTTTACCCGCTCGATCGAAGCCGCCACCGGGGTGTCCACCGGCATCTCGGCGGCAGACCGGGCGCGGTCGATCCAGGTGGCGGTCGACCCGGCCAGCGTACCGGCGGACTTGGTGCAACCGGGGCATATCTTCCCGGTTCAGGCCTTGCCCGGTGGCGTGATGCAGCGCGCCGGTCATGTCGAGGCCGCTTGCGACCTGACCCGGCTGGCGGGGCGGCAACCGGCGGCCACCCTGGTGGGCATTCTCAACGAGGACGGCGAACTGGCCCGTGGCGCCGAGTTGCATGAATTCGCCCAACGTCATGGCCTGCGGATCGGCACCATCGCCGACTTGATTCACTACCGCATCCTGCATGAGGGCACGATCGAGCGCGGCGGTGAGTATCCGTTACAGACTCGCCATGGCGAGTTCCAGGTGACGACCTATCAGGACACCTACCAGGGCGCGTTGCACCTGGCGCTGCTCAAGGGCCGGATCGACAGCACGCAACCGGTGCTGGTGCGGGTGCAAAGCATCGAGACGTTGCGCGACGTTCTGGGCTGTGAAAGCGAAGGCGGGACACAGCAGTGGACCCTCGAACGCTCGCTGGCGAGCATCGCCGCCGCCGGTAACGGCGTACTGGTGTTGCTGGCACAGAAGGAAACCGCCGACGGCGTGCTCGAACAACTGCGCCAGCGCAGCGGCGGCAAGCCGCGCGCACCGCAGTTTCCGCAACGGACCCTGGGCATCGGCGCCCAGATCCTGCGCGATCAGAACGTGCGCAAAATGCGCCTGATGAGCTCGCCGGTGCCCTACAAGGCCGTGTCCGGGTTTGATCTGGAGGTTACGGAGTTTGTGCCGTTCCAGCCGGTAGTCTGAAGGCAACACCTGAACCTGTGGGAGCGAGCCTGCTCGCGAAGGCGGTCGGTCAGTCAACATCAATGTTGAATGTGCCGGCCTCATCGCGAGCAAGCTCGCTCCCACAGTAATTTCGGTTAGTTGCATATTTTGTGTACACCCACGAACCCTGTGGGAGTGAGCTTGCTCGCGATGGCGGAGTGTCGGTCGACATCTATTTTGAATGTGCCGGCCTCATCGCGAGCAAGCTCGCTCCCACAGTGATTTCGGTTGGTTGCATGTTTTTTGTACACCCACGAACCCTGTGGGAGCGAGCTTGCTCGCGATGACGATCTATCAGACACATCCAGTCAAAAGCTGACCCAACTCTCAAGCATCCACCGGTCTAGCCTTTCTCCTGAACTCACCATGTAGAGGGCAAAGGAATGCCGGATTTACCCGCCTCACATCGCCTGCGCACAGGCCGCTATCCTGAACCCAACAGGATTTACCTGCTGACGAGCAACACGCTGGGCCGAGAACCGGTTTTCAAGGATTTCGGTTTGGGCAGGCTGGTCGTCAAGCAATTTCAATATGCACAGGAACAATACTGGGCGAACTCTTTAGCCTGGGTCGTCATGCCCGATCATTTTCATTGGTTGATCGAACTGCAGCAGTGCTCACTCAGTCAACTGATGCAAAAAACCAAATCATTGAGTACGCGAGCCGTGAACATGTCCGTCGGACGTAAAGGCAGTCTTTGGCAGCAGGGCTATCACGATCGTGCGTTGAGGCGGGATGACGACCTGGTAAGGCTTGCTCGATATGTCGTCGCCAACCCGCTGCGCGCGGGATTGGTGGGGAAGCTGGGCGATTATCCGCTGTGGGACGCGATATGGGTTTGATCCCTAACCGCGTTGCCACCATCGCGAGCAAGCTCGCTCCCACAATGATTGTTGGATACCCGCAGAGATTGGGTACACCCGCTAGCTCTGTGGGAGCGAGCTTGCTCGCGATGGCGGAGTGTCGGTCGACATCTATTTTGAATGTGCCGGCCTCTTCGCGAGCAGGCTCGCTCCCACAGTGATTTGGGTGGTTCACAGGAGTTGCGTACACCCCATCTGCATTGGCTTAAGGCTTGATGCCTTGCAACATCTTCTTCGCCTGATCCTGCAGCGCCTGCGGTGCCGTCATGTTGCCGTCGATCACGGTGATCACTGCATGGCCTTGCCACAGTTGATAGGCATCGGCTTTTTGCTGGGTTTCGGTCGGTGACTGCGGGGCGGCCAGGTTGACGTGGACCACGCCATCGGCGCCGCGCTGGGAGGTGAAGTTCACCCGGTCCCAGTTGCCGATCGGGGCAAAGCTCACGCCCTTGACCTGATCGGGTTTCAGCGGCGGGTAGTTGAGGTTCAGGCCGCTGACGCCCGGCAGGCCCAGCACGTTCAAATCACACTGGTGTTTGCTCCTGGCACAGGCCTGTTTGGCGTCTGTACCGGCCAGGCTCGCCTGCTCGATCACCTTCACGGCAAAGCGCGCCGTGTCATCCATCGCGCCGAGGGTCTTGCGGTACCCGGCCTGCTGGTCGCGGATGATCAGATCCATGTCGATGGCCGTGGACACCGCCACCGCCGGAACCCCTTTGA
Source organism: Pseudomonas sp. GW821-FHT07G06 (assembly GCF_058986625.1). Classification (NCBI taxonomy): domain Bacteria; kingdom Pseudomonadati; phylum Pseudomonadota; class Gammaproteobacteria; order Pseudomonadales; family Pseudomonadaceae; genus Pseudomonas; species Pseudomonas sp. GW821-FHT07G06. The sequence continues at coordinate 723,113 of NZ_JBYSVW010000001.1, forward strand.
ACATCGCCCGCACTGCCGCGTTGAGGGTGCCGGACATCTGTGTCAGCGGGCCGACGTTTTCGCCAAAGTTGCTGCCCGAGACCACCAGGTCCGGCGGGGAATCCTTGAGGATCACGTCGAGGCCGACGTTGACCGCATCCACCGGCGTGCCAATGGCGGAAGTCTTGCCGGCGGGTGGCGTATAGCCTTGCGGCGGTCCGACGCAAAACTTGCCCGGCGCCAGTTCGGTCACTGCCAGGGCCTGGCCGGGTACGACCACGCTGGCGGCGCTGATGCCGCTGCTGTCGTTCAACGGGCCGACCAGGGTGACCTTGTGCCCGGCCGCGGTCAGGGCGCGGTACATCGCATCGATGCCGGGGGCGCGGCAGCCATCGTCGTTGGTCAGCAGGATGTTCAGGGCGTTGGCCTGCATCGACAGGCCAACGCTGGCCATGGCGATGACGCCGGTGAGGCGTTTGTTCATGGGGAGTCTTCCGTGGGAGGCGCGGATTTTACAAAGCACAACGCCCCGACCGAAGAAATCGGTCGGGGCGCGGTGAGTTTAGCGGGTGCCGAGTTTGCGCAGGTTGCCAGGGGTGAATTCGTCTTCGGTGAAGGCAGTGGCGTTGAGCTTGGCCGGTTTCTGATCGACCAGCATGCGGTCAACCAGGTAGGAGCCGGCGATCAGGTCGTGGTAGATGCCGAGGCGAGCGTGGTAGCGCTGCATCTCGTAGGCGTAGATCGAGGTCTGCATGTTGGTGCGCCACAACTGGCCACGGCTGTCGTAGTTGTCGGCCATGGTAGCCGACCAGGTGTCTTCGTCGAGGTACAGCACGCGCTTGGCGTACACGTGGCGGGCGCCTTCCTTGAGGTTGGCCTGCAACACCCAGACGCGGTGTTTCTCGTAGCGCATGTACTGCGGATCGACGTGACCGGTGGTGTCCAGGATCTGGTCGGCCGTTACGCTCGGGTCGTCGATCTTGTAGTTGTGGTACGGAATGTAGATCTCTTTCTTGCCGACGATGGTCCAGTTGTAGCGGTCCGGCGCACCGTTGAACAAACGGTCTTCGTCGTACACGCGAAAACCTCCCGCACCGGTCGGCGAGTCGTAGCCCACGGTCGGTGCGCGACGTACCCGGCGTTGGCCCGGGCTGTACTGCCAGGCCTGGCGCGGCGAAGCGGTCGGGTTGATGAACTCGTGGCCGACCACGATCTCGCCTTTCTTGCGCACCGGTTCCAGGGTGGTGATCAGGAAGTGGGTGAATACACCGTTCGCGGCTTCCAGGGTCTTGTCCGGGCTCGACCAGATCGAGAAGATCTTGTAGTCGACCTCTTCCAGCACCTTTTCCTTGTTGGAGTACACCACTGCCTGGCCGTAGGTGGCCTCTTCAGTGCTGGCGCGCCCCTGCAGGGTATGGTTGAACATCAACTCGCTGCCGTTCTTCGGGATCGGAAACGGCGAGGCTCCCCAGGCGTTTTTCGTGTCGTTGTTGTCATTGTCGAGTTCGGCAGTGACGGCGTTTTTCTTGACCAGGTCTTCCAGGCGCTGATCGAGGCGGAAGTCGCGGTGGCTCGGGTACACCGGGATCTTGAACGTATCAGGGTAACGCTTGAGCAGCGCTTTCTGGCCGTCGGTCAGGTTGTCGGCGTACTTGTCCATGTTTTTCGAGTCGATCACGAACAACGGTTTTTCCGCGGCGTACGGGTCCGGGTACGGCGTGCCCGGACCGGCGTATTTGAGTCCTGGTGGCAGACCGCGCCATTTGCCGGTCCAGGCCGGGATGCTGCCGTCGGCGTTGCCGGCTTTTTCGGCGCCCATCGGGGTCAGGTCCTGGCCCAGGTGGGCGGCTTCTTCGGGGCTGACCTTGGCGTAGGCCAGGCCACTGCCGAGCAGGCCGACGGTCAGTGCCGTGCTCAATAATGTTTGGGTGAATCTGGACATGCTGTGCTCCTCCGACAGGGGAATCAGAACCGGTACTTGAAGTTGAGCGCGACGTTGTCGCGGTCGGCCAACGGGCTGTTGTTGGCGTTGCCGAGGTAAGCGTTGTAGCGGGCCTCGACGGTGAAGTTGCCCAGGTAGCGCCACGAACTGCCGATGCTGGCGCGGTTATCGTTCTGGCCGGCGTTGATCGAGCCGACCATCGAGCTGTCGCCGTGGGCGGCGGCGCTGAAGGTGACGGGCACCGACATGTCCCATCCGCTGAACACGTCGTTGTAGTCAAAGTTCGCCTGCACCGTGTAGCCCCAGGCATCGCGGTCATAGACCAGGCTGTCGGTTCCCGGCAGCGTGAAGCCCGGCGCCAGGGTCACTGGTTGCGACTTGTCGTTGCTGACCACGGTGTTGTAGACCACCTCGCCGGTCAGGGTGGTGTTGTCGGCGAAGGAGGTCGGGCCGAGCACGTAGATCATCGACGTTTGCGCCTGCACGGTCTTGCCACGCACGGGGCTGGAGAAACCGTTGTCGACCATCACAGGCGTGCCGTCGCGGTAGCTGACCTCACCGGCCCAGCTGACGTCGCCCAGTACGGTGGCGAAGCTCGCGCCGAACAGGTCGATGTTGTCGAAGTAGCGCACCTGGTAGCGGCCCAGGGTCGAGGCGAAGTCCAGGGACGGGGTCTTGTCGTGGTAACGCGAGTAGTAGATGCCGAACTCGGTGTTGTTCAACGACTCGGCAGCGTAGGTGAAGGCCAGACCGTACTGGCCGCTGTCGCTCGGCTTGTCGTCCTTGAGGCGGGTGACGAAGCCGGAGGCGTCGTTGAAGCCGCCCTCATCGATGAAGTCGGTGGTGGAGAAGTAGCTACCCACGCCGAACAGCTCGGTCTTTTCCCACTTGTATTGGTAGTACGCCTGGACACCCAGGCTTTCGGTCAGGGCGAACTGGGTGAACAGTTGGCCGACCGGCAGCAGGATTTCCTTGACCTCGACGCCCGGGGTGGTCGCCTTGGTCGCGTCGACCGGGCTCTGCGCTGCGGAAATACCCGGGTAGAACAGGCTTTCACCCCAGCTCACCACCTGATTACCCAGGCGTGCGTTGAGGGCGTGGCCGCTCACGTCCCAGGTGCCGTAGGCGTAGTAATCGAGCATGCGCAATTCATTGCGGTGCTGGTCGATGGTGTCCTGGGAGAAACGGTCGGGCTGGCTGCAATGGCCACCGGCGAAGCAGTTCGAGGTGCCGGTGGTGTTGTCGTTGCCCTGATCGTAGACGTTGTCGTAGAAGCCCGTCGCGCGGACGAACACGCCGTAGTTGTCCTGCCACTTGATGTTGGCTTCGGTGAGAAAGCCGCTGCGGTTGTTGATCAGGCTGCCTTTGTCGAACGCGTTGTCGCCGTCGTTGGCGTTGGCATCGGCAGTCAGTTTGTGATCGCGAGACTCGGTCCGCCAGGCGAGGCTGTACGTCAGTGTGGTGTCCCAGTCGATGCTCAAGTCTTCGCTCGGCTGAAAGCTCATGGCGTTAACGTGAGCGCTTAATCCGCCAGCCAGCAACAGCAATGCCAGCTGTACGCGAGGGTGCTGTGTTGGTGGGGCGATTATTGTTTTTATCATGTCGTCCTCATGGCCCAGGTCAGACCTGCCCGACCTGCATTTCAGGGGGGTGATTGGTGCTGTGGGCGACTATGGAGTCACGACTTGCGCGCAACATCGTCCAAGCGGACTAAGCGATTTGTACGGGAACAACTACACCGGATCTCGTAGGAGCTGCCGCAGGCTGCGATCTTTTGATCTGGCCTTTAAGAGATCGCAGCCTCGTTGCACTCGACAGCTCCTACAGGGGGGTGGGGGGTGCGGCCTTCTCTGTAGGAGCTGCCGAAGGCTGCGATCTTTTGATCTGGCCTTTGAAAGATCGCAGCCTCGTTTCACTCGACAGCTCCTACAGGGGTTTAGGGGGCTGCGGCCTTCTCTGTAGGAGCTGCCGAAGGCTGCGATCTTTTGATCTGGCCTTTGAAAGATCGCAGCCTCGTTGCACTCGACAGCTCCTACAGAGGGAGCTGCGGTCTTTGCCGTAGTCTTATCGGACGATGAACACCCGGCGCGTGCGGCGAACAATCCCGAGACCGACTGCACCGGGCGAAGATCCGGCGGTGGCGGTTTCTGCCTGATGGGCGCTGAACAAGGGTGATCGCATGAACGCTGCCGGGATCAAATGGGATGAGTGTTGTGATGTGTTGGTGATTGGCTCGGGAGCCGGGGGCATGACCGCTGCGCTGCGCGCCCATGACCTGGGCCTGAATGCGCTGCTGATCGAGAAGAGCGGCGAGTACGGCGGCACCTCGGCGGTGTCCGGCGGCGGCATCTGGATCCCCAACAACCACCGGATCAATGCGCTCGGCGGCAGTGATTCGGCAGCCGAAGCGATTGCCTACATCCGCGCCGTGACCCATGGCGAGATCGACGACGGGCGCATCGAAGCCTATGTCGAACACGGCCGGGAGATGGTCGAGTACCTGGAAAAACACACCCGGGTGCGCTTCGAGGCGCAACCGCGCTACGCCGATTACTACCCGGAAGTCGCGGGCGGCAAACCGGGCTATCGCTCGATGGATCCGCAACCCTTCGATGCCGCCGAACTCGGCGAAGAATTCCTGCGCATGCGCGCACCTTCCCCCGGCACCCTGATGATGGGACGCATGGCGATGACCATGAAAGAGGCGCAAGTGCTGCTGTGCCGTGGCCCCGGCTGGTTGCGCCTGACTCTGCGGGTGATGTGGCGCTACTGGCGTGACCGCGAGGGTCGGCGTTTGTCCCGGCGTGACCGCTACCTGACCCTGGGTAATGCCTTGGTCGGTGCCTTGCGCTGTTCGTTGCAGGATCGCGGCAAATCCCTGTGGCTCAACTGTGCACTCGAAGAACTGCTGTTGGTCGGCGACCGGGTCGGCGGTGCGCGGGTCAATCGCAACGGTCAGTTGCTCAACGTCAAGGCGCGCTATGGGGTGATCGTTGCCGCCGGTGGTTTCGAACGTAACCAGGCGATGCGCGAGCAGTACCTGCCGCAGCCATCCCGGGCCAACTGGAGTGCCACGCCGCCGAACAATACCGGCGATGGCATTCGCGCCGGCCAGGCCATCGGCGCGCGTACCGCACTGATGGAACACAGCTGGTGGGCGCCTACCACTTACGTCAAGGGCGAAGAAAAACAGCGTGCGTTGTTCGTCGAACGAACCTTGCCGGGGTGCGTGATGGTCAACGCCGCAGGCGAACGTTTCGTCAACGAAGCCGCGCCCTATACCGACATCGTTTATGCGATGTACGCCAACAACCGCGAAGGCGCCGCGAGCGTGCCGTGCTGGATGGTGTTTGACGCCGAGTTCCGCCGCAAATATCCGTGCGGTGCCTTGCTGCCGGGCTATGCCCAGCGCGACTGGCAATTGCCCGAGCATCTGCGTGACTACTTCCACAAGGCGTCGAGCCTGGAAGAGCTGGCGACGAAAATCGGCGTCGACGCTGCCGGACTGCTGCGTACCGTGCAGCGCTTCAACGGCATGGCCGTACAGGGCATCGACGAGGATTTCCACAAGGGCGACTCATTGTTCGACCGCTACTACGGCGATCCGAACGTGCAACCCAATCCGTGCCTGGCGCCGTTGCTCAAGGGGCCGTTCTACGCCGTACGCATCGACGCCGGCGACATCGGCACCAAGGGTGGCCTGCTGACCGACGTGCACGCCCGCGTGTTGCACGAAGACGGGCAACCAATTAACGGCCTGTACGCCATCGGCAACAGCGCCGCCTCGATGATGGGCCGCACTTATCCAGGCGCCGGCTCGACCATCGGCCCGGCCATGACCTTCGGTTACCTGGCCGCCAATCACATCAAGCGCCAGAGCGAAACCGCTTCGGCCAAAACCTTGTTCGGGAGCGTTGAATGAATCAGCCACGTCAACAGATTGCTGTCGTTACCGGTGCCAGTCGCGGAGTGGGCCAGGGCATCGCCTTGGCCCTCGGGGCGGCCGGCATGACCGTGTACATCACTGGCCGCGCCCCGGCGCAGGGTGGATCGAATCTGTACGGACATGCCTTGCACGGCTCGCTGGAGGACACCGCCACCGCGATCACCGCCGCCGGTGGGCGCGGTATCGCGGTGGTCTGTGACCACGCCGATGATGCGCAGGTTCGGGCGCTGTTCGAGAGGGTTGAGCAGGAGTGCGGGCACCTGGATTTGCTGGTGAACAACGCCGCGTTCATCCATGACCAGTTGATCGAACCGGGGCCGTTCTGGGCCAAACCGCTGGAGCTGGTACGGATACTCGACGTCGGCCTGCGCTCGGCCTACATCGCCAGCTACTACGCCGCGCCGCTATTGCTGAAAAGTGCCCAAGGACTGATCTGCTTCACTTCATCGTTCGGGGCCGGGTGCTACATGCACGGTCCGGCGTACGGTGCGCAAAAGGCCGGCGTCGACAAGCTGGCGGCGGACATGGCGATCGATTTCGAGGGGCAGGGCGTGGCGGCGTTGTCGCTGTGGCTCGGCCCGCAACTGACCGAGCGCACCCGGATTGCCGGCGAACAGCACGGTGAGCAGTACCAGGCGTTTCTCGCCCATGCCGAAACCCCGCAGTTCAACGGGAGGGTGATCCATGCCTTGCTCAATGATCCGCAGTTGATGGCGCTGTCCGGGCAGACCCTGATCACCGCCGAAGTCGCTCCCGGCTACGGCATCAGCGAAGCCGAAGGCCGCCAGCCGCCGTCGCACCGTGCCATGCTCGGCGACCCGCGCCAACAGCACCCGGCGCGGGTGGTCTGAAACAGGCAAAAGATCGCAGCCTTCGGCAGCTCCTACAGGTGTACACCGATTCATGTAGGCGCTGCCGAAGGCTGCGATCTTTTTGAGCTAGTTGACTGGCTGCAATGCCCACTCCCGCAACACATTCTTCGTCACTTTGCCCGCCGCATTGATCGGCATGCTCTGCAACACCTGCACCCGGCGCGGCACCTTGTAGTTGGCCATCTGCTCACGGCACCAGGCGAGGAACTGCGCCTGTTCGATTTCCATTCCTGGCGCAGGCAACAGGAACGCCATAGCCACCTCACCCATGCGCTCATCGGGGATACCGATCACCGCGGCCTGGGCCACGCCCGGATAGGTCAGCAGGCACTGTTCAATCTCCGCCGGGTACACGTTGAAGCCACCGGTGATGAACATGTCCTTGAGGCGGTCGGTGATGCGCAGGTAACCCTGTTCGTCGAGCATGCCGATGTCGCCGGTGTGCAGCCAGCCGTCGGCGTCGAGAATCTCCTGGCTGGCTTCGGGGTTGTTGAGATAACCCTGCATCAGGTTGTAACCGCGGATCTGCACTTCACCGGGAATGTTCGCCGGTTGGCTGCGGCCAGTGTTGCCGACACAACGCACTTCGACTCCCGGCATCGCCCGGCCACTGGTGTTGGCGACGATCTCTGCGGAATCACCGGAGCGGCAGATCGTGGCGAAACCGCAAACTTCCGTCAGGCCATACGCGGTGACGATGGTGGCGAACCCCAGTTCGTCGCGCATGCGGTGGATCATCTCCACCGGGATCGCCGCCGCGCCGGTTACGGCTACCCGCAATGAGCTCAGGTCGAACTCATTGCGTTGCGGATGGGCCAGCAACGATTGATACAGCGTCGGCGGCCCGGGCAACACGGTGATGCGTTCGCGCTGCACGCATTCGAGTACGGTCTGTACGTCGAACACTTGCTGCGGCAGGAGGGTGCAGCCACGCATCAAGGCAGCCAGCCAGCCGGCCTTGTAGCCGAAGGAATGGAAGAACGGATTGACGATCAGGTAGCGATCGCTTTCGCGCAGCCCGACGATGTCGCTCCAGTCGCGCACGATGCGCAGGTTCTGGCCGTGACTGGTCATCACGCCCTTGGGCTTGCCGGTGGTGCCCGAGGTGAACAGCACGTCGGACAAGGCCTGCGGGCCAACGCTTTGCTCGCGGGTGCGCAGGGCCAGTTGCGGCACGTCGGCCGCCAGATCCATAAACCGTTCCCAGGCCAGGGTGCCCGGATTGGCGCCGCGCAGGCTGACGATGTGGCGCAGCTCAGGCAGGTCTTCCGACACCAGCATGCCGGGGTAGTCCGCGCCGAGGAATTCGCCGATGGCAAACAGCACGCAGGTGCCGCTTTCGCGCAGGATGTAGCCTGCCTCGCTGCCCTTCATCCGGGTATTGAGCGGTACCAGGGCGGCGCCGACACTTTGCAGGGCGCCGGCGGCGACGATCCATTCCCATACGTTGGGCGCCCAGATCGCCACGCGGTCCCCGACCTGTACGTCGAGGGCCAGCAGTGCGCGGGCAGCCTGGCGACGCAACTGGTCGAGTTGGCGATAGCTGATGCAGTGGCCCGCGTCCTCGATGGCCGGGCGGTCGCCGTACGCCTGGGCAGCGTTGGCGAACAGTTGAGCGATGGTCAGTGCGGTGGCGACAGGCGGCATGGGGCCTCCCCGGTTAGAAGACAGTTGCGAAAAAGGGAGTAGGCCGGGCGGGGCGCCCGGCCGGATTGCGAATTACTGGGCGGGCGGGGCGAAACGGCGACCGGCGGAGAAACCACCGTCCACGGCGATCATCTGGCCGCTGACAAAGGACGCTTCGTCCGAGGCCAGGAACAGCGCGACATTGGCCACTTCTTCCGGTTGCCCGGAGCGGCTGAGCATGTGCTGCGAGGCGAAGAAGGCGTGGAACGCATCGTTGTCTCGGACCATGCTGGTCATCGGCGTTTCGATCAGGCCCGGGCACAGGCCGTTGACGCGAATGTTGGCGTAGCCGTAATCGATGGCCATCGAGCGGGTCAGCTGGTTGATGCCGCCCTTGGACACGTTGTAGGCCACGTTGCCGTCGCAGCTTTGCAGGCCAAAGATCGAACCGACGTTGATGATCGAACCACCGCGCTGCTCCACCATCGACGCCAGCGCGTACTTGCTGGTGAGCATGCTGCCGGTCAGGTTGATGTCCATCACCCGTTGCCAGTTGGCGGTGGTGGTCTGGGTCACGCTGCCCTGGTCGGCGACGCCGGCGGCATTGACCAGAATGTCGATGCGCCCGAAGCGGCTGATGACGTCTTGCATGACCTGCTGGACCTGCGCTTCGTCGCGCACGTCGAGGGTCATGAACAGGCCGGGGAAATCCGCCGGGGCGCTACCGATGTCCAGCCCGACCACTTGCGCGCCTTCGGCAGCGAAACGGCGCACGCAGGCCAGACCGATCCCCGAAGCGCCGCCGGTGACCACCGCGACCTTGTTCTGCAAACGAGCCATAACTGCACCTCTTTATTGTTGTGGGCTAATGCTGTGGCCGAGTCTAACTGCAGACCGGGCCTGAGTGATCGTCCATTGAGACTAAACAACAGTTCTCCCGTCCGGCACATTTCAACTGTAGGAGCGAGCCTGCTCGCGAAAAACGTCTGGGCACCGCGTTCATTCAGACAGGGCGCGTTATCGTTGACGTCCATCGCGAGCAGGCTCGCTCCTACAGGGGGTGCGTATCTTCAATCCGGGAATTTCAGGCGTACCCGGGCACCCGTCGGGCGGCTCTGGCAGGCCAGTGTCCAGCCGTCGGCGAGTTCCTTGGGGGTCAGCACGTCGTTGCGCGCCAACTGGACTTCACCTTCCTTGACCACGCACATGCAGGCCCCGCAAAAACCTTCTTCACAGGACGACGGCACGTCGAGGCCGGCCGTTTTGCAACTTTGCAGCAAGGTGTCACCGGGTTGGCAGGCAATTTCGTGTTGCTGGCCGTCGAGCTCGATGATCAGCGCTTCGCATTGCGACTGCATGGCTGCGGCTCGCGCCACGGCCTCTTCGGCCAACAGCTCGTCGGGGTCCGGGGGCGAGACGAAACGTTCGACATGAATGCGTTCGGCCGCTTCGCCCAGTGCCAGCAGCGTGCGCTCCACGGTGTCCATGAAGGGACCCGGCCCGCAGATGAAGTAGTCGCCGCCGGCCGATCCGCGCAGCAGATGACGGACCTGATGGTCCGTCAGGAAGCCCTGCACCGAATCGAGGACGTGCACCACGTGCAGTTGATCAGGATGCGCCTTGATCAACTGGCACAGCTCGTCCTTGAAAATCACCGACGCTTCATCGCGGTTGGCGTAGATCAACTTGATCGGCCGCCGGCTGCCATGGAGCACTGACTTGAGAATGGAAAACACCGGGGTGATGCCCGAACCGCCCCCGAACAGGACCAGGGGCTTTTCGGTGTCCACCTGCGGGTCCAGGCAGAAATGCCCGGCCGGTGGCAATACTTCCAGCCAGTCGCCGACCTGGACTTCGTTCATCCAGTTCGACACCCGGCCGCCGTCAACCCGTTTCACCGTGACCTTGGGCAGTGCGTCCGCGAAGGGCGAACTGGCCATGGAGTAGCAGCGGGTCAACAGTTTGCCGGCGAAAGGCACGCGAAAACTCAGGAACTGGCCCGGTTTGTAGCGAAAGCGCTCACGCAGGGTTGGCGGTACGTCCAGCACCAGCGAGCGCGCGTCAGCGGTCTCGTCGATCACCGCGCACACTTGCAATGAGACGCTTGCCGTCGTCGATTCGGCCGGGGTCAGGTTCTGTTGTTGCGTGCCCATGTTCACCTCGACCTCAGAGCCCGCTGATCAGTTGGGCGTTGTCGACGCGGATCTCGGCACCGTTGACGAACCGCGACTCGTCGGTGGCGAGGAACAGCACCACGTTGGCAATGTCCCGTGGCGCGGCCATGCGGTTCATCGGGTCCTGGTCCAGCGCTTCCTGCGGGATCGGCTGACCGCCGGCCAGCGCCTGGGTCATCGGCGTGTTCACACCATCGGGGTGCACGCTGTTGCAGCGAATGCGGTAGCCCTGCTGCTTGCAGTGCAGGGCGATGGAACGGGTCATCGCCGCCACTGCGCCTTTGGACGCCGAGTAGGCGCAGAACATCGGCATGGCGCCCAGGGCGGCGACCGACGACATGTTGATGATCGAGCCGCCACCGCTTTCCTTCATCGCCTGGATAGCGTACTTGCAGCCGAGGAAGTAGCCGTCGCCGTTGATCTTCTGCACCTTCTGCCACAGCTCCAGGCTGGTGTCTTCGATGCTGCCCAGGGCGAGGATCGCGGCGTTGTTGACCAGTACGTCGAGGCGGCCGAAGTGTTCGACGGTGGTCTTGACCACGTGTTGCCAATCGCTTTCGCTGGCGATGTCGTGGCGGATGAACAGCGCGTTGGCACCGATCTCCGCAGCCGCCTGGCGACCGGCTTCTTCGTTGAGGTCGGTCAGTACCACTTTGGCGCCTTCGCGGGCCAGTAGCAGGGCGTCTTCGCGACCAATGCCGCTGGCGGCGCCGGTGATGATGCAGACTTTGCCTTCTACACGTTGCATTGTTGTTCTCCTGATCGTGCGGTTTGAAGTGCGAATTGGTCGGCCACGTGGGCGGCAGCCCGGCGACCGGAATAGATGCAATCGGCCAGTGACAGGCCGGAGACATACAGGTTGGAGGCGACCCCGACCGCATTGCGGCCGGCGCTGTACAGGCCGTTTATTGGCTGGCCGGCAGGGTCCAGCACCCGACCGCTGGCCTCGCAGACTTTCAACCCGCCCAGGGTGATGACCGGGCAGGGGAACAGTTTGCTGGCGAATGAAAGATCGAGGGCGTACCACGGGCCCTGGTCGAGGTTGGCGAGCATCGCTGCAGACTTGCCGAACTCGTCGGCGAGTTCACCGCGTGCCGCGCGGCTATAGCGTTCGACACTCTGGCGCAGCAGTTCCGGCGGCAGATGGCAACGCTTGGCCAACCCGGCCAGGCTGGTGCTGCGTTTGGCGTTGAACAGCAGGTTGAGCAGCACTGGCAAGCGCTGGAAATTCCACACTTTGCCCGGGCCGACCTGACGCAACGCTTCGCCGACCAGCGCGCGGTTGAGCACCAGAATGGCGCGACCATCCTGTTCTTCGACCATGGCGTGGCCGAGGGTTGCGCCGTAGATTTCTTCGTTGGCATAACGCTGTCCGCGGGCATTGACGATCAGCCCCCGGGCCCAGGCCAGTGGCGGATTGATGAAACGCCAGGCGCTGACCTTGTCCATCCGCGCCACGCTGCCACCGGCGCTCTGGCCCAGGGCGATGCCGCTGCCATTGCACCCGGTGGCGCCCAGCGGCAGACCGGCCAGGTACTGCGGCGCGTGTTGGCGCACCAGATCGCGATTGAAGATGAAACCGCCGCTGCTCAACAGCACTGCCTGTTCGGCGCGAATCAATTGGCGGACGGCGCTGCTCTGTTCGATGCGACGCTGACGGGCGCGCAGGCGGTCGGCCAAGGCCGGAGCGTACATATGAATGGCCGCGGCCCAGCGCGACAGACGCGCATGTTGTTTGGCCGCGCGGCTGCCCGACGGCAACTGCCAGGCTTCGACGCCGAGGACCTTGTCGTCAAGGTCGAGCACCAGCCTGCGCACTTCGCACTGGCTGCGCAAGCGTGCGCCATGGCGCAAGGCGCTGGCCTTGAGCGGGGAGAACAGACTGGCACCGGACATGCCCGGACCTTTGGTGCGGTGACCGCGTGGCGCTGGTTTGGCATTGGCGGCATAGGCGGGTACGCCTTCGTTGCCGGAGTAATAGAGGTAGTACTGATCGCTCGGGTACGAGGTCTTGTGCGGCGGCACGCTGGCTTCGAAGGCCGCGCCTTGTCGCTCCAGCCAGGCCAGTTGCTCACGGCTGCCTTCGCAGAAATCCCGTAGCGTCTCGAGGCTGACGGCCTCGCCGACTTCCTGGCGCAGGTAGTTGAACATGGCGTCGCTGGTGTCTTCATAGCCCGCCTGGCGCTGATACGGCGTGCCACCACCGGCATAGACCACGCCACCGCTGAGTGCCGTGGCGCCACCGCCTTCGAAGCGATCCAGGGCGAGCACCGACAGGCCGCGAGTGCTGGCTTCGATGGCGGCACAGGCGCCGGCTCCGCCAAACCCGACGATCAGCAAGTCGCAGCGGTCATCCCATGGCAACGGGTCGGCGCTGTTCACTCGCAACGCCGTCAACCGGTTCAGGCTGTCCATGTTCGGGCCTCAGCCAGCGGCTGCGAGAGAAGGTGCGGGTTTGGCGGTGGTGGTGTAGCTGCCGTCGAGGTAGACCAGCGGGGTGATGGCGTCAGTGGTGTGGATCTGCAGGATGCGTCCGATGAACACGGTGTGGGTGCCGTAGCTGAAGTGGCCGTCCTGGCGGCAGAGGATCGCCGACTGTGCGTCACCCAGGTAAGGAATGCCGCCCGGGCTGGTGAGCCAGTTGCCACGGTCGAAGCGTGCTTCGCCCTTGATCGCGCCGCTGCACAGGTTGGCCAGGTCTTGTTGGTCGACGCCGAGGATATTCACGCAGAAGTCCGCGCCGGTCGCCAGTGCAGCGTGGGGCGAGGCGGTCTTGTTGACGCAGATCAGCAGCGATGGCGGCTCGGTGCTCAGGGAGTCGACCGCGGTGGCGGCCATGGCGAAGCGTTCGGAGCCGTTGCTGGTGCTGATAATGGTGACGGACTTGGCCAGGCGGCGCATGGCCTGGAGCATGTCGGCTTTGAGATTGGCGTCGTTCATCGCACTGGGCCTTTTTTGTTGGGGGTGGAGTGCGATGGATTCTTGCTCTGGTGTACAGACTCAACATCGTCCGAGGGGACTAGGCCTTGGCGGCCTCTGGGCCGACCAGGCTGCTATTGTGTTGTGTACATATCCGTTGCTGCGGTAACGGCGGCCTATGGTTTCGCCCTTACGGCGAGTCACTTTTTTTACAAGCGCCTAAAAAAAGTAACCAAAAAAACGCTCGCCCCGAACGTACGGCCCCTCGCTGAGGCTCGGGGTTCCTTCGCTCCGGTATTCATCCGGGGGCATTGCCCTCCGGTCGGCTTCGCTTCGACCTACATGCAATGAGTTCGACTGCGTCGAACGGCGCTACGCGCCAGTCCCCGGATGAACACCTCCACTCAGCCTGCCGAGGGGGCGGGTGGGTCAAGATCAAAAGCGGCAGGCGAGCTAACGCTCGGCCTGATGAGTGGTGAGAAGCGGCGCGGTGTGGGCTGCTCTGCCTTTGCTCTTCTGTGGGAGCGGGCTTGCTCGCGAAGGCGGCCTGACAGCCGACCTGGTTTTTGCAGATGTCCCCAATCCCTGTGGGAGCTGGCTTGCCTGCGATGGCGGACTACCGGCCGGCAGAAACCTTGCTGATGTACTCAGTTCCTGTGGGAGCGAGCCTGCTCGCGAAGGCGGCCCGACAGCCGACTGGAATTTTGTGGCTGTATCACCTCCAAAAGATCGCAGCCTCGTTGCACTCGACAGCTCCTACAGGGGAATGCGCATGCATCAGAACCAGGCCGGCCGGTAGGCCGCCTCGGGCTCTGTAGGAGCGAGCTTGCTCGCGAAAAACCTGAGAGCACCGCGGGGTGCCAGGCTTCCCGCATCATCGTTGACCTCCATCGCGAGCAAGCTCGCTCCCACAGTGATCTTCAGTGGCCACAAGTCTCGAGTAAAACAGGGAGCTCAATGTGGGTCTGCCCGCGAAGACGGCCTGCCAGCAAGCACATCCCTTTCAGATACACCCCCAGAGACCAGTTCCGCAATCCCACATGGTCCGTTTGAGGGATGCCCGCCGCTTTGCGCATTGCTTGAATGCCAGCGTAGGGGCACTACACCCGCCCCGTTGCACGCGCGCCCCGGCGGATGGGGTGAACAAAGGAGAACAATAAAAATGCTCAACCAAGACCTGATTCGCCAGCGTCTGAGCCAACGTGCCCGTGAGTTGGTGCCGATCCTGCGTGAACGCGCCCTGAACGCCGCGCAAGCCGGGCAGTTGCCTGAAGAAACCCTGAAGGATTTCCATGACGCCGGGTTCTTTCGCATCCTGCAACCGTCCCGCTGGGAAGGCTATGAGCTGGAGCCCAAGGATTTCTTCGACGTGCAGATGACCCTGGCCGAGGGCTGCATGTCCTCGGCGTGGGTGCTGGGGGTGGTGGCGATCCATAACTGGCAGCTGGCGCTGTTCGACGACCGCGCCGCGCAGGATGTCTGGGGTAGCGATTCCAGCGTGCTGATCTCGTCTTCCTATATGCCGGTGGGCAAGGTTGAGCGGGTCGACGGTGGTTTCAAGTTGAGCGGGCGCTGGGGCTTTTCTTCCGGCAGCAAGCACTGTGACTGGGCGTTCCTGGGTGCGCTGGTGCCGCCGGAAGAGGCGGGCGGGGCGCCGGATTATCGGACGTTCCTGGTGCCGCGCAGCGACTACCAGATTCTCGACAACTGGAACGTCATGGGTCTGGAAGCCACCGGCTCCCACGACATTCTGGTGGAAAACGCCTTCGTTCCCGAGTACCGCACCCATCGCGCGTTAGACGGTTTCATGCAGAACAGCCCGGGCAATGCGGTGAACAGTGCGCCCTTGTTCCGCCTGCCGTTCGGGCAGATTTTCGTGCGTGCGGTGTCGTCGTCCGCTATCGGCGCCCTGCAAGGTGCGGTGGATCAGTTTGTCGAGCACAACCGCGCCCGGATCGGGGTTAATGACGGTCGCAAGATGGTCCAGGACCCGGCTGCGCAATCGTCGCTGGCCAATGCCATGGTCTGCGTTGATGAATGCAAGACCGTGCTGCATCGCAACTTTGCCTTGATGCTGGAGCGCGCGCAGAAGGGTGAGCCGTTGAGCATGCCCGAGCGGGTGAAGATGCGTTACGACTCGGCGCTCGTGGCCGACAAGTGCGCCAAGGCCGTTGGCGACCTGATGTTCAACAGCGGTGCTTCGACGATCTTCCGCAGTCATGCGATCAACCGTGCCTTCCGCGACATTCACACCGGTCGCGCCCACGTCGCCAACAGCCCGGCCAAGTACGCCTGGAACCTTGGCGGCGTGAGCATGGGGCAGGACAGCAGCGACTTTTTCCTCTGACGCTTCCCTACAGCTCTTTTTCTATGAAACGGGCTAGTCCGTTTGCGTGATTCGAGCGCCCCGTCGATGCACGAGCATTGGCGGTAAGGCGAAGGTCTACGGCGCCGACTGCGCATCCAAATAAGCACAAGGATCAACCATGAAATTTTCCCTGATTTACGAAGCCCAGACGGTGGACTCCAGCCGCGAAGGCGACCGCAAGATTTTCGAAGACACGGTCGAGCAGGCTGTGCTCGCCGACAAGCTCGGCTTCGACACCTTCTGGTGCGTAGAGCACACCGCGCTGAGCAACTACTCTCACATGTCCGCGCCGGAAACCATGCTGGCTTTCGTGGCCGGTAAAACCGAGCGCATCGGCATCGGCCACGGCGTGGTCTGCCTGCCTCCGGCGATGAACCACCCGGTGAAGGTCGCCGAGCGCATCGCTACCCTCGACCTGTTGTCCAAGGGGCGTGTGCACTTCGGCGTCGGCAAGGGCGGCACCCAGCAGGAAGCCGGCACCTTCGGCTACGACCTGGCGACCTTGCAGCCGCAGATCGACGAGATGATGTACCTGATCCCGAAAATGTTCGTGCAGGACGAGATCGAGCACAACGGCGACTTCGTGCAGATCCCCAAGCGTCCGATCCATCCAAAGCCTTATCAGGATCCGCACCCGCCGATGTACCTGGCGTGCACCAACACCGAGTCGCTGAAGAATGCCGGTGGTCGTGGCATGGGCGCGCTGGTGCTGGGCTTCGGTGGCCCGGAAGAAATCGCCAAGAAGGTCGAGGTGTATCACACGGCCTACGACAACCGCGATGAGAAGAAGCAAGTGGGCTTCCGTCCTAACCGGCACATCGCCGCGCTGTGCCCGGCCATCGTGCTGGACGACAACGAAGAAGCGCGCCGCATCGGTATCCGTGGCCAGCGTTACTTCATGGAATCCCTGGGTTACTGGTACGGCGGTGGCGAGCGTCCGGATCCGGAGAAGTGGAAGGACGACACCTTCGTCGACGGCAACGGCCAGAGCGTGATCAAGTCGCGCTTCGCCTCCGAAGAAGTCAGCGTTGACTTCTCCGACCCGACCATGGCGATGATGAACCCGAACCACGCCTACGGCACCGTCGAGGATTGCATCGGCTACGTGCAGCGCCTGATCGACGCCGGCGCCGACGAAATTTTGTTCATCTGCCAGATGGGCACCGTGCCGCAGTGGGCGCAGCTGGAAACCTTGAAGAATATTGGCGAGAAGGTGATCCCCCATTTTCGTAAGGGCTGATGTCCGGACGAAGCTAGCCGGTTAACGAATGTTCTCCATTCGGACCGAACCTGTGGCGAGGGGGCTTGCCCCCGTTCGGCCGCGAAGCGGTCGCAAAACGTGGCTGCACGGTATTTCAGACATTCCGAGTCGCCCGGTCGTGGGACTACTTCGTAGTCCAACGGGGGCAAGCCCCCTCGCCACAGGAAGTAGCACAAGGAAATTGATCGCTTGTGTTACAGGCCTGGCACGGACGTCAGGTCACCTTTCCAACGGGTCCCCAAGGCCCGTTTTTTTATGCCTGCACCAATCCCACAGCCACCACACCTCTGTAGGAGCTGCCGCAGGCTGCGATCTTTTGATCTTCGGCCACTCCAACTTTGCCAAAAGATCGCAGCCTTCGGCAGCTCCTACAGGGGGTGGACCATTTGGAGGGCAGTTCACGCAATGTTTTGCTGGGTATTTCAAATGGCGTGATGCTGGCGGAGATCACGGCGAACCGGGTGCTGGACCAAATATCACCACCTGCACAACGCAACGCCAGGAGCTGCCGCGGTTTGCGATCTTTTAATCTTTATTTTCCATCGATTCCGAGAAGATCAAGATTAAAAAATCGCGACCAGCGATAATTCCTACAGGGATTTCCGAGTCTTGACGAAGAGGTTCAAGCGTCCATTATTTTGTTGGCATTTATTGAATGTCATTACTGCTGCAATTGTTGCAAATATATACCTGGTATTGTGAATGGCTGATATCGCTCCTATATTTCATCAGCTGGTCGTAGTGGTTTTTTTTGCGAGAGCAAAAACAACAAACAAACGTCACCACTAAACTCGGCAAGGAATTATTCCATGCGAAAATACCACGCAATGTTTAAAGGCCTGCTCCTCGCTGGACTACTCAGTCCACTTGTCAGCCAAGGAAAGCAGATGGAGGATAAGACTGATATTCAGGCATTGGCCACATCTCCTCAATGGTTGACAACCAAGGTTTATATAGAGGGAGCCCCGGAGGTAGACGTCAAGGAAAAATATCCGGGTGTTGTTGGAATATCCATGTGGGATCCCGGACGTAATCGCTATGAATTTTTTTATACCGACACCGGTCAATCAAAATATGACAATGGCGGCGGCGGTTACTTCCTAGTCACCGGTGACAAAACAACGCATATCCTGGTGCCCGATAAAGGAACGGTCAGAACGGTGGTCAGAAGACTGGAAAAGTTGAATGACGAAGAGTTCACCTATTCACGAGAGGTCCCTCGCGACATGGTAGAAACCAACGCGCCTGTCCGGATCTATGTGGTCCATGCGCCCTACAGAGGACCTTTAAAGACCTCGATGTCGCACTAAATGCCTTTCGGCAGTCATTTATTAAGTAGTTATTTCGATACTTCAAGGCGTCCGCGTTAAAAGACGCCACTCTAAAGTAGCATCCATAAAAACCCGAAAATAAAAGGTGCAACATGAGTATGAGATTCAGAACGCTATTGATGTCTACGTTACTACTGGCCGGAATATACTCGGCTGGCGCCCATGCACAGCCGACACCGCCTTCGGCCGCAAAAGACGCTATCGCCACGCCAGATAATGCACTCATGCTGACTGTTTTCTTGAAGCACGATCAATCGCGCCCATTGGGAGAGTTGAAAGAGCAACTCGCCAAACAGGATTTTTACAAGGTGTTCCCTCCGGCTGGGGTGGAGGTTGTCAGCTGGAATATAACCATGGGGATAGGACAGGTCATTGTTCTACGCCTGCCTGCCTCGCGTCTCGCCGCGGTCAACCTCGCACTCGAAAACACCGCGTGGGGAAGTTACCGGACAGAATTCTTTCCGACCTATGATTTCAAGGAAATAGCCCTGGCAGAACAAAAGAAAGTGCGAGAAGCCAAATCTACCCAGTAACCACAGCGCAAATGCGCAGCGTCTTTAGCGCGTAGGATTTACCTCGACAGCGAACGCAATCGCATTTTCCTCAAACGGGCCATTTCTGGCCCGTTTTTTTAGCCTGCACTCATCCCACAGCCACCACACCTCTGTAGGAGCTGCCGCAGGCTGCGATCTTTTGATCTTGATCTTCAGCCACTCCAACTCCGCCAAAAGATCGCAGCCTGCGGCAGCTCCTACAGGGTGTTTCTGAGGGGTGTTTAATGCCTGTCGGAATCACTTCTTGAAAGCTACATCGCCTTGCGTCGTTGCCTACAGGTACGCCAGAATCCGCCGGCTTGTGCGCCTTGGGGCCGCTCGGTAACTTGATTCGCGTCACTGCCCATCAGTGATCGGGTTTAGTCG
This sequence comes from Pseudomonas sp. GW821-FHT07G06, assembly GCF_058986625.1. Lineage (NCBI taxonomy): Bacteria > Pseudomonadati > Pseudomonadota > Gammaproteobacteria > Pseudomonadales > Pseudomonadaceae > Pseudomonas > Pseudomonas sp. GW821-FHT07G06. Next base: position 742,451 of record NZ_JBYSVW010000001.1, read on the forward strand.
CCCGCGGTTACACGAAGCGTGCATGCGTTCCAAAAAGTCAGGTCATTTCATGTCTGCACTTGATGGTAGCTGTGCGCAGGGCGCTCTCGGGCGCGCCGGTTTCGTGTCTCCCCGGTCGACTAACCTGCGTACAGCTGCCACCCCCTTGTTTGGTCGCAATTGGGTGACGGCTCCAATTTCTGGAGACCGAATCATGATCAAACCTTCACCAAATCCCCCGGACACCGATCCGGCATCCCCATCCGAACCCGATTCAAAAAAACTCAACGAAGCCGCCGAGCGAGCCCTCGCTTACCACTTCCCCTCGACCGCCGACATCAAAGCCACCCCTCGAACCATCAGCACGCTGTTCAGCGTCGACCCCGAGGCCACGACCGAAACCCTGGTGGTCTATCTGGTCGAGACGTTGGCCTCGGTGGATGTGATGGTGCATCAACTGGTGGATCATCTGGAGGGCGGAGACCGTAATGCACTGCTTGGCATTTCCAATAGCGTGATGCTCGCCGAGATCACCGCGAACCGTGTGCTGGATCAAATCGATCCGCCTACATAAACCCGCAACATCACTTACCCCTGTGGGAGCGAGCTTGCTCGCGATGAGGCCCTGTCATCCAACAGCTCTGTTGACTGTCACGCCGCCATCGTCGGAACGCCGCCCGGAGCAAGCTCGCTCCCACAGGTTTTTCATGTTCCGCGCCATCAAATCCGCTAGTCCCATTGGACGATGTTGCCCCTCTCCGAACCCGTTTGAATAGGCCGTACATAAAGTCTCCCCCGGCACCAGCCGAAGGGCGGCACCGCCTGAGTAAAACGAGGAGTGCATCCATGGATATCCGCGGTCTGGGTTACGTCACCCTGTTATCCAGCGACCTGGCGCAATGGCGCCACTACGCAAGCCAGGTGCTGGGCATGATGGTCAGCGGCGACGATGAGCTGTTGTACCTGAAAATGGACGAGCGTCATTACCGCGTGCTGGTGCAGAACAGTGCCGAGAACGGCTTCGGTGCCTGCGGCTGGGAAGTGGCCGGCAAGGCGGCGCTGGAGCAGGCGGTCTGCGAACTGCAGCAGGCTGACGTGCAAGTGACCCGCGGCACAGCGGCAGAGGCCGAGCTGCGTAAAGTTCAGGAACTGGTGCACTTCAGCGATCCGGATGGCAATCGCCACGAAATTTTCTGGGGCCCGCTGCAGGACTTCGCTCGCTTCGTTTCGCCGGTGGGCGTCAAAGGTTTTGTCACCAACGACCTCGGCATGGGCCACGTGGTATTGCCGGCGCCGGCCTTCGAACGCTGCCGCGACTTCTACGAACAGGTGATGGGCTTTGGCCTGTCGGACCTGATGAAAGTCCGCTTCACCCCGGACCCGGCCGAGCCGCAAAAGCGCATCCACTTCCTGCACTGCAACAACGGCCGCCACCACTCGCTGGCGATTTTCGAGTGCCCGATGCCCCATGGCTGCGTGCACATGATGGTCGAGGTCAACGCGCTGGACGAAGTCGGTCGTGCCCTCGATCGCGTCCACGCCAACGGCGTGAAGCTGTCGGCCACCCTCGGCCAGCACACCAACGACCAGATGATTTCTTTCTACATCAAGACCCCGTCCGGGTTTGACCTGGAGTACGGCTGCGACGGCCTGGTGGTCGACTGGGACCGCCACACGCCGTTCGAAAGCACCGTGGTCAGCCACTGGGGCCACGACTTCAGTGTCGGTCGCCAATGAGGAACAAGACGATGGACAAGCAAATGACCACCGCCGAGATTGTCGGCCAACTGCGTGACGGCATGACCATCGGTATCGGTGGCTGGGGCCCGCGCCGCAAGCCGATGGCGCTGGTGCGCGAAATTCTGCGCTCGGACCTCAAGGACCTGACGGTGGTTGCCTACGGCGGGGCCGATGTCGGCATGCTCTGCGCGGCCGGCAAGATCAGGAAACTGGTGTTCGCCTTCGTTTCCCTGGATTTCATTCCGCTGGAGCCGTACTTCCGCAAGGCGCGCCAGGAAGCGGCGCTGGAAGTGATGGAGATCGACGAAGGCATGCTGCTGCTCGGCTTGCGGGCGGCGGCGATGAATGTGCCGTTCATTCCGACCGCCGTGGGCCTGGGCACCGACGTCCTGCGCCACAACCGCCAGATCAAGTTGATCGCCTCGCCCTACGCCGATGGCAAGGACTGGGTGGCGATGCCGGCGCTCAAGCTCGACGCGGCGCTGCTGCATGTCGACCGTGCCGACAAACGCGGTGTGTGCCAGATCAGCGGCCCGGATCACTACATGGACGACCTGTTCGTGCGGGCCGCGACCCACAGCTATGTGACTTGCGATGAACTGGTCGACAGCGACTATTTCCACCAGGACAGCGCCCACGCCCATCAAGTGTTCTGGGAGCGCAACCTGACCACCGCCGTGGCCCACGTGCCGGGCGGGGCGCACCCGTCGTCTTGCGCTCCGCTGTACGGTTTCGACGTCGCGCACTTCAAGGCCTACAACGCCACGGTGCAGGCCGCCGATGGCTGGGAAGGTTACGTGCGCGACTACGTCGACTGCACCCACGAACAGTACCTGGACAAGGTTGGCGGCCTGGCTGCGATCCGTGAACTGCCGTTGCCGATTTTCTAAGGGAGCCTTCCGATGAGCACTACCACTTACAGCCTCGCCGAGCTGATGATCTGCGCCGCCTCCGAAGCCTGGCGCGAAGACGGCGAAGTGTTGGCCACCGGCATCGGCGTGATCCCGCGCCTGGCGGCATCCTTGGCCATGCTCAGCAGCAACCCGCAACTGCTGATGACCGACTCCGAAGCCTACATGGTCGCCGAACCGGTGCCTTTGGGCGCACGCAAGGGCTATGAGCCCAAGCGCGACAGCTGGATGGGTTTCGCGCGGATTTTCGACAACGTCTGGGGCGGCAAGCGCCATGCACTGGTCGGCCCGACCCAGATCGACCGCTTTGGCCAGGCGAACATTTCCTGCATCGGCGACTACGCCAAGCCCAAGGCGCAGATGCTCGGTGTGCGCGGTTTCCCCGGCAACTCGATCAGCCACGCCAATTCGTTTTGCGTGCCGAGCCACAACCGTCGGGTGTTCGTCGAAGGCGAGGTCGATATGGTCGCCTCGGTCGGCTACAACCCGGCCCGCTTGGCGCGGGGCTGGAAGCTGGACGACATCGACATCCGCCTGATCATCACCGACCTCTGCGTCCTGGATTTCCTGGGCCCGCAACGGCAGATGCGCATCCGTTCGCTGCACCCCGGCGTGACGGCGGCGCAGGTCCAGGACAACACCGGGTTCGAGTTGCACGTGCCGGACGATTGCCCGACCACCGTGGCCCCGACCGTCGAGCAATTGCAACTGATCCAGCGTCTGGACCCGCACAACCTGCGCGCCCTGCAGCTTAAAGACAACCCGCCAGGCCAGCGCTGAGCGCCCGCGTTTTCGGAGACAAGTGATGGCTGAACATAACGACAAGAACGAGGCCGACGTGGTCCTGTACGAAGTGCGCGAGGCGGTGGCAATCGTCACCATGAACCGCCCCGAGTACCACAACGCACAGAACTCGCAGATGACTTATGCGCTGGACGCGGCGTTTCGCCGGGCCTGCGATGACGATGAAGTGAAGGTCATCGTGTTGCGCGGCGCCGGCAAGCATTTCTCCGCCGGGCATGACATCGGCACGCCGGGGCGCGACGTCGACAAGACGTTCGATCGGGCGAGCCTTTGGTACGACCACACCAACAAACCGGGCGGCGAGTTTCTCTATGCCCGGGAGCAGGAAGTCTATCTGGGCATGTGCCGGCGCTGGCGCGAGATGCCCAAGCCGACCATCGCCATGGTCCAGGGCGCGTGCATTGCCGGTGGGCTGATGCTGGCCTGGGTCTGCGACCTGATCGTCGCCAGCGAGGATGCCTATTTTGCCGATCCGGTGGTGCGCATGGGCATTCCCGGGGTCGAGTATTTCGCCCATGTGCATGAATTGAACCCGCGCATCGCCAAGGAATTCCTGTTCCTCGGCGAGCGCATGCCGGCACCGCGTGCCTTTCAGATGGGCATGCTCAATCGGGTGGTTGCTCGCGACGAGCTGGAACAACAGACCCTCGACATCGCCGGGCGCATTGCCCAGATGCCGCGCCTGGGCCTGCAACTGAGCAAGCAAGCGGTGAACAACGCCGAAGACCTGATGGGCAAGCGCGCGACCATGGACATGGTGTTCGGCCTGCATCACTTCGCCCACGCCCACAACGAACTGGTGTCCGGTGACCGCCTCGGCGGCTACGACGCCAAGGCCATGGCCAGTTCCCAGCGCAAACCGGGCGAGGCGTGAGCATGGCGATTTCGTTGAATACCCGCCTGACCGAACTGCTCGGTTGCCGCTACCCGATCATCCAGACGGCCATGGGCTGGGTTGCCGATCCGAAGCTGGTGGCGGCCACGGGCAATGCCGGTGGTTTCGGTTTTCTCGCCGGGGCCACCATCGAACCGCAGCAGATGGAAGCGGCGATCCTCGAAACCCGACGCCTGACCGATCAGCCGTTCGGCGTGAACTTCCACATGTACCAGGCCAATGCCGGCGAGATCGTCGAGCTGGTGTTGCGCCACAAAGTCCGTGCGGTCAGCTACAGCCGTTCGCCGGGCAAGCAAATGATCAGCCGCCTGAAAGATGCCGGCGTGGTGTGCATTCCCACGGTCGGCGCGCTCAAGCATGCGCAGAAAGCCGTAGAAATGGGCGCCGATGCGGTGACGGTACAGGGCGGCGAGGGCGGTGGGCACACCGGTTCCGTGCCGACCTTGATGCTGCTCGATCAAGTGGTCAACGCAGTCTCAGTGCCGGTGGTGGCGGCGGGCGGCTTCAAGGACGGTAAGGGGCTGGTTTCTGCATTGGCCTACGGTGCCGAAGGCATCGCCATGGGCACGCGTTTTCTGATGTGCGCCGATAGCCCGGTGCCGCAAGCAACGTTGGCCCGTTACCTGGCGGTCAAGGACCCGGCGGCGATCATCATCAGCCGCGCCATCGACGGCATGCCGCAACGGATGATCCGCAACGAATTGCTCAACCAGCTGGAAAACAGCGGCGGTCTCAAGCGCCTGTTGCTGGCCTTTCAGAGTGGTCTGGCCTACCGCCGCCACACGGGTATGAGCCTGACGCAACTGCTCGGCAGTGCCCTGAAAATGCGCGGTGCCGGAGAGCTGACCGCCGCGCAAAGCATCATGGCCGCCAACGCGCCGATGGTGATCCAGAAAGCCATGGTCGACGGGCAGCCGGCTGCGGGTGTGTTGCCTGCCGGACAGATCGCCGCATCCATCGACAGCTTGCCCAGCTGCGCCCAATTGATTGAACAGATCGTCCGCGACGCCGACGCGCGCCTGGGCGAACTGTGCCGCCGTGTGTCGTAAGGGGAAAAGACATGAAACCATTTAGTGTCAGCATCGATAACGGCATTGCCGAACTGGTGTTCAACCGGCCGCCGGTCAACGCCTTCAACAACCAGGGTTGGGTCGACATCGCCAGCGAGATCGAGGGCCTGGGCCGCAACAACGACGTGCGGGTGATCGTGATTCGCGCCGAAGGTCGCGGCTTCTGTGCCGGGGTCGATATCAAGGAACTGGCGGCCGACGGCAACCTGATCGTCGCGGTGAACAAAGGCAACTACGACAGCTTCAAGGCCATTCACCGCAACCCGAAACCGGTGATCGTTGCCGTGCACGGCTTTGTGCTGGGCGGCGGCATCGGTATCTGCGGCGCCGCCGACATCATCGTCGCGTCCGAGTGTGCCACCTTCGGCGTGCCGGAAGTGGATCGCGGGGCCATGGGCGGTGGCGCGCATTTGCAGCGGCTGTTTCCGGTGCAGAAAGTCCGCCACATGTACTTCACCGGCGAGCCGATCGACGCCGCCGAGGCTTACCGTCTGGGCGCCGTGGAGCAGGTGGTCAAGCGCGAAGACTTGCGCGAAGCCGCGTTGCAGATCGCCCGCACCATCGCCGCCAAGAGCCCGGGCATGATCAGCCTGGCCAAGGAAGCGCTGACCGGCATCGAAGACGGCAATCTGGAAGACAAATACCGCTGGGAGCAGGGCTTCACCCTCGAAGCCTATCGCTCACTGGACTCTCAGGAAGCACGCGACTCGTTCGTCGAGAAACGCGATGCCCGATTCAACGGCTGAAGGCATATCCATGGACCTGACCTATACCCCGGCCCAGCAGGCCTTTCGTGCCGAGGCGCGAACCTGGCTGGCGGCCAATGTACCGAGTGAACCGCTGCAATCGTTCGACACCGAACAGGGCTTTGCCGAGCACCGCGCGTGGGAAGCCAAACTCAACGAAGGCCGTTGGGGCATGGTCACCTGGCCGACCGAGCTCGGCGGGCGCGGCTGCGACTTGATCGAGTGGCTGATTTTCGAAGAGGAATACTACCGTTCCGGGGCGCCGGCACGGGTCAACCAGAACGGTATCTTCCTGCTTGGCCCGACCCTGATGGAGTACGGCAGCGAAGAGCAGAAAGCGCGGTTCCTGCCGCGCATGGCCACCGGCGAGGACATCTGGGCCCAGGCCTGGTCCGAGCCGGGTGCCGGTTCCGACATGGCGGCGATCCGCTCCAAGGCGGAACGGGTGGGCGACCATTATGTGATCAATGGCCAGAAGACCTGGTCGACCCGCGCCGTGTGGGCCGATTGGGTGTTCGGTATTTTCCGTACCGATCCACAGTCCCAACGCCATCACGGCCTGACCTTCATCCTGCTTCCGCTGAATACGCCGGGCATCACCGTGCGGCCGATTCCGCAGCTCAATGGCTTGCCGGGCTTTGCCGAGATCTTCTTCGACGACGTCAAGGTACCGGTGGAAAACGCCCTCGGCGGCGAAGGCATGGGCTGGCACGTGGCGATGTCCACCGCCGGTTTCGAGCGCGGTTTGCTTTTGCGTTCGCCGGCGCGTTTCCAGGAAACCGCCAAGCGTCTGGTGCAGCTGTACCTGGCCAACCGCGAGCAGGCCGACCGCGACCCGGCCATCGGTGAGGCGGTGATGCGCGCCTGGCTCGATGCCGAGGCCTACACCCTGAGCACCTACATGACCGCCTCGCAACTGGTGCAGGGCGGCAAGATCGGGCCGGAGTCGTCGACCAACAAGATTTTCTGGTCCGAACTCGACCAGCGCATGCACGACACCGCCATGAGCATTCTTGGCCTGCGTGGCGAGCTGCTGCCGCAAGCCCCGGCCGCCGGTGACGTCGGCCATTGGCTGGAAGGTTTCCTGTTTGCCCAGGCCGGGCCGATCTACGCCGGCACCAACGAGATCCAGCGCAACATCATTGCCGAACGCATGCTCGGCATGCCGCGTGCCTGAGGAATAGACCATGGACTTTAGTTTCAGCCGCGACCAATTGCTGTTTCAGGACAACGTCCGCAGCTTCCTGATCAACGAAGTCACCCCGGAGCGCATTCGCGAACTTTGGCAGAGCGACAGCGGGCGCAGTGAGCGACTCTGGGCGCAACTGGTGGAGCTGGGCCTGACCGCGCTGACCGTGCCCGAGGCGCAGGACGGCATGGGCATGAATGAATTGGATTTCGTGCTGATTGCCCAGGAATGCGGTTACGCCGGTCTGCCAGAACCACTGGTGGACACCATGCTGGTCGGCGTGCCGATGCTCGCCGCCCTCGATGAGCAACAGGCGGCACTCAAGCAATACTGGTTGGCGCGGGTCGCCGAGGGCAGTGCACGCCTGGCCGTTTCCGAACCGGGTAACCCGCTGGTCAGCGATGCCCATGTTGCCGACCTGCTGTTGCTGGCCCATGGCGATGAAGTGCATGCGCTGGAGCGCGATGCCGTGTGCCTGACCCGCAACGAGTCGGTCGACCCGAGCCGTCAACTGTTCCAGGTCGAATGGACGCCGACTCCCGCTACTTGCGTGGCCAGCGGCGAACAAGGACGGCGCTTGTGGGCATCTGCCTTCAACCGTGGCGCCCTCGCCAGCGCCGCGCAATTGCTGGGGCTGGCCAAACGCATGGTCGACCTGGCGGTGGACTATACCTTCGAGCGCAAGCAGTTCGGCAAGCCGGTCGGCTCGTTCCAGGCGGTCAAGCATTTGATGGCCAACGTCGCGGTGCAGATCGAGTTCGCCAAAGGCCCGTTGTACCGCGCCGCTTATGCGCTGGCCGAGCAGCAACCGGGGCAGGACGTGCTGGTTTCCCACGCCAAGCTGGCAACGGCGGAAGCGGCCATGCTCGCGGCGAAGAACACCATCCAGGCCCACGGCGCCATGGGTTACACCTGGGAAGTCGACCTGCATCTGTTCATGAAACGCGCCTGGGCGCTGGACAAGGTCTGGGGCGATCGCGGCCGTCACAAAGGGCGGATTCGCGCGGCGTTGTTCGAAGGCAACCCGGCGCTGGGTGCGGGCAGTACGTTTTAACCAGTCAGTAAGGGTGACGCCCCCCCCCCCTGTGGGAGCGAGCCTGCTCGCGAAGGCGGCAGCACATTCAACATTTTTGTCGACTGAACTGACGCATTCGCGAGCAGGCTCGCTCCCACAGGTTATCGGCGCCTGAATTCAATTTTTTCACCGAGGTAGATCATGCCTGAAGCCTATATCGTCGACGCCCTGCGCACCCCCACCGGGCGGCGCAAGGGTGGTCTGAGCCAGATTCACGCCGCCGACCTGGGCGCGCATGTATTGCGCGCACTGGTCGAGCGCAATGACATTCCCGATGAGGATTACGACGACGTGATCTTCGGCTGTGTCGACACCATCGGCCCGCTGGCCGGGGACATCGCCCGCACCAGTTGGCTGGCGGCCGGCCTGTCGCAATCGGTGCCGGGCACCACCATCGATCGCCAGTGCGGTTCGTCCCAGCAAGCGGTGCACTTTGCCGCCCAGGCGGTGATGAGCGGCACCCAGGACGTGGTCATCGCCGGTGGCGTGCAGACCATGACCCAGATCCCGATTTCCTCGGCGATGATCGCTGCCGAGCCCTTGGGCTTCACCGATCCGTTCAGCGGCTCCGAAGGCTGGGTGCGGCGCTACGGCGCGCAACCACCGACGCAGTTCCGTTCGGCGCAGATGATCGCGGAAAAATGGGACCTGTCCCGGGCGCAGCTCGAAGCCTATTCGCTGGAGTCCCATCGACGGGCCCTGCAGGCCATCGAGCAAGGGCGCTTCAATCGCGAGATCGTGCCGTTGGCCGGCGTGCTGCACGACGAAACGCCGCGCCAGACCAGCCTGGAAAAAATGGCCGAGCTGGAATTCCTGTTCGGCTGCGACCGGGTCACCGCCGCAGTGTCGAGCCAGACCTGCGACGCGGCCAGCGCGATGCTGATCGTCTCCGAAGCGGCGCTCAAGCGTTACGGCCTGACGCCACGGGCACGCATCCATCACTTGAGCGTGCGCGCCGAAGATCCGATCTGGATGCTCACCGCGCCGATCCCGGCCACCGCCTACGCGCTCAAGCGTGCGGGGATGAAACTGGAAGACATCGACCGGGTGGAGATCAACGAGGCTTTCGCGTCGGTGGCCATGGCCTGGTTGAAAGAGACCGGTTATCCGCACGAACAGACCAACGTCAACGGTGGTGCGATTGCCCTCGGCCATCCGCTGGGCGCCACCGGCACCCGTTTGATGTGCAGCCTGCTGCATGAGCTGGAGCGCAGCGGAGGACGCTTTGGTATGCAGACCATGTGCGAAGGCGGTGGGCAGGCCAATGTGACCATCATCGAACGTTTGTAAAACCAGGATGTACACCGATCCTGTGGGAGCGAGCCTGCTCGCGAAAGCGGTGTGTCAGTCAACATTGATGTTGAAGCTGATGGCCTCTTCGCGAGCAGGCTCGCTCCCACAGGGATATGTGTCGACCAGTAAAGAATTTGAGTGGAGCAGCAACATGAAAATCTGTGAAAACCGCGTCGTGATCATCACCGGTGCCGGCGGTGGTCTGGGCCGGGCGTACGCGATGGCGTTCGCTGCCGAAGGCGCGAAAGTGGTGGTCAACGACATCAACCGCGAAGCGGCCCTGGCCGTGGTCGGCGAAATCCTCGGCCAGGGCGGCAGTGCCGTGGCCAACAGCGACGACATCACCCGCTACGATTCGGCAGGGCTGATCGTGCGCCAGGCCATCGAAACCTTTGGCGACCTGAACGTGGTGGTCAACAACGCCGGCATCTGCCGCGACCGCATGTTCGCCAGCCTCAGCGAATCCGACTGGGACGCCGTGGTGGCCGTGCACCTCAAGGGCCACTTCTGCATTTCCAGCCACGCCGTTAAGTACTGGCGTGAGCAGGCCAAGGGCGGTGCCAGGGTCGATGCGCGGATCATCAACACCAGTTCCGGCGCCGGTTTGCAGGGGGCCATTGGCCAGTCCAACTACGCGGCGGCCAAGGGCGGTATTGCCTCGTTGACGCTGGTGCAGGCGGCTGAACTGCGCCGCTACGGGATCACCGCCAACGCCCTGGCACCGGCTGCGCGGACCGGGATGACCGAGCAGGTGTTCGCCGACACCATGAAAAAGCCTGAAGAGGGCTTCGATTACTTCGCCCCGGAAAACGTCGCGCCGTTGGTGGTGTGGCTGGGTTCCGAGGCGTCCGCCGAGGTGACCGGGCAGATGTTTGAAGTCGAGGGCGGCAAGTTGTCGATCGCCGATGGCTGGCGCCGTGGCCCGCAACTGGATCGCCAGGGCCGCTGGGCGGTTGGCGAGATGGGCGATGCCGTCGCGCAACTGCTGACACAAGCGGTCCCGGCGGCCAAAGTGTACGGCAGCTGAAAAAGACCGGTCTCGGGAGGGCGGCACGCGGCTATAATCGGCCCCTGATGCTGATCACCTGTAGGAGCGAGCCTGCTCGCGATGGACTTCGGCGCAACGCGTTCATCCAGACAGGACGCGTTTTCGTTAACGTCCATCGCGAGCAGGCTCGCTCCTACAGATGCACATGACCCACGTTCCTCCATACGAGACCTGCCATGACCATTTCCCTGTACGACGCTTCCGTGCCTGTTTTCCAGCAAATGCTCAACGCCCTGAGCGATGTACTGAAAAAGGCCGAGGCTCACGCCACCGAAAAAAACATCGACCCTAACGCCTTCCTGCAAGCGCGTCTGTTCCCGGACATGTTCCCGCTGGTGCGCCAGGTGCAGATCGCCGTTGATTTCGCCAAGGGCGTTTCTTCTCGTCTGGCTGAAGTTGAAGTGCCGAAGTACGACGACACCGAAACCACTTTCGCCGAACTGCAGGCACTGATCGCCAAGGTTTTGGCCTACATCGGCGAGTTCACGCCGGAGCAGATCAACGGCAAGGAAGGCATCGAGATCGTCACCCGTCCGGGCACGCCTAAAGAGAAGCGCTTCAGTGGCCAAGCCTACCTGCTGACCTACGGCCTGCCGCAGTTCTTCTTCCACGTCACCACCACTTACGCACTGCTGCGCCACAACGGCGTGGAAGTGGGCAAGCGCGACTACATGGGCGCGTTCTAAACCGCCCGGGTACAAAAAAGCCCGCCAGGGTTTGCGCCTTGGCGGGCTTTGTTTTACGTCAAAAGATCGCAGCCTGCGGCAGCTCCTACAGAGCGTACACCGTTCCGATGTAGGAGCTGCCGCAGGCTGCGATCTTTTGATTTTCAGGCCAGGCGCTCTTCACCCAGGCAAGCCGCCGCCGTGAACAGCACATCGGTAGACGAGTTCAGTGCGGTTTCCGCCGAGTCCTGCAACACGCCGATGATGAAACCGACCGCCACCACCTGCATGGCGATTTCGCTCGGGATGCCGAACAGGCTGCACGCCAGCGGAATCAGCAACAGCGAACCACCGGCCACACCCGAAGCGCCACAGGCGCAGATCGCCGCGACCACGCTCAGCAGGATCGCGGTCGGAATGTCCACGGTGATACCGAGGGTGTGCACCGCCGCCAGGGTCAGCACGGTGATGGTGATCGCGGCACCCGCCATGTTGATGGTCGCGCCCAGCGGGATCGATACCGAGTAGGTGTCTTCGTGCAGGCCCAGGCGCTTGCTCAGTTCCAGGTTGACCGGAATGTTCGCCGCCGAACTGCGGGTGAAGAATGCGGTGATGCCGCTTTCACGCAGGCAGGTCAGCACCAGTGGGTACGGATTGCGGCGCAGTTTCCAGAAGACAATGATCGGGTTCATCACCAGGGCCACGAACAGCATGCAGCCCAGCAGCACGGCCAGCAGGTGCGCATAGCCGATCAAGGCGCCGAAACCGGAGGTGGCCAGGGTCGAGGCCACCAGGCCAAAGATCCCCAGCGGGGCGAAGCTGATCACCAGGCGCACGATCACGGTCACGCCGTTGGACAGGTCGCCCAGCACTTCGCGGGTGGTGTCGCCGGCATGACGAATGGCGATGCCCATGCCGATGGCCCACGCCAGAATGCCGATGAAATTGGCGTTCATCAGCGCGCTGACCGGATTGTCGACCACGCTCAGCAACAGGCTTTGCAGCACTTCGCCAATCCCGCCAGGCGCTGTGACCGCGACGTCCTGGGTCGACAGCACCAGGCTCGACGGGAACGTCATGCTGGCAACCACCGCGACCACGGCGGCGGCGAAAGTGCCCAGCAGATACAGGAACAGAATCGGCCGGATATGGGTTTCCTGGCCGTGCTTGTGGTTGGCAATCGACGCCATGACCAGCACGAACACCAGAATCGGCGCGACGGCTTTCAGCGCCGAGACAAACACTTTGCCGATGAACGCCGTGGATTTCGCCACGTCGGGGGCAAACAGGGCCAGGGCAATACCGGCGATCAGGCCGATCACGATCTGCGTGACCAGGCTCAAGCGTTTAAGGCGGTGCAATAGAGAAGGGGATGAAGCAGTCATAAAACAGCATCTCTGATTTTTTATTAATGCATGGTTTCGCAGGTTTGCGGCAACAAACAGGGCAGGCCGCAGGCAGGAAACCGAGAAGGAAACACAGGGATCAATGTCTTTTAAGGTGTTGAACGTCGCTTTTCTTGTGGGAGCGAGCTTGCTCGCGATGACGGTATAACCTTCAACATTGATGTTGACTGACCCATCGCTATCGCGAGCAAGCTCGCTCCCACAGGTTTTGCCCTTAAATAATCGGCATTGACCACAGGGTGTACTTTTTCAGGGCGCGGACTTTATCACAGCGCAGGTACGATCCTTCAGACCTGTGACGATCCGCCACTCGGGTAATCAACGAGATCGGCAGGTTCGTGCAACCCTGATTGAAAACACTCTGTTAAGATTCGCCATCCTCATTTTCATGTCTGCCAGTGGGCCTTCGGGCTATCGCTGGTGTCGTCGTTTTCTGGAGTTGTGCATGCGGTTGTTGCCCATTCTTCTGTTGTCTGCCGCCGGTTTCACGGTGCTGACCACGGAATTCATCATCGTTGGCCTGTTGCCGGCGATCGCCAGGGACCTGGAGGTCAGCATCCCGCAGGCCGGTTTGCTGGTGACCTTGTTCGCGTTCACCGTGGCCGCGTTCGGTCCGTTCCTGACGGCCTGGTTCGCTCGCTTCGAGCGGCGCAAGCTGTTCATCTCGGTACTGATCCTGTTTGGCCTGGCCAATACCCTGGCGGCACTGGCGCCGAACATCTGGGTGATGGCGTTTGCCCGGTTGATCCCGGCGCTGGGGCTGCCGGTGTTCTGGGCGCTGGCCAGCGAGACGGCGGTGGACATCGTCGGGCCGGATTACGCCGGTCGCGCCATTGCCAAGATCGGCTTCGGCATCGTCTGCGCCACGGTGTTCGGCATTCCGGTGGGCACGCTGATTTCCGATGCGTTCGGCTGGCGCAGTGCCTTTGCGATTCTGGCGGTCATCGCCTTTGCCAAGGCGTTGCTGCTGTTTATCTATCTGCCCAGGACCAACCTGCACCAGCATCAGGTGAGCTTTCGGTCGCAGTTCAAGATCCTGCGCAGCCCGCTGATGCTCGGTCATGTGTTGTTGTCGGTGATCGTGTTCAGCGGCATGTTCACGGCCTATACCTATCTGGCCGACATCCTCGAGCGTCTCGCCGGCTTCAACGGCACCGTGGTCGGCTGGTGCCTGATGGGCTTCGGCGCGGTCGGGTTGATCGGCAACTCCCTGGGCGGCCGGGCAGTGGATCGACATCCGCTGATGGCGTCGATGATGTTCTGCGCGTTCATGATTGCCGGCCTGGTGGCGCTGGTACCTAACATCCATTCGCCGCTCGGTCTGGCGGCGGCGATGGGCATCTGGGGCGTGACTCAGGCGGCGTTGTTCCTGGTCAGCCATGTGCGCCTGATGAAAGCCGCGCCCGAAGCGCCGGCATTTGCCGCGTCGCTGAACATCGCCGGGGCCAACCTCGGTATCGGCCTGGGCGCAATGATCGGTGGCCGGGTGATCGACAGCGTCGGCCTGCAAGGCCTTGGCTTTGCCGCCGCCGCTTTCATTCTGGCTTCGATCCTGCTGGCCATCGCCCTGATGACGTTCAAGCCGCGCGAGGCGGTTACAGCGCAGTAAACAGCTCGCGTCGGGCACCTTCGGTAATGGCGACAATGCCGGGGTGCTTGACCTTGCGCTCCACCGAGATGGCATAGAACGACTCGCTCACCGCGTCGGTCTGGCCGATCACTTGCACGCCACACTGGCGTTGCACTTCATCGGCAATCACGCTCGGGCCGATGAAGATCCCGCTGCCAGATTGGCCGAAGGCCTGCATCAGGGCACTGTCGTCGAACTCGCCGACAATCTGCGGCTGGATCTGCTGCTCGGCGAACCAGCGCTGCAAACGGCTGCGCACCACGGTTTCCGGGCCAGGAATCAGCAGCGGCGCACCGTGCAGGTTGCGCGGGAAGTCCTGACCGAAACGTGCCGCCAACTCAGGGGTGGCGAAGAAGCTGATCCCGCACTCACCGAGTTTCTGGCTGTAGCCTTTGATGTCCAGGTGCGACGGCATCGGGCTGTCGGAAATCACCAGGTCCAGGCGCTGGATCGCCAGGTCGGCCAACAAACGTTCAAGCTTGTCTTCGCGGCAGGTGATGCGCAGCGGTTCGCTCAGCTCCATGGTCGGTGCGATCAGGCGATAGACGATGGACTTGGGCACCACGTCGGCCACGCCGACACGAAACAGAATCTGCTGCTCATTGGGTTGTGCCCGCAGCATCAGTTCCAGTTCGCCACCCAGCTGGAACATTTGTTCGGCGTAGGGCAGTGCCTGGCGTCCGGCCTCGGTCAGTTCGAGTTGTCGTCCGACGCGCCGAAACAACTCGATGCCAAAAGTCTGTTCCAGCAATGAAATCTGCCCGCTGATGGTTTGCGGCGTGAGGTTCAGCTGCTCGCAGGCGCGCACGATGCTGCCGGTCTTGGCCACCACCCAGAAATAATGCAGTTGTCGATAATTCAACATAGGTACGGTCCCTGTAGGAGCTGCCGAAGGCTGCGATCTTTTGATTTAAAAGATCGCAGCCTTCGGCAGCTCCTACATAAAGGCAAGGAAGTCTGGATTCGTAAAAATCGAAGTATATACCGCAAAAATACGAATTTTCCTGAAGTGTTTGCTTCCCTAGAATGCATCGCTATCAACGGGCCATCGTTTCGGTCCCGTTCGTTCTATCGAGGGAGCATCATGAAAATTAAAGCCACGGCGCTGTTGATCACATCTTTACTGGTATTGGCCGGTTGCGACCAGGCCGAGAAAAGCGCGCAACAGTTGATGGGCAAGGCCGCCGAAAGCGCCAAACAGGCAATTGACGATACCCACAAGGCCGCCGAACAGGCGCTCAGCGATGCCACCGGCGGGTTGATCAGCAAAAAAGAATCATCGGAAAAAGAATCGGAAAAAACCGAATCTTCCTCCCAGGAAATCTAAACCGTATTACAACGAGTCAGGACTGACCCATGGACTATCTTTTACAACTTGCCGCCAGCCCCACTGCCTGGGTTGCCCTGGCCACCCTGGTGGTGATGGAAATCGTGCTCGGCATCGATAACCTGATCTTCATTTCGATCCTGACCAACAAGCTGCCCGAGCAACACCGACAGAAGGCGCGGCGCATCGGTATCGGCATGGCGCTGATCCTGCGTTTGGGCCTGCTGAGCACCATCGCGTTCATCGTCCAGTTGACCGCTCCAGTGATCGAGATTCTCGGCCACGCGTTTTCCTGGAAAGACATGATCCTGATTGCCGGTGGCCTGTTCCTGTTGTGGAAGGCGACCACCGAGATCCATCACAGCATGGACCCTGCCCCGGATGATCCGACGTCGAAGACATCCACCGTAACCCTGGGCTTTGCCGCGGCGATCGGCCAGATCCTGATGCTGGACATGGTGTTTTCCATCGACAGCATCATTACCGCTGTCGGCATGACCGAGCATTTGCCGATCATGATCATCGCGGTGGTGGTGTCGGTGCTGGTGATGTTGTTTGCCGCTGATCCGTTGGCCAAGTTCATCAACGACAACCCGACGGTGGTGATGCTGGCCCTGGGCTTCCTGATCATGATCGGCATGACGCTGATTGCCGAAGGCTTTGGCGCCCATGTACCGAAAGGCTACGTCTATGCGGCCATGGCATTCTCGGCTTCGATCGAGGTGTTGAACATGATGTCCCGCCGGGCCCGGCAGAAGCGGGTAGCCACTGAAGCCTGACCGCCGCTAAAAAGAAACGCCTGAACACCCCGTAGGAGCTGCCGCAGGCTGCGATCTTTTGATCTTCTGGAAATGAAAGTCAAAAGATCGCAGCCTGCGGCAGCTCCTACAGTGATGTGTTCAGGCGTTTTTGTTTGTAATGCAGGTCAGTGGGCGCTGGCGTGATGGCGGGTTGCCTTGGCGGGTTTTTCAGGTTGAACGGGAGGGTGATGGTGGCGGCGAGTGATGCGCAGCACGCCCCACAGCATGGCGGCCGCTACCGCCAGCCAGCTGCAAATCAACATCGCAATGATCATGGTCAGGCTCATCTGTGCCTCCTCTTTGCCCTGCTGCGGGCACACACGCTTCGCTGTCGTCTCTTTAGAACACAGTCTAGCCGTTACTGCATTTCAGACTATTGACCGAAAGTCGGCAGTCACCAACCAGTTCGCTCTATCGAATGCACTCGTCTGCCGTTTAAAGCTATACCCTGGCAGCGCGGCGACCTATGATCGACGACCGAGCCGGGAATGGGGTTGCCTGGCGTCTGAACCTGAACAAGAGAGAGCTGATGGTGCGGGTATTTTCTCGAATTTTGTCGGCCATGCTGATGGCCGGTTGCGTGGCAAGTCTGGCGGGATGCGCCGGGAGTGTTGCGCCCGAGATCAAGCGTTTGCCGGAGCGAGTCGAACTCAGCGGCCGATTCTACCGGGGCGATGCGTATCAAAGCGGGCCGCAGGTGCTGGCCAGCATGCTGTCCCAGCAGGGCATCGTGATTACTCCAGGCTTGCTCGAAAAGCCCTTGCATTTGCCGGGGGGCGAAGCGCAGTTGCAACAGAACATGCAGAACCTGGCCCGCGAGTACGGGATGGTGGTTTATCCCCTCGACAGCAATCTTGCGGCCTTGTTGACGCAGGTCGCCGCCGGTTATCCGGTGATGGTGCGCTTCACCGAGGGCTCGGCGATGTGGGCCGAACCGCGTTACGCCATTCTGGCCGGCTACAACCGCCAGAAGCAGACGGTCCTGTTGCGCGCGGGGATGGATCGCCGCGAATTGATGAGCTTCAGTTCCTTCGAGTCGGCATTCAAGGACGCCGGTGGCTGGGCCGTGCTGATCCAGAATCCGACGCAGATCCCGTCGCAGGTCGATCAGCAGCGCTGGCTCAAGGCTGCCAACGATCTGGCTCAGGCCGGTCAGGAGCAGGCTGCCGCCAAGGCGAAAAAGGCCTTGGCCGCACACTGAGTCCGTTGGTCACCCGGCGGGCACCATCGCTCGCCGCCAGCCTCTGATCTTCAAGGGTCCGGATCATTGTTCCGGGCCGAGATCAGGAGGCACCCATGGCTCATTCCACAACGCCCGTCGGTCCGCACTCGTCTGAACATTCCTCTGGTGATGAGCTGGGTTTCGATCCCGATTCCCCGGACCTTGCCGATCCTCAGGTCGACCCGATCGGGCCCGCCAAGGCACCGAGGGACGTGAAGCCGGGTGACAACCCCAAGGCTCCGGCCAAGCCCTACGATCCACTGGGTGACCTGAAACCCTAGGTCCAATGGAGGTGTGTATGTCTACCGATTCCAGTTTCGACGACAAACGTCCCGAAACCGTCCCCACGACCCTCGAGCAAAGCACCGACCCGGTGATGGATCCAGACAGCCCATTGAGGGATCCCCTGGCGCGGCCAACGGTGGTACCCACTGAAAAGCCCAAGGGTTGGAGGGATCCAAGTACCGGCGACGGCATCCCGGACGACGACCAGATGCCGCTGCCCAACGACTGAACAACCGGGTTCACCTGTAGGAGCTGCCGAAGGCTGCGATCTTTTGATCTTGCTTTTAAAAGATCAAAAGATCGCAGCCTTCGGCAGCTCCTACAGGTATTTCGTAATCTGTGCTCCGAAGTACCAAAAAAAAGCCCCGAGTGATCGGGGCTTTTTCATGTGTTTGCAGCAAGGTTACTGCGACGCTTCAACCACGCCGCTCTGCCGCTGCTTGAGGTTCTTGTCTGCCTTGTACTGCAGGGCTACGGAAGGCACGTCCGCGCTCTTTCCGCTCTCAACCCAATTACGCATGCGCGTGGCATCGGCAAAATGGGTGTACTTGCCATAGGCGTCAAGGATCACCAGGGCCACCGGGCGGTTACTCATTCGGGTCACCAACACCAGGCAGTGGCCTGCTTCGTTGGTGAAACCGGTTTTTGTCAGCTGGATGTCCCAGTCCGGCTTGCGGACCAAATGGTCGGTGTTGCGGAAACCCAGGCTGTAGTTGGGTTTGCGGAACGAGACGGTTTTTTCCTTGGTCGTGCTCAGCTCGGTCAGCAACGGGTACTTGTGCGCGGCGATCAGCAGTTTGCTCAAATCGCGAGCGGTCGACACGTTACGCGGGGAGAGACCGGTCGGCTCGACGAAATGCGTGCTGGTCATGCCCAAGGCCCGGGCCTTGGCGTTCATGGCTGCGATGAACGCGGCATAGCCGCCCGGATAGTGGTGGGCCAGGCTTGCAGCGGCTCGGTTTTCGGATGACATCAGGGCAATCAGCAGCATTTCCCGGCGCGGCAGTTCGCTCTTGAGCTTGACCCGGGAGTACACGCCTTTCATTTCCGGTGTGTCGCTGATGTTGATGTTGATGTATTCATCCATGTTCTGGCGGGCTTCGACCACGACCAGGCCGGTCATCAGTTTGCTGACGGACGCGATGGGGACGACGACGTCAGGATTGCTGGCATAGATGACTTTGTTGGTCTGCATGTCCAGCAGCAGGGAGCTGCCGGAAGCGAGCTTGAGTGTCTTCGTATCTCGCGGCGCTGCGGTGGTCTCGTCAGCACTGGCGATTGGCGTGAGGAAAGTCCCTGTAACTGCAAAAAATAGGCTCAGGATGGAAAGACGGATTTTCACGCTGGCAGACTCGCAAAGTGTTGATAAGCCGTTCTGTAACGGGCTATTTCGTAAAAAGCGCGACATTCTGGAGTATGGCTGAATAACTGTCGATGGTTGTTCAAACAACAGGCGAAAGTCCTGAGAAACATGAAAAAAATGTCATTTTCCGTCGGGTGGTCGAGTGTGTTTCGCAGGCAGAAAAAACCCCGCCAAGGGCGGGGTTCTTCGATTCGCTGTCAGCGTCTGCGGTGAAACTCAGCTGTGCAGCGTTTCGGCGGCGTACAGGGTGTTTTCCAGCAGGCAGGCACGGGTCATCGGGCCAACGCCACCCGGTACCGGAGTGATCCAGCCGGCGCGGGGCAGGGCGGTTTCATAGATCACGTCACCGACCAGCTTGCCGTCGTCCTGACGGTTGATGCCGACATCGATCACGATTGCGCCTTCCTTGATCCATTCGCCCTTGACCAGGCCCGGCTTGCCGGCGGCGACGACGACCAGGTCCGCACGGCCGACATGACCGGCCAGGTCCTTGGTAAAGCGGTGGGTGACCGTCACGGTGCAACCGGCCAGCAGCAACTCCATCGCCATCGGGCGGCCAACGATGTTGGACGCACCGACGACCACGGCATTCATCCCGTAAAGATCGACCCCGGTGCTTTCCAGCAGGGTCATGATGCCTTTGGGGGTGCATGGGCGCAGCAGCGGGATGCGCTGGGCCAGGCGACCGACGTTATAAGGATGGAAACCGTCGACGTCTTTGTCCGGACGAATACGCTCCAGCAGTCTGGAGGCGTCCAGGTGTTCGGGAAGCGGAAGCTGGAGCAGAACGCCGTCGATCGCGGGATCGTCGTTCAGGCGATCGATCAGCTCGGTCAGCGCTTCTTGAGTGGTTTCGGAAGGCAGGTCATAAGCTTGGGACAGAAAGCCGACCTCTTCACAGTCTTTACGCTTGTGCGAGACATAAACCTGAGAGGCAGGATCGCTACCGACCAGGATCACCGCGAGGCCGGGCGTGCGCAGGCCTTGCTGGCGACGCTCGGTGACACGTTGGGCGATCTGCTGGCGCAGGCTGGCGGCGATCGATTTGCCGTCGATTAGTTGTGCAGTCATTGCGCGTGATTAACCATCGAGAGGGGAAAAAAAGAGAACGCATTCTCGCATGTCATGCGGTGAGGGCAAAGGCGCTTGGTCTGCAAATTCCCCTAACTCCTTTAATTAAATGAATTTTTTTTAAAAAGGATTTGACGACTTTCGGGTGGCTCTATACTATTCGTCGCACTTGTCGGGCACAGCCTAGCACTGGTTAGGAAGGTTGAGCGGGATTACGATTCTGCAAGACTGGAAAGCACTTAGTTTGTAGTCCTCCAAGGGTACAGCTAACAAGGCGCCCGTAGCTCAGCTGGATAGAGCATCCGCCTTCTAAGCGGATGGTCGCAGGTTCGAGTCCTGCCGGGTGCGCCATTAGGCAGCTTTGGCACAAGTAACGCGATATGGTGGGCGTAGCTCAGTTGGTAG
>NZ_JBYSVW010000001.1:763470-791758 GCF_058986625.1 Pseudomonas sp. GW821-FHT07G06
GTAGAGCACGGGATTGTGACTCCCGTTGTCGTGGGTTCGATCCCCATCGTCCACCCCATATTTCGAAAGGCGCCAGATTAACAGTCTGGCGCCTTTGCTTTAAAGGCTTCACCCGCGGATGTGGTGGAATTGGTAGACACACTGGATTTAGGTTCCAGCGCCGCGAGGCGTAAGAGTTCGAGTCTCTTCATCCGCACCAATTAAAGCTTCATTCAGGCTGTTGGCCTGGCTGGAGCTTGATAAAGAAGTTTGTTTGGCTTCTTTAACAGGCAATATGGTGGGCGTAGCTCAGTTGGTAGAGCACGGGATTGTGACTCCCGTTGTCGTGGGTTCGATCCCCATCGTCCACCCCATATTTCGAAAGGCGCCAGATTGAAAAGTCTGGCGCCTTTTTTGTTTCAGCGGCCGCCGGTTCCGGGTCGCAGGGGTGGGGCGTTTCGTCGTATTTATGTTTCTCGATGATGCCGTCCTGTCCGCCGGTCCTGCTTGCGGGGCCGGCTGTCAGGGAGATGATTGGCGACCTCTTCTATATAGGAAGGGTCGGCGCAGAGCCCTGGCGTGATTGGTTGTATTTGCCATCGGGGCGAGGTGCATTCGTGCATTCGCACCTATAAATTGCCTGCTGCTTTTTTACCCGTTTTCAGTAGGGTGACTTCTTGAGTTTGACCCACTAGAATGCATGCCCTTGATTCTGGGGTCGGAAACGGCCGGCTAACGTCTGTGCAACGAGGAATATCCATGCAAGTTTCTGTTGAAAATACTACTGCTCTTGAGCGCCGCATGAGCGTCACCGTGCCGGCTGAGCGCATCGAGAGCCAGGTCAACAAGCGTCTGCAGCAGACCGCCCAAAAGGCCAAGATTGCTGGCTTCCGTCCAGGCAAAGTGCCAATGAGCGAAATCAAGCGCCGTTTCGGTGCTGACGCTCGCCAGGAAGCTGTAGGCGACGTGATCCAGTCCTCCTTCTATGAAGCTGTGGTTGAGCAGAAGCTGAACCCGGCTGGTCAGCCTTCGATCGAGCCAAAATCCCTGGAAGCGGGCAAGGACCTGGAATACGTAGCCGTATTCGAAGTGTTCCCTGAGTTCACCGTTGCCGGTTTTGACGGTATCGCCGTCGAGCGTCTGAGCGCTGACGTGACTGACGCCGATCTGGACAAGATGCTGGAAATCCTGCGCAAGCAGAACACCCGTTTCGAAGTGGCCGATCGCGCTGCCCAGAACGAAGACCAGTTGAACATCGATTTCGTCGGCAAGGTCGACGGTGAAGTGTTCGCTGGCGGTTCCGCCAAGGGTACCCAGCTGGTTCTGGGTTCCGGCCGCATGATCCCTGGTTTCGAAGATGGCCTGGTTGGCGCCAAGGCCGGTGAAGAGCGCGTTCTGAACCTGACTTTCCCAGAGGACTATCAGAACCTGGACCTGGCTGGCAAAACCGCCGAGTTCACCGTGACCGTCAACACCGTTTCCGAGCCGAAGCTGCCAGAACTGACCGAAGAATTCTTCGCTCAATTCGGCATCAAGGAAACCGGTCTGGAAGGCTTCCGCGCCGAAGTTCGCAAGAACATGGAGCGCGAGCTGCGTCAGGCGATCAAATCCAAGGTCAAGAATCAGGTAATGGACGGTCTGCTGGCCACCAACCCGATCGAAGTGCCAAAGGCTCTGCTGTCCAACGAAGTTGACCGTCTGCGCGTGCAGGCTGTCCAGCAGTTCGGCGGCAACATCAAGCCAGACCAACTGCCGGCCGAGCTGTTCGAAGAGCAAGCCAAGCGCCGCGTAGTGCTGGGCCTGATCGTGGCTGAAGTGGTCAAGCAATTCGACCTCAAGCCAGACGAAACCCGCGTTCGCGAGATGATTCAGGAAATGGCTTCGGCCTACCAGGAGCCTGAGCAAGTTGTGTCCTGGTACTACAAAAACGACCAGCAACTGAACGAAGTTCGTTCGGTTGTGCTGGAAGAGCAAGTTGTGGATACTGTTCTGCAGAAAGCTAGCGTGACCGACAAATCGGTCTCTTACGAAGAAGCGGTCAAGCCGGTAGAAGCACCACAAGCCGACTGATCACTTTTGCGGTAAGAAGCAAACACCATAAGCCAGCCTTCGTGCTGGCTTATGCGTATTCAAGACATAACTATTTGGGAGTGACTGCAGAGCATGTTCCGTAATTCGTATATTCAGCAGAACTCTGATATCCAGGCCGCAGGCGGCCTGGTCCCGATGGTTGTCGAGCAGTCCGCTCGTGGCGAGCGCGCCTACGACATCTACTCGCGCCTGCTCAAGGAGCGAGTGATCTTTCTGGTTGGCCCGGTAGAGGACTACATGGCCAACCTGATCTGTGCGCAACTGCTGTTCCTTGAAGCGGAAAACCCGGACAAGGACATCCATCTCTATATCAACTCCCCGGGCGGTTCGGTGACGGCGGGCATGTCGATCTACGACACCATGCAGTTCATCAAGCCCAATGTGTCGACCACCTGTATCGGTCAGGCGTGCAGCATGGGTGCGTTCCTGCTGACGGCCGGTGCCCAGGGCAAGCGTTACTGCCTGCCGAACTCGCGTGTGATGATTCACCAGCCACTGGGCGGTTTCCAGGGCCAGGCGTCGGATATCGAAATCCACGCCAAGGAAATCCTCTTCATTCGTGAGCGTCTCAACACGCTGATGGCCAAGCACAGCGGGCGCACGCTTGAAGAAATCGAGCGCGATACCAACCGCGACAACTTCATGAGTGCGGACGCCGCGCGTGAGTACGGGTTGATCGACGAAGTGATCAGTCAGCGCCCTGCTTAAAATAAGCAGCTCAAAATAAGGTTGGTCGGCGGGTCCGATCACCTGCGGGCTTGAAAAAGCCCGCAATAGCCTTCATCTTGTGTTGCAAGCCTATCGGATTTGGATCGAACGAATGACTGACACCCGCAACGGCGAGGACAACGGCAAGCTGCTCTATTGCTCCTTCTGTGGCAAAAGCCAGCATGAAGTACGCAAATTGATTGCCGGCCCCTCGGTCTTTATCTGCGACGAGTGCGTCGACCTGTGCAATGACATCATCCGCGAGGAGGTGCAGGAAGCACAGGCCGAAAGCAGCGCGCATAAATTGCCTTCGCCTAAAGAAATCAGCGGCATCCTTGATCAGTATGTGATTGGTCAGGAGCGTGCGAAAAAGGTTCTGGCCGTAGCGGTGTACAACCACTACAAGCGCCTGAATCAGCGTGACAAAAAGAATGACGACGTCGAACTCGGCAAGAGCAACATCCTGCTGATCGGCCCGACAGGCTCGGGTAAGACCCTGCTTGCCGAAACACTGGCCCGCTTGCTGAACGTTCCGTTCACCATCGCCGACGCAACCACCCTCACCGAGGCGGGTTACGTGGGTGAAGATGTCGAGAACATCATTCAGAAGCTGCTGCAGAAATGCGATTACGACGTGGAAAAAGCCCAGATGGGCATTGTCTACATCGATGAAATCGACAAGATTTCGCGCAAATCCGACAACCCGTCGATCACCCGGGACGTTTCCGGTGAAGGCGTGCAGCAGGCCCTGCTCAAGTTGATCGAAGGCACGGTCGCTTCCGTTCCGCCTCAAGGTGGTCGCAAGCATCCGCAGCAGGAATTCCTTCAGGTCGACACCCGTAACATCCTGTTCATCTGCGGTGGTGCGTTCTCCGGTCTGGAAAAGGTTATTCAAAACCGTTCCACCAAGGGCGGTATCGGTTTCAACGCGGAAGTGCGCAGCAAGGAAGAAGGCAAGAAAGTCGGTGAGTCCCTGCGTGAAGTCGAGCCTGACGATCTGGTCAAGTTCGGTCTGATCCCGGAATTCGTCGGTCGTCTGCCGGTACTTGCGACGCTGGACGAGCTTGACGAGGCTGCGTTGATGCAGATCCTCACCGAGCCGAAAAATGCTCTGACCAAACAGTATGCCAAGCTGTTCGAGATGGAAGGCGTTGACCTGGAGTTCCGTTCCGACGCTCTGAAATCGGTCGCCAAGCGTGCCCTGGAGCGTAAAACCGGTGCCCGTGGCCTGCGTTCGATTCTCGAAGGTGTATTGCTCGACACTATGTATGAAATCCCCTCGCAATCCGAGGTGAGCAAAGTAGTGATCGATGAAAGCGTGATAGAAGGCAAGTCCAAGCCACTGTATATCTACGAAAACAGTGAGCCGACCGCCAAGGCCGCGCCAGACGCTTAAGCGTCACGCAGCTTGAACAAAGAAGGGGCCTTCGGGCCCCTTTGCTATTTGGGGGCTGGCTCGCCGAAACGGCGGCCTGGCTTTTGTAGGAGCTGCCGCAGGCTGCGATCTTTTGACTTTGCTTTTCAAAAGAGCAAGATCAAAAGATCGCAGCCTTCGGCAGCTCCTACAGGGTTACGCGAAGTATCCAGCCCCCTGCAGGCTTCGATCTTAAAAGTCGTTCCTTTATCTGCTTGTTTTTTTCCAGAGCAGCCCCCATCTTGGTTTCAAGCTTACTTCCATCTGTTTACGGCCTTACGGCCGCCGTAGAGGCGAAATCATGAAGACAACCATCGAATTGCCTCTCCTGCCATTGCGTGATGTCGTGGTTTATCCGCACATGGTTATCCCGCTGTTCGTGGGGCGCGAGAAATCCATCGAAGCCCTCGAGGCAGCGATGACGGGTGACAAGCAGATTCTTCTGCTGGCCCAGAGAAACCCGGCTGACGACGATCCTGGTGAAGAGGCCCTGTACCGCGTGGGTACGATTGCCACCGTTCTGCAGCTGCTGAAGCTGCCTGACGGCACGGTCAAGGTCCTGGTCGAAGGTGAGCAGCGGGGCGCCGTTGAGCGCTTCAGCGAAGTGGACGGCCACTGCCGTGCCGAAGTCTCCCTGATCGACGAAGTTGATGCACCAGAGCGCGAGTCGGAGGTCTTCGTTCGCAGCCTGCTGTCCCAGTTCGAGCAATACGTGCAGTTGGGCAAGAAAGTCCCGGCTGAGGTCCTCTCGTCGCTCAACAGCATCGATGAGCCAGGCCGCCTGGTGGACACCATGGCCGCACACATGGCCCTGAAGATCGAGCAGAAGCAGGAAATCCTCGAAATCATCGATCTGTCGGCCCGGGTCGAGCACGTTCTGGCGTTGCTCGATGCCGAGATCGATCTGCTGCAGGTCGAAAAACGCATTCGCGGCCGCGTCAAGAAACAAATGGAGCGCAGCCAGCGCGAGTACTACCTGAATGAGCAGATGAAGGCCATTCAGAAAGAGCTCGGTGACAGCGACGAAGGTCATAACGAAGTCGAAGAGCTGAAAAAGCGTATCGACGCCGCCGGCCTGCCGAAAGACGCGCTGGCCAAGGCGACTGCCGAACTGAACAAGCTCAAGCAGATGTCGCCGATGTCCGCGGAAGCGACCGTGGTGCGTTCGTACATCGACTGGCTGGTTCAGGTGCCGTGGAAGGCCCAGAGCAAGGTGCGCCTGGATCTGGCGCGTGCCGAAGACATTCTGGATGCCGACCACTATGGCCTCGAGGAAGTCAAAGAACGCATCCTCGAATACCTCGCCGTGCAAAAACGCGTGAAGAAGATTCGTGGTCCGGTGCTGTGCCTGGTCGGTCCTCCCGGGGTCGGTAAAACGTCCCTGGCGGAGTCGATTGCCCATGCCACCAACCGCAAGTTCGTACGCATGGCCCTCGGTGGCGTGCGTGACGAGGCTGAAATTCGTGGTCATCGCCGTACTTACATCGGTTCGATGCCAGGAAGATTGATTCAAAAAATGACAAAAGTGGGTGTGCGCAACCCGCTGTTCCTGCTCGATGAAATCGACAAAATGGGCAGCGACATGCGCGGCGATCCGGCATCGGCGTTGCTGGAAGTGCTCGATCCCGAGCAGAACCACAACTTCAACGATCACTATCTGGAAGTCGACTACGATCTGTCCGATGTGATGTTCCTGTGCACCTCGAACTCGATGAACATCCCGCCGGCACTGCTGGACCGGATGGAAGTGATCCGTCTGCCGGGCTACACCGAAGACGAGAAGATCAACATCGCCGTGAAGTACCTTTCGCCGAAGCAGATCACTGCCAATGGTTTAAAAAAAGGCGAGCTGGAATTCGACGCCGAAGCGATTCGCGACATCATCCGCTACTACACCCGTGAAGCCGGTGTGCGTGGCCTTGAGCGCCAGATTGCCAAAGTTTGCCGCAAGGCCGTCAAGGAGCATGCGCTGGAAAAACGCTTCTCGGTGAAGGTCACCGCAGACATGCTGGAGCACTTCCTGGGCGTGCGTAAATTCCGCTATGGCCTGGCCGAGCAGCAGGATCAGATCGGTCAGGTGACCGGGCTGGCGTGGACTCAGGTGGGTGGTGAACTGCTGACCATCGAAGCCGCTGTGGTGCCGGGCAAGGGTCAGTTGATCAAGACCGGTTCCCTGGGTGATGTGATGGTCGAGTCGATCACGGCCGCGTTGACCGTTGTTCGCAGTCGGGCGAAGAGCCTGGGCATTCCCCTGGACTTCCATGAGAAGCGCGACACGCATATCCATATGCCTGAAGGGGCGACCCCGAAAGACGGCCCTAGCGCCGGCGTGGGCATGTGTACGGCCCTGGTTTCGGCGTTGACCGGCATTCCGGTGCGCGCGGATGTCGCCATGACCGGCGAAATCACCTTGCGCGGCCAGGTGCTGGCCATTGGCGGCTTGAAAGAAAAACTGCTGGCTGCCCATCGTGGCGGGATCAAGACCGTGATCATTCCTGAAGAGAATGTGCGCGATCTCAAAGAGATTCCGGACAATATCAAGCAGGATCTACAGATTAAACCGGTTAAATGGATTGACGAGGTCCTGCAAATTGCGTTGCAATACGCGCCGGAGCCCTTGCCGGACGTGGCTCCGGAGATAGTCGCGAAGGATGAGAAACGCGACGCGGATTCTAAGGAAAGAATTAGCACGCATTAGTACGTATTTGCCTGGGGGGCTTCCTTGACAGTTTTTTAGAGCCCTTGTTATAAAGCGGCTCTTAAGTGTCTGTAGGCCATTCAGCACTCGTTTTTGCTTTTACCAAAAAAAACTTAGAATCATACTCAAATAGATATAAGGGGACTTAGAGTGAACAAGTCGGAACTGATTGATGCTATCGCTGCATCCGCTGATATCCCGAAAGCTGCTGCTGGCCGTGCGCTGGACGCTGTAATCGAATCCGTCACTGGCGCTCTCAAGGCTGGCGACTCTGTTGTTCTGGTTGGTTTCGGTACTTTCTCCGTCACCGATCGTCCAGCTCGCATCGGTCGTAACCCACAGACCGGTAAGACGCTGGAAATCGCAGCAGCCAAAAAACCAGGTTTCAAAGCCGGTAAAGCACTGAAAGAAGCTGTCAACTAAGTTCGATTCAGGTTTTTACCCATCCGGGTCGGGGTCATGCCTGACTTGGCAGCGGAGCGGCAGTCCTGACTGCAGGTCGCCGGTTCAAGACACCAAGGGTCGCCAGTTCGAGTCCTTGATCCGCTCCGCCAGTTACGAGAAGGCGCATCCTCGGATGCGCCTTTCTTCTATCCGGATTCTACCCACGCTCCACGGTTGCCTAATTTTGAAGTTCAACCGTTTCTGGGGGACGCATGCTGCAGAATATCAGGGACAATTCACAAGGCTGGATTGCCAAGACTATTATCGGGGTCATCGTTGCACTGATGGCCTTGACCGGTTTCGACGCCATTTTTCAGGCCACGACGAGCAAGAATGAAGCGGCGAAGGTCAATGGCGAAGAAATCAGCCAGAACGAGCTGAGCCAGGCGGTCGATATGCAACGCCGTCAGCTCATGCAACAGCTGGGCAAGGATTTCGATGCTTCCTTGCTGGATGAAAAAATGTTGCGCGAATCGGCGCTCAAGGGCCTGATCGATCGCAAGCTGCTGCTGCAAGGCGCAGAACAATCGAAGTTTGCCTTTTCCGAAGCGGCACTTGACCAGGTCATCCTGCAAACACCGGAATTTCAGGTTGATGGCAAGTTCAGCTCCGAGCGTTTCGACCAGGTGATTCGCCAGCTCGGCTATACCCGCATGCAATTCCGCCAGATGCTGGCTCAGGAAATGCTGATTGGCCAGCTGCGTGCCGGTCTGGCCGGTAGCGGCTTCGTGACCGATGCGCAGGTGCTGGCATTTGCCCGTCTGGAAAAACAGACCCGCGATTTCGCTTCGCTGAACATCAAGGCTGACCCGTCGGCTGTGAAGCTGACCGACGAAGAGGTCAAGGCCTATTACGACGAGCACGCCAAGGAATTCATGACGCCGGATCAGGTGGTCATCGATTACCTCGAGTTGAAGAAGGCTTCCTTCTTCGACCAGGTCAGCGTCAACGACGAAGACCTCCAAGCGGCCTATCAGAAAGAAATCGCGAACCTGTCCGAGCAACGCCGGGCTGCGCACATTCTGATTGAAGTGAACGACAAGACCACCGAGGCGCAAGCCAAGGCGAAGATCGAAGAGATCCAGGCCCGTCTGGCCAAGGGTGAGCAGTTCGAGGCATTGGCCAAGGAGTTCTCCCAGGATCCGGGTTCGGCGAACAACGGCGGTGACCTGGGTTATGCCGGTCCTGGCGTCTACGACCCGGCGTTCGAAAAAGCCTTGTATTCGTTGGCCAAGGACCAGGTTTCGACGCCGGTTCGCACCGACTTCGGTTTCCACCTGATCAAACTGTTGGGTGTGGAAGCGCCTGAAGTGCCAACCTTCGCCAGCCTGAAAGACAAGCTGACCCGTGCGCTGAAAACCCAGCAAGTCGAGCAGCTTTTCGTTGAGGCGAGCAAGCAGCTGGAAGACGCCTCGTTCGAAGCGTCCGATCTGGCTCAGCCGGCGCAGGACCTGAAACTGACCGTACAGACGTCCAAGCCGTTCGGCCGCGAAGGCGGTGAGGGCATTGCAGCCAACCGTGCCGTGATCACTGCCGCGTTCAGCCCGGAAGTCCTGGATGAGGGTGCGAACAGCACCGCCATCGAGCTCGATCCGGAAACCGTGATCGTGTTGCGTGCCAAGGAGCACCTGAAGCCTTCGCAACTGCCGCTGGAAAGCGTTGATGCGGCTATCCGCGGGCAATTGGCCAAGGAGCACGCCAGCGCCGATGCCAAGACCAAGGCTGAAGCCTTGATCGCCAACCTGCGCGATGGCAAGACTCCGCTGGATCAGGCCGTCGACGGCCAAGTCTGGAAAGTCACCGAAGCGGCGACCCGCGCTCAGGAAGGGGTCGACCCTGCTGTGCTGCAAGCGCTGTTCCGCATGGCGAAGCCGGTGGCCAAGGACAAGCCGACCTTCACCAGCGTGACGCTGGCGGATGGCAGCCTGATGATCGTGCGCCTCAACGGCGTGAACGAAGCAGCGGCGCCGACCGAAGAAGAGAAAGCGCAGTACCGTCGCTACCTCGCTTCGCGCATCGGCCAGCAAGACTTTGCGGCGTATCGCAAGCAGCTGGAAAGCCAGGCGGACATCAAGAAATACTGATGCCTGACCAAGTTTAGCGCTACACAGGAGACCCCGGCCGAAACGCCGGGGTCTTTTTGTTTGGCCGTACGTCATTTGCCGCGGTGACTTTTGTGCAAAACCGGGGTCAATCAGCCTGTAACCGTTTTAAGACACGATCGATGCTCCGCTAAGCATCGATCTGTTGCACAATACGCCCCGAACCGTTTTCCTCAGGATGTTCAATGTTTAAATCATTTCCCATGCGGATTGTCGGCGTGGCTGCCGTGCTGGCCGTTGCAGCCGGTTGTTCATCGAACAAGGCTGCCATCTACGAGCATGAGAACTTCGACGATTCCGGCACCTTTTCCCGTAACTATCCGGTCACCGATATCCAGAGCTGTGAGGCCGCCCGCCGCGCCTTGCTCAGCCAGGGTTACATCATCACCAGCAACGATCCGAAGCTGGTCAGCGGTCACAAGAGCTTCCAGCAGACCGGCGAGAACCACATGGAGATCAGCTTCAGTGTGGTGTGTGCCGATGACGGTAGCGAAGGGCACCATGCGACCGTATTCGCCAACGCCCTGCAGGATCGTTATGCGCTGAAGAAGACCAACAACTCCGCCAGTCTTGGGGTGGGTGTGCTGGGCTCGGTGTCGATGCCGATCGGCTCCTCTGACGACTCGATGGTCAAGGTCGCCAGCGAAACCGTTTCGTCTGCCAAGTTCTACGAGCGTTTCTTCGCACTGGTCGAGCTGTTCCTGCCGCCGGAAGCGAAAAAGGCTGCGCACATTCCCGAACAGCCGAAAACAGACCTGGGCATGCCTGAAGCCAAGGCAGCACCGGCTCCCCTGGCGCCCGCCGCGACCACCGCACCGACCGCAGAACCAACCCCGGTGACACCGGCACCGGCTCCAGTGGAACCGGCTCCAGCGGCCTCTGAGCCGGTCATGCCGCCGCCTGAGGCGGCACCGATTACCCCGGTTCAGAACATGGATCCGGCACCGTCGGTAGACACCATCACGCCGCCGACAAACCCGACAGACATGCCGCCGCCGAGCGAGGCGATTCCGGCGATGCCTGTCACCGGCCAGTGATTGTTCGCGTTACGGGATCGGCCAACGCGTAACGATCCCGTAGCGAGCGCATGGATTGATCCGCGTCAAACAAGGCCGCTGTCCTGCGGCCTCCCGCGAAAAAACCAATGATAAATTCCTGACCAGCTGCTACGTTTTATTCAGTAGCGACGCACTGTCGTGTCCGCGTCATTTTTCTTTCATGCGGACACCTTATGCTCAAGGCATTGGTCATTTGTTCAGACGTTTTTCAATACGGGTTGGGGGATTCAAAGATGGACGATTATCAAGAAGAACTGCTCGAGTACCAGGCTTTTGAACTGGACCCGCTGGAGCCGGCGGAAGACGCTACCGAGCTGTAGGCCTCAGGCGGACTGGCGATGACTGCGGCGAAACTCGCCGGGTGTCTGCCCGTTCCAGCGCTTGAATGCGCGTTGAAACGCTTCGGCTGAGGCAAAGCCCAGCAGGTAGGCGATTTCCCCGAACGCCAGTTCGGTGTCGCGTATGTAGGTCATGGCCAGGTCGCGACGGGTTTCATTGAGGATTGCGCGAAATTGCGTGCCTTCTTCGGCAAGTTTGCGGCGCAGGGTCCAGGTGGGCAGCTTCAGGCGTGCCGCCACTTCTTCCAGGTCGGGCTCCCGGCCACCATTGAGCAAGGGTCCCAGCAGCGCGATGATGCGTTCACGCAGGCTGCGGGTGCGTGTCAGTTGCTCCAGCTCCTGCTCACACAGTTGCAGCAAATGCCGCCAGGTGCTCGGGCAATGCTCGGGGTTGCGCTGGGCGAGGCTTGCCAGGCTCAAGCGCAGTTGATTGCGTTCGCTGCCAAACTGGATCGGACAGTCACCCAGGACGTCATAGGCTGCGCGGTAACCGGGTTCGTCGAATTCGATCTCGATACGCTCGGCGCGCAGCGGGATGGGGCTGACACTGGATAATTGCTGCAACCAGCCCGCAATGATCGAGTCCACCACGAAGCGGTTGTAGGCGTTATAGGGGCTGATCGAATAGAAACGCAGCCAGGCGCCCTGGGCGTCTTCGTGGAAGCTTGATTGGCCGCGATAATTGGAGCCATACAAGGCTTCGAAGCGGATCAGGCAGCGCGCGGCCTCACGTACTGTGGGTGCCTGGGCGGCGGTGACCCCTGCAAGGCCGATCTGGCTCAGGCGACTGAGCTGGCCCATGCGCAAGCCAAGGGCCGGGTTGTCGGTCAGTTGAATGGCGCCGTGGCCCAGGCGCATGTAGCGCGGTATGGACAGGCGGGCACCGGCCTCGCTCAGTCGCGCTGCATCAAGGCCGTATTGATCGAGCAGGGGCTGTGGATCGACGCCATGGCTGCGCACGGCATCGGCCAGGCTATGAACAAAGCCCACCGACAGATCGCCGAGGCGCATCGGCTGCGGTTTCATGGCTTACAACCAGAGGTTCAGCAAACGCGCACCCTGGGCGTTGCCGTCGGCAAAATGCTGGCCGTTGCGGCTGAGGAAGCTGTGCCCGGCGCTGCCCTGATCCCAGAACTGACCCCGCAGGAACACACTCATGCCAGCGACAGCCTGACTGGCCGGTACCCGGGTCGTGAGGGTCAGGCGCTGCCAGGCCTGGCCTTCGCTGACTTCTCCGGGCTTGAGGTTGACCGACGCCGGCTCCGATGAACCCCTGTAGCCACGCCACGGCTGGTCCCAGGTGCCACGACCGGGAACAAAGGCCGGTACTGCAACCAGCTGTACGCTCTGGTCGTTGAGCTTGAGGTAGTTTTCCGGGTACCAGCTGTCGTGGCCGATCAATACGCCCAACTTTCCTGCGGGGGTATCAACGACATTGAGCGAGTGTTCGGCGTTCCCCTTGATCCCGTTCTGTTCTGCGAAGAACGGGTGCATCTGGCGCTGGGGCTGGCCGATCGGCAGGCCATCGTTGTTGAACACCACGCTGCTGTTGTACAGCGCGCCGCGACCGATTTTCAAGGTGCCGTCGATGATGCTCGGTTCGGGCAGCACGATGGAACCCGCGACCAGCGTCACGTGGAATTCCCTGGCCAATCCACCGAACAATGCCTGGTAGTCTCTGGCCATCGCCTTGGCTTTCATGCGCAGGTGGGCATCGTCCAGGCGGTTGCCACCCTCGGCGCTGATCAACGCTCTGGCGAACTTCAGGGGATTGCTCACTGCCAGCCAGTTCATCGCCTCCTTGAGGGTGCCGGCCTGATACAACTCATCCTTTTCGCCGCTGACCATCAGCCAGGTACCGACGTGTTCCGGCAACACGACGACGGTCTTGCCGTTCAACAAGCCCTGGTCCCGGGCCGCTTGCAGGTAGGCCGCGAGTTTGCGGTGCAAGCGTTCGGGGCTTTGATAATCGGTAGGAAACAGTTCGGGCTGAATGCCCAGCAGATTGCCACGATCCGCAGGCGTACCCTGGTCGACAGCCAGGTTGATCCGCAGGTCCGAAAGGTAGTGACCCACCGGTCGGTCCGCGGCCCACATCGCGTAGGTCGTGAGGGCGGCGAGCATCGCCATGGAGAATGTCAGGTACAAAAGTTTGCGCATGGGGACACAGTTTACAGCCTGGAGCCGGGCGTGGCTTTTGATTTGGAAGCGGATCGAGCAAAAAAGGAATCAAGGGCTTGGTGGGCAAATTTCAACGCTGGCGGTTTTTTCGCGGTCGGCGGCCTTTCTGCGTCGAGGTGCAGCAATGAATGACCGGGTTGAACGCGAGGGGATTTGACGGGGAGGGGCGCACCGGTCTGCCACCATTTTGCTCGACCGGCCGGCAGGTGAACGTTATTTGGTGACCAGCAGTTCCGGGCCGAGGTAGTCGTTGATCTTGTCGATATCGTCGTCGCCCAGGCTGCCCACCGAAGAAGCCAGGCGCAGACGCGACAGCAAATAGCGCACTTTGGCCTCGAACAGATCGTGACGTGCAACAAAGAGCAGTTCTTCGGCATTGAGGACGTCCGAGTTGGTGCTGGTGCCACCTTCCTTGAAGCCCTTGCGTGTCGATAACAGTGAGCGTTCGTTGGACACTACGGCCTTCTCCAGGGCGCGAATGCGTTTGGCGCCGCTGAGTATGCCTTGATACTCACGGGTGGTTCCGGTGATGACTTCCTGACGTGCAGCGTCAAGCTCATCCAGGGCCTTGTCGCTATTGGCACTGGCCTGGCGCGTCAGTGCGCTGACGCCGCCACCGCTGTACAGCGGGATATTGACTTCCAGACCGACCGAGCCGTAGTGGTTGCGTTGGTTCAGCTCGGAAAGCGATTGGCTCTCACCCGCGGTGTAGCCGGCGATGAAATCCAGTGTTGGCCAGTGGCCTGCCCTGTTGCGCTTGACTTCTTCTTCGGCGAGGTCGCGGCTGTAACGGCGCGCATGGATCAGTGGACTATCGGACTGGGCCTTGACCAGCCAGTCCTGCAGGTTGCTCGGTAGCAGCGGCGGTGTATCGAAGCTCGGACGCAAGGTGGTCAGCGATTCGGGAGTCTCACCGATATATTCCTCAAGCTTGGCGCGCGCGTTGACCAGATTGTCCTGCGCTTCGATCAGTTCGGCTTCGGCGAGGTCGCGGCGGGCGGCCGACTCGTCGATGTCGGTGACGGTGCCGGCCCCCAATTCCATGCGCCGTTTCGCCGAGGCGAGTTGCTCATCGAAGGCGCTCAGCTTGGATTTGGCCAGGGTGATGGTTTCGCTGGCCAGGAGCACGTCGAAATAGCTTTCGGCCAGGCGCACCGCGGCGTCCTGGCTCTTGGCATCGAATACCGCGTTGCTGTAGTCGGCACGCTGCTGACCCTGGCGGTACTCGGCCATTTTCTGTTTGTTGAACAGCGGCTGGCGCAGGCGCACGTTGGCGCCCTTGGAGTCGTAGTGCAGATCATTGTCGATGTTGTTCTGGCTTTGGGAACCGTTGACCTTATTGTTGTAGGCCGAGGCGTTGATCTGCGGCAGCAGGCCGGCCTTGCCGATGGCGCGGTTTTCGCCGCCGGCTTGTTTTTCATGCACGGCGGCCTGGTAGATAGGGCCCTGGTACTGCAACAGGTCCCAAGCTTGCTTGAGGTCCATGGCGTCAGCCGGCAGGGCCAACCCCAGCAAGCAGAAGAGCAGGCAATGACGTTCCATTTCATTGTTCCTT
Organism: Pseudomonas sp. GW821-FHT07G06; assembly: GCF_058986625.1. NCBI lineage: Bacteria > Pseudomonadati > Pseudomonadota > Gammaproteobacteria > Pseudomonadales > Pseudomonadaceae > Pseudomonas > Pseudomonas sp. GW821-FHT07G06. Next base: position 778,039 of record NZ_JBYSVW010000001.1, read on the forward strand.
GAATGAGCTGTCCACGCGTTCGAGCATTGGTTTAAGAAGATAGCTCATCATGTTGCGTTCGCCCGTCTTGATGGTGACGCTGGCGGGCATGCCGGGGCGAATGTGATTGCTGCCAAGCAGGCTCATGCCGTCGGGCGTGACTTCCACCTGGGCCAGATAGAAGGGTTGCTTGCTTTCCTCGTCCATCAGGCGGTCGGCGGAGATGGTCAGCACGCGGCCGGGGATGTTGGGCGTCTTGGCATGGTTGAAGGCCGGGAAGGAAATGTCCACGGGCAGGCCGGGGACCATCTTGTCGATGGCCTGCACGGGAATCATCGCGTCGACCTGCAGCGGTTCGTTGAGCGGAACGATTTCCATGATCTTGAAACCGGGCTGAATGACCCCGCCGACGGTGGCAATGCTCAGGCCCTGGACCATGCCATCGATGGGCGAGCGAATCACCGTGTGGGTCACTTCATAGTCCAGCGCGCGCAAGCGGTCGGCCAGGGTGGTGTTTTCCTTGGCGGTTTCAGTCAGCTGCGATTCGACTTCCTTGAGGTAATCGTGCTGGCGCTGCAGGATGCGCAGCTTGATTTCGGTGGTCTGGCTACGCACGCGGGCGATGTTGTTGAGGTTCTCGGCCTGGCCGGCAGAGAGGTCGGCGTTGCTGCGTTCCAGCTCGAGCAGACGGTTGCGCGGCACATAGCCTTCAGCCGACAGCACGCGGGTGCCTTGCAGTTCCTGATTGAGGAAACCGATCTGCGAGGCGCGGGCGCTGTAGACCTGTTGCAGGCCCTTGAGCTGTACTGCCGACGCTGCCAGGTTCTCCTGCAGGATGCTGATTTCGCCAGCGAGTCCGGCGCGGCGGGTGTCCAGCAGGCGCTGCTGCAGGTCCATGGCGGCTTCCAGGCGGTAGTCACCCTTGAAGCGCTTGAGCAGCTCGGGATCGTAGGTCACCACATCGCGACCGTCTCGTTCCGCTTCCAGGCGGTTTTCCACGGTCTTGCTGACGATGTACTGAGCGCTGATCGCACCCTCTTCGGCGGTGGCCCGCAACGAGTCAAGGCGGACTACTTCCTGTCCTTTTTTCACTAAATCGCCTTCGCGAACGAGAATGGCCTCCACGGTTCCGCCGGTGAGGTGCTGTACGGCTTTGCGATTGTTGGTGACCTTGACTGTGCCGGTGGCTACCACGCCGGCATCCAGCGGTGCCAGCCAGGACCACAGGAGGAAGCCGCCGAAGCCGGCGAGCACCAGCCACACGCCCCATCGCGCGGGTTTGCCGACATCCAGATCTACCACGCTGCGGGGATCGGCAGGAATCATCTCGGTGTGTTGGCTCAGTTGCATGATCGGTCACTCCCGTGCTTTGACGGAGGCCAGCGGAGTCGACGCGCCTGCTGGCATCACACTGGCCTTGCGCAGCGCTGCGAATACTTCATCGCGCGTGCCAAGCATCTGCACGCCGCCGTCACGCAGCATCAGCACCTTGTCGACGGCGCAGAGTACGTTGGGACGGTGGGAAATCAGGACGACGGTAGCGCCACGGCCCTTGAGTTCGGCCAGCGCATCGACCAGGGCCTTTTCGCCGACGTCATCGAGGTTGGCGTTGGGCTCATCCAGCACGATCAGATTGGGCTCGCCATACAGTGCGCGGGCCAAGGCAATGCGCTGCTTCTGGCCACCGGAAAGCGGGCTGCCATCGGTGCCCAGGCGGGTGTCGTAACCCTGCGGAAAACGCAGGATCATTTCGTGTACGCCGGTGATCTTGGCGGCGCGGATGACCGCTTCACTGTCCACTTCGCCAAAGCGCGCAATGTTGTCGGCGATGTTGCCCTCGAACAGCTCCACGTCCTGTGGCAGGTAGCCGAGCCAGGGACCAAGTTCGCCCTTGTTCCAGGTGAATATGTCCGCGCCGTCCAGACGCACCTTGCCGGCCTGCGCCGGCCAGACCCCGACCAGCAGGCGTGCGAGGGTGGATTTGCCCGAGGCGGACGGGCCGATGATGCCAAGGCTTTCGCCGGGGACAAGGCTGAAGCCCACCCCGCGCAGAATCGTGTTGTTGGTACCAGGGGCGCCGGCATACACATTCTCCACCGCCAGCATGCCCTGGGGCCGCTGCAGCGACATGCTCGGTGGCCGGCGCGGAAAGTCTTGCAGCATCTCGTTGAGCCGGGTCCAGGCCGAACGGCAGCCGAGCAGTTGCTTCCACGAGGCGATGACCTGTTCCACCGGACCCAGTGCACGGCCGGTGAGGATCGAGCAGGCAATCATCATCCCCGGGGTGATCTTGCCTTCGATCGCCAGCAGCGCGCCGGCGCCGAGGATCAGTGACTGCAGCGTGATACGCACGAAGCGCCCGGTGCTGCTGATCAGGGCGGCGCGGTCGGAGGCCAGGGTCTGCATTTCCAGTATGCGCAAATGGCTTTGGAACCAGCGCTTGCTGATCGACGGCAGCATGCCCATGGCCTCGATGACCTCGGCATTGCGCAAGTTGTTGTTGGCGTATTGGGCGGAGGACATGGCGGCCTGATTGGCTTCGGCCAGCGGCTTCTGCGTCGCCTTTTCAGTGAGATAAGCCAGGCCCATCAGAATCAGCGAACCGATCAGCGTGATCAGTCCGAGTATTGGGTGGATCAGATAGGCGACCAACAGGTAGATCGGCGTCCACGGCGCATCGAAGAAAGCGAACAGGGAGTTGCCGGTGACGAACTGGCGAACCTGGGAGAGATCTTGCAGGGCCTGGGCCGGATTACCTCCGGCGCGGCTCAGGTTGCGTTCGAATGCCGCGTTGAAAATGCGTCGGTTGAGTTCCATGTCGAGGCAGTTCCCGACCCGGATCAGCACCTTGGTGCGGACCATTTCCAGCGTGGACATCAACAGGAAAAGACCCACCACCAGCACAGTCAGCATCGTCAGTGTCGTGACGTTGCGACTGACCAGGGCTCGATCATAGACCTGCAACATATAAATAGCTGGCGTCAACATCATGACGTTTATGACGCCACTGAACCCTGCCAGCGTGTAAAAGCTGCGCCGCATGCGAAATAGCGCGTCGGACAGTTCGGAACGGATGCTCGACTGCTTGGGCATGGTGATCCTCCCACTTCGAAAAGGCGGTTGCCCTTGGGGCGCAACAGCTAACAGTAAATGTAGTCCCTTAAACGACTTATGCACGCGCAGGCTGGTCGCTCTGTGGATGGCGAGTCTTCCGAAATCTCTGCGTTGCTCCCTTATGCAGGAGCGTAGGTCGCGCTGAAACAGTCCGAAATAACATTTCGCTCTATACCTGCACTCAACTTTCTATATGTCGTTTAAAAACAGCTAGTTGTGGCCACTAAACACCAGTCGTCAGTTTTAACGACGTAATATTGACAAAGATTTGCTATGGAACTTTAGTCTTAGTTATCGGGGGGCCCGCCCGCCTGAAGCTTGTCATTGTTTTGGCAACGCAAGGCGCGGTGATTTCCCGGAAGGAGCAGAGCATGTCGATCATTGCGTTCTTTTGCAGAGTGAAGGGGCTTTCCAGCAAGTTTGCCTTTACCTCCTGTTTCCATGGCCCGCCCAGGGCGCGTACTCGCTCTGCCTGACCGTTCGGCGAGCCATTCACTACGCGAATTCCAGGCGCGTATCCCGGGTCCCGGGTAACGCCAGCTCTCTCGCTAAAAAACAAGACCAACAAACTGCACAAGCCAGCACGTGACTTGGCGCGGATGGACTTTCTCGTCCCGTGCCTTTACCCAGACAGATCGAGGGCAATCCAAAATGGCCAATTTCAACAAGTCGGACCTGGAGTTCATCCTCAAGCAAATCTTTATCGCTGAAGCGCATGCCGACGGCGCCAGCCTCACTGATTTGCTACCCAACAGTCAGGTGCCATTCGGCCTGCGCACCGTCGATGGCAGCTTCAACAACCTGGTCACCGGCCAGAGCGAGTTTGGCGCCGCGGACAATGCTTTCCCGCGCCTGCTTCAACCCTCGTTCCTGCCGGATTATGTCGGGACAGGGACGGTGGTCGACCCGCAACCACGGATCATCAGTAACCTGATAGTCGACCAGACCGCCAACAACCCGGCGGCCTATGCCTCAGCTTTCGACCCAGGACTGGACGGAGTGCTCAACTTCGGCGTCGTGGGTGCGGGTAATGACGACGTACTCAAGGAGGGCGTAGAGATAGTCACCAGCCCCGGTCTGGATGGGGTGTTCGGCACGGCCGATGACAAGGACGTGTTCTTCATGCCCAACGTGTCGCCCGATGTCGGCCTGACCGCCAGCTTCAACTCGTGGATGACCTTCTTCGGCCAGTTCTTCGACCACGGGCTCGACCTGGTCACCAAGAGCGCGACCGATATCGTTTTCGTTCCGCTGCAAGCGGACGATCCGTTGTTCGTACCGGGCAGCCCGACCAATTTCATGGTGCTGTCACGTGCCGTGCGTACCGCCGGCGCGGACGGCGTAGTCGGCACGGCCGATGATGGCCAGACCAATACCACCTCGCCGTTCGTCGACCAAAGCCAGACCTACAGCTCGCACCCCTCGCATCAGGTGTTCCTGCGCGAGTACGTCCTCAACGCGGCCGGTGACCCTGTTGCCACGGGACGCCTGATTACCAACCGCGATCTCGGCGCCGATGGCATATTCGGTACTGCCGATGATGGCGCCGGTGATGGCATGGCGACCTGGGCAGTGGTCAAGGCGCAGGCCCGTGACATGCTTGGCATCAACCTGACCGACGCCGATGTGCACAACGTGCCTTTGCTGGCAACCGATGCGTACGGCAACTTCATTCGCGGGCCCAACGGCATGCCGCAGGTAGTGATTCGCGTCAGTAATGGTGCCGACGGCATCGCCGGGACAGCGGATGACGTCACGCAACTGATCGAAGGCAACCGGGCTGCTCCGATCAGTCTGACCAACGCCGTGAGTACCGGGCACGCCTTCCTCGACGACATTGCCCACAATGCTGCACCGGTCGTCGTCGGTGGCGTTCTGCAGGCGGATGCCGACACTGCAGTCGGCAATGCGCAGCCCGTTGGCCCGGGCGGCAACAACCTGACCTATGACAACGAACTGCTCGACTCCCACTATATTGCCGGCGACGGCCGGGTAAACGAGAACATCGGCCTGACCACCGTGCACCATGTGTTCCACTCCGAACACAACCGTCTGGTCCAGCAGTCCAAGGACACCATCCTTGCCTCCGGTGACCTGGCCTTCCTCAATGAGTGGCTGGCTGACGACGTGACGGCGATACCGACTACACCCGCCGGGATCGCGGCGCTGGTGTGGGACGGTGAACGCCTGTTCCAGGCCGCCAAGTTCGGCACCGAGATGCAGTACCAGCATCTGGTGTTCGAGGAGTTCGGGCGTACCATTCAGCCACAGATCGACGAGTTCCTTGCGCCCAGCGGCTATGACACCTCGATCAATCCGGCAATCCTCGCCGAGTTCGCCCACGTGGTGTACCGCTTCGGCCACTCGATGTTGACCGAGACCGTCGATCGTTTCGATCCCGCATTCAATCCGCTGCTCACTGATCCGAACAATCCGGACTCGCAAATGGGTCTGATCGCGGCTTTCCTCAATCCGCTGGCGTTCGCCGGCAGCGGAGCGACCGCGGACGCAGCGGCAGGCGCGATCATTCGTGGTGTGACTCGCCAGGTCGGCAACGAGATCGACGAGTTCGTCACTGAAGCCTTGCGCAACAACCTGCTCGGTCTGCCGCTCGATTTGCCGACTCTGAACCTGGCGCGTGGCCGCGACACTGGCATCCCTACCTTGAATGAAGCGCGTCGTGAGATGTACGCATCGACCGGCGACAGCCAACTGAAGCCGTACATCAGTTGGGCTGACCTGGTGGACCACCTCAAGCACCCCGAGTCGCTGGTCAACTTCATCGCGGCCTATGGCACGCATGACACGATCACGTCGGCGACTACGCTGGCAGGCAAACGCGCAGCGGCCCTGGCGCTGGTATTCGGTGGCGCGGGTTCGCCTGCAGACCGCCTGGACTTCCTCAATAGCACCGGTGCCTGGGCCAACGTAACGCAGCCTGGCCGAGATGGGATACTGGGTACCGCAGACGACCTGACGGGTGTGACGATCACGGGCCTCGACGATGTCGACTTCTGGGTCGGCGGCCTCGCCGAGCAGAAAATGCCGTTCGGCGGCATGCTCGGCTCGACGTTCAACTTCGTGTTTGAAACCCAGATGGAGGCATTGCAGAACGGCGACCGTTTCTACTACCTGTCGCGTACCGCGGGCCTGAACTTCGGCACTGAGCTTGAGAACAACTCCTTTGCCAAGCTGATCATGCTCAACTCCGATGTCACCCACCTGTCGAACACCGTGTTCCTGACGCCGACGTTCACCCTCGAGGTGAATCAGGCCAATCAGTTCACCGGCCTGGGCGCGGACGGCAGGGCCGATCCGACGGGCGGCATCATGATCAACGGCGTGGAGGTCGTGTCTCTGGTGATTCGCGACAACCCCGAGACCGTAGGTCCGGATACCAACTATCTGCAGTACACCGGTGAAGACCATATCGTCATGGGCGGCACCGCCGGCAATGACATCATCATTTCCGGTGAAGGCGATGACACCGTTTACGGTGACGGCGGCAACGACCGCCTCGAAGGCGGCGCCGGGAATGACGCGGTACTGGGCGGCGCGGGTGATGACATCATCAGCGACTCGTTTGGCGACAACCGTCTGGAAGGTAATGACGGCAACGATGTGATCGTGGCCGGCAGCATGCTGGTGGGTGGCAACCTGATCCTGGGTGGCGACGGCCAGGACTTCATCATCACCACTGAAGACATCTCCCTTACCTTCGGCGGCCAGGGTGACGACTTCATCCTCGGTGCCAAGACCAACCTGCCGGCTACCGGTGGCGAAGGCGATGACTGGATCGAGAAGGGCACCCAGGACGGTGCGCCTGGCGATAACGCCTCGCCGTTGCTCACTGACGATGTGATCGGCAACGACATCTTTACGGGTGGCGGCGGTTTCGACGAAATGATCGGCGAGGGTGGCGATGACATCTTCGTTGGCAGCGATGCCCAGGACAAGATGGACGGCATGTCCGGCTTCGACTGGATCACCTACAAGAACGACAGGGTCGGCGTGACCGCTGACCTGACCATGGCCGCGCTGGCGCAGCCACACGGCAATACGCCAAACCAGAACACCGGGGTGTTCAATCCGGTCGGCGCCTCGCCGGCCTCGATTCTCGACCGTTTTGCCGAGATCGAGGGCTTGTCGGGTTCGAGTTTCGGCGACGTGCTCAGGGGCGATAATGTCGATGCCGACACCATCATCAACCACGGTGGTGCCACGGGCAGTGCGCTGACCAATGTCGCGTTGATCCGCGGACTGGCCCAGTTCCTGGCTGATGCCGGCTTGCCAACCACCGGCTTTGCCACTGGCAACATCATCCTTGGCGGCGATGGCAGTGACCTGATCGAGGGTCGCGGTGGCGATGACCTGATCGACGGTGACAAATGGATCAACGTCAGGATTGCCGTTTATGCCCCTGGCGACGTCAACCATACCGGTCCCGAAATCGCCTCCTTCGACAGCATGGTCGATATGATCCCGCTCATGCTGGACGGTACCATCAACCCTGGTCAGCTCAAGGCCGTGCGGGAAGTCATGCCCGGCATCTCGACTGACGGGGAGGCCTTCGACACCGCCATTTTCTCCGGGGTTCAGGACGAGTACACGGTGACCGTCGACGACCGCGGCACCGACGATCTGGCGGATGACGTCTATACGGTGACAGACAGCGTAGCGGGCCGTGACGGCACCGATACCCTGCTGCATATCGAACGCCTGCAATTCGCCGATGACCAGCTGGTGCTGGTGGATGGGCTCAATGCCCAACCGACTGGCAGTCCGACTATCACCGATGGCAACGGCGGCGCGATCGTCGTGGGCGACACGCTGACTGTCAGCGTGGCCGGGCTGCGCGATGCCGACAACATCACGGGGGGTAATCCACTGGGCTTGATCAACGGCTCCGTGTCCTACTACTGGCAGTTCGAGTCAGACCCAGGCAGCGGCGTTTTCGAGGACATCATCCTGTTGCCGGCCGGCGACCTGGCGTTCCAGAGTGCCGACGGTACCACGTTCAAGGTCTCTCCCGACCTTGCCGGGTTGTCGTTGCGCGTCAAGGCAATCTACCAGGATGCTCATGGCACGACTGAAATGATGTTCTCGCAGCCGACTGCCGTGGTGGCTCCCGGCACGCCGGTCGTACCGACGGCGCCGGTACCGGTGGTGGATGCCACCTCGGGTGGTGCCGGTCTGCACATGGTCCGCTCCGACCTCAACTTCATTCTTGACCAGATCAAGATTGCCGAGGCTGATGCGGCCGGTCAGGACATCCTCTCGCTGATCCCGAACATCCGCGCGCCGTTGGGCCTGCGTACGGTCGACGGGTCGAACAACAACCTGATGAACCTCAACGGCAACGATCACACCGAGTTTGGTGCCGCCGACAACCTCTTCCCGCGCGTGAGCGATCCGGTCTTCAACCCAGCGGAAGGGGGGACGACGTATGCGAGCAACGGCGGCCTTGTGATTGACTCGCAGCCGCGCACCATCAGTAACCTGATCGTCGATCAGACCGCCAACAACCCGGCGGCCTATGCCACGGCTTTCGACCCGGGCGCGGACGGTGTGCTCAACTTCGGCCTGGCGGGTAATGACGACGTGCTCAAGGATGGCGTATCGATAGTCGCCAGTCCCGGCCTGGACGGTCAGTTCGGTACTGCCGACGATCGCGATGTTTATCTGTTCGAGAACACCACGGCGGATGCGGGGCTGTCAGCTCCGTTCAACGCCTGGATGACCTTCTTCGGGCAGTTCTTCGATCATGGCCTGGACCTGGTGACCAAAGGCGGTTCGGGCACTGTCTTCATTCCGCTTCAGCCGGATGATCCATTGTTCGTCCCAGGTAGCCCGACCAACTTCATGGTCCTGACCCGCGCGACCAACCAGCCAGGGGCGGATGGCATTCTCGGCACCGCCGACGACATCCATGAGCACACCAACACCACCTCGCCGTTCGTGGACCAGAACCAGACCTACAGCTCGCACCCGTCGCATCAGGTGTTCCTGCGCGGTTATGAACTGACCGCCGACGGCCCTGTCGCGACAGGCCGGTTGATCACTAACCGTGACCTGGGGGCGGATGGTACGTTTGGTACCGCTGACGACGTTGAAATTGGTGGCATGGCAACCTGGAAGGTGGTCAAGGCCCAAGCGCGCGATGTGCTGGGCATCAACCTGACCGACGCCGATATCGACAGCGGCCCGCTGCTGGCGACTGACGCCTATGGCAACTTCATCAAAGGGCCGAACGGCTTCCCGCAAGTTGTCATTCGGGTGAACAACGGGGCAGACGGCATTGCCGGCACCGCCGATGATGTCACTACGCTTGTCGAAGGCAATCCGGCCAGTCCGGTAAGCCTCGTGAACGCGGTGCGCACCAGCCATGCCTTCCTCAACGACATCGCCCACAACGCCGTGCCGGTCGTTACCGGCGGGGTTCTGCAGGCGGATGCCGACACCCTTGTCGGCAATGCGCAGCCTGTTGGCCCTGGCGGCAACAACCTGACCTATGACAACGAACTGCTCGATGCCCACTACATCGCCGGCGACGGCCGGGTCAACGAGAACATCGGCCTGACCGCGGTGCATGCGATCTTCCACTCCGAGCACAACCGCCTGGTCCAGCAAACCAAGGACACCGTGCTCGATTCGGGTGACGTGGCCTTCCTCAACGAGTGGCTGCTCACTCCGGTGGTCACCTTGCCAACCACCCAGGCTGAGTTCGATGCGCTGCAGTGGAATGGCGAGCGCTTGTTCCAGGCTGCCAAGTTCGGCACCGAGATGCAGTATCAGCACCTGGTGTTCGAGGAGTTTGCGCGGACCATCCAGCCCAACATCGACCTGTTCTTCGCACCGACCCAGGTCTATGACGTCGACCTCGATCCTTCGATCGTCGCCGAGTTCGCCCACACCGTGTACCGGTTTGGCCACTCGATGCTGACCGAGACTGTCGATCGCTATGACATCGACTTCAACGTGATAGGCGATCCGGCCAGCGCCAATCCCGATCAGCAACTGGGCTTGATCGCGGCGTTCCTCAACCCGTTGGCGTACGCCGCCAGTGGCGTGTCGCCAGAGGATGCGACCAGTGCGATCATCCGTGGGGTGACCCGGCAAGCCGGTAACGAAATCGACGAGTTCGTCACCGAGGCGCTGCGCAATAACCTGCTCGGCCTGCCGCTCGACCTGCCGGCGATCAACATCGCCCGTGGCCGCGACGTGGGGATTCCTTCACTCAACGCGTTCCGCCGCGATATCTACAGTCAAACCGGTGACACCCAACTCAAGCCGTACAACAGCTGGGTCGACCTGGTGCAGCACCTCAAGCATCCGGAGTCGTTGATCAACTTCGCCGCCGCCTATGGCACGCATGACACGATCACGGCGGCGACCACGCTGGAAGGCAAACGCGCTGCAGCGATGGCGCTGGTCTTTGGTGGTGTGGGGGCCCCGGCTGACCGCCTGGACTTCCTCAACAGCACCGGTGCCTTTGCCAACGTGACGCTGCCCGGCAGGGATGGGATCGCGGGCACTGCCGACGACCTGAGAAATGTCACGATCACGGGCGTCGATGCCATCGATATGTGGATTGGCGGCCTGGCCGAACAGAAAACTCCGTTCGGCGGCATGCTCGGCTCCACCTTCAACTTCGTGTTCGAGAACCAGCTGGAAAAACTGCAGGACGGCGATCGCTTCTACTACCTGGAGCGTACCTCTGGCCTGTCGATGAATGCGGAGCTTGAAAGCAACTCGTTCGCCAAGCTGATCATGGCCAACACTTCGGCCACGCACTTGCCGGGCCTGGTGTTCTCGGATCCCGGGTTCTACCTGGAAGTGGATCAGGGCAGGCAGTTCAACGAAGGCCTGGTCTCCGTCGATCCGCTCGGCCCGAACGGCGAGCAGGTGGTGTTCCGCGACAACCCGCTGACCGCGGGGCCGGACACCAACTACATTCGCTACAGTGGTGACGAGCACATCGTGCTGGGTGGCACCGAGGGCGCAGACATCCTCGTCTCCAGTGAAGGCGACGACACGGTCTGGGGTGATGGCGGCAACGATCGCATCGAAGGCGGTGACGGCAACGACCAGCTGCGTGGCGGCGCTGGCGACGACATCATCACCGACACCGGTGGCGACGATAACATCCAGGGTGGCGACGGCAACGACGTGCTGCACGGAGGCAACGGCGTCAACCTGATCATTGGCGGGTTCGGCAACGACTTCATCGTGACCGGTGAGGACGCCTCCGAAGCCATTGGTGGCCAGGGCAACGACTTCATCCTGGGCAGCAAGGCCAACGAACAGGACATGGGTAACGAAGGCGACGACTGGATCGAGAAGGGCACTTCGGACGGTGCACCTGGCGACAACTTCGACCCGCTCGGCAACGACCCTGTGATCGGCCACGACGTCTACATCGGCGGCAGCGAGAACGATAAGTTCAACGGCGAAGGCGGTGACGACATCATGGTCGGCAGTCTCGGCTTGGGTGACCGCTATATCGGCGGCTCGGGCTATGACTGGGCGACCTTCAAGGATCTCGCCCAGGGCGTGAGCGTCGATTTCAGCGACCGCTTCTTCGATGTGCCACCGATGCCGGGTTCGGGCGCTTCGGCGCTGGTGCGTTTCGACATCATGGAAGGCCTGTCGGGTTCGTCCCACGGTGACTTCCTGCGCGGTGACAGCGAAGATGCGACATCGCTGCCTACTGCGGGTGCAACCGGCAGTGTGCTGACCAACATCAGCCTGATCGACGGCCTGGCGGCTCTATTGCCAGCCGGAGCGACGTTCTTCGACGGTGGCAACATCATCCTCGGCGGTAGCGGCAGCGACCTGATCGAAGGCCGCGGTGGTGACGACATCATCGATGGTGACAAGTGGCTGAACGTGCGCATCAGCGTACGGGCGAATGCTGATGGAAGCGGCGCGGAGATCGCCACCTTCAACAGCATGGAACCCCTGGTGCCGTTTATGCTCAACGGTACTTACAACCCGGGCCAGTTGGTCATCGTGCGGGAGATTCTGACCGGCACTGACAACTTCGACACGGCGGTGTATTCCGGTAATGCGTCGGAGTACAGCGTCACCGTCGACGGCAATGCCGTCATCGTGACCGACCTGGTGGCGGGCCGTGATGGCGTGGATCGCCTGACGGGCATCGAGCGTCTGCAGTTCGCTGACCAGGCGCAGGCGTCCGGCGTCGGCACCGCTGTGAACAGTGCACCTGTGGGGCGTCTGGCGATCCTCGATGCTACCACCGGTGCGCGTGAGAATACGCCTGTCGCCGGCCAGCTGTTGCGCGTCAGCGATCGGTCGTTACGCGACGCAAACAGTGTGAGTGCGGCCAATCCGACCGGTGCGGTTACCGGTGCGGTGTCTTACTACTGGCAGGTCGAAAACATCCCGGGTTCGGGTGTCTTTGAAGACATCACCGTTATCGCCGCAGGCGAGGCTTCGCGGGTGACTGGCGCAACCTATCTGGTGGCGGACGATGTCGCCGGTCTGAACATCCGCGTTCGGGCGGTGTATCAGGATGGCAATGGTACGCTGGAGATCGTCGACTCGTCGGCGAACAACGCACCGACCGCTGGGCCGGGCATCCTCGGGTTTGCGTTTCTGAACGAGGTGCTGACCGCCGACCTGTCGACCATCGTCGATGTCGATGGCCTCAGCAATCCGCAGTTCACCTTCCAGTGGCAGGAGACCAATGGGGTGACCTTCGTCGACATCGCCGGAGCCACTGCCAGCACGTTTGCGCTTGGCCAGGCTCAGGTCGGTGATCAGGTGCGCGTGGTAGTCAGTTACGTGGATGACTTCGGCGTGGCCGAAACCGTTACGTCCGACGCCACGGCCCCGGTGGCCGCCGGTGAAGTGTTTGTCGGTACCGCCGGTGGCGACCTATGGGTCGGCACGGCAGGCAACGACGTGGCCAGCGGAGGGGATGGCAACGACTTCCTGAACGGCTTGGGTGGCAACGACATCCTCAATGGTGACGCGGGCAATGACATTCTTATCGGCGGTATTGGTGCCGATACGATGGCCGGCGGAGTCGGCAGCGATATCTACGAAGTCACCGACCTGGGGGACGTAGTGATCGAGCTCGCCGGTGCCGGCAACGACTCGGTCTGGACCTCGCTCGCGAGCTACACCCTGGGTGCCAACATCGAGGGTCTGTATTTCGGCGGCAGCGGCCACTTTACGGCCATCGGTAACGCGCTCGCCAACACGCTCGTGGGTGGTGCGGGTAACGACGTCCTCATCGGCGGCGCAGGTGCCGACACGATGGCCGGCGGAGTCGGCATCGATATCTACGAAGTCACCGACCTTGGGGACGTGGTGAGCGAGCTCGCCGATGCCGGCAACGACTCGGTCTGGGTCTCGCTCGCAAGCTACACCCTGGGTGCCAACGTCGAAAATCTGTATTTCGGTGGCAGCGGCAACTTTGCGGGCAGCGGCAACGAGCTCCACAACACGATCGTGGGCGGTGCGGGTAACGACGTCCTCACCGGTGGCGCAGGTAACGACGTCATTATCGGTCGCGCAGGTGCCGACACGATGGCCGGCGGTGGCGGCAGCGATATCTACGAAGTCACCGACCTTGGGGACGTGGTGAGCGAGCTCGCCA
>NZ_JBYSVW010000002.1:0-673157 GCF_058986625.1 Pseudomonas sp. GW821-FHT07G06
TTGCGCTTTCGATCTCTCGTCAGCGGGAGGCGAATTCTACAGCGTTACTCGCTGCTGTCAACACCTCTTTTTCAACTTCCTTGGCGCTTCGATAACCTGAAACAACCTGCCGCCGAAAACTGCGTAACTCTTTGTTTATCAAGGAGTTTTCCGTTTCGACTGCGCCGGAAGTGGGGCGAATTATAGGCTTCTAAAATTCGCCGTCAACACCTATTTTCACAAATCTGTCATATAGATCCAAAAAGCCTCTAAAACAAAAAGGCCGACCCAATGGGTCGGCCTTCTACGCCCTTCTACTTACAAGCTAGGGAACGCGAACTGCGAAGCTTCATGGCTCGCACGCTGCGGCCAGCGCTGGGTGATGGCCTTGCGACGGGTGTAGAAACGCACGCCGTCCGGGCCGTAGGCGTGCAGGTCGCCGAACAGCGAACGCTTCCAGCCGCCGAAGCTGTGATAGGCGACCGGCACCGGCAACGGTACGTTGACGCCGACCATGCCGACTTCGATCTCGTCGCAGAACAACCGCGCCGCTTCGCCGTCACGGGTGAAGATGCACGTGCCGTTGCCATACTCGTGATCGTTGATCAGTTGCATGGCTTCTTCCAGGCTGTTGACCCGAACAACGCACAGCACCGGCCCGAAGATCTCTTCTTTATAGATACGCATCTCTGGCGTGACGTTGTCGAACAGGCAACCACCCAGGAAGAAGCCTTCTTCATGACCGGCCACGGTCAGGCCACGACCATCCACCACCAGCGTCGCGCCGGCGGCTACGCCGTCTTCTACATAACCGCTGACTTTGTCACGAGCCTGGCCAGTCACCAGTGGGCCCATGTCCAGACCGCAGGAAGTACCGGCACCGATTTTCAGCGCCTGGATTTGCGGAACCAGTTTGGCCACCAGAGCGTCGGCGACCTGGTCACCGACACACACGGCCACGGAGATCGCCATGCAGCGCTCACCGCAAGAACCGTAAGCCGCGCCCATCAGTGCGCTGACAGCGTTGTCCAGATCGGCATCCGGCATCAGCACGGCGTGGTTCTTCGCACCACCCAGGGCCTGAACGCGTTTGCCGCGCTTGGTGCCTTCGGAGTAGATGTATTCGGCAATCGGCGTCGAACCGACAAAGCTCAGCGCCTTGACTTCCGGCGCCTCGATCAACGCGTCCACTGCCGTCTTGTCGCCATGCACCACGCTCAGCACGCCTTTAGGCAAACCGGCTTCCAGCAGCAACTGGGCAATCAGCAGTGTCGAGCTCGGGTCACGCTCGGATGGCTTGAGGATGAAGCAGTTGCCGCAGACGATCGCCAGCGGGTACATCCACAGCGGCACCATGGCCGGGAAGTTGAACGGCGTGATACCGGCAACAACGCCCAACGGCTGGAAGTCAGACCAGGCATCGATGTTCGGGCCGACGTTGCGGCTGTACTCGCCCTTGAGGATTTCCGGAGCCGCACAAGCGAACTCGACGTTCTCGATGCCGCGCTTCAATTCGCCGGCAGCATCTTCCAGGGTCTTGCCGTGCTCTTCGCTGATCAATTGCGAGATGCGAGCCTCGTTCTGCTCCAGCAGTTGCTTGAAGCGGAACATCACCTGGGCACGCTTGGCCGGCGGCGTGTTGCGCCAGGCCGGGAATGCAGCCTTGGCCGCGTCGATGGCGCTCTGGATGGTTTCGCGGGTCGCCAGCGGCAACTTGTGAATAGCCTGGCCGGTAGACGGGTTGAACACATCAACCGCGCGACCGTTCTCGGTCACCAGTTCGCCATTGATCAAATGCGGAATAACGCTCATGGAAGCTCCTGAAAAGTTGTCCACAGGCGCCTACGAAATGACGCCTGCTATATATAGATGCTTTGTGTAGGAGCGAGCTTGCTCGCGAAGATAGTGAGGGCGCCGCGTTCATCCAGGCAGCCCGCATCATCGTTAACGTCCCTCGCGAGCGAGCTCGCCCCTACAGGTGTGTTGTCAAATCAGTCGATCTTGCCCAGCACTTCGCCGACCGCGTCGAACAGACGATCCAGGTCCTGCGGCTTGCTGTTGAAGGTTGGGCCGAACTGCAGGGTGTCGCCGCCGAAGCGTACGTAGAACCCGGCTTTCCACAGCGCCATGCCGGCTTCGAACGGACGCACGATCGCGTCGCCGTCACGTGGAGCGATCTGGATCGCACCGGCCAGGCCGAAGTTGCGGATGTCGATAATGTTCTTGGTGCCTTTGAGGCCGTGCAGCGCATTTTCGAAATGCGGTGCGACTTCAGCCACGCTCTGTACCAGGTTTTCCTTTTGCAGCAGGTCGAGTGCTGCCAGGCCCGCCGCGCAAGCCACCGGGTGTGCCGAATAGGTGTAGCCATGGGGGAATTCAACCGCGTATTCAGGCGTCGGCTGATTCATGAAGGTCTGGTAGATCTCGGAGCTGGCAATCACCGCGCCCATCGGGATCGCGCCGTTGGTGACTTGCTTGGCAATGCACATCAGGTCCGGGGTCACGCCGAAGGTGGTGGCGCCGAACATGGTGCCGGTACGGCCGAAACCGGTGATCACTTCGTCGAACACCAGCAGGATGTTGTGCTGGTCGCAGATTTCACGCAGACGCTTGAGGTAACCCTGTGGTGGAACCAGTACGCCAGCGGAACCGGCCAATGGCTCGACGAACACCGCCGCGATGTTCGACGCATCGTGCAGTTCGATCAGCTTGAGCAGTTCGTCAGCCAGGGCGATACCACCCTGCTCCGGCATGCCACGGGAGTAGGCGTTGCTTGCCAGCAGAGTGTGCGGCAGGTGGTCGACGTCCATCATCGCCTGACCGAACAGTTTGCGGTTGCCGTTCACGCCGCCGAGGCTGGTGCCGGCGATGTTCACACCGTGGTAGCCACGGGCACGACCGATCATTTTGGTCTTGGTCGACTGACCCTTCAGGCGCCAGTAGGCACGGACCATCTTCACCGCGGTGTCAGCGCACTCGGAGCCCGAGTCGGTGAAGAACACGTGGTTCAGGTTGCCCGGGGTCAGGTCGGTGATTTTCTCGGCCAGCTGGAACGACAGCGGATGACCGTACTGGAAGGCTGGCGAGTAATCGAGCGTGCCCAGTTGCTTGGCGACCGCCTCCTGGATTTCCTTGCGGGTGTGGCCGGCGCCACAGGTCCACAGGCCCGACAGCGAGTCATACACCTTGCGGCCCTTGTCGTCGATCAGCCAGCTGCCTTCGGCGCCAACGATCAGGCGCGGGTCGCGCTGGAAGTTACGGTTGGCGGTGTAAGGCATCCAGTGAGCATCGAGCTTGAGCTGGCTGGCCAGCGAAGTCGGGGCGTTTTCAGGCAAGTTCATGGGCAAAACCTCGCAAGGCAGTAAGCGGCGTAAGGATTGAAAACCGTTGTTGCAGCTAAATTGCCACGGGGATAAAGTCGGTGAAATGCAACTCTTCTAATGTTCAGTCAGCCAATCACTAAACTTTTGAGTAACCCGCATGAGCACTCGCCGTCCCGATCCGCTGGCCCAGGTCAGCGACTTTGATATTCGCCTGCTGAGGATCTTTCGCAGCGTGGTGGAATGCGGCGGCTTCTCCGCGGCGGAAACCGTGCTGGGCATCGGTCGCTCGGCGATCAGCCAGCAGATGAGCGATCTGGAGCAACGCCTCGGCCTGCGCCTGTGCCAACGGGGACGCGCCGGTTTTTCCCTGACCGAAGAAGGCCGAGAGGTCTATCAATCGGCGTTGCAACTGTTGAGTGCGCTGGAAAGCTTCCGTACCGAGGTCAACGGCCTGCACCAGCACTTGCGTGGTGAATTGATCATTGGCCTGACGGACAACCTGGTCACCCTGCCCCACATGCGCATCACCCATGCCCTCGCGCAGTTGAAAGAGCGCGGCCCGGACGTGCAGATCCAGATCCGCATGATCGCGCCCAATGAAGTCGAACAAGGCGTGCTCGACGGCCGTCTGCATGTCGGCGTGGTGCCGCAGGCCAGCGCGCTTTCCGGACTGGAGTATCAACCGCTGTATAGCGAGCGATCGCTGTTGTACTGCGCGGTCGGCCATCCGCTGTTTTATGTCGACGACAAACAACTGGACGACGAGCGCCTGAACAGTCAGGACGCCATCGCCCCCACCTTCCGCTTGCCGGCGGAGATCCAGGCCCACTACCAGGCGCTCAATTGCACCGCCAGTGCCTCGGACCGCGAAGGTATGGCCTTCCTGATCCTGACCGGGCGCTATATCGGTTATCTGCCGGATCACTATGCAAGTCTTTGGGTACAGCAGGGCCGGTTGCGAGCGTTGAAAGCCAAAACGCGCTTCTATGACCTGAGCCTGGCGTCGGTCACACGCAAGGGCCGTCGCCCGCATCTGGTGCTGGAGAGTTTTCTCGAGAGCCTGGCCGCGACGCGTTGAACAATCCCCCCCTGTAGGAGCTGCCGAAGGCTGCGATCTTTTGATCCTGGTATTTAAAATCAAGATCAAAAGATCGCAGCCTTCGGCAGCTCCTACAGGGTTGTGGTGGTTTCGGTTTTACGCTATCAACGCACTGGCTGCACCCACCTACCTGTTCGGAAGTGCCTATGACCTTTGAAGTCCCAGCCCACGGCGGAAAACCCGTCAGCCGCATTCGTCAGAAGAACGAAGAGACCATCATCAAAGCCGCCGAAGACGAGTTCGCCCGTCACGGGTACAAAGGCACGAGCATGAACACCATCGCCCAGAACGCTGGGCTGCCCAAGGCAAACCTGCATTACTACTTCACCAACAAACTCGGCTTGTACGTGGCGGTGCTGAGCAACATCATCGAGTTGTGGGACAGCACCTTCAATACCCTTACGGCCGAGGATGATCCGACCGAGGCCTTGACCCGCTACATCCGTGCGAAAATGGAGTTCTCACGCCGCCAGCCGCAAGCGTCGCGAATATTCGCCATGGAAGTCATCAGCGGCGGTGAATGCCTGACCGAGTATTTCAACCAGGACTATCGCGCCTGGTTCCAGGGCCGTGCGGGCGTGTTCCAGGCCTGGATCGACGCCGGTAAAATGGACCCGGTCGATCCGGTGCACCTGATCTTCCTGTTGTGGGGCAGCACCCAGCATTACGCCGACTTCGCCACGCAGATCTGCCGCGTCACCGGGCGCACCAAGTTGACCAAGCAAGACATGGAAAACGCCGGGGACAACCTGATCCGCATTATCCTCAAGGGCTGCGGCCTGCAACCTGCCATTTAAATAGCCATTCAGGTACGTATGCCTTTTACCCTCAGCGGTTTTTGCGAATACCGCGAAGAGATTCGCAAAAGCCGCTTCATCACCTTCGCCGCGCCGATCTCCAGCCCGGCCGAGGCCCAGGCGTTCATTGAACAGCACAGTGACTTGAATGCCTCGCACAACTGCTGGGCGTGGAAGCTCGGCGATCAATATCGCAGCACCGATGATGGCGAACCCGGTGGCACGGCAGGTCGACCGATTCTGGCGGCAATAGAGGCACAGGATTGTGATCAGGTCGCGGTGCTGGTGATTCGCTGGTACGGCGGCATCCAACTGGGCACCGGTGGTCTCGCCCGGGCCTATGGGGGAGGTGCGAACAAATGCCTGCAAGCGGCGCTAAAGGTTGAGTTGATCAGCCGGGTGCCGTTGCGTTGCGCCTGCGGGTTTGCCGAGCTCGCCCTGGTCAAGTTGCGGGTGGCGGAGGCAGGTGGACTGGTTGTGGATGAAAGCTTCACCGCCAATGGGGTCGAGTTGCAGTTGGCCGTGGGCGACGCGCAGATCGATACCTTGCAGTCACAGCTGGCCGATTTGAGTCGTGGGCGTATTCTTTTGCAGCGCTGAAAACAAGAGCAAAAGATCGCAGCCTTCGGCAGCTCCTACATGTGGGTCGTGCTCTTCTGTAGGAGCTGCCGAAGGCTGCGATCTTTTGGGGCACGCCGCTTTTCCACTTATTCCATATTTGCCCACATCTGCTGTGCACCCGGCTGTGGATAACCTGAGCACATACCGCTGTAACCCTTCTGTCATGCGGCTTTGCGGACTTTGCTCAATTTTCGTCCAATCTGCCATCAAGCGCATCAAATTCAAGTAAAAACAAACAGTTACGGCGTTTTATCACCTTTAGAAGAAAGCCACCCAGTGCTTATGCCCATGCCTTGAGCTTGCGCACAAATACTGTGGAGCAATCTGTGGATAACCCGTTCATGGCCGTCTCGGCACCCTGCACGGTATGGCTTGTGGTCGATTGGTCATTTTTTGAGCAAAACCCCACGGGCAAAATCGGGGCTTGATTTGCACCCTTGCCCCCATCTGGTGCCGGGTTCTGCGTGGCTCATTTGAAAGCTGCGGACTCAACGCCTCGGCTTACAGGACCTGGAGATTTTCCTGACCTGATGGCCAGAAAATTGCTTTATCCACAGGCACAAGTCCAACAGCACCGAGCCTGTCATGCCCAATCACGCTCCAATCCCGGATCCGGTTCCGCGCCTGCAACTGCGCAGAATCAGCAAACGCTACCCCGGTTGCCTGGCCAACGATGCCATCGACCTGACCATTGCCCCTGGCGAGATCCATGCCCTGCTTGGCGAAAACGGCGCGGGCAAAAGCACACTGATGAAGATCATCTACGGCATCACCCAGGCCGATTCGGGAGAGGTGATCTGGCAGGGTCAGCGGGTGAGCCTGCGCAACCCGGCCCAGGCCCGGAGTTTGGGAATCGGCATGGTGTTCCAGCACTTCTCGCTGTTCGAAACCTTGAGCGTGGCGCAGAACATCGCCCTGGCCATGGGCGCGGCGGCAGGCACACCCAGACAACTTGAGCCGAAGATTCGCGAGGTGTCACGACGCTATGGCATGGCGCTGGAACCGGAGCGACTTGTCCACAGCCTGTCGATCGGAGAACGGCAACGGGTGGAAATCATTCGCTGCCTGATGCAGGACATCCGCCTGTTGATTCTCGATGAACCGACCTCGGTGCTGACGCCGCAAGAGGCCGACGACTTGTTCGTCACCCTGCGTCGGCTCGCCGCCGAGGGCTGCAGCATTTTGTTCATCAGCCACAAGCTCGGGGAAGTCCGCGCGTTGTGCCAAAGCGCGACGGTACTGCGCGGCGGGCGCGTGACCGGTCATTGCGTGCCAGCCGACTGTACGGATCAACAACTGGCGCGCCTGATGGTCGGTGAGGCGGCGCAGTTGATCGCAAACTATCCGAAGGTGACCGGGGGTGATGCGTTCCTTGAGGTACGTGGATTGTCCTGGCACAACCCGGCCCCGTTCGGTTGCTCGCTCAAGGACATCAATCTTGAAGTGCGCAGCGGTGAAATCGTCGGTATCGCCGGTGTCGCGGGCAATGGCCAGGACGAGCTGCTGGCCTTGCTCAGCGGCGAACAACGCCTCAATCGCAACGAAGGCGCAACCCTGCGCTTTGGCCAGGAACCGGTTGCCCATTTACACCCCGATGCACGTCGCAGACTGGGCCTGAGCTTTGTCCCTGCCGAACGCCTGGGCCATGGCGCGGTGCCAGAGTTGAGCCTGGCAGATAACGCGCTACTGACCGCTTTCCAGCAAGGACTGGTGAATAAGGGCCTGATCCGGCGCAGCAGAGTCGAAGCGCTGGCCGAGGAAATCATCCACCGTTTCGGGGTCAAGACACCCGATAGCCAGACCCCGGCCCGCAGCCTGTCCGGCGGCAACCTGCAAAAATTCATCCTCGGCCGGGAAATACTTCAGCAACCCAGGCTGCTGGTCGCCGCGCACCCGACCTGGGGTGTGGACGTCGGCGCGGCCGCCACCATTCACCGCGCCTTGATTGCCTTGCGCGATGCCGGCGCGGCGATCCTGGTGATTTCCGAAGACCTCGACGAACTGTTCCAGATCAGCGACCGCCTCGGCGCCTTGTGCGGCGGCCGACTGTCGGCGCTCCACGCCACGGTCGATACGCGCCTGAGCGATGTCGGCGGCTGGATGGCCGGCCAGTTCGCTGCCCCTCAATCACTCGCATCCGCCACGTGCTAACGGAGTGTCACATGCTGCTTTCTCTTGAACCCCGCGGCCAGCAATCGCGGCTGATGCTGTGGTGCTCGCCGTTGCTGGCGGCTGCGCTGACCCTGGGCTGTGGATCGTTGTTGTTCATCGCGCTCGGGCATGACCCGCTGTTGACCTTGCACAGGCTGCTGATCGCTCCGGTCAGCGACCTGTATGGCGTCTCTGAATTGTTGGTCAAAGCCCTGCCGATTCTGCTGTGCGCATTGGGCCTGGCCGTCGCCTACCAGGCGCGCATCTGGAACATCGGTGCCGAAGGTCAGCTGCTGCTCGGTGCATTGGCCGGCAGTGCGCTGGCGGTCAACATCATCGATATGCAAAGCCGCTGGGCGCTGGTGGCGATTCTGCTAATCGGCACCCTGGCCGGTGCAGCCTGGGCCGGCCTGACCGCATGGTTGCGCACACGCTTCAACGCCAATGAAATCCTGACCAGCATCATGCTCAATTACATCGCGCTGAATTTGTTGCTGTTCTGCGTTCACGGTCCGTTGAAGGATCCCGCCGGGTTCAACTTCCCCGAATCAGCGATGTTCGGGGATGCCAGCCGCTTGCCGCTCTTGATGGAGGATGGTCGGGTTCATGCCGGGGTGTATTTCGCCCTGCTCGCCTTGGTGGCGGTGTGGGTGCTGTTGCAGAAAAGCTTTGTCGGCTTCCAGATCAAGGTGCTCGGGCTGGACAAGCGGGCCGCCGGATTCGTCGGTTTTCGCGAGAAGCGTTTGATCTGGCTCGCGCTGTTGATCAGCGGCGGTCTGGCCGGCCTTGCCGGTGTGTGCGAAGTCACCGGGCCGATCGGTCAGCTGGTGCCGCAGGTCTCGCCGGGCTATGGCTATGCGGCGATCACCGTGGCATTTCTCGGTCGCCTGAATCCACTCGGGATCCTGTTTTCGAGCCTGTTGATGGCGCTGCTGTACATCGGCGGCGAAAGCGCACAAATGAGCCTGAACCTGCCGCAAGCGATCACCCAATTGTTCCAGGGCATGATGCTGTTTTTCCTGCTGGCCAGTGACGTGCTGATTCTCTACCGGCCGCGCCTGAACCTGCGCTGGACCCGCCGTGCCCAAACCACCGCCGTACACGCAGGAGCGTTGTGATGGATATCGATCTGCTGAGCAATATTTTCTACGCCATGGTCCGCTGCGGTACGCCATTGCTGTTGGTGGCGCTGGGGGAACTGATCTGCGAGAAAAGCGGCGTCCTCAACCTGGGTCAGGAAGGCATGATGCTGTTTGGCGCGGTGATCGGTTTCATCGTCGCGTTCAACACTGGGCACCTGTGGCTCGGCGTAGTGCTGGCGATGTTCGCCGGGATGCTGCTGTCATCGCTGTTTGCGCTGGTGGCGCTGGTGTTCAATGCCAATCAGGTGGCCACCGGTCTGGCCCTGACGATTTTCGGCGTGGGCCTGTCGACTTTTGTCGGTGCGGCCTGGGTCGGCAAGCCGCTGGCGGGTTTCGAACCCTTGGCGATTCCCTATCTGAGCGAGATCCCGCTGATCGGGCGGATGCTGTTTGCCCAGGACCTGTTGGTCTATTTGTCGTTCGCTCTGTTTGCGCTGGTGGCCTGGGTCCTTCTGAAAAGCCGTGTCGGGCTGATCATTCAAGCCGTCGGGGAAAACCCCACTGCCGCCAGTGCCATGGGCTTGCCGGTGTTGTCAGTGCGTACGTTGGCGGTGTTGTTTGGTGGCGCGATGGCTGGCTTGGCCGGGGCCTATCTGTCCCTGGCGTACACGCCAATGTGGGCGGAGAACATGAGCGCCGGGCGCGGCTGGATTGCCCTGGCGCTGGTGGTGTTCGCCAGTTGGCGGGTGTGGCGCTTGCTGCTCGGCGCGTACCTGTTCGGGCTCGCCAGCATCCTGCACCTGGTGGCGCAGGGATTGGGGCTGGCGATTCCATCGAGCCTGCTGGCGATGCTGCCGTATGTCGCGACCATTGTAGTGCTGGTGCTGTTGTCACGGGATGCGCTGCGGACACGGTTGTATGCGCCGGTGTCGTTGGGGCAGCCGTGGCAGGCTGGGCATTAGGCTGTGCCTGGGCGGGCCTCTTCGCGAGCAGGCTCGCTCCCACATAACCGAGTCTGGCGCAAACCCTGTGGGAGCGAGCCTGCTCGCGAAGGCGTCCGAACAGGCAACACCTGAGCCACGCCCCACGCCAATTCAAACACCAGAAAAACCACCAACAATGAACTCGCACCCTGGATCAGGGCATAAGCCTGCCAGGCCGAGAACAGGAATCTGGCCACGGCGTCATACCGCCCGAAAACCTGCTGCGGATCACGAATCCGCAGCACCGACCATACGCAGACAATCGAACCCAACAGATTCGCCATCAACATGTGCACCGGTTCGAACGGTGGCAACTCACCAGGCAAACTCAACGCCTGGCTCACACCCGTCAAAACCCCATGCAACGCCGCAAAACTCCACGGCGTGACAAACGCGACTGTCACGATCAGGTCGTACCAGGCACTGCCTTGCACCAACCGGCGATATTGCGTTGTAGTCCACATCGTCATTGCTCCATCAATTCAGGGAGCAATAAGGCTAAAGCCTGGAGTATGCTCCAGGGTCAAGCCCCTTCGAGACGTCATGATGCGTATCGGTGAATTAGCCCGGGCCAGCGCCGTCAGCCGCGACACGCTGCGCTTCTACGAGCAACGCGGATTGATCGCGGCGCAACGCAGCGCCAACGGGTATCGCGACTATCCGCCAGACATGGTGCAACTGGTGCAGTACATCAAGACCGCTCAACGGCTGGGCTTTACCCTCGGCGAGATCGGCAACAGCGTCGCGGCAATCTGGCAGTCGCCCGACCCGGACAGCGCCGTCACGCAACTGCTGCAAGACAAACTCAAACTGATCGAAGCCCGCATGTCCGAACTCGGCGCACTACGCGAAGAGTTGCAACAACGGCTCGGGCAACAGTGTCCATTGAATCCACGATCCTGAACTTTCAAGGAAGCCACTCATGTCCAAGGCAAAAACCGCACTCATTATCGGCGCCTCCCGGGGGCTTGGCCTCGGGCTGGTGAAAACCCTGCTGGCCGATGGCTGGCAAGTCACCGCCACCGTGCGCGACCCGCAAAAAGCCGAGGCCTTGCAGGCCCTGGGCAAGGTGCGGATCGAAAAGCTCGACATGGACGATCAGTCAGCGGTGTCCGCCCTGAGCCAACAACTCAAGGGTGAGGTGTTTGACCTGTTGTTCGTCAATGCCGGGGTCAAGGGGCCGGATGTCCAGACACCCAACGGTGGCGCGACGATGGCCGAAGTCGGCCAGCTGTTTTTCACCAACGCCGTGGCGCCGATCAACCTGGCCCAGCGTTTTATCGAACAGATCCGCCCGGACAGCGGCGTGCTGGCGTTCATGAGTTCCGTGCTGGGCAGCGTGACCATGCCCGATGCACCGGAACTGGCGCTGTACAAGGCCAGCAAGGCGGCACTGAATTCCATGACCAATAGCTTCGTCACTCAGTTGGGCGATACAACGCTCACCGTGCTGTCGCTGCACCCGGGCTGGGTGAAGACCGACATGGGCGGTGAAGGCGCGGACATCGATGTCGAAACCAGCACCCGTGGCCTGGTTGATCAGGTGAATGCGTATGTCGCCAAGGGCGGGCATCACTTCATCAATTACCGGGGTGAGACCATTCCCTGGTAATCACCGCCAACACACTACCCTGTGGGAGCGGGCTTGCCCGCGATGACGGCGGCACAACCAACAACGATTTGACTGACACACCGCTATCGCGAGCAAGCTCGCTCCCACAGGAGTTTTCCCACAGGAGTTTTGTTGTCCTGTCGGACCGGGCTTGCCCATAACGGCGTTTTGATCGAAACTGCCCACCTCGCCTCCCCGGCGAACCTGGATCAGCAGACAGGGCAACACTGAGCTGGCAACCCTGAACCCAACTTTCAGAGGAGCCGGCCAACATGCCTGCGACCCGTACCTGGTTAAAAAATCCCCTCGCCATTTTCACCTCCAACGGTCTCGATGCCCGTGGCGGCCTGGTGCTGCAAGACGGTTTGATCGTCGAAGTACTCGGCGCAGGCCAGCAACCCTCCGCGCCGTGCAATGAAGTGTTCGATGCCCGCGAGCATGTGATCCTGCCGGGCCTGATCAACACCCACCACCACTTCTATCAAACCCTGACCCGCGCCTGGGCGCCGGTGGTCAATCAGCCGCTGTTCCCGTGGCTGAAAACCCTGTACCCGGTCTGGGCACGCCTGACCCCGGAAAAACTCGCCCTCGCCACCAAGGTCGCACTGGCCGAATTGCTGCTGTCCGGCTGCACCACCGCCGCCGACCATCACTACCTGTTCCCGGAAGGTCTGGAAAATGCCATCGACGTGCAAGTCGAGAGCGTTCGCGAACTGGGCATGCGCGCCATGCTCACCCGCGGCTCCATGAGCCTCGGTGAAAAGGACGGTGGCCTGCCGCCGCAACAGACCGTGCAGGAAGGCGAAGTGATCCTCGCCGACAGCCAGCGGCTGATCGCCGAATACCACGAGCGCGGTGACGGCGCGCAAATCCAGATCGCCCTGGCACCG
This sequence comes from Pseudomonas sp. GW821-FHT07G06, assembly GCF_058986625.1. Taxonomy (NCBI): domain Bacteria; kingdom Pseudomonadati; phylum Pseudomonadota; class Gammaproteobacteria; order Pseudomonadales; family Pseudomonadaceae; genus Pseudomonas; species Pseudomonas sp. GW821-FHT07G06. Next base: position 12,538 of record NZ_JBYSVW010000002.1, read on the forward strand.
TGCTCGCCGTTCTCGGTGACCCCGGAAATCATGTCGGCCAGCGCCGAACTGGCGAACAAACTCGACGTGCGCCTGCACACCCACCTGGCAGAAACCCTCGACGAAGAAGATTTCTGCCTGCAACGCTTCGGCCTGCGCACCGTGGACTATCTGGACAGCGTAGGCTGGCTCGGCCCGCGTACCTGGCTGGCCCATGGCATCCATTTCAACCCGGACGAGATCGCCCGCCTCGGCGCCGCCGGGACCGGTATCTGCCATTGCCCGAGTTCGAACATGCGCCTGGCCTCGGGCATCTGCCCGAGCATCGAATTGACTGACGCCGGCGCCCTGCTGGGCCTGGGCGTGGACGGTTCGGCCTCCAACGATGCCTCGAACATGATGCTCGAAGCGCGCCAGGCCCTGTACATCCAGCGCCTGCGCTACGGCGCCGAGAAGATCACCCCGGAACGCGTGCTCGGCTGGGCGACCAAAGGCTCGGCCAGTCTGTTGGGCCGTACCGACATCGGTGAACTGGCGGTAGGCAAGCAGGCCGACCTGGCGCTGTTCAAGCTGGATGAACTGCGCTTCTCCGGCAGCCATGATCCGGTTTCGGCCCTACTGCTGTGCGGTGCCGATCGCGCGGACCGGGTGATGGTCGGCGGCAAGTGGCGAGTGATTGACGGGCAGGTCGAGGGGCTGGATCTGAAGGGCTTGATTGCCGATCACAGCCAGGCGGCTCGACAGTTGATTGCCGGGACCTGACACAACACCGATTAACACTGTGGGAGCGGGCTTGCTCGCGAAGGCGGCGTACCAGTCAATACTGATGTGACTGACACACCGCCTTCGCGAGCAAGCCCGCTCCCACATTGGTTTTGCGGGGGGCCTTCAGAGTCCCAGCAGCGACAACATGATAAACGTCGCAAACAACACGAAATGGGTCATGCCTTCGATGGCGTTGGTTTCGCCGTCATTGAGATTGATCGCGCTGACGATCAGAGTGAGAAACACCATCACGGTCTGCACCGGGGTCATGGCCATCTGGAATGGCTGGCCGGTATAGAGCGCCATCGCCTCCATCACCGGCACCGTCAGGATCACCGTCGACAGTGACGCGCCCATCGCGATGTTGACCACCGACTGCATGCGGTTGGCCAGTGCCGCGCGCAACGCGGTCAAGATCTCCGGCGCCGCAGAGATCGCCGCCACCAGGATCGCCGTAATCACCGGCGGTGCCCCCGTCCCTTCCAGCCCCAGATCAAGGGTCCTGGACATCACTTCGGCCAGTGCGCCAATCACCACTACCCCGAACACCAAGATGCCGATACTGAGCACCAGATTGACCGGTTGCGGCTCCGCGCCAGGCTCCTTCCGGCGGCGCTTGTCCGGGTAGCTGTAGCTGAAAAAATAACTGTGCGGCCCGACCTGCATGCGCAGGAACAAGGCGTAGAGCACCACCATCGTGCCGATGGTAAAGGCCGAATAGAGCTTCCATCGCGCTTCGGGAATGAACTCCGGCACCACCATCGAGACCCCCATGGCGGTGAGAATCATCACGCTATAACTGCGCGCCGAATCGTCGTTATAGGACTGTTCGCCATGCTTGAGCCCGCCCATCAACGCCGCGAGGCCAAGGATGCCATTGATGTCGAGCATCACCGCCGAGTAGATCGTATCGCGCACCAGCGTGGCCGAGGCTTCGTTGCTCATCATGATCGCCAGGATCACCACTTCCACCAGCACGGCGGCCAGGGTCAGGATCATCGTGCCGTAGGGATCACCGACCTTCTCCGCCAGCAACTCGGCCTGATGGGCAACGCGCATGGAGGCGGCGACGATGAAGGCGATCAGCACCAACCCGCTGATCAATGCGATGCCCTGGCCGCTGTGCAGCATCCAGTGCTCCAGCGGATAGGCCACACACGCGGCGATCAACGCCAACAGCAGGAAGCCTTCTTGCTTGAGGGTGGTGAGCATGGCGAGCCTTTTTGCCGAGTGGTGCCGATGAGCTACTGACTGCGGGGTGGCGTTAACGTTTCGTTTTACCTTAGCGCACCAGAGGATGGCGTGAGGTTGGTCAGATGCACTGCGTTGGTTCTGGTGTTGAAAAAGATCGCAGCCTTCAGCAGCTCCTACAGAGCTACGCGAAGCCATGTAGGAGCTGCCGAAGGCTGCGATCTTTTGCTTTTGTTGTCCGGTTGGTCAGCCATTTGCATTGCCCCTGCCAACCACACAACAAAATGGAGCTCCAACTCATGCACAACCGTCCGTTGAATATGCTGCTTTGCGCCGTTACCGCCGCCATCGGCCTGGGCGCCAGCTTGAGTGCCAGCGCCAACGACCCGCTGAAAGTCGGCTTCGTTTACATCGGCCCGATCGGCGACCACGGCTGGACGTATCAGCATGAACAGGGACGCAAGGAGCTCGCGGAAAAATTCGGCCCGCAGATCACCACCAACTACGTGGAGAACGTCGCCGAAGGGGCCGACGCCGAGCGGGTGATCCGCAACATGGCCAAGGACAAATACGACCTGATCTTCACCACGTCCTTCGGCTACATGAACCCGACCGTGAAAGTCGCCAAACAGTTTCCCCAAGTGACCTTCGAACACGCCACCGGCTACAAGCAGGCCAGGAACCTCGGCACCTACCTGGCGCGCACCTATGAAGGTCGCTACGTCGGTGGCTTCCTCGCGGCGAAGATGACCAAGACCAAAAAAATCGGCTACGTCGCCTCGTTCCCGATCCCGGAGGTGATCCGCGATATCAACGCCATCCAGCTGGCCCTGAACAAGTACAACCCCGGTACCGAAATCAAGGTGGTGTGGGTCAACTCCTGGTTCGATCCGGGCAAGGAAGCGGATGCCGCCAACGCACTGATCGATCAGGGCGTGGATGTGGTGTTCCAGCACACCGACAGCCCGGCGCCGATCCAGGCCGCCGAACGTCGCGGCGTGTACGCCGTGGGCTACGCTTCGGACATGGCGCACTTCGGGCCGAAGGCGGTGCTGACCTCCATCGTCAACGACTGGGGGCCGCACTACATTCAGGCGGCCCAAAGCCTGATTGATCATGACTGGAAGTCCCAGGATTACTGGGGCGGCTTGAAAGAAGGCACGGTTGAGCTGCCGATCAGCGACCTGGTGCCGGCAGCGGTGAAAAGCGAAGCCGAACAGCTCATCGCCAATATCAAGAGCGGTACGCTGCAGCCGTTCACCGGGCCGATCAAGGATCAGGCCGGCGTCGAAAAAATCCCGGCGGGCGTGAGCGCGACCACGGCGGAACTGGCGTCGATGAACTACTACGTGGAAGGCATGAAGGCCGAAATACCGAAGTAACCCACATCCCCTGTAGGAGCTGCCGCAGGCTGCGATCTTTTGATCTTGCTTTTAAAAGATCGCAGCCTGCGGCAGCTCCTACATTGGAAATTCAGCGTTTTCAAGGACTGCGCATGAACCCACTTCCCATCATCGACATCGCCCCGCTCTACAGCGACGACCAGAACGCCTGGCCAGCCGTTGCCGCACACATCGACCACGCCTGCCGCGAGTGGGGTTTCTTCTACATCAAGGGCCATCCAATCAGTGCCGGCCGCATCGACGCCCTGCTCGACCACGCCAAACGCTTCTTCGCCCAACCCACCGCCGAAAAACTCAAGATCGACATCACCCAGAGCCGTCACCATCGCGGCTACGGTGCCATTGCCACCGAGCAGTTGGACCCGGGCAAACCCAGCGACCTCAAGGAAACCTTCGACATGGGCCTGCACCTGCCGGCCGAGCACCCTGACGTACTGGCGGAAAAACCCTTGCGCGGCCCCAATCGCCATCCGTCCCTGCCCGGTTGGGAAGCACTGATGGAGCAACACTACGTCGACATGCAGGCCCTCGCACAAACACTGTTGCGGGCAATGACCATTGCACTGGGGATCGAGCGCGACTTCTTCGACACTCGCTTCCATGACCCGGTCAGTGTGTTGCGGATGATCCATTACCCGCCGCGTCACACGGCCAGCTCCACCGAGCAGCAAGGCGCCGGCGCCCATACCGACTACGGCTGCATCACCCTGCTCTATCAGGACGCCGCCGGTGGCTTGCAGGTACGCAACGTCAAAGGCGAGTGGATCGACGCGCCACCCATCGACGGTACGTTCGTGGTCAACCTCGGCGACATGATGGCGCGCTGGAGCAACGACCGTTACCTGTCGACGCCGCACCGGGTGATCAGCCCGCTCGGCGTGGATCGTTATTCGATGCCGTTCTTCGCCGAGCCGCACCCGGATACCCGCATCGAATGCCTGCCCGGTTGTCAGGATGCATTGCACCCGGCGAAATACCCGGCCACCACCTGCGCCGGATTCCTGCTCTCGCGCTTCGCCGATACCTACGCCTATCGACGGGAACAGGAAGCAAGGTGATGAACCGCCTGGTCAGGTTTTACCAATTGTTGCGGCAACCCTCTGTAGAATGGCGACCATTGCACCTGATGAGAAAAGAATCATGTATGACTGGCTGAACGCCCTGCCCAAGGCAGAATTGCACCTGCACCTGGAAGGTTCGCTGGAACCCGAGCTGTTGTTCGCCCTGGCCGAGCGCAACAAGATTGCCTTGCCGTGGAGCGACGTCGAAACCTTGCGCAAGGCGTATGCCTTCAACAACCTGCAGGAGTTCCTCGACCTGTATTACCGGGGTGCCGATGTGCTGCGCACCTCCCAGGACTTCTATGACCTGACCTGGGCATACCTGCTGCGCTGCAAAGAACAGAACGTGATTCACACCGAACCGTTCTTCGACCCGCAGACCCACACCGACCGTGGCATCCCGTTCGAAGTGGTGCTCAACGGCATCGCCGCCGCGCTGAAGGATGGCGAGCAGCAACTGGGTATCACCAGCGGTTTGATCCTGAGCTTCCTGCGCCATCTGAGCGAAGACGAAGCGCAGAAAACCCTCGACCAGGCGCTGCCGTTCCGCGATGCGTTCGTCGCCGTGGGCCTGGACAGCTCCGAAATGGGCCACCCGCCGAGCAAGTTCCAGCGTGTGTTCGACCGTGCCCGTCACGAAGGCTTCCTGACCGTCGCCCACGCCGGTGAAGAAGGCCCGCCCGAGTACATCTGGGAAGCCATCGACCTGCTGAAAATCCAGCGCATCGACCATGGCGTGCGCGCCATCGAAGACGAACGCCTGATGCAGCGGATCATTGACGAGCAGATCCCGCTGACCGTGTGCCCTCTGTCGAACACCAAACTGTGCGTGTTCGATCACATGTCGCAGCACAACATTCTCGACATGCTGGAACGCGGTGTGAAAGTGACCGTGAACTCCGATGACCCGGCGTACTTCGGCGGTTATGTCACGGAGAACTTCCATGCCCTGCACACTCACCTGGGCATGACCCAGGACCAGGCCAGACGCCTGGCGCAGAACAGCCTCGATGCGCGGTTGGTAAAACCCTGAGCAACACCGCAAATCCAACTGTAGGAGCTGGCTTGCCAGCGATGGCGCCCTCCGATTCAACAATGATGCCGAATGTGGCACGGCCATCGCCGGCAAGCCGACGCCTACAGCGCCATTTCCAGCTCGGTTTCCAGGGCAAAGCGATGAATTTCGCGTTGCCCGGAGGCCGTCACCTGCAAGGCTCGGGAATCGTTGGGCAGGCTCAGCCACCCCGACTGCATGAACAGCTGCAACAAGGCGGCCCCCAGCGAGCCGCCCATGTGCGGGCGTCTTTCGCTCCAGTCAGGGCACGCGCAGGCAACCCTGCCGTTGTGATGGGCCAGCGCCTGGATGAACACTCCCCGTGCCGCCAACTCCGTCGCCCCCTTGAGCGTGACCGTGACCCGCTGATCCGAATGTTCGATCCAGCCCGCTTCCAGCAGTCGCTGATACAGGTCGGCGGACAGGGTACCCCCCAAGTGATCGTCGCACAGCCGGGCACTCAGCAGTGACGAGCGCACTGCCCGGGGTTTGACGAGTGGCGCATTGCGCTTGAACACCTCCGGAATATCCTGGGGCGCGCTGGCGAAGGTCGCGCTGGCCAGCGCTTCGATTGCTGCCCCGACCTCGGGGGCAGCCAGGCGGAAGAAGCGTTTGCGGCCACGGTTTTCAACCCTTAACAGACCTCCAGCGGACAAACGTCCCAGGTGAGCACTGGCCGAAGACGGTGACAGGCCGGCCAGTAATGCCAACTCTTCGGTTGCTCGCGCCGAACCATCCATCAAGGCCCACATCATTGCGCTGCGCTTTGGGTCAGCCAGCAATGTGGCGATCTGGCTGATGCAAGGTGCATGTTCCATGTATTCACTCCCTGTTGAATCGTTTCGTCTTCTGACCAGATACATCTTGACCAGTAATGTGTCGTCGGCCAATCCGTGGAAACTGCCATGAATCCGGCAACACCTTGCTCACTCATTGGCGCTGTCTGGCCGATGCCGCGAAGGCCAGAAGGATGACCGTGCTGCCTGGCCGACTCGAACGTGGACCCGCCATGGGGGATCGACGCTACTTACATGATGAGGACGCTAGTATATGCGGGTTGGTCGGCGGATCCTGTCCTCCGCCCGGCATAGGTGGTGATCGTTCCTGAGGGAAATTTCTCTTTTTTTGTGCGACTAATGATCGATATCCGAATAGCCCGGAAATTGACTGCTCAACAGGGCGCATCGGCTGACAAGCATTTCGCGCAACAGGTTCACCGGCTTACTCAATTGTGCGCGATGGGCGCACAACAGATTCAGCGGTGCGCGCTCGCAGAGCAGTTCCGGCATCAGCACCTTCAAGCGGCCGGCCAGTACATCGGCGGCAACATCGAGCCAGGATTTGTAGGCGATCCCGGCACCGGCCACGGCCCAAAGGCGAACGACATCGGCATCGTCACTGAAGCGATCGCCGCTGACGGTCAGGCTGACTTCGCGTTTGCCGTCGTGAAAACTCCAGTGATCGTGGACCCTGCTGCCGAGCATGTACAACAGGCAATTGTGCTGTGCCAGTTGCTCCAGATGCCGCGGTTCGCCGTGGCGAGCCAGATAGTCGGGAGCGGCGCACAACACCCGGCGGTTCTGCGGGGCGATGGGCAGCGCCACCAGGCTGGAGTCCTCCGGTTCACCGTAGCGCAGGGCAATGTCTACCGGCTGGCGGAAAAGGTCGGCGATGCGGTCCCCCAGCAGCAGGCGCACGGTCAGTTTCGGATGCTCGCGCTGAAACTGGTCAAGCCAGGGCAACAGCAGATGGCGGCCAAAGTCCGACGGCGCCGACAGTTGCAGAACCCCGCTGACCTGGTCCTGACCGCTGGCCAGTAATCGCCGGCCCTCGTCGAGATTGCTCAGGGCCGCGCGGGCGTATTCAAGAAAGCCCTCGCCTTCGGCGGTCAGGCGCAAGCTGCGGGTCGAACGGGCCAATAGACGGGCGCCGAGTTGCCGTTCGATGCGCTTGAGCGCTGCACTGGCCACTGCCGCCGACATGTCCATGCCCCGCGCGGCGGCGGACAGACTGCCCAGGTCCGCCGCCCGGACAAACAACTGCAAGTCATCGAAACGCAGCATCAAGTGCACCGATTATCAAAAAAACATTGAAAGAGACTGCTCTTTTAGCCGGTTTTATCTTCAGGAGAAATAGCCAATCATCTCCCCCATCAAATCACTTCTTTTATTAGTGTTCAGGAGTCGCCCATGAAAGCCATTGCCTACTACGCCTCGTTACCGATCAGTGATGACAAAGCCCTGCAAGACATCGAGCTGCCGGAGCCGGTTGCCGGACCTCGCGACTTGCTGGTGGAAGTCAAAGCCATCTCGGTCAACCCGGTGGATACCAAGGTGCGCCAGAACGTCCAGCCCGAAGGCGGTGCGGCCAAGGTGCTGGGCTGGGACGTGGCTGGCGTGGTCAAGGCCGTGGGCAGTGACGTGACGCTGTTCTCGGTCGGCGACAAGGTGTTTTACGCCGGCTCCATCGCCCGTGCGGGCGGCAACAGCGAATTGCATGTGGTGGATGAACGCATCGTCGGCCACATGCCCAAGACCCTTGGTTTCGCCGAAGCCGCCGCCCTGCCGCTGACCGCGATCACGGCGTGGGAACTGTTGTTCGAACGCTTGCAAGTGCGCGAAGGCAAAACCGACGAAGGCCAGAGCCTGTTGATCGTCGGCGCGGCGGGTGGCGTGGGCTCGATTCTTACGCAGCTGGCTCACCAGCTGACGGCCCTGAAAGTCATCGGCACCGCTTCGCGTGCGCAAACCCAAAGCTGGGTGAAAGAGCTGGGTGCCGACCTGGTGATCGACCATGGCCAGCCACTGAGCGAAGCACTCAAGAAGGCCGGTGTGGATCAGGTCACCCACGTCGCCAGCCTGACCCAGACCGACCAGCACCTGGACCAACTGGTCGAGGCATTGGCACCCCAAGGCAAGCTGGCGCTGATCGATGACCCCAAGTCGCTGGACGTGACCAAGCTCAAGCGCAAAAGCCTGTCACTGCACTGGGAGTTCATGTACACCCGCTCACTGTTTGAAACCGCGGACATGATCGAGCAGCACAACCTGCTCAATCGCGTCGCCTGGCTGATCGACGCCGGGACACTGAAAACCACGGTGGGCGAACACTTCGGCACGATCAATGCGGCCAATTTGCGTCGTGCCCATGCCCTGCTGGAAAGCGGCAAGGCCAAGGGCAAGATTGTGCTGGAAGGGTTTTGAAACGCTGAAAAAAAACCCTTCTGATTTCATTTTTTCTGCGGTTTTTTCGTCTGCGACCGGAACGTCCCGGTCGCAGACAACCCCTGTGGACGCCCTCGAAAAGTCGTGTTTTTTTTAGTTACAAACCGTCAGTCCGACAGTTGATCCTTGTCACAATGGTGCTCGTATTCAGGACTACAATCGAATCTCCTGCGAGGCAGTCTTTTGCGTAACGTCTTTTACGAGACATCTTTTACGAGAGGTGATCAGTTGTGAAGATCCTGATAAAAGAATTGGCAAAATCCCAGTGGCAAGTCCGTCTAGACCAGCATGCGGTGACGTTCCGCAGCGAAGCAGAAGCTCGCGCTTTCACGCGTACCCTCGAAGCCCGCATCCAGGCCCCTCACCAGATCCCCATCCTCCACCCGCAGCGTGCTGCCGGCTGATTCCGGCCTCAAACCTGGGCTTGCGCCAGCGCCCGGGCATTTTGCAAACGCCGGGTGAGCACCGCAGCGCTCACCACCAGAATTCCGCACAGGCTGATGACCATGGCCATCGGCACGGCGCTGCCATCGTGCAAAACGCCCACCAGTGCGGAGGCACCGGCAGCCACGCTGAATTGCAGGCAACCGAGCAGCGCCGACGCGCTGCCGGCCCGTGCGCCCTGCCCGCTCATCGCGCAGGCGGCGGCGTTGGGGCTGATGCAACCGAGGCTGGAAATACAGATGAACAATGGAATCAGCAGCGGCCACAGCTGGGCCGTGTGCAGAGTGCTGACAGCGAGCAGGGTCAGACCGGCCGCGAGATAAACCCACACCGCGCGCGCCAGCAAGAACGTCGGGCCACGTTTGGCCAGCAGCCGCGCGTTGACCTGCGCCACCAGAATGAAACCCGCAGCATTGGTGCCGAACAACCAGCCGAAATGCTCGGCCGGAACGCCGTAGAGCTTGATGATGATGAAGGGTGAACCGGCGATGTAGGCAAACATCCCGGCGATGGCGATGCCCCCGGTCAAGGCGTGGCCAAGAAATATCGGGTCGGCCAGCAACCGACCGTACTGGCGCAGCGCACCCGACAGCGGTTGGCGCGGTATGTGGGCCGGCAAGCTTTCCGGCAATCCCGTCGCCACCGCCAGCCCCGCCAACGCACTGAACCCGGTCAAGGCCAGGAAGATCGACTGCCAGCCTGTGGTGTTGACCAGCAACCCACCCAGCAAGGGCGCAAGGATGGGCGCGAGCCCCATCACCAGCATCAACTGTGAAAAGACTTTCGCCGAGCCCACCGCATCACATTTGTCGCTGACCACCGCCCGGGAAATCACCATGCCCGCGCAGCCACCCAACGCCTGGACGAAACGCGCACCAATCAGCCATTCCAGATTCGGCGCATAGGCGCACGCCACCGAGGCAGCGGTGAACAGGCCGACACCGGTGAGCAACGGAATGCGTCGCCCGAAACGATCCGCCACCGGGCCATAGGCCAACTGACCGATGGACAAGCCGAGGAAGTAGGCCGCCAACGTCATCTGGACGTGATTTTCGTCCGTGCCGAAGGCCAGCGCCATGGCCGGGAAGGCCGGCAGGTAGAAATCGATCGCCAGCGGACCGAAAGCGCTCAAGGCGCCGAGAATCAGAATGGTACGGAAGTTCATCAGGCATCCAGTGAGGCAGGAGTCGGCAGCCCGACAGTCTAGCCGCGCATGGACGCCTTGAACATTCCGGTAGCTCGCTAACTATCAAAATCAGGCCAGTTTGGCGCCATACCCCTCTTCGCTGATCGCCTCGATCACTTGCTGGGCAGTCAGCGCACTTTCGACACCGACTTCTTTAGCCGCCAGATCGACCCGCACACTGGCTGCCGGGTCCTTGGCCTGCACGGCCTGGGTGATGGCCTTGACGCAGTGGCCACAAGACATGCCTTCAACGTTGAACACTTGCATGGGATGACTCCTTTTCCGAGGGTTGAGTCCAGTTTCGAGCCTGCCACCATGGCAAGGTCAAGTTCTGAAGTTAGCTGCCGGGCTGGCAATCGGCGCTACGCTCGGCCAAGCTGCGTCCATCAATGACTCGAACTCAGGAGATTCAGCCATGCGCTGGTCGGTTTTCAGCCTGTTTGGCTTTCTCAGCCTTTTCGCCGCCGTGCCTTCGGTCAATGCTGCCGGTCAGGATTATGGTGTGCTGATCATTTCCCGCGAGCGCCTGGAAGTCGCGACCAGCTGCGAGATCGGTGTGTACATCCAGGACCAATTGGCGGCGCGGCTGTTTCAGGAACAGAGCACCTCGTTCAACCTGCCGCCCGGCATCGTCTCGCTGCGCCTCAAGTTACTCCCGGGGCAGATGCCGGGTTGCAATCCGGGCATGCTCGCGCCGGGGTCGCAGGATATCCAGCTCAAGGCCGGCGATGTCCTAAAGTACCGGATCGCGATGACGCAGGAAGGGATGTACCTGAAACGCGCCGGTCTCGGCTACTGACGCGCAACCCTTGTGGGAGCGAGCTTGCTCGCGATGATGGCGGCACATTCAACGTGGATGTGACTGAAAAACCGCTATCGCGAGCAAGCTCGCTCCCACAGGGGATCACAGCCAGGCTCAGGCCCCGGGCACTCCCACATCAGATTGGCACTTGACCTTGCCAGCATGGCAAGGTTGATCCTGTGGTCATCTACTACAGGGAGTGCGACCGATGTCCGAATCCACCACGTTCGACCTGCCGATTGCCGGCATGACCTGCGCCAGTTGCGCCGGGCGTGTCGAGCGCGCCTTGAGCAAAGTCATTGGCGCCAGCGCCGTCAGCGTCAACCTCGCCACGGAACAGGCTCGGGTCCAGGCACCCAGCGACAGCCTGCCGGCCCTGATGGATGCCGTGGCCAAGGCCGGCTACAGCGTGCCGCAGCAAAGCCTGGAACTGAGCATCGACGGCATGACCTGCGCATCCTGCGTCGGTCGGGTCGAGCGGGCGCTGGGCAAGGTGGCCGGCGTGAAAAGCGTCAGCGTCAACCTGGCCAACGAACGCGCCCACCTTGAACTGCTCGGCCAGGTCGATCCGCAAACCCTGATCGCGGCCGTGACCAAGGCCGGTTACACCGCCAGCGTATGGGAAGCCGAACACCCGCCGGCCGACAATCAGCCACAGCGCCTGCATCGCGAACGCCTGGCCTTGATCATGGCCATCGTCCTCGCCTTGCCGCTGGTCTTGCCGATGCTGCTGCAACTGTTCGGCGTGCACTGGATGCTGCCGGCCTGGGCGCAATTTGCCTTGGCCACGCCGGTGCAATTCATCTTCGGTGCACGGTTTTACGTCGCTGCCTGGAAAGCCGTACGCGCCGGGGCCGGCAACATGGATTTGCTCGTGGCCCTGGGCACCAGCGCCGGTTATGGCTTGAGTCTGTATGAATGGGCCACCGCCGCCGGGCGCATGCCGCACCTGTATTTCGAAGCCTCGGCGGTGGTGATCGCCCTGGTATTGCTGGGCAAGTACCTGGAAAGCCGCGCCAAGCGCCAGACCGCCAGCGCCATCCGCGCCCTCGAGGCCTTGCGCCCGGAGCGGGCGATTCAGGTGCTCGATGGCCGCGAGCAGGAAGTCGCCATCAGCGCCCTGCGCCTCAATGACCTGGTGATGGTCAAACCCGGTGAGCGCTTCCCGGTGGATGGCGAAGTGATAGAAGGCCAGAGCCACGCCGACGAAGCCCTGATCAGTGGCGAGAGCCTGCCGGTGCCCAAACAGCCCGGCGACACAGTCACTGGCGGCGCGATCAACGGTGAAGGCCGGTTGCTGGTGCGTACCCAGGCCCTCGGTGCGGAAACCGTACTGGCCCGGATCATCCGCCTGGTGGAAGACGCCCAGGCCGCAAAGGCGCCGATCCAGAAACTGGTGGATAAAGTCAGCCAGGTATTCGTACCCACCGTGCTGGTGATTGCCTTGGCGACTTTGATCGGGTGGCTGCTGTATGGCGCGCCGATGGAAACCGCGTTGATCAACGCCGTGGCGGTGCTGGTGATCGCCTGCCCTTGCGCACTGGGCCTGGCCACGCCGACGGCGATCATGGCCGGCACCGGTGTGGCGGCACGCTACGGGATTCTGATCAAGGACGCCGAAGCCCTGGAGCGTGCCCATGAAGTCAGCGCGGTGGTGTTCGACAAGACCGGCACCCTGACCTCCGGCGCCCCGCGCATTGCTCATCTGAGTGCCATCGACGGCCATGAAGCGAGCCTGCTGCAACTGGCCGGTGCCCTGCAACGCGGCAGTGAGCATCCGCTGGCCAAGGCTGTTCTGGATGCCTGCGCCGAACGCCACTTGAAGGTGGCCGACGTCAGCGACAGCCAGTCCCTGACCGGCCGCGGCATTGCCGGCACACTAGAGGGTCGTCGCCTGGCCCTGGGCAATCGTCGCCTGCTGGAGGACAGCGGCTTGAACGCCGGAGCGTTGGCCGACTCGGCGATCGCGTGGGAACAAGAAGGCCGGACCTTGTCCTGGCTGATCGAACAATCCCCCGAACCCCAGGTGCTGGGCCTGTTCGCCTTCGGTGACACCCTCAAGCCCGGCGCACTGCAAGCGGTGCAGCAACTGAGCGCACGGAACATCAGCAGCCACCTGCTGACCGGCGACAATCGCGGTAGCGCCAAGGTGGTGGCCGAGGCGTTGGGCATCCAGGACGTGCATGCCGAAGTACTGCCGGCGGACAAAGCCGCCACCGTCGCTGCACTGAAAGAAACCGGCGTGGTGGCGATGGTCGGCGACGGCATCAATGACGCCCCGGCACTGGCCGCCGCCGACATCGGCATCGCCATGGGTGGCGGCACCGACGTCGCCATGCACGCGGCCGGCATCACCCTGATGCGCGGCGATCCGCGACTGGTGCCGGCTGCATTGGAGATCAGCCGCAAGACCTACGCCAAGATTCGGCAGAACCTGTTCTGGGCCTTTGTCTATAACCTGATCGGCATTCCGCTGGCGGCGTTTGGCTTCCTCAATCCAGTGCTGGCCGGTGCAGCCATGGCGTTGTCGAGCGTCAGCGTGGTGAGCAATGCGCTACTGTTGAAAACCTGGAAACCCAAGGACCTGGAGGACAACCGATGAACATCGGCCAAGCGGCCCGCCACAGCGGCCTGAGCGCAAAGATGATCCGTTATTACGAATCCATCGGCCTGCTCAAGGCGGCCCATCGCACCGACAGCGGTTATCGGGTGTATGGCGATGACGATCTGCACACGCTGGCGTTCATCAAGCGCTCGCGGGACCTGGGGTTTTCCCTGGAGGAAGTCGGCAAATTGCTGACCCTCTGGCAAGACCGCCAGCGCGCCAGCGCCGATGTGAAGGCTTTGGCCCGTCAGCACATCGATGAGCTGAACCGGAAGATCCGTGAACTGGGGCAGTTGCGCGATACGTTGCAGGATCTGGTTGAGCACTGCCATGGCGATCATCGGCCGGATTGTCCGATTCTGAAGAATCTGGAGTCGGGGTGTTGTGCCACCCCGACCCGCGCGTGATTGCAAGGCACCGCAAAACCCTGTGGGAGCGAGCTTGCTCGCGATAGCGGTGTATCTGATACATCAATGCTGGATGTGCCGACGTCATCGCGAGCAAGCTCGCTCCCACAGGTTTGGTGTCTGTCACATTGAATCTGTAACCCACAAAAAAACCGGCCGAAGCCGGTTTTTTTTATCCGATCACTGCATCCAAGGTGGAGGCGGTTCTTCGGTCTTGCCCGGCGGCGCATCGTCCGCCGCGCGTGCCGCTTGCTTGCGCTCTTCATCCAGGCGTGCGGCCTCGATTTCGCGCATGATGCCGCCCACGTCCGCCAGATCTTCCGATTCGGCGAACTCACCGGTCAGGACGCTGGCCGGGTGCAAGGTGCCGGCCTCGTACAAGGCCCACATTTCCTTGGCGTACCGGGTCTTCTTCAATTCCGGCGCAAACCGCCCGAAGTAGGACGCCATGTTGCCCACGTCGCGCTCCAGCATGCTGAACGCGTGGTTGTTGCCCGCGGCATCCACCGCTTGTGGCAGGTCGATGATCACCGGGCCGGTCGGCGTCAGCAGCACGTTGAACTCGGACAGGTCGCCGTGCACCAGACCGGTACACAGCATCAGCACGATCTGCGAAATCAGGAACGCGTGATATTCGCGCGCCTGGTCCGGCTCCAGCACCACATCGTTCAGGCGCGGCGCGGCATCACCGTACTCGTCGGCCACCAACTCCATGAGCAGCACGCCTTCAAGGAAGTCGAACGGCTTGGGCACCCGCACACCGGCATTGGCCAGACGGAACAGCGCCGCCACTTCAGCGTTCTGCCAGGCGTCTTCGGTTTCCTTGCGGCCAAACTTCGAGCCCTTGGCCATCGCCCGGGCCTGACGGCTGTTGCGCACCTTGCGGCCTTCCTGATACTCGGCCGCCTGACGGAAACTGCGTTTATTCGCCTCCTTGTAGACTTTCGCGCAACGTAACTGGTTACCGCAGCGCACCACATAAACAGCTGCTTCTTTACCACTCATGAGTGGGCGCAGCACCTCGTCGACCAGACCGTCCTCGATCAGGGGTTCAATGCGTTTTGGAGTCTTCATCAGCTTTTATTGTGGGTCCTTTATTACCAAACACGCGAAAGTCATTCGTTATACGGCAATCCACTCACGGGGGGGAGGGGTTGCCGACTTATGAACATTGAACAAGCACACAATGTGCCGATTTCAACGGGTAAAACCGACGACCGCCACGGGTCATTCCGGATCATAGCCGAGCCTGCGTCACTTGTTGTGCAAGGACATTGAGGGCAATTGCGACAGAAGCTGACACCACTTCTGAATCCTTCCGTAGGATTTTTCCCAACAGGCCTCAATTTCCTCCGACAACAGCCGAAGTCCTTAGTGACAAAGTGATTTGTCCGACAATCGCTGCCACAACAAAAGCGATGCCGCACTCAAGGACCCGGGTTGACCAAGAACGATTACGGCTGCCAATAAACCGCGAGTCATCTGCACTGCGTGGGCCTACAAGAAAATCTGGAGCGCGGATGAACATCAAACAGAAGTTGACCTGGGCGTTTGCAATCATCGCCTGCCTGCCCGTGGTGCTGGTCGCCACCCTCGTTGTGCTGAACCTGCGCAGTGATGCCAGGGACGAATTTATCGACGGCAGTGCCCGCGAGATTCGTCAGGTCAGCAACGCCATGCAATTGTTCTTTGACGGCATCAGCCAGAACGTCGATTACCTGGCCAAGCAGCCGCTGATCCGAAACTCCGACGACAGCCTCAAGACTTACTTGGCTGCCAACGCCGAGAGCGTTCCCCAGGGCGAGATGGACAAGAAAGTCTTCACCCTGCTCCAGGACCTGGGCAACAGCCACCCGTCCTACGCCTATGCCATCCTCGGCACGGCGGCGGGCGGCTACGTGTCGTGGCCGGATGATCCGAAGCTGAACAACTACGACCCGCGCCAGCGCCCCTGGTACAAGGCCGCCCAGGCCAAACCGGGCAAGCCGTTCCGCACCGAGGCCTACTACTGGGCCCAGGACGACGCGACCTACGTCAGTACCGTGCGCACCATCGACAACAAGCTGGGCACCAACGGTGGCGTGGTCAGCATCGACGTAACGCTCAAGCAGCTCACCGAAATCGTCAAACAGATCAAGCTCGGTGAAACCGGCTACCTGATGCTGCTGGAAAACACCGGCACGGTCCTGGTGGACCCGAAACAACCGGAACACAACTTCAAACCGCTGAACAGCCTGGGCGAGGGCTACGCGCAACTGGCCAAGGCCGGCAAGGGCCTGGTGGAAGTGGAGTTGAACGGCGAGCGCTACATGGCCAACGTCTGGCCGTCGGAGCAACTGGGCTGGACCTTTATCGGCCTGATCAAACAGAACGACGTGATGAGCTCCGCGACCCAGCTGACCTGGTTGATCGCCATCATCGCCGCCGTCCTGGCCGTCATCTTCGCCATCGTCGGCGCCAGTTTTGCCAGCCTCATCGTGCGTCCGATCCGCAGCGTGGCCAGCGGCCTGGAAGGCATCGCCCAGGGCGAAGGCGACCTGACCCAGAACCTGCAAATCCGTGGCAACGACGAAACCGCGCAACTGGCCAACTGGTTCAACCAGTTCCTGACCGCGATTCGCAACCTGATCCAGAACATCGGCGGCGCAGCGGGCAAGATCCTCGCCACCTCCAAGAGTTCGACCCAGGTCTCCAGCGACATGGCCGAAGCCGCCGGACGCCAGCGTGAAGCAGTGGACATGGTGTCCACGGCGTTCCACGAAATGGTCGCCACCGCCAACGAAGTTGCGCGCTCCTGCAGCCAGGCGGCGGAATCCGCCGACAGTGGCCAGCGCCAGGCCCGCGAAGGTCAGCAACAGATCGATGCGGCGGTGAACAGCGTGGATCGCCTGAGCCAGGAAATCGAACAGTCGGCCCAGTCGATGCAACAACTGGAGCGTGACAGCAATGACATTCAGTCGATCCTCGGGACCATCCGTTCGATCGCCGAACAGACCAACCTGCTGGCGCTGAACGCCGCGATCGAAGCGGCACGGGCCGGTGAACAGGGACGCGGCTTTGCCGTGGTGGCCGACGAAGTGCGGGCCCTGGCCAAGCGCACGGCCGACTCCACGGCGGAAATCGACGGGCTGCTGGGCAACCTGGCCAAGCGCACCAGCCAGGTGACCCAACAGATGCACGCCAGCCTGGAAGTGTCCCAGCAATCGGTGACGCGCATCGGTGAGGCGCGCAACAGCTTCGGGCAGATTCGCGAGTCGGTGGACGTGATCCGCGACATGAACACCCAGATCGCCACGGCGGCGGAACAACAGCATCAAGTGGCCGAAGACATCAACCGGCACATCAGCCAGATCCATGGCGATGCGCAACTGGTGGCGGAACTGGCCAACTCGGCACGCCTGGACTCCCAGAGCCTGGCCGGGCTGTCGAACGAACTGGATGGACTGGTGCGCAGGTTCCGCACCTGATCAGCCGGCCCCCCCCAAACCCTGTGGGAGCGAGCTTGCTCGCGATGGCGGTACATCAGGCAACATAGATGTTGAAGCTGATGGCCTCATCGCGAGCAAGCTCGCTCCCACAGTTGTTTTAACTCAGCGTTCGATGATCGCGGTCACCCCCTGCCCGCCCGCCGCGCAAATCGAAATCAGCCCCCGCCCCTTGCCCGCCGCATCCAGCAACTTCGCCAGGTTGGCGACGATGCGCCCACCGGTGGCGGCAAACGGATGCCCCGCCGCCAATGAACTGCCCTTGACGTTGAGCCGACTGCGGTCAATCGAGCCCAAGGGTGCATCGAGCCCGAGACGGGTTTTGCAGTACTGCGGATCCTCCCAGGCCTTCAATGTGCACAGCACCTGCGCGGCAAAGGCTTCGTGGATTTCGTAGTAGTCGAAGTCCTGCAAGGTCAGGCCATTGCGCGCGAGCAAGCGCGGCACGGCGTAGACCGGCGCCATCAACAGCCCTTCGGCACCGTTGACGAAATCCACCGCCGCCGCCTCGCCGTCACGCCAGTAGGCAAGAATCGGCAACCCTCGCGCCTTCGCCCATTCCTCACTGCCCAGCAGCACCAGTGACGCCCCGTCGGTCAGCGGCGTGGAGTTGCCCGCCGTCAGGGTGCCCTTGGCGCTTTTCTCGTAGGCCGGCTTGAGTGCGGCGAGCTTTTCCAGGGTCGAATCCGGGCGCAGGTTGTTGTCGCGGGTGAGTCCCAGGAACGGCGTCATCAGATCGTTGTGCCAGCCTTCGGCGTAGGACGCCGCCAGCTTCTGATGGCTCTCAAGCGCCAATTGATCCTGGGCTTCGCGAGGGATGTTCCAGGTCTGGGCCATCAGTTCGCAGTGCTGCCCCATGGACAAACCCGTGCGCGGCTCACCGTTGCGCGGGAACTCGGGGATCAGGTGTTTGGGACGCAATTGCAGGAAGGTCTTCAGTTTGTCGCCGGTGGTTTTCGCGCGATTGGCTTGCAGGAGGATTTTGCGCAGCCCTTCGCTGACGCTGATCGGTGCATCCGAGGTGGTGTCCACGCCACCGGCGATGCCGCAGTCGATCTGGCCCAGGGCAATCTTGTTCGCCACCAGCAACGCCGCTTCCAGCCCGGTGCCGCACGCCTGCTGGATGTCGTAGGCCGGGGTGGCGGGCGACAACCGCGAGCCGAGCACGCACTCGCGTGTGAGGTTCATGTCCCGCGCCAACTTGAGCACGGCGCCAGCGACCACTTCGCCGATGCGCTGGCCATGCAGGTTGTAGCGCTCGATCAGGCCTTCGAGGGCAGCAGTGAGCATCACCTGGTTACTGGCCGTGGCATAGGGGCCGTTGGAGCGGGCGAAAGGAATCCGGTTACCGCCGATGATCGCGACGCGGCGCAGCTGGGTCATAAGAACTCCTGATGAAATAGGACATTGAAACTACCCCCTGTAGGAGCTGCCGAAGGCTGCGATCTTTTGATCTTGAAAAATCAAAGTCAAAAGATCGCAGCCTTCGGCAGCTCCTACAATGACCAAGCGTAGGCCTTATCTCGTGGATCGAACGACTGATCGCCATTCATGGTCCACACTTTGAACCCCAGCTTTCGGAGCGCGTTCCATGTCTGACCGCTATATCGACTTCGCCAATTCGTCCATCGGCCATCGCCTGGTCGGTGCCCTGGGGTTGCCGACACCGACTCGACTGGAGCGCTGGCAGGCAGGCCGGCTGCGGCCCGTGGAAGGTGCGCTGCTGATCGGCGGCGGGCCATTGGCGGAACACGTCGGTGCCTTCGCCAACCGCCTGACCGACGCGATCTACAGCTACGGCACCGAGCCTTCGATGGCCACGGCCTGGATTCCCGGCCACGGACCGAAACTCAAGGCCGTGGTGTTCGACGCCAGTGACCTGCTGCACACCGATCAGCTCAAGCAACTGCGCGAGTTCTTCCAGCCGTTGATGAAGAACCTCGATCACTGTGCGCACCTGGTGATTCTCGGACGCGATCCGCAAACCCTGCGTGACCCGTTCGCCGCCAGTGCGCAGCGTGCCCTGGAAGGCTTCAGCCGCTCCCTGGCCAAGGAATTGCGCAGCGGTGGCACCCTGCAATTGATCTACGTCGGCGAAGGGGCCGAGGCGCAACTGGAAGGCCCGCTGCGATTTTTCCTCTCGCCGAAAAGCGCCTTCGTGTCCGGGCAGGTCATTCGCCTGAATCCGTGCTCGACGCCCGTCAGCGACTGGACGCGCCCGCTCGCCGGGCGCAAGGCACTGGTTACCGGCGCAGCACGCGGCATTGGCGCCGCCATCGCCGAAACCCTGGCCCGTGACGGTGCCGACGTTATCCTGCTCGACGTGCCAGCGGCCAAAACCGATCTCGAAGCCCTCGCCGCACGCCTCGGCGGGCGTAGCATCAGCCTCGACATCTGCGCCGAAGACGCCGCCGCGCAGTTGATCGAACAATTGCCCGACGGCCTCGACATCGTGGTGCACAACGCCGGCATCACCCGCGATAAAACCCTGGCCAACATGACCCCGGACTTCTGGGACGCCGTACTGGCCGTCAACCTCAACGCACCGCAAGTGCTGACCAAAGCCCTGCTCGAAAGCGGCGCCCTGCACGACAACGCCCGGGTGATTCTGCTGGCCTCCATCAGCGGTATCGCCGGCAATCGCGGGCAAACCAACTACGCCGCGAGCAAGGCCGGGCTCATCGGCCTGGCGCAAGCCTGGGCGCCGCTGCTCACCGAACGCGGCATCAGCATCAACGCCGTGGCACCGGGATTCATCGAAACGCAAATGACCGCGCACATACCCTTCGGCCTGCGTGAAGCCGGACGGCGCATGAGCTCCCTCGGCCAGGGCGGCCTGCCACAGGACGTCGCCGAAGCCGTGGCCTGGCTCGCGCAACCGGGCACCGGCGCATTCACCGGGCAAGCGTTGCGCGTATGCGGGCAAAGCGTTCTGGGGGCTTGAGGATGATCACCGACTGGCACACTCTCAACCGCGAACCCAGCCTCCCGGGGTTGTACGCTCGAGCGGCGACACGGCGAAAAATCACCGGCACCACCTTGCCCGATTCGGGTTTGCGCTGCTGGGTCGACGTCGATCCCAAACGCCTGGCGGCCTATCGCAAGGTCTGTGGCTTCGCCGACAACGGCCTGCTGCCGCCGACCTATCCGCATATCCTCGGCTTTGCCTTGCAGATGCAATTGCTCACGGCCAGGGACTTCCCGTTCCCGCTGCTGGGCCTGATTCACCTGAGCAATCGAATTCGTCTGTTACGCCCCATGGGCGGGGTGAATCGGGCGCGTGTCAGCGTGCAGGTGCAGAACCTGCAACCCCACGCCAAAGGCGCGACGTTCGATTTGCTGACCACCCTCGACGATCAACTGGGGCCGTTGTGGGAGGCACAAAGCCGGATGCTCTGCCGCGGTGTCAAACTCGAGGGCGAACCGCTTGAAGAGAACCTGGCAACGAGTCTGGACATGAACCAAGTCGAACACTGGAAAGCGCCCTCGGACATCGGTCGGCAATACGCCAAGGTGTCCGGCGACTACAACCCGATCCACCTGAGCGCGGCCAGCGCCCGACTCTTCGGCTTCCCGACCGCCATCGCCCATGGCTTGTGGAACAAGGCGCGCACACTGGCGGCACTGACCGGGCACCTGCCAGTGGCGAACGTCGAGATCGCGGTGCAGTTCAAGAAGCCGGTACGGCTGCCCAGTGAGGTGACGTTGCTGGCCAGCGAGCCGGGAGCGAGTGGAGACTTTCAGTTGGTGGGTGTCGGAGAGTTGGAGCACATGGTCGGGCATTGGCGGCCGGTGGCCTGACAAGGCTGATGCCTCGACGTGGCGAGGGAGCTTGCTCCCGCCGGGCTGCGTACATCCAGATAATCAGGCCGGCCGGCAGGCCGCCTTCGCGAGCAGGCTCGCTCCCACAGAAGAGCAAAAGCAGAGCAGCCCACACCGCGCCGCTTCTCACCACTCATCAGGCCGAGCGTTAGCTCGCCTGCAGCTGTTGATCTTGATCCACCCGCCCCCTCGGCAGGCTGAGCGGAGGTGTTCATCAGGGGGCAGGCGCGCAGCGCCGTTCGACGAAGTCGAACACATCGAGAGGAGGTCGTCGCGAAGCAGACCGGAGGCGATGCGCCCTGATGAATACCGGAGCGAAGGAACCCCGAGCCTCAGCGAGGGGCCGTACGTAAGGGGCGTGACTTTTTGGTTCCTTTTGTGTCGTTTGACAAAAGGGACTCGCCGTAAGGGCGAAACCATAAGTCGCCGTTACCGAAGAACCGGATTTGTACTCAACCCAGAGGTCACCCAATCACCCCTTGACCAAATAAACCTGCGGCAACGGAAACAGATTATTCAACGTCTCCAACAACCGCACGTGATAAATCGGCTTGCGAAAAAGATCCAGCACCTGCAAGCGCAACATATCACTGACATCATCCATGCCCGCATGCCCCGACATCACAATCACCGGCAAATGCTCGCGAGACGTATGCTCGCGCAACCGCCTGATCAACGACATGCCGCTCTCCTCCGGCATGCGCAAATCAGTGATCACCAAAGCGATATCGGGATGCCGGGTCAGATGCTGCAGCGCAAGCTTGACCGAAGTGGCCGTAAAACAATTGAACCCCTCACCCTCCAGCAACTCCGCCAACTCAAGCAATGCGTCCTCTTCGTCATCCACCAGAAGCAGCTGTTGGCGTGGCTGTACGAGAACGTTCATTAGGTAACACCTGCAATGGACTGAGCACAAACGTTGAGATCACATGGACAAGCCAGCCAACACCCTCAAGGCGTCGGAACCAGGCTGGCCTTGATGATGTCAAAAATCCCCTTTACCGCTCCGGCAATAGGCGTCATGAAAGTCACCAGGACAACCGCCGCCATCCCGGCAGCGATGGCGTACTCGATACCGGATGCACCCTCGGTATCTTTGACCAGCCCTTTGTAAAACGCGATCTCGGATTTGACCTTCTCAACAAGCTTGGAAAAAGACATGGTATTTCTCCTGGACGACGACGGGTGTTGCACGGACGCAACATGATTCCCCAGTGCCAGCACCAGCATTGTCGGCATTCCCCAGCCCAACAACTGTAAATACGCATTAACACGAAAGTATTAACCGTTTCGTTGACGTCAAAAACAGGTCGTTTTATCGCAACTTTGCACTTCCGTTAGATATTTCCCCAACGCTAATGGCATTTTGCTCTACCTGCGCTACGGTCAAATAGCGAAATCGTTCCATGTTCATAGCTGCCTGATTGCGAAGTTGTCTCGTTGGACTTGACGGGGTTTGCGCAGCAGGAAAGGGAGAGCCTTCATGAACAGCCGTGTCACCCTGGGCCTCGCCGGATTGTTTCTGGTCGGCGCCATCATTACCGGTTACTGGGGACTCACATTGAGTCGCCAACCGGCTCCCGAGGCCGTAGCCCAATCCACCGTCAATGCACCGCCGGCCATCGCACAGGCGCCCGTGTCGGCAAATGACCCGACCCGCCATCCAGTGGTCGTGCTGGTCAACGATGTCGCGCCCTATACGCCGATCACCGCCGCCGATGTCGTGCTGGAACAATTGCACACTGCCCCGGCCGGCAGCCTGACCAGCCTCGACCAGGCGATTGGCCGCACCCCTTGGCGCGCCCTCACCGCCGGCAGCTGGCTCAACGACGAAAGCTTCGAAGCCGGCAGCAAGCTGTCGCGGATGATCCGCCCCAATGAACGCGCCCTGGCGGTCGCCACGGACGAAGTGGTCATTGTCGGCGGGCAACTGACCCCGGGCGACTATGTCGATGTGCTGCTGTTCCTGCGCATGGACACCCTCAATCCGCAGCCAACGGCCCAACTCGTGGTGCCGGCCTTGCGGGTGCTCGGGGTCGGCGAGCAGTTGGGGTTGACCAACGACGGCCAGCCTTCCAGCCCGGCGCGCAACGCCGAGGAAAAACTCAAACAGGATCAATCGCGCGCCGCGGCCCGCACCGTGTTGCTCGCCGTTCCTGAACAACTGGTGAGCCGCCTGATGCTCGCAACCCAGGCCGGCGTGTTGCGCCTGGCCGTGCGCAGCGCCGATGAGAAACGCCTGGCGCGCTACTGGGCCGGCGAAAGCAACTCTGCCGCCAACCTGGCCAATGCCAACCGCGAGTTGTTGCAATTCAGCCAGCTGGCCATGACCGGGCCACCCAAACCTGTCACCAACTCTGTCGCCGCCCCGCGCAAGCAGAGCGTGGAAGTCATTCGCGGTATCGAGATCACCCAACAAACACCCTGAGTCGAGCAAGGATGCCTTTCCATGCGCAGACCTCTTACGCCATTGTTCAACGGCTTGATCCGGGCCACTTTGCTCGGCGGCCTGCCGGCAAGTGCGATATCACGTAGCGAGTTATCGCAATGAGCCAGAACCTGAGTCAAACCTTCCTCGCGATCACGCGCAACAGCACCGACCTGGAATGGCTGCAAGGTGCCCTTGCGCCCTTGGGCCAGGTGGTCGGCGCCGGTGGCGGCAGCCTTGACGAACTGTTGGCACTGGTGGACGTGACCTGCGCCAGCCTGGTGTTCATCGGCCTGGACCGCGACCACGTGGTCACCCAAAGCGCGCTGATCGAAGGCGCGCTGGAAGCCAAGCCGATGCTGGCGATCGTCGCGCTGGGCGACGGCATGGACAACCAGCTTGTACTCAATGCGATGCGCGCCGGGGCCAGGGATTTCGTGGCCTATGGTTCACGCTCAAGTGAAGTCGCGGGGCTGGTGCGACGCCTGAGCAAACGCCTGCCCGCTGTCGCGCCGAACACGCATCTGGGCCGCCTGACCGTGCTGTATGGCGTGCAGAGCAGCGCCGACGGCGCGTTGCTGGCCACGCACATGGCGCAAGTGGTGCAAAAAAGCGGACAGCATACGCTGCTGCTGGACCTGGGATTACCCCGGGGCGATAGCCTGGCGCTGCTGGGCCTTGAAAGCTCGTTTCATTTCGGCGACGCATTGCGCCACTTGCGACGCCTGGACGCGACGCTGATCGACAGCGCCTTCACCAGTTGCGAAGCCGGGCTGCGCATTCTCGCCTATGCCAGTGGCGATGAACCGCTGGAGCACACCAGCGCCGCCGAGCTGTACATGTTGCTCAGCGCCCTGCGCCAACACTTCCAGCACATCGTGGTAAACCTCACCGGCCAACCCGACAGCGAAGCGCTGCGCACCTTCGTCAGCCATTGCGACAAACTGCTGTGGTACACCGATCAGAACGTACTCGACTGCCGCCGCAACCTCACGGTGCTCAACTTGTGGCGCGAAAAAGGCATGAAGCTCGATCACGCCAAACTGCTCGTGGACCGCTACCTGCGCAACGTCGCACCGGACTCCGATACCCTGGGCAAGACGTTCGGCCTGGAGATCATCGCCACCCTCGCCTACAGCCCGGAAGTGCGGCTCAACGCCAAGAACCAGGGCCTGACCTTGTTCGAACTGGCCCCGCGCGAGGGCCTCACCCAGAGCCTGCGCGCACTCGGCGAGCGCCTGGCCAGGCACTCCGAAGGCCTGGTCAAACCCAAGACCGGCTGGTTCAACCGTTTGAGGGGCGCACAATGAGCAGTGAAAAACTCTTCGGCTCCCCCCATCGCGGCGCGGTCGGCAATACCGACCACGAAGGCCTGAAACTGGTGCTGCACCGCTACATCATCGACGCCATCGAAGAGTCGGGGAAAAACCTGCTGGAGGGCACGCGTCAGGCGCTGTCGCAATTCGTGATCGACAAGGTGGCCGAGTACATCGCGCGCTTGCACCTGGCGATTTCCCGCTATGAAATGGAGCGTCTGGCCGAGGAGATCGTCGACGAGCTCACCGGTTTCGGCCCGTTGGAAGTACTGCTGCGCGACCCGGCGGTGACCGAGATTCTGGTCAACGGTCCACACCGGGTATTTGTCGAACGCGAAGGCTTGCTGCATCTGAGTGACTTGCGCTTTATCGATTCGCACCACGTCGAACGTGTCATGCAACGGATTCTCGCGCCCCTGGGCCGGCGGCTCGACGAGTCTTCGCCCATGGTCGACGCGCGCCTGCCGGACGGCAGCCGGGTCAACGCCATCATTCCGCCGATAGCCCTCGATGGCCCGTGCCTGTCGATCCGCAAATTCCGCCAGGACATGCTCAAAAGCTCCGACCTGGTGGCGATGCAAACCATCGATCACGCGATCTTCGAATTCATTCAGGAAGCCGTGGGCAAACGCTGCAACATCCTGATCAGCGGCGGCACCGGCACCGGCAAGACCACGCTGCTGAACATTCTCAGCCAGTTGATCAACCCTCAGGAACGCCTGGTCACCATCGAAGACGTCGCCGAACTGCAACTGGGCCACCCTCACGTCGTGCGCCTGGAAACCCGTCCACCGAATGCCGAAGGCCATGGCGAAGTAAAAGCCAGCGACCTGATTCGCAACGCCCTGCGGATGCGTCCGGACCGGATCATCCTCGGCGAGATTCGCGGCGTCGAAGTGGTCGATGTGTTGACCGCGATGAACACCGGCCACGACGGCTCGATGAGTACCGTACACGCCAACAACGCCCAGGATGCGTTGCTGCGCCTGGAGACCCTGGTGGGCCTGACCGGCCGCAGCATCGCCGAGCGCACCCTGCGGCAGATGATCTGCGCGGCGCTCGACGTGGTCATCCAGCTCACCCGCCTGCCCGACGGCCGGCGCTGTGTCAGCGAAGTGGTGGAAGTCGTCGGTGTGCGTGACGACGTGTATGTCACCAACACGCTGTTCCGTTTCGACCGCCACACCGGGTTCGGTTTCCTGCGCGAGGCCGTGAACCCGGCTGGCGACAAATTGCGCCGGGACTCGGCGCTGTCTCCCTCGGCGTACTGAGGCCACGGCATGCTCAAACCGGCGCTGCTCATCCTCCTTTGCCTGATCTTGCTCGGCCTGGCGCTGCGCCTGCTCTATAACGGCTTGCGTCAGACCGGCAACGAACGGATTCTGGGACGCCTGAGCCAGGGGCAACCGCTGCGGGTCGAGCACAAGTCGTCATGGACGGGCCTTGAGCGGGCGTTCCTGCGCGCCGGACTCGGACGCCCCACCGAACGCCTGGGTCAATGGCTGGTGTTCTGGATACTCGGGGTGCTGCTGGGAATTGCCCTGGGTGGCTGGATCGGCGCGCTGCTGGTGCTGCTGGTGCCTCCGGTGGCGGTACGACTGTTCGTCAGCTGGCGTTACCAGCGTCGCCTCAGTCGCATGATCGAACAGCTGCCGATGTTGCTCGACCATGCCGTACGCAGCCTGAAGTCCGGGCGGACCCTGGCCGATGCCGTGCTCGGCGCCATCGATGCGGCCGAAGACCCGCTGAAAAATGCCATGGGCCGGATTCAACGCAATGTGCAACTGGGGGTCAACCTGGCAGACGCCGCTTCGGACTTCGCCGAGCTGTACGAGAAAGACGAACTGCGCCTGTTCGCACTCGGCTTGAAGGTCAACCACCGTTACGGCGGCAATGCCAGTGAGCTGCTGGAAAACCTGATCAAGATGATCCGCGAACGCGAGCAAGCGGCACGCCAGTTGAAGGCCATGACCGGCGAAACCCGTATCACTGCCGTGGTCCTGGCGCTGCTGCCGGTCTCGGTCGCAGGCTATTTCCTACTCACCAATCCGACCTACCTGCTTTCCATGTGGCACGACAGCTCAGGGCAAACCATGCTGGCGAGTGCCTTCGGATTTCAGGTGTTCGGTTGCCTGGCGCTTTGGCGCATGTTGCGTAGCCTATGAATACGAAGATGCTCTTGCTGGTGAGCGCGCTGCTGCTTTTCGGGGCTGCGCTGTTGTTGCTCAGCGCTTTGCTGGAGCAAAGCCGACGGGCACGCCAGGTGGCCCAGCGACTGGATGGCAAGGCGCCGGGTGATAGCCACCTCACCCAACTGCTGCAAGCCCTGGGCGCCAGCCGCCTGGGGCAGCGGTCGGTCAAGATGGACAACGAAACCCAGACCCTGCTCAACCGCCTGGGTTGGCGCAGCGTACGCCAACGCTCACTGTTCGCCGCCTTGCAGGTGGGCGCGCCGGTGTTGGCGCTGTCCTTGTGCCTGCTGATCCAGGGGCTGTTCTACCCGAATGTAGAGAACCACTGGATCGCCCCGATGCTAGCCACCTGCATGGGCTATCTATTGCCCAAACGTTGGCTGGCCGCCGCCGCACAGCGTCGGCAAAAACAACTCGCCACTGAAACCTCGACCTTCATTTCGCTGCTGCGCACCCTGTTCGAATCGGGCATGGCGGTGGAGCAATCCCTGCGTGTGCTGAGCCAGGAGGGCAGGCAGTTGCTGCCCGCCCTGACCCATGAACTGCGCCTGATTCTGACTCGCGTCGATTCAGGCCTGGAACTGGGCGAAGAGTTGAACAAGACCACCCGCTTGCTTGCGGTAGACGAATTCACCGACACCTGCGTGATCCTTCAACAATTGATCCATCAAGGTGGTGGCGCGATGAAGTCCTTGCTCGCGCTCAAACAGCTACTCGACGACCGACGCCTGACGCGCCTGCAGGAATACATCTCCAAGATGTCCGCCAAAATGTCCGTCGTGATGATGCTGTTTCTCTTCCCGGCGTTGTTGATCGTCCTGGCCGGCCCGGGCTTCACCGCCCTGGGTCGGGCCTTTGTCCACTAATCCTGCGGATCGAGATTATCCAGCGCCCGATTCACCTCCGCTCCCACAGGGCTGGTCGGGGGGCTGACTTGACCTGATAACCCCTTGTGGCGAGGGAGCTTGCTCCCGCTGGGCTGCGAAGCGGCCCCGACTCCGGCAAATGCATTTTTTCTGACTCACCGTATTGGCTGGTTTTGCGGGTGCTGCGCACCCGAACGGGAGCAAGCTCCCTCGCCACAAAAGCTCCGGTGTTCAGTCTTGCGGATCGAGATTATCCAGCGCTCGGTTCACCGCCAGTTCACCCAGCATGATCACCTGCGCAATCCCCAGCATCGTATTGCGCTGCGAGCCCTGCAGAAACCCAGCGAAATCACTCGCCATCACACTCGCCGACGCCAGTGATTCACAGGCGTGAGCCAGCAGGGTTTCGGTGTTGATGTCCGGGGCGATGACGAACATCGTGCTGGGTTTGCGGGGGACAGATTGTTTGGGGGGATTTGGGGTGGGTTTGATCATGGTGAAACTCCATTCTTGGATTGGAGTTCGCCATCACTGCGACCAAGCAGAAGGGTGGCGAACTGTACGCAGGTTGGTCGACCAGGGAATGGAAACCCGGCAGGGCCTGAGCCCTCCCACGCACGGCTCGCCATTAAGCAAGCACAAAAATGCCGCTCGCGCGGCACTGTGCGCCATTCTAAACCCGGGCGACCAAACCCGATCACTGAATTTGCAGTGACCGACAAAGACTAGAGATCGCGCTTCCGACGGACAACGCTGAAAAGCGTGTCGGAGATTTCCTGGGGATTTGAGGAAAACTACACAGGAATGTGTCGGCTGGAAGGACGTCATCGCGGGCAAGCCCGCTCCCACAGGGTCGAGGTACATCCGCCAGATTCAGGTCGGCCGGTAGGCCGCCTTCGCGAGCAAGCCCGCTCCCACAGGGTCGAGGTACATCCGCCAGATTCAGGTCGGCCAGTAGGCCGCCTTCGCGAGCAGGCTCGCTCCCACAGGGTCGAGGTACATCCGCCAGATTCAGGTCGGCCGGTAGGCCGCCTTCGCGAGCAGGCTCGCTCCCACAGAAGAGCAAAGGCAGATCGGCGTACACCCACGCTTCTCACCACTCATCAGGCCGAGCGTTAGCTCGCCTGCAGCTCTTGATCTTGATCCACCCGCCCCCTCGGCAGGCTGAGTGGAGGTGTTCATCAGGGGGCAGGCGCGCAGCGCCGTTCGACGAAGTCGAACACATCGAGAGGAGGTCGTCGCGAAGCAGACCGGAGGCGATGCGCCCTGATGAATACCGGAGCGAAGGAACCCCGAGCCTCAGCGAGGGGCCGTACGTAAGGGCGAGACCTTTTGGTTACTTTTGGGGCGTTTGCCAAAAGTGACTCGCCGTAAGGGCGAAACCATAAGCCGCCGTTACCGAAGCAATGGATATGTACACAAACCAAAAAAGCTCAATGCGCCGAAACCCGCTGCCGCCCCCCGGAACCATTGGGCGACAAAGCCAACGCCAACTGCGTCCGATTATGCATATGCGTCAACCGCAACACCTGCGACACATACAACTTCACCGTGTTCTCGGTAATCCCCAACTCACAGGCAATCTGATAATTGGTCTGCCCCTTGCCCACCAACCGCGCCACTTCCAGTTGCCGCGGAGACAGCTGGTTGAAAATCGCCGGAACCTCCACCGCATCAGTATCAGCGACATCCTGCCCCCCCGCGTCTGCCGCCTGCGGCCCGCGCCGAACCTTGTCCAGGTCCTGGTACAGATCATCGATCGACTCGGACAAATACTGCAGCTTCTGATTCAAATGCCCCAACTGCAGGTTCTTGTGCCTCTCCTGCAAGGCCACTTCCTGCCGCTGCAAACCTTCGAACAACTCATTCAGATCGATCGGTTTCTGGTAATAGTCGGACACGCCAGCGCGCAGGGCCTTGATCACGTCCTGCTTGTCGGCACACCCGGTGAGCATGATCGCCTCGAACGCCCGGTGCTTGCCCGACAGCCGTTGCAGCTCCTGCATCAGCTCGATGCCGTCCATGCCGGGCATGTGAAAATCCAGCAGCACCAGGCCGATATCGAGGTCTTCGCTGAAACGCTTGATCGCCTGATAGCCCGATTCGCAGGGAACACAGCGGTAACCTTTGCCCTCCAGAAATTCGCAAAGCTCTTCAACGATCAATGGCGCATCGTCGACCACAAGGACTTTTACTGCCGAAGTAAACTTGCTCACGAGCAACTCCCTGTCAGGTCAAAGGTTGACCTGTCCCCCACCGACAGCCAGCGGCTGTACAACTTCTGTCTGAAAAGTAGACGTAGTTTCCGGCTCTGTACACAAAAGGGTCGACTAGTGGAACCAGGCCAATGTCAGCATCAACCCCGCTAGCACAAAGGGCGCAAATGGCTGCTTCCTTGACATTTCAGGCGCCATGTAAAAAAGATGGGTTCTAAGCCCTTGACTCATATGAAGCCAGACTCTTGGCGCCAGCAGCAGCCAGAAAACGCTGGCCAATCCGGCGCCAATCAACGTGCCGAGCACGTGCATACCGTCCGTCGCAAGCCCCAGGGCGGCCATGAGTTTCACGTCCCCGCCGCCCATTCGCTTCATGGCGTAGCCCGGTAGCGTGAAGCCCACGGCCAACAAGAAAGCCCAGCCGCCCTGTTGCGCCTCGGCCCCCAGCCAGGTCGTGCCGCTCCACAGCAGCCACGCCAGGGCCAGGGCGCCGGCGCCCAGGGTCAGGCCATTGGCGATATGCCGTTGCCGGGCATCCTGTGCGGCGCAAAGCGCCAGCCAGATCAATAGGACAAAGCTCTGCATTCGGTAAAAAACGTCCGTTTTGGCTGAATGATTCTATGCTGACATTACTCAGTGTTGGTCAGGGTAGACGCACTCATGAAAGCCAGCCTCCCCCACAAACAAAAAGGCGCCGCCGCGATTGAGTTCGCCCTGGTGTTCATCATTTTTTTTGGCGTGTTCTACGGCATCGTCAGCTATAGCCTGCCGCTGCTGTTGATGCAGTCATTCAACCAGTCGACCGCCGAAGCCGTGCGCCGCAGCGTGGCGCTGGACCCGGCCACCCCTGGTTACAGCGTCGCGCTGATCGCCCGCGCCACGACGGAGCTGACCACGCAAACAGCCTGGATTGCGCCGGCCCTGAATTTCAATGTCGCCACCGACGCCAACATCACTTATGTGGGCGGGTTGCTGACAGTCCGCATCAGTTACCCCACCAATAAAATCAGCGCCGTCATCCCGTTCCTGAACCTGCCCGGGATCGGTCGGGTACCCAATCTGCCGGCCACCCTCACGGCCAGTGCGAGCCTGCAATTTTGAGTGCCGGGGACAAATTGTTCGGGCGCCTGCTCCACCGCCACCCGCCGCCCCCACCGGAGCCGCCGGAGGCACTGCGGGTGCACAGCTTCGGATTGCAGATGCAACTCAATGCCGAGGGGCGTGTCGTTCAATTGAGTGGTCCGCTGCGGCACTTGCTGGCCCAGCATCCCCCCGGTGCACAGGCACCGCACCTGCTCGACCTCCTGTTACCCCACAGCGGCCTCGTCATCGAAGGCGCACCGGCACACTGGCAGGGACAAACCCTGGACCTGGACTTCTACAGCCTCAACGGTCCACCCCTGCATTTGCGCGGCTGGGTGCAACCCTTGGCCGATGCCTGGTTGTTGCAGATGCTCGACATCGGCGACTTGTTGCTCGAGCGCCGGCAATCGCGCAACCGCGAGCAATGCCAGGTACTGGTGCTGCAAATCGCCGAACAGTTGCGCCTGTGCAGCCTGACACGCCTGCCTGAGGTGCTGGGCGAACAACTGCAAAGCCTGGCCCAGCGCTTTCAGATCCCCTGCATTGCCCTGGCCTTGCTCGATGAGCAGGAACAGGGTTGGCAAATTCACCAGCACTACACGGCTTTCGATGCACCGCAGCTATGGCAAGACGACCAGCGCCTGGGCACGGGGCTGGACAGTTTGAGCGGCTCGGCACCCCAGTACCTGACCTCGCGCGAACACCCGCGTCTGCAAGACACGTTCGGCAATACCGATGGCTTCGCCGTGCCCTACCACGATGCGCAAGGGGTGGTCGCCTGGTTGCTGTGCGGTTTCTACACGCCACAACAACGCGCCCCCGATGTCACCGAACGCGACTGGCTGCAAATCACCGCCGCGCTCGCCAGCCCCTTGCTCGAACGCCTGCGCGAGCACCGGCATCACCTGCAACTGGAACGCCTGGAATCGCTGCAAGCGTTGCTGGGCACAGGCTGGTGGGAGGTTTTCAGCGACAGCGAAGAGGTGCAGTTGGCACCTTCGCTGGCGACGACCCTGAACCTTGGAACGTCGCGCTTATCCGTGCAGGACTGGCTCGACCAGGTGTATCCCGCCGACCGCGAAGAGCTGCGCATCCGCCTGCAGGACTTGCAGGCGTCGGGCATGCCGCTGCTGTTGTGCGTGCGCCTGTATCGCCCCGACGACGCACTCGAACCCGTCTGGTACCGCCTGCAAGGCCAAGCGCTGGGCGTTGGTAAAAACCGTCGGCTGGTGGGCTTCATGCACGACATCAGCGACATCAAGAATCAGCAGCAGAGCGCCGCCGCCGCCCATGCACGCCTGGACAATCTGATCGCCAGTTCACCGGCGGTGATTTATGTACAGCGCTATGACGAAGGCGCTCTGCAACCGGTGTTCTTCAGCGACAGCCTGTTCCCGTTGCTCGGCTGGACCCTGGCCGACTGCGCACCCGGAACGCTGGTGGAGCGGGTGCACCCCGACGACCGTCTGCAGTATTTCGAGCGCACGCGGCTGTTGCTGCGTGAAGGCTCGGTGCGCGCCCGCTATCGGCTGCGCGACAGTCACGGCGACTATCACTGGCTGCTCGATGAGGCGAAGTTGTTGCGCGACGACCTCGGCTTGCCGGTGGAAGCCGTGGGCCTGTGGCTGGACGTCACCGAAGCGACCCTGGCTGCCGAGCAGGTCAGGCAGAGTGAGGAACGCTACCGGATTCTGGTGGAGGACTCGCCGGCGATGATCTGCCGCTACCAGCCGGACCTGACCCTGACCTTCGGCAACCGCCCGCTGGCCACCTATCTGGAACTGGCGCCCGAGCAATTGCCGGGAGTGAATCTGGGCAACTGGATGTCCGGGGAACAGCGCGAGGCATTCACCCGGCGGCTGAACCAGTTGAGCCCGGAGTTTCCGGTCAGCACCGCCGAGATCAACCTGCAACTGCCCGGGCGCGAACACGCCTGGTGGGTCTGGTCCGATCGCGGGGTGTTCGACGAACAGGGCCGCTTGCTCGAGGTCCAGGCCGTGGGGCGCGACAACACCGAGGTACGACGCTCGCAGCAGCAGCTCACACAAAGCGCGAAAATGGCCACCCTCGGCGAAATGGCCACCGGCCTGGCCCATGAGATCAACCAGCCGTTGAACGTGATGCGCATGGCCATCGTCAATGTCCTCAAGCGCCTGAACAACGGCGACGTACAGGTCGATTACCTGATCGACAAGCTCACCCGCATCGACAGCCAGGTGCAACGCGCCGCGCGGGTGGTGGACCACATGCGGGTGTTCGGCCGCCGCTCGGAAATCGAGCAGCGACCGTTCAATCCGGCCCAGGCCATCGAAGGCACGCTGGCGCTGTTGTCAGAAGGGATGCGCAGCAAAGGCGTCGACCTGCGCATCAGCGAGACCGGTTTTGAAGTGCAGGTGCACGGCTACGTCGATCAGCTCGAGCAGGTGCTGATCAACCTGATGGTCAACGCCCGGGATGCATTGCTCGGCAAGCGCGAGGCCAACCCCGATTTCAAACCGTGGATTTCGCTGTACGCCGAACGGGATACACAGGTGGTACGCCTGTGGGTCGAGGACAACGGCGGCGGTATCGACCCGCGTTTGCTGGAGCGGATTTTCGAGCCGTTCTTCACCACCAAACCGGTGGGTGTCGGCACCGGCCTGGGACTCTCGGTGAGCTACGGCATTGTCGAGAACATGGGCGGAAAACTGAGCGTGCAAAACGCCACCGAAGGTGCGCGTTTCTGCATAGAGCTGCCGATAGTGAAGCCGGACTAGTTCACCAGCGTCGCTCGACCCGAGTGACAACTGAGGTTGGCACCCACCTCGACTTTGTTCAGGTCGATCCCCAGGCTCGCCAGCAACGTATTGATCAACGTATCCAGTAACGGGCTGAGTACCGTATTGATCGCATTGACCAACGCAGTCGTGACCTCACTCAAAATGCTGCCCAAGCCACCGACGATACTGCCCGACGGCCCATACATGTTCACGCCAAGGTTGCTCACGGTGGTGCTCAGGCTGTTGACGATGTTGGTCGTGGTGTAGGCGTAGTAAAACGGCGGCTGATTGATCTCCGGCAGGTTCGTGGCCGCCGGTGCGGAATAGACGTGAGGCATGTTGGCATTCTGGACAACCGCAGTGTTGACCATGATATCGACGCTACCGCCAACGCCAGGCTGATGGTTGTAACAGGTTGGCGGCAAGATCAGCAGCCGCTGGCAGGTCTTCACGCCGATATCGATGACCTTCAAGGGATTGACGTTGTTGCTGGGTGGAACAGTCGGCGAGCCAAACACATCGGCAGGGTTGATCTGCCCGATCTTCAATCCGATCAACGTGGTGGTGGTGTTGGTCGTCAGGCTTTTGTTCGTCGCACTCACACAACTGTAAGCCGTGACATAACTCCAGGCACCGGCCGCCTCCAGCGCCACGTCGATGCGTATCGGAGATGGCAAGAGCTTGATGTCCGGCGTGTCACACGGCACGAGCAAGGCGCAGGTCAATGAGTTGACGACGCCTACCAGGTCCAGATGCAGCAATGAATTCAGGGTGTTGGTCAGTGGCGCAGCGAGGTCGATGACGGCGTTGACCAGAGGCGTGATGGCGTCCAGTACGGGCAGGTTGATCGACAACAATGTCTTGACCTGGGCCGTGCGTACATAGATGCGGTTGGGTCCCAGAGGGGCCAATGCCGCGTCTTTCGGATTGCCGATGGCCGACAGTTGCGGCGGCTCCATCACCTGCACCCGTACAGTGATCTGCGCCAGGCCCGCGATGTTGATCGGAAAGTCCGCGACCAAGGCATTCGTCTTGTTGGCCAGTTGCACAAAGCCTTCAATCAGATCGAAGGCTTTGAGATTCACGGCAAGGGTCGAGATGTCGGTAGCACTTTCAACATGCAACATATTCCCCAGCACAACGGACGTCGTACCCGCAGCCACCTTCAACGCTTGCAGGCCGACAATGGCTTCGGATGCTCCAAGTGTGCCGTTGGGGCCCAGTACGTTGATGGCGGTCTGGATCAACTGGCTGACATTGACCGTACTACCCAGTACCTGATCGTAGCCGCCAGCAGTCAGGCCGAGGTCAATTTTCAAGCGATTGAGGTAGTCGAGCAGGCTGATGTCGGTATTGACCAAACCGTTCCAGCTTGCCGCACTGATACTGACGGTGCCTCCCAGCAGTTTCCCGAAAAGCAGGCTGGTAATGGCCGCCTTGCTGTCATTGAAGGTCAGGGTCGCACTGCGGATCGTCAATGAAGCCACGGGGGGTGGCAGCGCAGCGACCGCCGTGGCGCTCAGCGTCATCGTCGAGCCCGCCGGTGCACCGCCGGCCAGCGCGCCGATGCCACCGGCAATGCTCTGTTGCACGACATGGCTGGCGATAACCCGGATAGCCTCGCTTTTGCTTGGGTCTGCACCGAATACCCGAAGGTTGTTGGCATCCAGGGTCAGCGCGCCACACGCCACCGCCAGTGCGCGTCCAGTGGAGGGAATGGCGAAACCATTTCGTTGCGCGCTGGCCGTGGCATAGGTGTTCGCGGTTGAGCCGGCGGAACAGTCTCCCCCTCTTGTGGCCGCCTCAAGGGCGGCCATGTCGGCCACGCGCTGCAAACTGCGTTTTTCCAGGTACAACCTGCCGGTATCGACCACCAACAGCATGAATGCCAAAGCCAAGGTCAGGGTCAAAGCGGCCATCAAACCGATCGCCCCCCGTTGCCGGACCGGGCCGCGAAACTGCATGCGGGGAGACATGGCGCACTCCTTTGCCGGCGCACTGCCGGGCGCGACCTCCGTTGGTGAAAAGCAGTGTAGACAAGGGTGGCCGAGACTGCTGGCAACTCGCCAGCGCAGGCAATAAAAAACCCCTGTGAGGCACAGGGGTCTTTATGAGCTGGCTGATTCTAGGAGGCGTGCGGTGGATAGTTGGCCAATATCCGCGTGACTGTTTCCAGGATGGCATCACGACGATCCGACGGGTTCGGTGTGCGACTGAGTATCTGTTCGTCACTGCCACGCCACACCAGTTTGCCGTCCTTGCCGTCGAGCAGGTCGATCTGGATGGTCGCTACCTTGTAGCTGACATTGCGGGTTTCGTTATACATGGGCGCGCCATAGTAGCCATACCACGGGTACCCCCACCCGCCGCCGTAGTTGGTGGTCACCTGCTGTTGCCGCTCTTCGACAATCAGGTAGGTCTGCACATTCAAGTCACCCTTGGCACCCGCGGCGGCCGGGCGCAGACCGCGCTGGTCCAGTTGATCGGCAACCGCCTGACGGATGCGCTGGTCGGTCAGGTCGCTCTTGATCCGTGGATCATCGGGACGATATTGCACGGCGGGTTCTTTCCACGCCCAGCTGCGATAGGCAGCAAAATCGCGGCTGGCGTCAAAATCATGATTGACCTGGTTGGCGGCGCAGGCACTGAGCAGCGCGACCATGGCCAGTAGAATGAAACGGCGGAACATGATGGTTCTCCTGCGAAATGCTTCTTATCTACAGAAGCTAACTGGGAGGATACGCCGACATCGCCTTTTCCACAGCCTCCCGTATGGCATCGGCGCGCTCGCTTTCGCTGCCTCGGTTGCCGGTTTCAGCGCTGGAGCTCCATATCGGCTGGCCGCTTTTGGCGTCAAACATGTCCACCTGAACCACTACGACCTGTTCCGAATAGGTGCGCACGATCGGCACGCTGCCGTACATGCCGTACCCCGGTCCGTAGCTACCGTAACCCCCGTAGTAACCGTAATCGTCCTGAACCTGACGCAAGCGGGTTTCCAGGCGCAGGTCGGCGCTGACAAACAGGTCGGCCGGGCGATTGTCGTGCAACGGGCGCAAGCCGCGCTGGTCCAGCGCATTGCTGACCGCTTCGGCAACCTGCGCCGAGTCCGCCCAGGCCGTGCCCGGTGGCAGGTGCCCGTCGAGCCAGGCCCAACTGCGGTAGCGCCCATAGTCACGGGGTGCTGCCGGATAAGCGCTGCGGTCGAAGGTCTTGGCGGCCTGCGGTGGCGCCGCAGGCAAAGGGTTGGACGTGGCGACATAAGGGTTGCTGCCCTGACAGGCCGCCAGCCCCAGGCAGAACAGCAGTACACCTGAATGACTTTTCATTGCGTGCTCCGATCAGACAGGCCGACAGATCCAGTGCAAGTAACGCCCAAGCCCGGCAAAGCTTGGATGACGGCGGTGGGCCAGCTCCATTTCCAGCAGGTCCACCAGTTCGGCGCGGGCCTGGAACTCCACCGGCATGTAATCGTGAAAAACCCGCACGCCACTCTGGGTTTCGACCCGCCACAGACCTTCAAGTTGCGCCGCCAGTTCGCGCGGATCAAGGGGCTGCTGCGGGGTCAGGCTCTGCTTTTCACCGGCCATGTCGTTCTTGCGCATCTTGCGGAAATGGCCCTTGAGCAAGTTGCGGTAGATCAGCGCATCGCGGTTGTAGAACGCCAGGGACAACCAGCCGTCCGCCTTGGTCAGTTGATGCAGCACCGGCAGGATGGCGTGGGGTTCGGCCAGCCATTCCAGCACGGCGTGGCACAGCACCAGGTCGTAGGGTTCGGTGAGCTGCCCGAGCAGTTCCTGCCAGGGTGCCTGAATGAAGGTGGCGCTCTGCCCGGCTTCGGCAAAACGTTGGCGGGCGCCTTCGAGCATCGGTTCGGCAGGTTCGGCGAGGGTCACCTGATGGCCACGCTGGGCCAGCCACAACGACATGTGGCCAAGGCCGGCGCCGATGTCCAGCACGCGCAGCGGGCGGTCGGGCAAGGTTTCGGCCAGATCGGCCTGCAATACCGCCAGACGGATCGCACCTTTGGCACCGCCGTAGATTTTTTCGGCGAAACGAGTCGCCAGTTGATCGAAATGACGGTCGCTCATCAGCTGAACCTCCGCTCGCTGTCCGCCAGTTTGCTGCGTACCACGGCCTCCATGTCCAGGCCCAGCTCGCTGCACAACAGCAACAGGTAAAGCACGATGTCACCGACTTCCTGCCCGGCATGGGCGAGTTTGTCCGCCGGCAACTGGCGTGACTGGTCTTCGCTCAGCCACTGGAAGATCTCCACCAGCTCGGACATTTCCACGCTCGCGGCCATGGCCAGGTTTTTCGGGCTGTGAAATTGCCGCCAGTCATTGCGGTCACGGATGGCGTGCAGGCGTTCGGTCAGTTCAACAAGGTTCATCGGGCTCTCCTGAAGGCGTATAGCTTCGGGGGGATGACCGAGGATGGCAAGTGACAACGGCTCAGTGTCCCGTTTGTTTTTTGTGGGAGCGAGCCTGCTCGCGAAGGCGGCGGCACATCCAACATTGATGTGTCTGATCCAATGCTTTCGCGAGCAGGCTCGCTCCCACAGTTACAGTGCACGCTCTATGCTTGTGGGAACTCGGCAGCATGATCGACAGCCCAAGGCTCAATTCTCTTTAATCAGGACGTTCATTCCATGCAGGTAGAAGGTTTTTCCGAATGGCTCGGCCAGGTACTCGGCTCGATCATCCGCTTCATCGTTGATGGCCTCAGTGGGCTGTTCAATCTGTTGAGCAACGCCAGCAGCAATTTTATCGAAGGCTTGTCCCAGGCGCTGGGCATGGACACCTCGGTCGTCAGCATCGTGACCTTGATCCTCGGGCTGATCCTGCTGTGGACGGCGATCCGCGCCTTTCTCAATGCGTCGTTCATCATGGGGATCATCTGGTTGATGCTGGGGCTTTGGCTGCTCAGCTGGATCATCCACTGACCCCACCGGACACTGTGGGAGCGAGCCTGCTCGCGAAGACGGAGTATCAGTCGAATCATTATTGACTGGACGACCGCATTCGCGAGCAGGCTCGCTCCCACAATGGATCGCGGAAGATTTCAAATGTGCCGCTACAATGCCGACTCCCCAAGGAGCCTGCATGTCCAACCTGACCGCCGACTGGCGCGACCGCCCTACCCATCGCCGGGTCTGGGCACTCGCCGCGCCGATGATTCTTTCGAACATTTCCGTACCGCTGGTGGCACTGGTCGACAGCACCGTCATCGGTCACCTGCCCCACGCCCATCAACTCGGCGCCGTCGCGGTCGGGGCCAGTCTGTATACCTTCCTTGCCTGGGCCATGGGTTTTCTGCGCATGGGCTCCACCGGGTTCGCCGCCCAGGCGGCCGGGCGCGGGGATGGTGCGGCCTTGCGGCAGATTCTGTTGCAAGGTCTGTTGCTCGCCTTCGGCCTGGCCCTGGTCCTGGGTGCTGTGGGCGTGCCGTTGAGCGGAGCGGCGCTGCACTTCATGCAACCGTCGGCGGAGCTCGATCATCTGACCCGCGAGTTTTTCCACACCCGTCTGTTCGGGCTGCCTGCGGCGCTGGCCAGTTATGCACTGGTCGGCTGGTTTCTCGGCACCCAGAATGCCCGGGCGCCGCTGGCGATTTTGCTGAGTACCAACCTGATCAATATCGCCCTGAACCTGTGGTTCGTCCTCGGCCTCGAATGGGGCGTGGTCGGTGCGGCCCGGGCCTCGGTGATTGCCGAATGGACGGGGGCGCTGATCGGCTTGCTGATGACCCGCAAGGCCCTGCGCGCCTATCCCGGGCATATCGTCTGGGCGGCATTGGCGCTGTGGCACAGTTGGCGGCCACTGCTGGCGGTCAACCGCGACATCTTCATCCGCAGCCTGGCGCTGCAATCGGTGTTTTTCCTGATCACGGTGCAGGGCACGCGGCTGGGCGACGCCACGGTCGCGGCCAATGCCCTGCTGCTCAACGGTTTGCTGCTGACCGCCCACGCCCTCGATGGCCTGGCCCACGCCGTGGAAGCGCTGTGCGGGCATGCCCTCGGCGCCCGCGACCGTGATGCCCTGCGACGTTCATTGGTGGTGGCGGGCGGCTGGTCGTTGCTGGCAAGCCTGGGCTTTGCCGCGCTGTTTCTGTTCGCCGGGCATTTGTTCATCGAAATGCAGACCGACATTCAGAGTGTGCGCGACACCGCGTTCATCTACCTGCCCTACCTCGCCGTACTGCCGCTGATTGCCGTCTGGAGTTACCTGCTCGATGGCCTTTTCATCGGCGCCACCCGCGCCAGGGAAATGCGCAACGGCATGCTGCTGACCCTGGTGCTGGTGCTGCCTTTCGGCTGGGCACTGCAAGGCTGGGGCAACCACGGCCTGTGGATAACCTTTTTGTTGTTCATGCTGCTGCGCAGCCTGACCCTCGGCGTGATCGCCTGGCGCCTGCGCCGTCACGATGGCTGGTTTGCCGGCAGCACTCACTGAGCGGGTCGAATTCATGGCCAGGGGCGGTCGTTTTGCCACAGGCGACGCAGGCTATCGAGACGCTCCTGCTGAGTCCTGCCCGGCAATGGCTGCACGGGCACGGCGTCGGGATACTGCAAACGTAGCCATATCCAGCCATCCAATACCGGGCGCTCGCTGAAACCCAGCGCCAGTCCTTCCTGCACATGGGCCCACAGGCGGGAGAAATCGACCCCGGTGGATCGGTTCCAGCGCCAGGCATGTTGTTCGAGCAGGCAGGTTTGCAGTTTCCCCTGTTGCCCGGCACTGAGGCTCTCCTCGACGGCCAACGGGCTGACCGCCAGCCCGGGATTGGACAAGCGCTGCCACCCCTCGCATCCCGTTGCGCGATCTGCCCAACTGCCGCCGAACCAACGCAACTGCTGGATGGGCCCTAGCCAGCGACTCAGTTCAGCGGCATCGCAAGCATCGAAAAAATAACTGGCCGTGATCGGGTTGTAGTAGTTCAAAAGGGCCCGGTGCAAGCCAAGCGTAACCGTGAGCATGCGCCGTAAATGCGCGAGCAACGATGCAGCGTCGGCCTCGCTGACCATCAGCAATCCGGGCCAGCGTTGGCCGTCGACGATGCACAGATCGGCCAGTGCCGGGCAGGTGCGCAGATCGACCAGGACCGGCCCCTGCTCACGCAGCGCATGCCACTCCGTACCGTCGAACAGCCCGGACCACCGGGCTTGTGCAAACATCTGCCGAAGCGTGGCACCCGCCTGCGGCGTGCCCGGCACATCCAGCAACAACCACTGCGGGGGCGCCTCGGGCGTGCTGGTGACGATCATGCTCCAGAGCTCTGGCCAAGCTGCGTCGCCAGACGACAGGTGCACAACGCCTGTGCGCAATGACTGAAACTGCCACCGCCGGGCAGCAGGCACAGCATCAGCAGCGGTTCTGCCGAGTGCAACCATTGCTCCAGGCCCTCATCGGGCGTACAGATGGCCTGGGAAGTGTCCGCGTTCGTCTCCTCGATCGTTGCCGGCGCATGCAGCACCCCGGTTATCTGCGGCTGGTCGGGATCACCTTCGACAAAACTCACGACCAGTTCGGTTCCTTCGCGCAATGGCGAGTACATCTCGGCCTGCAACGGCCCGGCCAATGCCAGCCAACAGTGACTGGGCGCGGCCCCTTCGCCCTGGTAAAGCCAGTCGAATTGCACCGGTACCGGCCTTGCCGGGTCGGGGCTTTGTTCATCGACCTCGACGACCCATGCCCGCTGCAGGCTGTGCATCTTTGGTTTGCTCGTCGCGCAGGGCGGCTCGAAGCGGGCCGGCCATTGCAGGGCGCGGGCCTGGTTGTGGTACGGCGTCACCGTATCCTGGCTGCCCCAATGTTCAACGTGGGTCACCAGCCAGAGCCGATTGCAATCGGCAACCGGATGACCGGACAGCGGCATCACCCGACCGCTGCGCAAGGTCGCCAGGTCTGTCCGGCATTCGACACTCTGCACCGCAGTGGCAGCGCTACGTTGGCGTTCGAGCTGCCGCACTGCCGGCCGATCACCCTCGCTGCGCAATACCGCAGCCTCACCGGTTCGAAAATGTTGCTGATGGTCGCTGAACACCACGCAGCCACCTCCGACCCGGTTTTCGAAGTGGTAATGCAGTCCTTCCTGGGCGCACAGTCGCTGGATAAATTGCAGGTCCGACTCTCGATATTGCGTGCAGAAATCCCGGGGCGGGTGGTCACCGCTCAGCGCCAGGCGTCGATCTTTACCGGTAATGCCGTGCTCCTTGAGCACCTGATCGAGGATTTGCGGCACCGAACGGGCGCTGAAAATTCGTTGACTGAAACGCTGGGCCAGACAAGCCAATCCTGGCCCCAGGCGCGCCTGGCAGAGTCGGGGCCCCGGGGCATGATCACGCTGGACGAGTTCATGCAATTGCCCATGCACATGATTTCCGGCTGGCCCGAAATGCAACGAAGCCGGGCGGTACAGCAAACTGGCAAGGTCAAGCACCGGGTCATCGATCAGCAGCTCCAGGTCGAACACGAACGGCTCGCTGATGGCTTCTCTACCGGTAAAGACCAGGACCTCAAGGGAGTCGGGCAAACCTGCAACATCCAGACGAAATGGCGGTTCGCTGACTGGGTTGAACATCGGCGTTTCTCTACGGGAGGGGCGGCCGGGGATTCTCGCTGAGAGACATGGCCGAGTAGAGTGCCGAAATACAAATTAGGAAATAACCTACGCGAAAAGAAGACCAAATGCGCTGGGTAGTCGAAACGCAGGTAATTTCCCGTGAAATTGGAGAATTGCCGCACCAGGTCATCTGAAATTTCCGAGGCAAAAGGAAAATTTTCAGACAACCTGATGAGCGTGGAACTTACCTCAGGAAGACAGGTAAGACGAACGGGTCAGCCCCAGACGCAAGGCATCGAGGAACTGCGTGCGCTCGGTTGCGCTGATGCGGGCACTGGCGCACTTGTCGCGGTAGTGAGTCATCAACTCCTCCGGCGACAAGTGCACGTAGCGCAGCATGTCTTCGATGGTGTCGTGGGTTTCGATACCGGCGTGGTACACGCTGCCGTCGGCGTTCTGGTAGATGTTCACCGAGTCGGTGTCACCGAACAGGTTGTGCATGTCGCCAAGAATTTCCTGGTAGGCACCGACCAGGAACACACCCAGCAAATAGTCTTCACCTTCGTTCAGCGCGTGCACCGGCAAACTGGTTTCGATGCTCTGCTCGTCGACGTACTGGTTGATCTTGCCGTCGGAGTCACAGGTCAGGTCTTGCAGCACCGCACGACGCAGCGGCTCTTCGTCGAGGCGGTGCAGCGGGATGATCGGCAGGACCTGGTCGATGGCCCAGGTGTCCGGCAGGCTCTGGAACACCGAGAAGTTGCAGATGTACTTGTCGGCCAGTTTGTCGTTGAGTTCGTCCAGCACCTGACGGTGGGAACGCTGGCGCGCCTTCAGCGAGTTGTGCAGGCGACGGCACACCGCGAAGTAGCACTGTTCGGCCAGAGCTTTCTCGGCCAGGGTCAGCTTGCCGTCGGCGTACTGGGAGGCAACATCGCTCATGTAGTGCGTGGCGCGCCAGTAGGTTTCGGTGACCATCTCGATGTCGGTCGGGCCGAGCAGATCGACCAGCCACTGCACGGTTTCCGGCAGCGCTTCCTTGTTCTCGATCTGTGGCACGTCGTCGTTGTGTTTCTCGACGTCGGTCACCTGGATCACCAGCATGGCGTGGTGCGCGGTCAGGGAGCGGCCGCTTTCGGAGAAGATGTTCGGGTGCGGCAGGCTCTGCGCATCGCAGAACTCCTTGAGCATCCCGACCACGACGCCGGCGTAATCGTCCATGTCGTAGTTGATCGAACTGGCGTTACGCGAGTGCGTGCCGTCGTAGTCCACGCCCAGGCCGCCACCGACATCGATGTGGTCCACCGGCAGGCCGAGGTTGCGCAACTCGCCGTAGTAACGGATCGCTTCCTTGAAGCCGTGCTGGTAGTCCGCCAGGTTGGCGATCTGCGAGCCCATGTGGAAGTGCAGCAGGCGAATGCCCTGGTCCAGGCCGGCCGCGCGGAAACGCTCGACCACCGACAGCAGTTGCGCCGCCGACAGGCCGAACTTGGATTTCTCGCCGCCGGTGTCTGCCCACTTGCTCGACGCCAGGGACGACAGGCGCACGCGCAGGCCAACCTGAGGCTTGACCTTGAGCGAGGCCGCTTCTTCGATCACCAGGCCGACTTCGGATTCTTTCTCGATCACGATGAACACGTTGTGGCCGAGCTTCTGGCCCATCAGCGCCAGGCGGATGAACTCACGGTCCTTGTAACCGTTGCAGACGATGGTGCCGCCCTTCGGCGCCAGTGCCAGCACCGCCAGCAGTTCGGGCTTGGACCCGGCTT
This sequence comes from Pseudomonas sp. GW821-FHT07G06, assembly GCF_058986625.1. Lineage (NCBI taxonomy): Bacteria > Pseudomonadati > Pseudomonadota > Gammaproteobacteria > Pseudomonadales > Pseudomonadaceae > Pseudomonas > Pseudomonas sp. GW821-FHT07G06. The sequence goes on from NZ_JBYSVW010000002.1 coordinate 57,160, forward strand.
CCAGACCGATGGAAACGTTTTGGGTGGCGATGATGTTTTCAATCACCGCTTCCTGCTGGTTCACCTTGATCGGATACAGCGCGGTGTACTTGCTCTGGTATTCCAGACGCTCGATGTTGGCATCGAACGCGCCCGTCAGCTGACGCACGCGGTCTTGCAGAATGTCCGGGAAACGGACCAGCAACGGCAAGGACAGGCCGCTTTTGCGCAGCTGGTCGACTTGCTCGAACAGGTCGATAGGCGAGCTGCTCGGACCGTTCGGACGAACTTCGACGCGACCGGCGTCATTGATCGCGAAATACCCGGCCCCCCAATGACGAATCCCGTAAACACTGCGGCTGTCCGCAACTGTCCATTGGCTGCCATCGTCTTTGCGTGTGCGTCGTACGGACATCGAAGTCCCCTATAAAGAAGTCATAGTGCGTCGCCTGGGTTCAGGCCGGCGCAGTCTAAAGAATGAAAATGACGGTTCGTCAACGAGGCAATAGACCCCGCCGACCGCAGTGAGTTTAGAAACCGGTCATGAACAGGCTCTGTGAAAACCATGTGGACGGCGCCAAGCCTGAATGCCATCAGGACCGGATCAAGCCGAGGGTGGTTTTCACAGAGGCTGCTAGCCGCCGGACTTCTTCGCCTTGAAACCGAGCTTGATCAGTTCTGCCAAGAGTAGCTCGACATGATCGCCCTGGATTTCGATGACACCGTCTTTCAACGCCCCACCGGTACCGCAACGCTTCTTCAACGTCGTGGCCAGTTCCTTGAGCGCATCTTCAGCCAATGGCACGCCGGTGATGGTGGTCACCGTCTTGCCGCCACGGCCCTTGCTTTCGCGACGCACGCGCGCAATGCCGTCGCCGGCCGGGATAACGGTCTGTTTGCAGATGCAGGCGTCCACCGGTTTACTGCATTCCGGGCAATGACGACCTGCGTCGGTGGAAAATACCAGGCCGCCCAAGGCGGCGAAGGATGCGGCTTTTTTGGCCACCGGCAATCCTCTTCGGAGGACAAAGACTGGTCGCAGCACTTGGGAAGGCTATCGACCGCGAAGCCCCACTCAGGCAGGGGCAGCGCTACTGAAACGGCAGAGCTTTTTCGAAACACGCTAACGTCCATCGGACAAAACGCGTCTTCTCTGTAGGAGCGAGCTTGCTCGCGATGAACTCAAGGACGACGTGTTCATTCTGGATGCCCGCGTTATCGTTGACGTCCATCGCGAGCAAGCTCGCTCCTACAGTTACAGCAATACCGGTTCAGTTTAAAAAGGTCGCGCAGTGTAACGGCAAAAACGCCGATTGCTAAGAGCCAATCGGCGCCAATTTATAGCTGTTTTGCGACGTTGCTTTGTTGAGCCTTCAGATAGCGCTTCAACGCCGCCAGAGAGTCCGGGCAGTAAGGCTTTTGTTCGATCTCCAGCATGACCTGATCGATGGGGATAAAGCGTGCTTCGAGCACCTCTTCCGGTTGCAGGGTCAACGGGCCGTCCCACACCGCCGAGAACGCCGAGCACCACAGGCGATTGCCAGTGTCCTCGAAGAAGAAATGGTCATGGGCGGTCAGCTCCACGCCACTCACGCCCAGCTCTTCTTCCAGCTCCCGGGCCGCCGATTCGGCGTAGGTTTCAGTGGCGAGCACCATGCCCCCCGCTGCCACGTCCCAGTAACCGGGATAGATCGCCTTGCTCAGGGTGCGGCGATGCACGCACAGCTCGCCAGCGGAATTGAACAACATGATGTAGGTACCGCGCCCGATCAGCCCGCGCTCGCGCAAATCGGAACGGACCAGGGCGCCCAGCAGGTTGTCCTGCTCGTCGACCCAGGCGATCTGTTCAGCATCGGAAGCCGCACGGTGTGCGGCTTCCCTGGCGTTTTCGACCATGACTCAGCCCTGATTGAGCAGTTGACGCAAATCGATCACCGCGGCGTTGGCCCGGGAAATGTAGTTGGCCATGACCAGCGAGTGGTTGGCCAGTACGCCGAAGCCACTGCCGTTGAGGATCATCGGGCTCCACACCGGCTCCTGCGAGGCTTCCAGCTCACGAATGATCTGGCGCACGCTGACCGTGGCGTTTTTCTTCGCCAGCACATCGGCGAAGTCGACTTCGATGGCGCGCAACAGGTGCGACAGCGCCCAGGCCTGGCCGCGGGCTTCGTAGAACACGTTGTCGATCTGCATCCACGGCGTCTCGACGATTTCCTCGTCGACCTGCGGCACCTCGCCCGGTGCCACGACTTCGGTTTTCAATGCGGTATTGAGCTTGACCCGACCCACACTGGCCGACAGCCGTTGCGACAGCGAACCGAGGCGGGTACCGACATCACCCAGCCAGTTGTTCAGGTTGTCGGCACGGGCATAGAACAACGCGCTCTTCTGGTTCGGATCAGACAGGCGTGCCTGATAGCGACTCAGGGAGTTGATGCCTTCCTGGTACTCGGACTCACTGGACGGCAGCACCCAGCTCTTGTTGTCGAAGTTGAAACGCGGCTCGGCCTTGGCCAGGTCGGCGTCTTCGGCGGACTGCGACTGCGAACGGGCGAAGTCTTTGCGCAACGCGCGGCTCAGGTCGCGGACCTGCACCAGCACGCCATATTCCCAGCTCGGCATGTTGTCCATCCACAGGCCTGGCGGGAAACGGTCGTTGGATATATAGCCGCCCGGCTTGGTCAGCAAGGTACCGGCGACGGTCTTGAGGGTTTCCACCGTGGTGTAGCCGACGACCATCTGCTTGCCTTCTTTCTCGGCCGCCAGTTGTGCGGTTTGCTGGACCGGGAAGAGCGCCGGCTCCTGGCTCCAGTACCAGCCCAGGACACTCGCCACCAACAGGTAGATGCCCAGCAGAGTGGCCAGCGCCCGGCTGAACAACAGACCGCCCAGGTAACTGCGGGTCTCCGACTTCGGTTCAGCGGCACGTTCAGGCACACTGCCTGTGCGGTTCTTCCAGTCCAGCATGGCGATATCCTTTCAATCTCTTGAGTTCAACGGTTCGACCACAACCATACAACAACGTGCCTTGGCCCGGCACCCGCCATTGCACCGATGCGGAAAATTACCGGGCTTGTGGATGAAAATGTTCCTGCCCCCCCGACGACGCTACGACCTTCAACATCCGGCTAATGCTCTGAACTTCCGCCTAGGGGAATCCCCTACCCCTGAAACCGAAGAAACCGCGCCACTGCGCACTGGCTGGAAAATCATGATTTTCCAAATGCCGGTCACCCTTCAATTGCCACCCCGCGCCCACCAAGCGCCCTGAATAAAGCACTTCACCCCCGCACACCGCGACTTTAAAGGCTCAAACCAGACTACTCGGTCACAAACTGAATGAGGTCGCATTGCAGATTATTGACGTACAGCGCTCATGTAATGGAAAAGTGGTGCTAGCATAGAGCCACCAGTCGACCTCAGTGTGCACCCTAACTAGTAGTCAGGATATGACCGAGCCAGAAGACCCCAGCCGCGAGCGCCTCAAGCACCACTTTGCCCAGCGGGTAATTCATCAGGCTCGTCAGATTCTTGAGATATGGCAGCGCCTGCAACGCAGCGAGTGGTCCACCGCCGACCTGTCGGAACTGAGCGAGGCCAATCTGCGCCTGCTGCGTTTCGCCGAGCGCTTCGAGCAGCCGGAACACACGCAACTGGCGCGCCATATCGGTCAATCCCTGGAGGCGGTCGACGCCAACCGCGGACGCCTGAGCAGCGGTCTGATCACCGACCTCAATCGCTTGATGCAGCGTCTGTCACGCACTGGCCTGCGCCATGGCGACCAACTCGATCAAACCTTCCTGCCGCCACTGCGCAAGCCCATCTATGTGATGCTGCAGGATCACGACCGCGCCGAGCGCCTGGCCAAACAACTGGAATTCTTCGGGCTCAGCGCCCAGTCCCTGGACAGCGTAGACGCGTTTCGCTCGTCGATGGTCGAGCGCTTGCCGGCGGCGATTGTCATGGACGTGGACTTCAGCGGCCCCGGTGTCGGCCTGAAGCTGGCCGCCGAAGCCCAGGAAGGACTGGACCATCGCTTGCCGCTGCTGTTCTTCAGCCTGCACGAAACCGACACACCGACCCGCCTCGCCGCCGTGCGTGCCGGAGGCCAGGAATTCCTCACCGGCACCCTCGAAGCCTCGAGCCTGCTGGAGAAAATCGAAGTCCTGACCTGCGTCGCCCAGTACGAACCCTATAAAGTGCTGATCATCGACGACTCCCGCGCCCAGGCCCTGCACACCGAGCGCCTGCTCAACAGTGCCGGGATCGTCACCCGGACGTTGATCGAGCCGATCCAGGCCATGGCCGAACTGGCGGACTTCCAGCCGGACCTGATCATCCTCGACATGTACATGCCGGCCTGCACCGGCACGGAACTGGCCAAGGTGATCCGTCACAACGACCGTTATGTCAGCGTGCCGATCATTTACCTGTCGGCCGAAGACGACCTGGACAAGCAACTCGATGCCATGAGCGAGGGCGGCGATGACTTCCTGACCAAACCGATCAAGCCCCGGCACCTGATCACCACCGTGCGCAACCGTGCAGCAAGGGCCCGCAACCTCAAGGCACGGATGGTCCGCGACAGCCTCACCGGCCTGTACAACCACACGCACATCCTGCAATTGCTCGAAGACTGCTCGTTCCGCGCCCGCCGCGAGAACAAGCCGCTGAGCTTTGCCATGCTCGACATCGACCACTTCAAACGGGTCAACGACAGCCACGGCCACCCCATGGGCGACCGGGTGATCAAGAGCCTGGCGCTGTTTCTCAAGCAACGCCTGCGCAAAACCGACTTCATCGGCCGCTACGGTGGCGAAGAGTTCGCCATCGTCATGCCGGACACCGATATCGAAGCGGCCTACAACGTACTCGATGAAATCCGCCAGCGTTTTGCCGAGATTCACTATCCCGCTCAACCCCAGGACCTGTGGTGCACCTTCAGTGCCGGGGTGGTGGAATTATGTGAAAGCTCCGACAGCCTGATGATGGCCAGCCTGGCAGACGAGGCGCTGTACCGTGCCAAGGGCGGCGGACGCAATCGCGTACAGGCCGCTCGCACATCAAAGCAAAGTGCCACTTTTTCATCGGAATCGACCGATACAGTCATAACCCTGTAACAGAAACGCAATAACTTCAGGCGCTTACCATTTCTGTCGTTGGTAGTCCGTAATGCGCCTGAAGCTGCTGACCAATCTCAATACCCTCCTTTTGGTGGCCGTGTGCGTGGCCCTCGGCGCCACGCTGTGGTGGTCGCAAAAAGCCCTTGAGCGTCCGTATCTATTAATGGAGCGCTACCTGGGCCTGTCGCAGCAGTTTCAGAATGAAGTCGCCCGCAGCGTCGAGGATTACCTTGGCAGCGGCGATGCCCTGCGCCTGAGCAGTGCCGCCCAAGGCATCGACAGCCTGCAAAAACAACTCGGCGAATTGCCACCCGCCCTGGCCGAGACCTTGCGCCCGAGCCTGTCGACCCTTGAAGAGTTCAGCAAAACCGACCTGCTGGCAGCCGGCAAACTGGCCGGCGATCCGCAGGCCCTGCTGCTGCAGGCCGAACGGGAACTGGGTGCCAGTCTCGATCAGCTCAGCCAGTACGCCAGTGGCAATGCCGCCTATCTGACACCGCTGCTCACCGCATCGCAGCACCTGGGCAAATTGTCCCTGGCGCGGGAAAAGCTGGTCAGCAGCGGCCGCAGCGAGCTGGCCGTCGACGTCGAACGCGAAGTGACCAACATCCGCACCCAGGCGGAAAAACTCGATGCCCTGCCCTTGCTGGGCGTGACCTCCAGCAGCGAATCGGACACCGATGATTTCGCAGCGATGATGGGCCTTGAGAACAAGGAAAAAACCGTTGCCGAAGATGCCGGCGTCGGCCTCAAGCGTGAGCTCAACAGCCTGCTCACCCGCTACCCGGCCGAGCTCGCGCGCACCCGGGATCAAATCGGCAAACGCGCTGACCTGAGCACCGCGACTCACCTGAAAATCGCCGACGTGCAACAGGCCATTGCCGGGCTGGAGCCGGTGGTACGCGCCCAGCACGGGCAGATCCAGGGTGAAGTACGACTGATGCAAGGCGTGATGATCGGCTTGATCCTGTTGATCGCGCTGCTGATCGACACCCTGCAGCGCAAACTGGCCCGGACCCTGACCAACCTCGCCCCGGCCCTGTCGACCTGGGCCGAAGGCGACTTCAGCCGCGACATTCAACTGGGCAACACCAACCGCGAACTGCATGACATTGAAGCCTCGCTCAACCGCCTGCGCGCTTATCTGGTGGACCTGGTGGGGACCATCCGCCTCAATGCCGAGCAAGTGGCCGGCAGCAGCCGCACCCTGGCCGACTTGAGCAACGATTTGCATGACGGAGCGCAACATCAGGCCGGCGACACGGCGCTGATCCGCGACTCCCTCAGCGAGCTGGAAGCGACCATTCAGCAAGTCGCCGGCGACGCCAGCCAGGCTGCCGACGCCAGCCGCCACGCCGGCCTGGCCGTGGAGCACGGACAGAAAGTCATCGGCCTGAGCCTCACCGGCCTGCATGCACTGGTGGATGAAGTGCAAGGCAATGCGCAAATGATCGAACACCTGGCCGAGGAGTCGGCCACCATCGGCGGCGTGTTGACGGTGATCCGCTCAATCGCCGACCAGACCAACCTGCTGGCCTTGAACGCGGCCATCGAAGCAGCCCGGGCCGGGGAAATGGGCCGCGGCTTTGCCGTGGTGGCGGAAGAGGTGCGCTCACTGGCGCAACGTACCGCCGGGGCCACGGCAGAAATCCAGACGCTGATCGCCGGGCTGCAAACTGCTGCGCGGCAATCGGTGGAAGGCATGCGTGCCCAGGTCGAACACGCCGAAGCCACGGCCAGCCAGGCCCAGGCCGCCGATGGCGCGCTGGATAAAATCGTCGGGGCGATCCAGACCATTTCCGACACGGCGGTGCGCATCGCCGATGTCACCGCCCAGCAAAGCGGCGCGGTCAGCGAGATTCGTGACCACAGCGAGCGGATTCATCAGTTGGGTGGGGATAACTTGCTGCGCATTGGCGAAGGGCGTGAGCAGGGAGAAAACCTGCTGGTGCTGGGTGGACGACTGCACACCGCCGTTCAAGCCTTCCGCGTCTGACAGACCGCCATCGCGAGCAAGCTCGCTCCCACATTTGATCTGTGCACGACACAAATCCCCTGTGGGAGCGAGCTTGCTCGCGATGGCGTCAGAACATTCACAGCAGACTCCTGCTCTGCACGCCTGGCCACTGTCCGCTATCATCCCCCCAATTCCGATACGCGAGATCGTCATGCGCCGTTTGCTCTGCCTGCTGCTTTTAGTATTCGCCCTGCCGGCCAGCGCCACCGGCTTGCTGGAAAATCGTCCCAGCGCCAGCCTGGGCTCGATCAACAACAGCGCCGACTTCCTGCCCGTGCGCGAAGCCTTCCAGTTGAACCTGGTAGAAAGCACACCGCAATCGATCAAGCTGCGCTTCGTCGCCACTGAAGGCTATTACCTCTACCGTCACCGTTTCCAGTTTCGCGCCGATCCGGCCGAAGTCGTGCTCGGCGCGGCGAAACTGCCCGATGGCCAGAAAAAGCACGATGAGTACTTCGGCGACGTCGAGGTCTACCACGGCATTCTCGACGTCGAACTACCGCGCACCGATCAGCGGGCCTTCACCCTGGCCGTGACCTATCAGGGTTGCGCCGATAAAGGTCTGTGCTATCCGCCGGAGACCGAGCGCCTGAGCATCGACGGCAGCGGCGTGGGGACGACGACGGCATCTCAATGGAGCTGGCGTGAACTGGCCTTGTTTTTCCTCGCGGGCCTGGGCCTGACCTTCACACCTTGCGTGCTGCCCATGCTGCCGATCCTGTCCGGGGTGGTGCTGCGCGGCCAGGTCGGCGGCTGGCGCGGCTTCAATCTGTCACTGGCCTATGTGCTGCCGATGGCCGCGTGCTTTGCCCTGCTCGGTGCGCTGATGGGCCTGTTCGGTGCCCAGCTCAATCTGCAGGCGCGGCTGCAATCGGCCTGGGTGCTGGTGCCTTTTGCGATGTTTTTTGCGCTGTTCGCGCTGGCGATGTTCGGCGTCTTCGAACTGAAACTGCCGCACGCCATCAACAGTCGCCTGGACCGCATCGCCGGTCGCACCGAAGGCGGGTCACTGTGGGGCGCCGCGGTGTTGGGCGTGGTCTCCAGCTTGCTGGTTTCACCTTGTGTTTCGGCACCACTGGCCGGCGCGTTGCTGTACATCAGCGCCAGTGGCGATGCGCTGGGCGGCGGCCTGAAACTGTTCATGCTCGGCCTCGGCATGGGCGCACCCCTATTGCTGGTAGCCACCGGTGGCGCAGCCTGGTTGCCAAAAAGCGGTCCGTGGCTGGTCTACGTTAAAAACGCGATTGGCGTGTTGTTGCTCGGGTTGGCCGTCGGCCTGCTCAGTCGCGTCCTGCCGGGTCAGGTCACCTTGCTGCTGATCGGTTTGCTGGCCGGCGGGGTCGGCCTGTTCATGGGGGCGCTGGAGTTCGTCTATAAACCACCACGCAAACGCCTCGGACAGTTGCTCGGCATGTTCCTGGTGTTTTACGCGCTGGCCTGCTGGTACGGCGCGTTCAGCGGCCAGACCGACCCGTTCAACCCGATAGGCCAGCCCCGTATCGTCGCCAACAGCGGCGCTGCACAAAACACCAGCGCCTGGCAAACCGTCAGCACGCCGGCCGATCTGGACCGCGCACTCACCGACGCACGCGCCTCCGGCACCCCGCTGCTGCTCGACTGGTATGCCGACTGGTGCATCAGTTGCAAAGTCATCGAGCGTGAGGTGTTGGACGACCCTGTCGTCATCGAACGCCTCAAGGGTTACCGGCTGATCCGCTTCGACATCACCGCCAGCAACGCCGAGCAACGCGCCCTGCTCGACCGCTACCAGTTGTTCGGCCCCCCGGCCCTGATGTTTTTCGGCAAGGACGGTGTCGAACGCGCCGATGTGCGGGTGATCGGCGAGATCAACGCCAAAGACTTCGCCGAACGTGTTGCCAGGGCGAATGACCACATTTAATCAAGCAGTCATATATTTCGCGCAAACATCGGTCATCGTGCTGCCTATTGCAGAGAACTGGACAGTCACAAAGGCTTTGCGGCATAGTCGCCGGGTTCTGACAATTGCTCACGGAAAATAAAGGAACAGCCGATGGCGACCCTACTGGTTCTGCACGGACCCAACCTGAACTTGCTCGGCACTCGTGAACCGGGCACCTACGGCGCCACGACCCTGGCGCAGATCAACCAGGACCTGGAACGCCGTGCCCGTGAAGCCGGCCATCATTTGCTGCACCTGCAAAGCAATGCCGAGTACGAATTGATCGACCGTATTCACGCTGCCCGCAGCGAAGGCGTGGACTTCATTTTGATTAACCCGGCAGCTTTTACACATACAAGTGTCGCATTACGTGACGCGCTGCTGGCGGTGAGCATCCCATTCATCGAAGTGCATTTGTCCAACGTGCACAAACGCGAACCTTTCCGCCATCACTCTTACTTCTCCGACGTAGCGGTGGGAGTGATCTGCGGCCTTGGCGCCAGCGGTTACCGACTGGCCCTGGAGGCCGCCCTGGAACAGCTTGAACAACAAGTTAACCGCCCCTGACCGACCCTTGGGAGTTGATGATTCATGGATATCCGTAAAGTTAAGAAACTGATCGAATTGCTGGAAGAGTCCGGCATCGACGAGCTCGAGATCAAGGAAGGCGAAGAGTCCGTACGCATCAGCCGTCATAGCAAGACCCCGGCTCAACAGTACTACGCACCGGCTCCAATGCCTGCTCCGGCTGCCGCGCCTGTCGCTGCCGCCGCTCCGGCTGCCGCTGCTGCACCTGCTGCCGCCGCCGCACCAGCGCTGAACGGCACCGTTGCCTGTTCGCCGATGGTCGGTACGTTCTACCGCAAGTCTTCGCCAACCTCGCCGTCCTTCGTTGAAGTCGGCCAGACCGTGAAGAAAGGCGACACCCTGTGCATCGTTGAAGCCATGAAGATGATGAACCACATCGAAGCTGAAACCAGCGGTGTGATCGAATCCATCCTCGTCGAAGACGGCCAGCCGGTTGAGTACGACCAACCGCTGTTCACCATCGTTTGAACCGCGGAGAGCCTTTGATGACTGCGAAGTTGGAAAAAGTTCTGATCGCCAACCGCGGTGAGATCGCCCTGCGGATCCTGCGCGCCTGCAAAGAGATGGGCATCAAGACCGTCGCCGTTTACTCCAAGGCTGACAAGGAACTGATGCACCTGGGCCTGGCAGACGAATCCGTCTGCATCGGACCGGCATCGGCCGCCCACTCCTACCTGCACATTCCGGCAATCATTGCCGCAGCCGAAGTGACGGGCGCCACCGCCATTCACCCGGGCTACGGCTTCCTTGCGGAAAACGCCGACTTCGCCGAGCAGGTCGAGAACTCCGGCTTTGCGTTCATTGGCCCGAAAGCCGAAACCATTCGCCTGATGGGCGACAAGGTATCGGCAAAGCACGCCATGATCGCAGCTGGCGTACCGACCGTTCCGGGTTCTGACGGCCCGCTGCCGGAAGACGAAGAAACCGCTCTGCGCATTGGTCGCGAAGTGGGTTACCCGGTGATCATCAAGGCCGCTGGCGGCGGTGGTGGCCGCGGCATGCGCGTTGTGCACAAGGAAGAAGACCTGATTTCCTCGGCGAAACTGACCCGCTCCGAAGCCGGTGCGGCGTTCGGCAACCCGATGGTCTATCTGGAAAAATTCCTGACCAACCCACGCCACGTGGAAGTCCAGGTTCTTTCCGATGGCCAGGGCCAGGCTATCCATCTGGGCGACCGCGATTGCTCGCTGCAACGTCGTCACCAGAAGGTTCTGGAAGAAGCGCCGGCACCGGGCATCGACGAACAGGCCCGCCAGGAAGTTCTGGCTCGCTGCGTCAAGGCGTGCATCGACATCGGCTACCGTGGCGCGGGCACTTTCGAGTTCCTGTACGAAAACGGTCGTTTCTACTTCATCGAGATGAACACTCGTGTCCAGGTAGAGCACCCGGTTTCGGAAATGGTCACTGGTATCGACATCGTCAAGGAGATGCTCAGCATCGCCGCCGGCAACAAGCTGTCGTTCACCCAGGATGACGTGGTCATCCGCGGTCACGCGCTGGAATGCCGGATCAACGCCGAAGACCCGAAAACCTTCATGCCGAGCCCTGGCACGGTCAAGCATTTCCACGCTCCAGGCGGCAACGGCGTTCGCGTCGACTCGCACCTGTACAGTGGTTATGCCGTTCCGCCGAACTACGATTCGTTGATCGGCAAGCTGATCACCTACGGCGCAACCCGTGACGAAGCCATGGCGCGCATGCGCAATGCGCTGGACGAGATCGTGGTTGACGGGATCAAGACCAACATCCCGCTGCACCGCGACCTGACCCGCGATGAAGGCTTCTGCAAAGGGGGGGTGAACATTCACTACCTCGAGCACAAGCTGGCTGGCGAGAAGCACTAAGCTTCAGCTGGTACACAACAAAGCCGCCTTCGGGCGGCTTTGTTGTTTCCGGGAAAAGAAGATCAAAAGATCGCAGCCTTCGGCAGCTCCTACAGATGAATGTGAACACCTGTAGGAGCTGCCGAAGGCTGCGATCTTTTGATTTTTCTCCATGGTCGTCATCGGCCCCGCTCTCGCGTAAACTTGCGTCCTTCTCGCAGCCCGCCAGGCTGCAATCAACATTTTTCAAAGGTGCCCGCCATGCCTTGGCTGCAAGTACGTCTCGCCATCAGCCCAGAACAAGCCGAAACCTATGAAGACGCTTTCCTTGAAGTGGGCGCCGTATCGGTGACCTTCATGGACGCCGAAGACCAGCCGATCTTCGAACCGGAACTCAATACCACGCCACTGTGGTCGCACACGCACCTGCTGGCCCTGTTCGAAGGTGGCACCGAGCCCGGCCCGGTACTGGCCCACCTGGAGCTGCTGACCGGCAGCCCGCTGCCTGAACACCACAGCGAAGTCATCGAAGACCAGGATTGGGAACGCAGCTGGATGGACGGCTTCCAGCCAATGCGTTTCGGCCAGCGCCTGTGGATCGTGCCGAGCTGGCACGCCGCGCCGGAACCTGACGCAGTGAACCTGTTGCTTGATCCGGGCCTGGCGTTCGGCACCGGCACCCACCCGACCACCGCACTGTGCCTGGAATGGCTCGACAGCCAGGACCTGAAGGACTGCAACGTGCTGGACTTCGGCTGCGGCTCGGGGATCCTGGCGATCGCCGCGCTGTTGCTGGGCGCCAGGGAAGCCGTGGGCACCGACATCGACGTGCAGGCGCTGGAAGCCTCCCGCGACAACGCCGGGCGCAATAACATCGCTGATGAGTTGTTCCCACTGTATCTGCCGGAAGATTTGCCGCAGGTGCAAGCCGACGTGCTGGTGGCCAACATTCTCGCCGGCCCGCTGGTTTCCCTGGCGCCGCAGCTGTCCGGCCTGGTCAAGTCGGGCGGTCGCCTGGCGCTGTCGGGCATCCTCGCCGAACAAGGTGACGAAGTCGCTGCCGCCTACGCCAAGGACTTCGATCTGGATCCGATCGCCAATCGCGATGGCTGGGTGCGCATCACTGGCCGTCGGCGCTAGAATGGCCGCCTGCATAATCCGGAACGCCGCATGACCGACAGCTTCGTCACTCAGTGCCCGCATTGCCAAACCAGCTTCCGCGTCAGCCATGCCCAATTGAGCGTGGCTCGCGGCGTCGTTCGCTGCGGCTCCTGCCTGCAGGTGTTCAATGCCGCCAGGCAGTTGCTTGAGCAAGCCGGCAAGGAACCACCGGTAGCGGCGCCGCTACCGCCTGTGCAGCCTGCCGAACCCCTCGAGCCATCGGCACCGCGCGCCATCAGCCAAAAGCAATGGAGCGCGACCGAACTGGACCTGGACAGCCTCGACCTCGACGAAGAACTCGCCCGGCTCGAACAGCGGGAAATCCAGCCGGCCACCGAGCTCGGCCGCCATCGCGACGACTCGCTGAGCGCCCGCCGCGACAGCACCGGGCAGGATGACGAGGAGCCGTGGTCCGACAGCCTGTTCAGTGAGTCGGCGGCCGATCGTGCGCAAGTCGACGAACCGTTCGACAGCCTTGAATCGCCAGAGCCGACGGTCGAACCGGGCAAAGCCTCGCGCACAGAACCTTCGCTGACTCTGGAACCGGTCGATCTCGACGACGAACTGCAGCCACCCCAGTTGCGCTTGCACGACCCACTCGATGCGCCGCTGCACCACGAACGCCTGTCGGCCGCCGACGAGAACGAAATCGACGACAACCTGCCCTCGATCGAGCCGCTGCGCAAGCGCCGCGAACGCAGCGAGACAGGCCCGCGTGCCGAAGTGCTGCAAGACCTGACCGACGACCCGCTGCAACTGGACTGGCAAAAACGCCGCTCGCCCTGGGGCCGACGGCTGTTGTGGTTGCTGCTGGTGCTGATCGCCGCTGGCGCGCTCGCCGGCCAGTACATCGCCTACCATTTCGACGAACTGGCGCGACAGGATCAATATCGCCCGTGGTTCCAGCAACTGTGCCCGCAAATCGGCTGCACCGTGCCCTCCAAGGTCGACATTGCAAAAATCAAAAGCAGCAACCTGGTGGTGCGCAGCCATCCCGAATTCAATGGCGCACTGGTGGTCGATGCGATCATCTATAACCGCGCGCCCTTTTCCCAGCCCTTCCCGCTGCTGGAACTGCGCTTCGCCGATCTCAATGGCCACCTGATCGCCAGTCGCCGCTTCAAACCCGGCGAGTACCTCAATGGCGATCTCGAAGGCATGGCGGAAATGCCTCCACAGACGCCGATCCACATCGCCCTGGACATTCTCGACCCCGGCGCCAAGGCCGTGAACTACAGTCTGAGCTTCCACTCTCCGGAGTGAAACGCTTCATCGCTCCCCGATTGAAGTCGGCTTTCTGACTCCCCCTGGCCAACCAAACCACGGGTAATAACAGAATAACTGTTCAGATTTTGTTCAATTCAGCCTTTATCCAGTCATCGAGAGCGGGTATCATGCCAACCCTTTTTCGAACTCTCATGATCCGGCCCCACAACAGGGAAGTCCTATGTCGGCGGTACGCATCGGCCCATACACATTACATAACAGCTTGATTCTCGCCCCCATGGCGGGTGTCACCGACCAGCCCTTTCGTCAGCTGTGCAAGCGCTTGGGCGCGGGACTGGTCGTCTCGGAAATGGTCACCAGCGACATGAGTTTGTGGAACACCCGCAAGTCGCGCATGCGCATGATCCACACAGGTGATCCCGAGCCACGCTCGGTACAGATCGCCGGTGGGGACGCACAGATGCTGGCGGACGCTGCCCGTGCCAACGTTGAAATGGGCGCGCAGATTATTGATATCAACATGGGCTGCCCGGCCAAGAAAGTCTGCAACAAGGCTGCCGGTTCCGCACTGTTGAAGGATGAAACCCTGGTAACCGAGATCCTGCAGGCCGTCGTGGCTGCGGTCGATGTGCCGGTTACCCTGAAGATCCGGACCGGTTGGGACCGGGACAACAAGAACGGCCTGACGGTGGCGAAGATCGCCGAGCAGGCAGGCATTACGGCGCTGGCAGTGCATGGCCGCACCCGTGCCGACCTGTATACCGGTGAGGCCGAGTACGACACCATCGCCGCGATCAAGCAGGCGGTGTCGATCCCGGTCTTCGCCAACGGCGATATCGATTCGCCGGAAAAAGCCCGGTACGTGCTCGACGCGACCGGTGCCGATGGTTTGTTGATTGGCCGGGCTGCCCAGGGGCGGCCATGGATTTTTCGCGAGATCGACCATTTCCTGCGTACCGGCGAGAAACTCCCGGCGCTGGAACTGATCGAGGTGGAACGCATCCTGCTAGAGCATCTGGCTGCCCTGCACGCCTTTTATGGCGATGTCATGGGTGTACGCATTGCTCGAAAGCATGTGGGCTGGTATCTCGCAACCCTGCCGGGCGCCAGGGAGTTTCGCGCCCACTTCAATCGTTTGGATGGTACGGATGCACAATGCGCCAACGTTCGGGCGTTTTTCGCCGAGCGTTACAAGAGCCTGACAGGGGACGGAGAGTGGGTGGCCGCATGACGATGATGACCGAGACTTTAGTGAGTGGAACAACACCCGTGAGCGACAACGTGAATTTGAAACAGCACCTCAATACACCGAGCGAAGAGGGCCAGACCCTTCGCGGGAGTGTCGAGAAGGCGCTGCACAATTATTTCGCCCACCTTGAGGGCGCTGCCGTCACTGATGTGTACAACCTGGTGCTCTCCGAAGTCGAGGCTCCCCTGCTCGAGTGCGTGATGAACTACGTCAAGGGCAACCAGACCAAGGCCAGCGAGATGCTCGGACTGAACCGGGGCACGCTGCGCAAGAAACTCAAGCAGTACGATTTGCTGTAAGCATTCAATCAAACCAGAAAGGCGCCCGCGTAAAACCGGTCGCCTTTTTTGCTGACTTCCTTTGCTTTTGATGGAAATTGAGATGACCGACCAGACTACCCGCCTGCCGATCCGCCGCGCCTTGATCAGCGTTTCCGACAAGACCGGGATCCTCGAATTCGCCAAGGAGCTTGAAGCCCTGGGCGTCGAGATCCTCTCCACCGGCGGGACGTTCAAGCTGCTGCAGGACAACGGCGTTGCCGCAGTGGAAGTCGCGGATTACACCGGTTTCGCCGAAATGATGGACGGCCGGGTGAAAACCCTGCACCCGAAAATCCACGGCGGGATCCTCGGTCGTCGCGGTATCGACGACGCGATCATGAACGAACACGGCATCAAGCCGATCGACCTGGTCGCGGTCAACCTGTACCCGTTCGAAGCCACCATCAACAAGCCAGGTTGCGACCTGCCGACCGCCATCGAGAACATCGACATCGGCGGCCCGACCATGGTTCGTTCGGCCGCGAAAAACCATAAAGACGTAGCGATCGTGGTCAATGCCAGCGATTACGCCAGCGTCCTGGAAAACCTCAAGGCCGGCGGCCTGACCTACGCTCAGCGCTTCGACCTGATGCTCAAGGCGTTCGAACACACCGCCGCCTACGACGGCATGATCGCCAACTACATGGGCACCGTGAACCAGGCGGCCGACACCCTGAGCACAGAAGGCCGCAGCGAATTCCCGCGCACCTTCAACAGCCAGTTCATCAAGGCCCAGGAAATGCGCTACGGCGAGAACCCGCACCAGAGCGCGGCGTTCTACGTGGAAGCCAAGCCTGCCGAAGTCGGCATCGCCACTGCGACCCAGCTGCAAGGCAAGGAACTGTCGTACAACAACGTGGCCGACACCGACGCCGCGCTGGAATGCGTGAAGAGCTTCGTCAAGCCGGCTTGCGTGATCGTCAAGCACGCCAACCCGTGCGGCGTGGCTGTCAGCCCTGACGCCGAAGGCGGCATCCGCAAGGCCTACGACCTGGCCTACGCCACCGACACCGAATCCGCCTTCGGCGGCATCATCGCCTTCAACCGCGAACTGGACGCCGAGACCGCCAAGGCCATCGTCGAGCGCCAGTTCGTCGAAGTGATCATTGCCCCGAGCGTCAGCGAAGAAGCCCGCGCCATTGTCGCCGCCAAAGCCAACGTACGCCTGCTGGCCTGCGGCGAGTGGTCGGCTGACCGCGCCGCTGCCTGGGACTACAAACGCGTCAACGGTGGCCTGCTGGTGCAGAGCCGCGACATCGGCATGATCGGCGCCGACGACCTGAAAGTGGTGACCAAGCGCGCACCGACCGAACAGGAAATCAACGACCTGATCTTCGCCTGGAAAGTCGCCAAGTACGTGAAATCCAACGCCATCGTCTACGCCAAGAATCGCCAGACCATCGGTGTCGGCGCCGGCCAGATGAGCCGCGTGAACTCCGCGCGCATTGCTGCCATCAAGGCAGAACATGCCGGCTTGCAGGTAGCCGGTTCGGTGATGGCTTCCGACGCATTCTTCCCGTTCCGCGACGGTCTGGACAATGCGGCCAAGGCGGGCGTGACTGCCGTGATCCAGCCAGGCGGCTCGATGCGTGATGCTGAAGTGATTGCTGCGGCCGACGAAGCCGGTATCGCCATGGTGTTCACCGGCATGCGCCACTTCCGTCACTGATACACCGCTCCCTCTGTGTAGGAGCTGTGTAGGAGCTGCCGAAGGCTGCGATCTTTTGATCTTGCTTTTAAAGATCAAAAGATCGCAGCCTTCGGCAGCTCCTACACGGTACACAGCGGTTTAGCAGCGCCCCACAGAATCTTGAGGTTTTTGAAATGAATGTTTTGATCATTGGCAGCGGTGGCCGTGAACACGCCCTGGCCTGGAAAGTGGCTCAGGATCCGCGCGTGCAGAAAGTGTTCGTGGCGCCGGGCAACGCCGGTACCGCCATCGAAGCCAAGTGCGAGAACGTCGCCATCGACGTACTGGCGCTTGAGCAACTGGCAGACTTTGCCGAGAAAAACGTTTCCCTGACCATCGTCGGCCCTGAAGTGCCGCTGGTTGCCGGTGTTGTGGACCTGTTCCGCAGCCGCGGCCTCGATTGCTTCGGCCCGACCGCTGGCGCTGCGCAGCTGGAAGGTTCGAAAGCCTTCACCAAGGACTTCCTGGCTCGCCACAAGATCCCGACTGCCGACTACCAGAACTTCACCGAAATCGAGCCGGCCCTCGCCTACCTGCGTGAAAAAGGCGCTCCGATCGTGATCAAGGCCGACGGCCTGGCCGCCGGTAAAGGTGTGATCGTCGCCATGACCCTGGCCGAAGCCGAAGACGCCGTGCGCGACATGCTGGCGGGCAATGCCTTCGGCGATGCAGGTTCGCGCGTGGTCATCGAAGAGTTCCTGGACGGCGAAGAAGCCAGCTTCATCGTCATGGTCGACGGCAAGAACGTACTGCCGATGGCCACCAGCCAGGACCACAAACGCGTCGGCGACGGCGACACCGGTCCGAACACCGGCGGCATGGGTGCTTACTCCCCGGCGCCAGTGGTCACCGCCGACGTGCATAAGCGCGTCATGGACCTGGTGATCTGGCCGACCGTGCGCGGCATGGCCGAAGAAGGCAACGTCTACACTGGCTTCCTGTACGCCGGCCTGATGATCGACAAGGCTGGTAACCCAAAAGTCATCGAATTCAACTGCCGTTTCGGCGACCCTGAAACCCAACCGGTGATGCTGCGCCTGCAGTCGAGCCTGGTGTTGCTGGTCGAAGCCGCCCTGGCCCAGGCGCTGGACAAAGTAGAAGCGCAATGGGATCCACGTCCGAGCGTCGGCATCGTTCTGGCCGCTGGTGGCTATCCTGGTGACTACGCCAAGGGCACAGTCATCAAGGGGCTGGACGCAGCCGCCGCACTGGAAGGCAAGGTCTTCCACGCCGGTACGGCGCTCAAGGACGGTCAGGTAGTGACCGCCGGTGGTCGTGTGTTGTGCGCCACAGCCATGGGTGCCAGCGTCGACGCTGCACAGCAGCAGGCCTACAAGCTGGCGGCAACGATTGACTGGGAAGGCTGTTTCTATCGCAAGGACATTGGCTACCGCGCCATTGCCCGCGAGCGTGGCGAAAGCCAGGAATAAGGTAGACACCGCACCAGGCAATGAACACGGTTCATTGCCTGGCTATTCCGGCGCCGCGCATCGTTATATTCTGGCATCAACCTAACGAAGGGATTTCGCCGTGCGCTGGCTCAGGATTGCCATAAGCTTAACCGTCACATTGCTGACCCTGCTCTGCATGCTACCGGCCCAGGCCGCACAAGGCAGTGGCTGGGCGGTATTGCTCGACGAACAGGGCGACCTGCAACTGAGCGACATCCGTTCCGCACGCTACACCAATCAATTCAGCCCCATCGAACTCGACCGTATTACCGCGGCTGAACCCGATGGCGCGCTATGGTTGCGATTCAAGCTTGCACCGGGCAAGCACGAACAGGTGCTGCGATTGTTCGCGCCTGACCTGCGCCAGTTCAACATGTACGTACTGGACGGCGACAAGCTGATCGATCAATCCAGCACGGGCAACGAACAGCCCCAATCCGAGCGTCCATTGCCCAGCAGCGACTTCATGCTGGCCCTGCCGCAAAGCGACAGCCCCCTGGACGTCTACCTGCGACTGGCCTCCGACCACCAGTTACGACCCTACATCACCCTGCAATCGGCGGTCATCGCGGCTGCCAACCAGAACCAGACGCTGATCTATGGCCTGCTGTTCGGCTGCATCGCCATGCTAATCCTGCACAACCTCATCCGCTACGCCTACACCCGCTCGCACAGCGCCCTCTGGCTGGCAGCATGCGAAGGGCTGTTGATGCTCAGCCTGCTGCTGTTGCTGAACCTCGCCGGCCCCTGGCTACCGGACGGGCACGCACTGCAAACGCCGGGGGCTTACCTGACATTGCTGCTGACTGCCCCCTGCGGCCTGATGCTTGCCTATCGCTTCTTCTCCCCGCTCGGGCCGCACCCGCTGAACCGGTTGCTGCTAGGCGAGGTTCTGCTGATCACCGCCTGCGGCCTGATGCTGCTGTTCGTCAATACCTTGCCGCTGAACTTCATTACCTACGGCCTGGTAGCCCTGGCTGGCCTGACCATGCTGTTCATCAGCGCCTATCACTGGCAAAAAGGCTATCGCCCGGCGCGCCTCTTCGTGGCGGCCATGGTGGTGTTCAACCTCGGGACCCTGGTCATCCTGCCTGCGCTGTTGGGGCTGACCCTGGTCGAACCCCATGGCCTGATCACCACCTTGCTGGTATTCATCTGCATCAGCGGCCTGCTGATGAGCATTGCGTTGAGCGAGCGCCAGCGCCGCATCACCGAAGACCGTTTCAGCATCAGCCGTGACCTGGCGGCCAGCAATGCCGAGGTCAACGCCAAGGCCGAGTTCCTGGCGAAGATCAGCCATGAAATCCGCACCCCGATGAACGGCGTTCTCGGCATGACCGAGCTGCTGCTGGGCACACCGCTTTCGGTCAAGCAACGCGACTATGTGCAGACGATCCACAGCGCCGGCAACGAGCTGCTGACACTGATCAACGAAATCCTCGACATTTCCAAACTCGAGTCCGGGCAGATCGAGCTGGACGATGTGCAGTTCGACCTCAACGCGCTGATCGAAGACTGCCTGAGCATCTTCCGCGCCAAGGCCGAGCAGCAAAACGTCGAGTTGATCAGCTTCATCCAGCCGCAAGTGCCTCGAGTGATCAGCGGTGACCCGACACGCCTGCGCCAGACCCTGTTGAGCCTGCTCGAAAACGCCCTGAAAAAAACCGATGAAGGCGAAATCCTGATCGTCGTGGCGCTCGACGAGCGCAACACCAAACCGCGCCTGCGTATCGCCGTGCAGGACAGCGGCGAGCCGATGGATGCCGAAGAACGCGACGCCCTGATGCACGCCGAACTGCACAGCCGGCATTTTCTGTCGGCCACCCACCTGGGCGGCAACCTGGGTCTGGTGATTGCCCGGCAACTGATACGCTTGATGCAAGGGGAATTCGGCATCAAGAGTGGCAGCAACCAGGGCAGCACCCTGTGGCTGACCCTGCCGCTGGATCCGGATCGCCTCGAGCACCCGACCTCCGACCTCGATGGCCCGCTGCAAGGTGCACGGGTATTGGTGGTGGACGACAACGACACCTGTCGCAAGGTGCTGGTGCAGCAATGCAGCGCCTGGGGCCTGAACGTCAGCGCCGCGCCTTCCGGCAAGGAAGCGCTGGCACTGCTGCGCACCAAGGCGCATTTGCGCGATTACTTCGATGTGGTCCTGCTGGACCAGAACATGCCCGGCATGACCGGCATGCAACTGGCGGCCAAGATCAAGGAAGACCCGAGCCTGAACCATGACATCCTGCTGATCATGCTCACCGGCATCAGCAATGCGCCGAGCAAGATCATTGCGCGCAACTCCGGGATCAAGCGCATCCTCGCCAAACCGGTGGCCGGCTACACCCTCAAGACCACCCTGGCCGACGAACTGACCCAACGCAACAAAGGCCAGGTCGTCACGCACTCGCTGCCAAGCGGCCCGCCCCCGCCGGTCAAGGTCCCCAGCGATTTCCGCATTCTGGTGGCCGAAGACAACAGCATTTCGACCAAGGTGATCCGCGGCATGCTGAGCAAGCTCAACCTGCAACCGGATACCGCCTGCAACGGCGAAGAAGCCTTGCAGGCGATGAAAGCCCAGCGTTACGACCTGGTGCTGATGGACTGCGAAATGCCGATCCTCGACGGCTTCTCGGCCACCCAGCAATTGCGTGCCTGGGAAGTCGGCAACCAGCGGGTCCGTACCCCCGTGGTGGCATTGACCGCCCATATCCTGGCCGAACACAAAGAGCGTGCGCGCCAGGCCGGCATGGACGGACACATGGCCAAACCGGTCGAACTGTCACAACTGCGTGAATTGATCGAACACTGGGTCGCCCAGCGTGACCAGCAGAATCGCGCAACGACCCAAACGTCCTGAGCCGACAGACTGCGCAACCCCTGATAGACTCCCCCTCGACTTCCCTCGCCAGTGAGCCCGGCACCATGCTCCATGTGTTGTTCAGCGTTTACCTGAAGATGCTGGTGCTCTACAGCCCATTCTTCGTGTTGTCCTGCTTCATCAGCCTGACCCGTGGTTATTCGCGCAAGGAGCAGCGACGGCTGGCCTGGAAAGTTGCGGTCGCCACCCTGGTCTCCAGTGTGCTGCTGTACTTGTTCGGCCGAGTGATTTTCAGTGTTTTCGGCATTACCGTGGACGCCTTCCGCATCGGCGCCGGTAGTGTCCTGTTCATCTCGGCACTGGGGATGGCACAAGGCAAATCGGCGGTACAGACCGACAACGTGCAGCAGGATGTGACCATCGTCCCGCTGACCATTCCGCTGACCGTCGGCCCCGGCACCATCGGTGCCTTGCTGGTGATGGGCGTGAGTCAGCCGCACTGGGACGACAAGCTCACGGCCATTGTCGGCATTGCCATGGCCAGCTTTACCGTGGGTGTGGTGCTGTTTTTGTCCAGCCGAATCGAGCGCATTCTCGGTGATCAGGGATTACAGATCGTCAGCCGGTTGATGGGGTTGTTTGTGTGCGCACTGGCGGCACAGATCATTTTTACCGGGGTGAAGGGGTATCTGGTTCCTTAGCCCGCCATGTCTCTCAATGTTATCCCTTGGAAGGTGCCGGAACCCGACACCAATCAACGAGACAGATGAACGTCATGCTCGCCGACCTTGATACACAGTGCCTGTCGTTGCTGCCCTAACCACAGCACTGTGTCGTCTCTGAATGCCTTGTATTCGTCGACGAAAAATCGGGCGTGAAGAAATGAAGTTTTCACCCCTCCCACTACGCTACTCAACGCAAAATCCTGCCCGATAAACTGGCCTTCAATCGGTTGATCCGTTTCAAAGCACACTGTGGCCAAAGTCAGAAAACCATCAGCCTCAACAATGCCTGTCAGCACTCTCACACAATGTATACGGTTGAAATTTCCTTCCATGCTGACTGATTGATTCTCACGCCCCATTATCGAGCGCTCACGAAAAACCCTGGCCCCCAGCGACTGGACAGGCAGTTGCACGACCATACGAAAAGCAGTTGCCAGCAGAACGACCTGCTGAGCGGATAGCCGTGATTGGAAAGCCGCATGAACAGCGTCATGTATTGAAAAGGCCGTAACGCCGGTAGAAGGGAACATCCCCGAGGTAGCCCCTTGATCATGGAACTTCCAACCACAAGCAGCCAGAGTGTCTACAAATACGTCGGACCACTGAGCGTGGTCCTTACCGTCCGGGAAATCTTCCTCAGCCGCAAGTTGCGCAAACAACACAGTGTCAAGCGTGTCCTGTCTGACTGCAGGCGGCAACGCCGTCGACAACAGCAGAATGCTGCCTGAGTTTATTACTACGGAGTACGCCATACGCTTTCCTTATTTGAGGAAGGCCAGAGACCCAAAGCCTCTGACCTTGTCCCCTCACTTGCGCCGGCTGAAACGCTTGACAAAAACTTCCTTCCGGTGAACGCCGAGGTACTCCTCAATTTCCGACTTGATTTCCGCATAACGCGCAGGATTGAACGTTACGAACGACTTACCGTGGAAAATATCCAGGGAAGAAGTCTTCCAGTCAACGAACAGGAGACCGCCATCATTACCCCCACCCTGATGATCAACGGCTCCTACCGCGATCAGGATAATTCCGTTGGCCATTTGTTCGCAGGGAATAGTGGACAAACGCACGCCTTCAGTATTCTTCGCCTCTAGATTGAACAGATTTATTGCATCAGGCTCTTTCTTCAATGCATCCAACGTAGTGTTGGTTATTGCACTGAGCACAGTAGCGCCAGGAACTGCAGCCTTTGCAGCCTCAACGGCAGCCTGGATAATGTCAACCATGACATTATCCATTGTGATCCTTAGCGAAGTGGCACTGTATTTTGAGTAACCTTTATCCGGGACAAAACACCCCAAGTCCTCCATACACTTGGTAAACGCGTGGTACCAAGCTTTGGGGTTCTTATTTCCGGGCACTTCGTAATTCGCTTCCATTTTCGACATAGTGATCAGGTTTTCAATAATCGCCATGTTTTCGATGGAGATTTTGTCACCGTAACCAATCAGACTGTTGCCCAGCACCAACGCGTCCAGCTCCTTGGTGGGACTCGAAGCGACCGACGACATCAACGACATTGTGCTCGCTTGTTTGGCCATGACGCTTTTACGCTTCTTAATGCATGCCCTTACAAAATCAGCACTTTTCGAAACACTTACAGAACGTTCAAAATCATCCACAAGCAATACTCCTTTATTTATTAAAAATCGCCTCATCCAGAAGCGCCTTAAAACTAACGCAGCTCACCCCAGCGATCAACCGCAACCAAACACAACATATGTATATCGATCATTACACACTAACGAGACGCACACTCAACAACAAACGATCAGGCACCACTAACCAGGTCATTATTAATCAATAATGACCTGGACTTATTCAGCAGCCCGGAATAGTAACTATTGAATGGGGGTAAGCTTGTCGCCATAACTGCGTGGCGTGTACACCCAGGCATTCCCGTCCAGGCGAGGGAACACACGAGTTGTCGACGACCCGATGAGTACCATCGTCCGCATGTCCACCTGATCGACACCCAGTTGACCCAGGGTGGTCACCCGCAACGTCTGACCCGGACGGCCAATATCCCGCCCCAATACGACGGGAGTTCCCGACTCACGGTGCTGGCTGACAATCTCCAGCGCCCGCCCCAGTTGCCAGGGACGTGAACGAGAGATCGGATTGTAGAAAGCCAGTGCAAGATCGGCTTGCGCGGCCAGTTCCAGACGTTTTTCGATGATCGACCAGGGCTTGAGGTTGTCTGACAGCGACAGCACACAGAAGTCATGACCCAACGGCGCACCGGCCTGGGCGGCCGTCGCCAGCGAGGCTGAGACACCAGGCAGGATTTCGAGATCGACGTTGTGCCAGGCGGCATCGCTGGACTCGTGAAGCGCCTCCAGCACAGCCGCGGCCATGGCAAAGACCCCCGGATCACCGGACGACACCACCACCACCGAACGCCCTTGAGCCGCCAGTTCGAAGGCGTGACGGGCACGCTGCATTTCTTCGCGGTTATCCGTGCAGTGCAGCACCTGGTCAGCCCGGAATGGCCCGGCCATGCGCACGTAGGTTTCGTAGCCGAGCACATCGTTGGCACGAGCCAGTTCTGCCTTCACCGCAGGTACCATCAAGTCGGCAGCGCCTGGCCCGAGGCCAATCACCGCCAGCCGTCCGCGCGGTCGACCGATCTGCGATGGCTCCAACGGCTGCTCGGCGACTGCAATGGCAACCACGTCATCGCCGACGATGGATACAGGCCTGATGGCATGATGTACCAGCTCACTCGCCGCACCTGCAGCGCTGACAAAACGCAACGGCACACCCAGTTCGAGCGCCGCTTCGCGTAACGTGGAGCCGGCCATTTCGCTGTCGGCTGCCAACAGGCAAGCCACCGATTGCACTGCGATTCCGGCCTGACGCAAAGCCTGGCGAATGGCGGCCGATGCATTGGCCACTTCGCCCGCCACGGCAACCAGCACGTTGCGTGGATAGATCAGCAATTCGTGGGCCGCAGGCGCTCGCTCGGCATGACCGACGTGAACGGTCAGTCGCGCGTGTTCATTCTCAGGCAATTGCGCTTGCGCCAACCACGGTGCCGAACCTTCGATGCGCACCGTTTCACCAGCCAGCAAATCGGACACGAAACGTTTGCCCAATTCCAGATCGCCCAAGGCATACCCACTGGGCGGATTGAGCAGGCAGGTGCCGAAACGCAGTTCACCGCTGGTGGTGATCGCCGCCGAGACCTCCAGTGCGGCGGCAATCTCGCGCGCCATCACATTCACGCCGCCAAGACCACCAAGCAGAGGCACCACCGCACTGCCGTCTTCGGCCACAGCCAGCACTGGCGGCTCGGCGCCTTTTTCCAGCAGCAACGGCGCCAGCGTTCGGATCACGATCCCGGCTGCGCACAAGGCTATGATCGGCGTGTCCTGTTGATAAAGCTCACGCAGGGTCGCACCGAATTCACGGTAGACCTGGTCAGCGCCCTCAACCCGCCCGGTCAGGCCGTGGATCAACGCACCCGGATAAAACTGCTGAATTTTCTGTGCGGTCGCGAGGCTGCCATTGCCGAGAATGACAATCGCCGGAACTGGACGGGTCATCAGCCTTGCCACCTTTCACCGGGAACGATGATCAACGAGAAGTACGGCGAAGACATCGGCTCAACCTGGTCCAGCGGCACGATCTTCTGATTGGCCATGGTTGCGCGTTCGACGTACAGCGCACGCTCGGCCAGGCCGAGCTCTTCCAGCACCTGGCGGACTTTGGGAAAGTTGCGTCCCAGTTTCATGATCACCGCCGCATCGGAATCGGCCAGGCGACGCTTGAGTTCGTCGTGCGGCAGCACACCGGACAACACCGACAGACTCTGATTGCGATACACCAGCGGCGCACCGAGCACCGAGGCACCGCCGAGCATCGAGCACACGCCAGGCACGACTTCAGCCTGATAACGCTGGGCGAGCCGGTCGTGCAGGTACATGTACGATCCGTAGAAGAACGGGTCGCCCTCGCAGATCACCGCTACATCGCGGCCTGCGTCGAGATGCGCGGCCAATTCTACGGCAGCGTCATCGTAGAAGTCGCTGATCACTTGCTCATAGGACAACGGCGCCGGCAAGGCTTCGGTGGTCACCGGGTACACCAGTGGCAACAAATTCTGTGCGTCCTGCAGGTGGGCTTCGATGATACCGAAGGCGTTGCCCTTCTTGCCCTTGGCGACGAAATACGCCACTACAGGCGACTCGCGCAGCAGCCGCAGCGCCTTGACGGTAATCAGTTCCGGATCACCGGGACCGACACCGAGGCCGATCAAACGTCCAGGTTGCTGCATCATTCGATCTCCGTGGCGAGGGCATTGACGGCGGCGGCAGCCATGGCGCTACCGCCCAGGCGACCCTGCATGATGACAAACGGCACGCCACGGCTGTCAGCCGCCAGCGCTGCCTTGGACTCGGCGGCGCCGACGAAACCTACAGGGAACCCGAGGATCAGCGCCGGTTTCGGCGCACCGGCGTCGAGCATTTCCAGCAAATAAAACAATGCTGTCGGGGCGTTGCCGATGACCACCACGCTACCTTCCAGATGGGGACGCCACAGTTCCAGCGCAGCGGCTGAGCGGGTGTTGCCCAATTCCCGGGCCAGTTCCGGAACGCTTTCGTCGCGCAGGGTGCAGATCACCGGATTGTTCGCCGGCAACCGCGCGCGGGTCACGCCTTCGGAGACCATTCGCGCATCGCACAAAATCGGCGCGCCGGCCGCCAGCGCATCGCGCCCGGCCTTGCCCGCCCCTTCGGAAAACTGCAAACCGTCGATGGCCTCGACCATGCCGCAGGCGTGGATCACACGGACTGCGAGTTTCTCCAGATCGGCCGGAATTCGGTCGAGGTTGGCCTCGGCACGAATGATCGCGAAGGAGTTGCGATAGATCTCCTGACCGTCGCGGATGTAATCAAGCATCAAGGGGGCTCCGTGAGCGGACGTCGAGCAAGGTCGCGACCGCTTCAATAGTAAGGTTGTGCGCACGCAGCACGCCGAAACCCGGCTGCGCTGCATCGCGAAAATATAGATCGTAGTGACCGGGGGCGACGGCCAGCAAGGTGACGGGTGCGATATGCGCAGCGGCGCAGGAACGCGGGCAACCGCTCAGGTGTATGTTCAGCGCCGGTCCGTGGCGATGCAGTAGCGCGGCCAATTGCAGGGCATCGCCCTTGGTCTCGGCCAGGCCTTTGGCGCAACCGTTCGAGCCGGTGCAGGCGATCAGCCGGGACAATGGCTGATCGGCTTCGCATTGCAGACCCAGCCACTGCAGTCGCCGAATGACCTCAGCGGCATTTTCCGCGCGAACATTGGGCACCAGCAGACTTTGCCAGGGTGTGAAACGCAGACTCGAATCACCGAGCTCGCAGGCCACTTGCGCCACGCCCCGCAGCATCGTCGGATCGAGCCGCCCCAGTGGCGGGACAGCCCCCACATAGACAACGCCGGACTCGGCCTGAAGATGGGCGCCGATGTGCAAATCGCTGCCAGCCGAAACCCGCTGCCAATCGACAACCGCTTGCATCGACACACGCTCAGCCAGCCGAAGCAGAACGTGCTCGATCGAGTACTCGGCCAGCAAATGACGCATCCGCGTCTGCTCGGGGCGCGCCCATTCAAGGAACAACTCCAGCACCGCGACTACCAGGGCATGGCCATCGTCGAGCGCGACCGAACCGGCCGGTGTATCCGTCGGGCATCCGGCCAACCCAAACGCCAGCCGTCGTTCACCGTTTCGCTCGAAGGCGGCGAGCCACAGGTCGTGGGGATGTTCAAGCATCGCCAAAGCCTCGCCACCATCGAGTTGCACGGCGAACTTGGCGCTGAGATTGTGAAAGCGTTCGTGCTGTTGCACCGTGGCCAAAATCCGCTCGGCCAGCGCACGGGTATCGAACAGCATCTGCCGATCGAACCCGGCGGCGGGGCTGAGCATCAGATTGCGAACATCGTCACCGGCCGCATGGCTCGGGCCCAATCCTGCGGCAAGCAGGCAGTCGATCAAGGCGCCCTGTTCTTTGCCGATGCCACGAATCTGCAAGTTGCCGCGGTTGGTTGCCTCGATCACACCACCAGCATATCGCTCGGCTGCCTCTGCCACTGCGACGACCTGCTGTGCGCGGATGGAACCACTGCCGAGTTTGATTCGGCAGATGCCGCCGTCCAACGCCTGGACGATACGCAGCAATCCGGGACAGGCCGAAGGGCGTAAAGGGTTGGATTTCTGACGAGAATTCACTGGATGACCGGTACGAGGCGAAGGGCAGCATTATGCCTGCTTTGGCAGGCGGGATGAAAAGTCCAGGCAGATGGACGACGAAAAGCGCCTGGCTCCGGCGTCAGAGTGTTTGTTCTGGCACACGAGTCGTACTTGTTCATGCCAGGCATAAAACGTCGTAAAAAACACTGACAACAAAAAACAACTTCACACCCCGCTCTTGTTTCAACCTCCTATCGACTCCTGTACTTTTTATTCGCAAACAACGATAGCAAACATGTAAAACAAATAACTACCAGGAGTAATACATGAGTAAAAACAACCTGTCTGGAGTATTAACCGGACATAGCCTCACGTCATGCATAGACGAAATCTCACTGCTAGATTACGAAGACCTTACCGTTTGCACGCAATTAGCCACAAAATCCGCTGACATGCTTTGTAGCCGCTTCACTGATTCGTCAGAGTGGCTGCGTGAATATGTAAAGACAATGGATTTCCTGGGTTGGTCTGTCTTTGAAGACGCAATTTTCACCCGCACCCGTAGCGTCATTTCACACAGCGTTGCGGACTTTCTGGTGCAAAGCGCTGAAGGCATGCGCGACTCCCGACAAGGCAATGCCATGATAGACACGCTCGACGCGCTGAAGCCCGACAACTCGGCGCTGTTTTCGCTGGATGAAGAGAGTCTTATGGGAGAAGGCTTTCAGGTAATACCGGCACGCTACGATCCACAGGGTTTTCTTGAAATAGCCGTCTTTAATCTTGAGTTGATAGTACCTGCAAGAAACAATGGTTTTTTGTTCTGGAACTGGGAAGATCAGGATGCACAAATCATCCAGCGACGGGCCAGCCTTAAACTGGACAGATACAAACTCGATAATAAAAAACCGCTGATTGAAAAAAAGCTTCGCGAGATCACCATGAAGAGATTCGAACTGCGCAAACCATCATAGGATTGAATATCCTGACACTTGACAGTGCCATCACGGTCAAAAACACGCCTTCACCCAATCACGACAGGCGAATGCCGCGCCGCGGTATGATGCGCAACCGCCAGCCCGGCACGGACCGTCACCGTGATCTGGCTTCGATTGATAGATGAGGAACAGCATGACCCCCTGGCTGACAGTAGTAGGCATCGGAGAGGAAGGCTTCAAGGGGCTTGGAAAAAATGCCCGGCATGCTCTGCTGAAGGCTTCGCGGATCATTGGCGGTCAACGACAACTGGATCTGCTGCCAGCCTGCATCCGTGGCGAACGACAATTGTGGCCAAGCCCCTTTACCCTTGAACCGGTCCTGGCCAGACGTGGCGAGCCCGTCTGCGTCCTGGCCAGCGGCGATCCAATGTTCTATGGCGTCGGCGCCAGTCTTGCCCGACAACTCCCTGCCAGCGAAATGCTGACGCTTCCCGCGCCCTCCTCCTGCTCGCTCGCCGCTGCGCGAATGGGCTGGCCCTTGCAGGACGTGGTCACCCTATCGGTGGTGGCCCGGCCGGTCGCCGCACTCAACGCCCAACTGTCCAGCGGCGTGCGCTTGCTGGTATTGAGCAACGACGGCCGTAGCCCCACCGCCATTGCTGCACTGTTGCGCGAGCGAAGCTTCGGTCCCAGTCGTCTCACCGTGCTGGAACACCTGGGCGGCGAAGCCGAGCGGCGTATCGACGGTATCGCCAGCGACTGGAACGATCCGCCGATCGCCGATCTGAACCTGATCGCCATCGAGTGCATCGCAGAGCCGAACACGTTGCGGCTGTCCCGACTGGCTGGACTGCCGGACTCCGCCTTCAAGCATGACGGCCAATTGACCAAACGCGATGTGCGCGCCATCACCCTTGCACGTCTGGCCCCGATCCCCGGCGAATTGTTGTGGGATGTCGGTGCCGGCAGTGGCTCGATCGGCATCGAATGGATGCGCACCCACCCTGGTTGCCGTGCACTGGCCATCGAGGCGGATAACGGCCGTCAGGCGCTGATCGAACACAACCGCGATGCCCTTGGTGTTCCCGGCCTGCAGCTGGTTCGTGGCAGTGCGCCGCAGGCCTTGGCCGGCCTGGAGCGACCCGACGCGATTTTCATCGGCGGCGGTGTCACCCGTGAAGGCGTACTGGATGCATGCTGGGCCGAACTCAAGCCCGGTGGCCGGCTGATTGCCAATGCGGTCACCCTGCAAAGTGAAATGACCCTGACGGCCTGGCGCGAGCAACACGGCGGAGAGCTGACGCGGATTCATATCGCGCAGGCTCAACCGCTGGGCGACTTCGACACCTGGCGCCAGGCCCTGCCGATTACCTTGCTGGACGTGACGAAGCCTTTCGATGCGTGACGAAACCGCCGAACAACCCGCCCCGTTGCGCAGTGGCCTGACCACCGGCAGTTGCGCCACCGCTACCAGCCTAGCTGCCGCACGCTTGCTGTTGGCCGGTGTAACGGCCGATGCGGTGGACATCGTGCTGCCCAAAGGCAAGCACGTGCAGATGCGCCTGGAGTTCTGCCGCCTCACCGGGGACGGCGCCGAAGCGGGAACCCTCAAGGACGCCGGCGACGATCCCGACGTGACCCATGGTGCCCTGCTCTACTCGCAGGTGCGCCTGAGCGCCGAGCCGGGGATTCGCTTCCATGCCGGCCACGGCGTCGGCACCGTGACCCGGCCCGGGCTGGTGCTGGGTGTCGGCGAACCGGCGATCAACCCGGTGCCACGCAAAATGATCGGCGATCACCTGGCCCTACTGGCCGACGAGCTCGGTTATGCTGGCGGTTTCGACGTGACGGTCAATATCGAGAATGGTGAGGCACTGGCGCTGAAAACCATGAACCCGCGCCTGGGCATTCTTGGCGGACTGTCGATCCTCGGTACCAGCGGCATCGTCCGGCCGTTTTCATGCGCGGCCTACATTGCCTCGATCCACCAGGGCATCGACGTGGCGAAAACCAACGGTTACCTGCACATCGCCGCCTGTACCGGCAACGCCAGCGAAGACACCATGCGCCAGGTCTACAACTTGCCGGAAATTGCCCTGATCGAAATGGGCGACTTCGTCGGTGCCGTACTCAAGCACCTGCGCAAAGTGCCTGTGGACAAGCTCAGCCTGTGCGGTGGTTTCGGCAAGATCAGCAAACTGGCGGCCGGGCATATGGATTTGCACAGTCGTCATTCGAGCATCGACCTGCCGCAACTGGCGCAATGGGCCGCACAGGTCGGCGCCGATACGGCATTGCAGCAAAGCATCCGCGAGGCCAACACCAGCCAGCAGGCACTGGCCATGGCCGCCGCAGCCGGAGTTGCACTGGGCGACGCAGTCTGCCAGCACGCCCTGGATTTTGCCCGCAGCGTGGTGCCGGCGCAGGTTCAGGTGGAAGTCTTTGCCATCGATCGCCAGGGCGGGATTGTCGGCCATGCAGGCGCTTTTCAATGAAGCGCATCCTGTTGCTCGGCGGTGTGACCGAAGCCCTGGCCATTGCCCGCACGCTGGGGCCGCAGCACATCTATAGCCTGGCCGGTATCGGTCGGGTGCCGACGGACCTGCACTGTCAGATCCGCGTGGGCGGTTACGGCGGTGCCGAGGGTCTGACGCAATTCATTCGCGATGAAGGAATCGAGCTGCTGGTCGACGCCACTCACCCCTACGCCGCCCAAATCAGCCAGAACGCTGCGACCGCCGCGCGCTTGAGCGGAATTCCCTGCTGGGCGCTACGGCGTCCGGCCTGGCAAGCCCGGGCCGGAGACGATTGGCGGGAAGTTGCCGATTGGGCCGAACTGATCGAAGCCCTGAAACCCTTCCGCCGACCGCTGTTCACCCTCGGTCGCGAGCCCCTGCAACACCTGGATGAAATTCCTGCGGAGCAATTCTGGACCCTGCGCGCGCTGGAGGTCTATCCGGGCAACGAGCGCTGCGAAGTGATCGGCGCACGCGGGCCCTTCCTGATCGACGATGAACGCGCGTTGTTCGCACGGCGAAACATCGACGTGCTGATCAGCAAGAACAGCGGCAGCACGGCGACCGAGCCGAAGCTGGAAGTGGCGCGTGAGCGTGGGGTGCCGGTGATTATATTGAAACGACCGGGGTTGCCGGAGGTTGATCGGAAATTTGGCTCGGTGGCAGAAATGCTGGATGCCCTATCGATGTAGGACTATTCCTGAAAGCTGCCAGATCTTGTGATTCTGCTGGCAATAATCTCAGACGACGCTGGCTATCTACTCTACCTCCTCAATCCTATAGTTCACCTCCTCCTGAACCAATCAAGCGCACCCAACATCCACTGGGATGTATCGCCTCGCCCAAAAGAAAGTGACGCTTGCCACTCTGTATCCCAAGGAATACGATTCAACATGATCGAATTTGAGCGATCCCGAGTATTTGCCGGCTGGCTACACTCATTGAGGGACACCATCGGCAAAGCTCGAATAATCGCCAGACTCCGGGCAGCCGAGTATGGAAATTTTGGTGATTGTGAATTTGTAGGTGCTGCAGTTTATGAAATGCGCGTTCACTACGGCCCAGGCTACAGGTTGTACTTCACTCGCAGAGATGAGGTGATTTACTTGCTGCTGATCGGGGGTGACAAGTCGACTCAAAAACGAGATATCAAACGTGCTATTCAAATGGCACACAATATCGGTAATGAGGAGTAAATCATGGCCGAACAATTTACCCGTTTTGATGCCGTCGAGTTTCTCAAGACACCGGAGGAAATGGCGGCTTATCTGGATGCCTGCTTTGAAGAGGATGCCGGAGACGGCGTGTTGATACGTGCAGCGCTCAACGATATCGCCCGAGCAAAGGGCATGACACAAATTGCCCGTGATGCCGGCCTGGGACGCGAGAGTCTTTACAAGGCGCTGAGCAGTAGTGGCAATCCTGAATTCGCGACTATCATGAAGGTTATGAAAGCCTTGGGTCTGCGTTTGCACGCCATCGCTGTCTGATTGCGCTGCGACACCAAACCGCACGCCGCGTTTTTACTTATCGGCCCTGATCAGGCTAAATAGCCCGCGCCTGATCGCCCACCCAAACGGATTTTGTCCCATGTCCCGACAACGGCTCGCAATTGCCTGGATAGCCTGCTTCGCAGTGCTGTTCAATTTGCTCGCCATGCCGATGTCCGGAGCGATGGCGCAAACGTCGAAGTCACCTGCCGAACAGTTGTTGTGGGGCAGCTTCTGCAGCGCCAGCGGCACCAGGATGGTGGCGATCTCCATCGGCGACCTTGAACAGAAAGCCCCGCAAAACGACGATCATTCCAACATGCAGCATTGCTGGTGCTGTTCGGGTTCTGCGCCATTGGTGGCGTTGCCGGGGCATTCGCCACAGCTGTATTTCGCGCACTTCGAATCCAACCGAAGCCTGCCTGCCACTTCGCTCACCAGCCCGTCACCGCGCCAGCAATGGCCGAGTCTCAACCCCCGCGCGTCCCCTCTGGTGTGATTTTTTCTCGCAATTGACTGCGTTTTAAATCGTCCCGGAGAACTGCCATGTTGAACAAACTCATCGTTCTGGCTGCGTTGCTGCTGCCTGCCTGCTTTGCCAATGCCCACGAATACAAGGTCGGAGCACTGGAAATCGCTCATCCGTGGTCCCAGGAATTGCCGCCCAATGCGCCCACCGTTGCGGCGTATTTCGTGATCGACAATGAAGGCAAGACCGCCGACCGCCTGCTCAGCGTCGACTCCCCCATTGCCGGCGAAGCGCAATTGCATGAGCACGTGATGCAAGGCGACATGATGAAAATGCAGCACGTACCGAGCGTGGAAGTACCCGCCGGTGGCGAGGTCACTTTCGCACCGATGGCCTATCACGTGATGTTGCTGGGCCTCAAGGACCGCAGTCTGCTGGTTGACGGCAAGCGTTTCCCCATGACGCTGCACTTCGAGAAGGCCGGTGACGTGACGGTCGAAGTCGCGGTGCAGAAGCAGGCGCCGGACGGTATGCAAGCGCACGCGCACAATCCGTAATCGCCTGAGCTGAAAACGCCCATGCGCCCGCCTAGCGCCAGGTCATCCAGGCCACGCAGTCAGGCATTGAGCCTGACACGCGGCAGCTGGATCAGCCTGTTCGCCATGCTGATGATCTTTATCGGTCCGCTGATTTCCCAGTCGATGCCGATGGATTCGCGCGCCATGTCGATGAGCATGTCGGCGGGCATGAGCATGGACATGTCGGCGATGGAGCATGCCGACCACGGCAAGCAAACCTCCGCCGAGCATTGCCCGCCTGCCCCGGGGCACCATGTGCTGTGGGAAAAGTGCGGCTATTGCAGCCTGCTGTTCAACTGCCCGGCGCTGACCGGTGGTGTGTCCTTCGCCAACTTCGTCATTCCACCCGTCAACACCTTCACCACACCTTCTCCGCGCCTGGGTCATGCCCGGCAGACCTTCTTCCCCGGCGCCCGCACCCGCGCCCCGCCTTCCGTCGCGTAAACACCCACCTCCGATCTCACACGGTCCGCAAAACAACCCAAGCAACCGGTGGGAGCGGGCTTGCTCGCGAAGAGAGAGTGCCAGTCAACATAGATGTCGCCTGGTACACCGCTTTCGCGAGCAAGCCCGCTCCCACAGGGACAGCTTCAGGCTGCCGGCCGTGTCGTTTACGACTGTTCGATGGAAATTTCATGTCCAGGTTTTCTGCTGACACAGGCTTGAGTCCAACTCAAGTCTCCATGACCCAAAACGAATCCGGCATTCGTTTCAGGCACGCCGCTGCGATTTTGTGCAGTGCATTGCTGGCGCCTTCCGCGCTGGCCGATGAACACGCCGGTCACACTGAAGAACTGAGCCCGACGGTGATTACCGCCGTGGCCCCCAGTTCGCCATTGACCATTGTTACCAACCCCAAGGACCCGCGCCAACCGGTGCCGGCCAGCGACGGCTCGGATTATCTGAAAACCATTCCCGGTTTCGCCCAAGTGCGCAACGGCGGCACCAACGGCGACCCGGTGCTGCGCGGCATGTTCGGCTCGCGGCTGAACATCCTCACCAACGGCGGCATGATGCTCGGCGCCTGCCCTGGGCGGATGGACGCGCCGACCTCCTACATTTCGCCGGAAACCTACGACAAGCTGACCGTGATCAAAGGCCCGCAAACCGTGCTCTGGGGACCGGGCGCTTCGGCCGGCACCATCCTGTTCGACCGCGAGCCGGAAAGCTTCGGCGAACTCGGCACGAGGGTGAATGCCAGCGTGCTGGCCGGCTCCAACGGGCGCTTCGACAAACTGGTGGACGCCGCTGCCGGCGGACCACTGGGCTACGTGCGGGTGATCGGCAACACCGCACATGCAGACGACTATCAGGATGGCAACAACGACACCGTCCCATCGCGCTACGACAAATGGAACGGCGACGTCGCACTCGGCTGGACCCCGGATGCTGATACCCTGCTGGAGCTGACCGCCGGCAAGGGTGACGGTGAAGCGCGCTACGCCGGGCGCAGCATGGACGGTTCGCAGTTCCTGCGCGAAAGCCTCGGTCTGCGCTTCGAGAAATCCAACATCGGCGATGTGCTGGATACGGTAGAGGCGCAGGTCTACTACAACTACGCCGACCACGTGATGGACAACTACACCCTGCGCACGCCGTCCGGTACCGGCATGATGGCCGGGCCCATGGCCTCCAACGTCGACCGCCGCACCCTCGGCGCGCGGATCAAGGCCACCTGGCGCTGGGCTGATGTGCAACTGATCAGCGGCATCGACGCGCAGACCAACGAACATCGCCAGCGCAGCGCCATGGGCATCGACACCTACAAGGATCTGCCCTACACCAAGGATGCCGACTTCCATAACTACGGTGTATTCGGCGAACTGACCTGGTACGCCGCCGACCGTGACCGTTTGATCAGCGGCGCACGCCTGGACCGCGCCTCGGCCAAGGACTATCGGCAGACCATCGGCTCGGGAATGATGACCCGCCCGAATCCGACCGCCGACGACACCCGCGCCGACACCCTGCCAAGCGGCTTCATCCGCTACGAGCATGACCTGACCGACAGCCCGACCACCTTGTACGCGGGCCTCGGTCACACCCAGCGGTTCCCGGATTACTGGGAGCTGTTTTCGCCCAACTCCGGCCCCGCCGGTTCGGTGAATGCCTTCGATTCGATCAAGCCGGAAAAAACCACCCAGCTCGATTTCGGCCTGCAATACAAGACCGGAGCACTCGAAGCCTGGGCCTCGGGCTACATCGGGCAGGTGCGCGATTACATCCTGTTCAACTACACCCCGACGATGATGGGCACGACCTCGCAAGCCGAGAACATCGACGCACGAATCATGGGCGGCGAACTGGGCGCCGCGTACAGCCTCACTGAACACTGGAAAGCCGACGCGACCCTGGCCTACGCCTGGGGCAAGAACAGCAGCGATGGCTCTGCATTACCGCAGATGCCGCCGCTGGATGCCCGTTTCGGCCTGACCTACAGCGAAGACAACTGGAGTGCCGGCGCACTGTGGAGAGTGGTCGCCGCACAAAACCGTATCGACCAGAACAAAGGCAACGTGGTCGGCAAGGACTTCGGCAAGACGCCGGGGTTCGGCGTGTTCTCCCTCAACGGTGCCTATCGGATCAACAGCAACTGGAAGGTCAGCAGCGGCGTCGACAACCTGTTCGGCAAGGCTTACGCCGAGCACTTGAACCTGGCCGGCAACGCAGGTTTCGGCTATCCGGCCAATGACCCGCAGGCCATCAAGGAGCCGGGGCGCACGCTCTGGACCCGGGTAGATATGAGTTTCTGACAACAAGATCAAAAGATCGCAGGCTTCGCCAGCTCCTACAGGGAATGCGTACTGCGATCTTTTAAAAAAACAACTGATTCGCCAATGCGGAGCACACGTGATGAAACAGCCCAAAGTGAATTTCTACAACCTGGCCTGGCGCTGGCATTTCTATGCCGGATTGTTCGTTGCGCCATTCATGGTGATGCTGGCCCTGACCGGCACCATTTACCTGTTCAAGCCGCAACTCGATTCGCTGATGTACAGCAGCCTGCTCAACGTGCCGGCCGGACATCACACCGTCCCGGCCGACGACCTGCTCAAGCGGGTGAAAGATGCGTATCCCCAGGCAACGATCAAGCAGTACCTGCCACCGGTCAATGCCGAACGCAGCGCCCAGTTTGTCGTGCTCAACGACGGCAACGAGCTGAACGTTTTTGTCGATCCGTACCACGGCGACATCCTCGGCGAGCAAGACGCCAAGAAGAACCTGCAAGCCATTGCGCGCGCGATTCACGGCGAGCTGATGATCGGCACCGTCGGCGATCGGCTGATCGAACTGGCCGCCGGTTGGGGTGTGGTGCTGGTGGTGTCCGGCGTATTCCTGTGGTGGCCGCGCGGCCAGGCCGCCGGCAT
Organism: Pseudomonas sp. GW821-FHT07G06; assembly: GCF_058986625.1. NCBI lineage: Bacteria > Pseudomonadati > Pseudomonadota > Gammaproteobacteria > Pseudomonadales > Pseudomonadaceae > Pseudomonas > Pseudomonas sp. GW821-FHT07G06. The sequence continues at coordinate 94,792 of NZ_JBYSVW010000002.1, forward strand.
TCTGTGGCCACGCCTGAGCAGTCGCGGGCGGGTGCTTTGGCGGGACTTGCATGCCGTCACCGGATTCTGGGGTGCCTCCCTGCTGCTGGTGATGCTGCTCAGCGGCATGACCTGGACCGGCTTCTGGGGCCAGCAATACGCGGCCGTGTGGAACGTCTTTCCGGCGGCAATGTGGGACAACGTACCGAAGTCCGACGTCGAGGCGCGCAGCCTCAACAGCGCCACACGCCAGACCGTGCCCTGGGCCATGGAAAACACGCCGATGCCAATGTCCGGCGACCACGCCGAACACATGGCCCACGATGGCGCACAAGCCGGCCCGGCCGCACCGACCATCAGCCTGCAGGACGTACAAAACATCGCCACCCAAAGCAAGGTCGAGCCGGGCTACAGCATCACCTTGCCAACGACCGCCACCGGTGTGTTCACCATCGCCGTGTTCGCCGATGACCCGCGCAATGACGCCACGTTGCACATCGACCAGTACACCGGCAAGGTCCTTGCCGATGTGCGTTACGAGCAATATGGCGCCGTCGCCCGCGCCACGGAAATCGGCGTGATGCTCCACGAAGGCAAGATGTTCGGCACCCTCAATCAGCTCATCGTGTTGCTGATCTGCCTGATGATCCTGCTCAGCGCGGTCAGCGGCGTGGTGATCTGGTGGAAGCGTCGTCCGCAAGGAAAACTCGGCGTACCGCCGCTGCGCCACGACCTGCCGAAATGGAAAACCGCCATGGTGATCATGTTCGCCCTCGCGGTGGCCTTCCCGTTGGTGGGCGCTTCGCTGGTGGTGGTGTGGGTGCTGGATCGTGTGCTGCTGTCGCGTTTTACCCGACAGACTGAGAGCGCCTCATCTTCATCATGAAACAGCTGAGATGCGCGGGGCTCAAGGGGCTGTAAACTCCCGCGCATGCCACCTCGGCTCTCTTCGCGAGCAGGCTCGCTCCCACATTTGACCGCGTTCCAATGTGGGAGCGAGCCTGCTCGCGAAGAGAGCCGCACCACCGAAATACCAAGAGCATTTGCATGACCTCGCTGAACCTCGCAAACATTTCCTGGACGCCCCTGGGTCACGGCCATTGCCACCATCAATTCCAGCTGCGTGATGCCTCCGTGCACGTGGCTGCGGGTGAGTTCGTCGGGTTGATCGGCCCCAATGGCAGTGGCAAGACCAGCCTGTTGCGTTGTGCCTGGCGCTTCAGTAAACCGGAGCACGGCGAGGTCAGGCTCGATCACCAGAATGTCTGGAAACAGTCTTCACGCTGGTGTGCACAACGCATCGCCGTGGTCTTGCAGGAGTTCCCCGACGCCTTCGGCCTGACCGTCGAGGAAGTGGTCGCCATGGGCCGCACGCCGCACAAAGGTCTGTTCGATGGCGACACGCTCGAGGACTCGACACTCATTCATCAGGCGCTGGAGTCCGTCGGTCTCAAGGGTTTCGATGACCATGAGTTCGCCACCCTCTCAGGCGGAGAAAAACAGCGGGTAATCCTCGCCCGCGCCCTGGCTCAGCAACCGCAACTGCTGATCCTCGACGAGCCGACCAACCACCTCGACCCACGCTATCAGCTTGAGCTGTTGAAGTTGGTCAAGCACCTGAACATCGGCACCCTGGCGAGCATCCACGACCTCAATCTGGCGGCGGCTTTTTGTGATCGGTTGTACGTGATCAACCATGGCCGCATCGTCGCCAGCGGCACGCCGCAAGAGGTGCTCACCGCCGCCCTGCTGCGCAATGTGTTTGGCGTCGAAGCACTTATCGATGACCATCCGCTGCACGGCTACCCACGAATCACCTGGATAACCCAACCATGAATTTGCGTTCCCTGCTGCGCTCCGGCCTCTGCCTCGTGATGCTGTCGATCAGCGCCCAGGCCTTGGCCGAAGCCACCCATTACCCGCTGACAGTCAAAAGCTGCAACCGCGAAGTGACCTTCACGCAAGCACCGCAACACGCCCTCAGCCACGACATCAACATGACCCAGATGATGCTCGCCCTCGGCCTCAAGCCACGGATGGTCGGCTACAGCGGCGTCAGTGGCTGGAAGGCCGTGACACCCGACATGCAGTCGCTGCTCGACGGTCTGCCGGAACTGGCGGCCAAGTACCCGTCGGTGGAAACCCTGCTCAATGCCAACGTCGATTTCCTCTTCGCCGGTTGGGACTACGGCATGCGCGTCGGCGGCGATCTCACTCCGCAGACCCTGCAGCCGCTGGGCATCAATGTGTATGAGCTGAGCGAATCCTGCGCCTTCGTGATGAAGCGCCCACCGGCCAGCCTCGAAGACACCTACAACGACCTGCGCAACCTCGGCAGGATCTTCGACGTGCAGGACCGCGCCAACGCCCTGGTCGCCCACATGCAGGCGCAAGTGGCGGACATTCGCAAAACCCTGCCCGCGCAAAGACCGCGGGTCTTCCTGTACGACAGCGGCGAAGACCGGGCCATGACTTCAGGCCGCCTGGGCATGCCGCAAGCACTGATCGACGCCGCTGGCGGGCGCAACATCCTGGAGGATGTCGACGCAAGCTGGACCCGGGTCAACTGGGAAAGCGTGGTCGAACACAATCCGCAGGTGATCGTGATCGTCGACTACAGCGAAATCACCGCCGATCAGAAGATTCAGTTCCTGCTGGCCAACAAGGCCCTGCAATCGGTGGACGCGATCAAGCACCGGCGCTTCATCGTCATCCCGTACGTGCAGGCCACGCCGGGGATCGATAACGTGCTGGCGGTCGCCACCCTGGCCAAGGGTTTCCACGGCGAATGATCAACCGTCGCTACGCCCTGTTACTGATCGCCCTCGGTGCCCTGTTGCTGATGTCGTGCGTGGTGTCCCTGGGTTTCGGCCCGGCGCGGGTACCGCTGGACGTGGTGTGGCGCATCCTGTTGCACAAACTGTTCGGCTTCGGTGTGCCGGACTGGAGCCCCGGGCAAGAGCATATCGTCTGGCTGATCCGCGTCCCGCGCATGCTGCTCGGCGCACTGGTGGGCGCCGGGCTGGCGCTGATCGGCGCGGTGCTGCAAGCGGTGACGCGCAACCCGCTGGCTGACCCGCATTTACTCGGCGTCACGTCCGGCGCGACGTTGGGCGCAGTGATCGTGGTGTTGCATGTCGGAGAGATCGTTGGCCTGCTGACCTTGCCGATCGCAGCCTTCATCGGTGCATTGCTGAGCATGCTGGTGGTGCTGATGATCGCCAGCCGCCACGGCCGCCTCGACAGTGATCGCCTGTTGTTGTGCGGCGTGGCGGTGTCGTTCGTGATGATGGCGATCGCCAATTTGTTGCTGTTCCTGGGCGATCATCGAGCCAGTTCGGCGGTGATGTTCTGGATGCTCGGCGGACTCGGGCTGGCGCGCTGGGAATTGCTGGCGGTACCGACCGCCAGTGTGTTGTTCGGTCTGGTTTTGCTGCTGGGCATGGCGCGACCGTTGAATGCGCTGATGGCCGGTGAGCAGACGGCAGTGACCCTGGGCCTGAATGCGCGCGCCGTGCGCCTGCGGGTATTTCTGATTGCCTCGCTGATGACCGGGGTGCTGGTGTCGATCAGCGGCTCGATCGGCTTTGTCGGGCTGATGGTGCCGCACATCGCGCGGCGTCTGGTCGGGGCTGAACACCGAAGAGTGCTGCCGGTGTGCGTGTTGCTCGGCAGCGTGTTTCTGGTCTGGGTCGACGTTGCTGCCCGGACGATGATTGCGCCCGAAGACTTGCCCATCGGGGTGGCCACGGCAGCGATTGGCGGTTTGTTCTTCATCGGTTTGATGCGACGTCGTTAACGCCATGTTTAATTAAAACAAAATTTAAAATTGCATGCATGCCTGGAAAAACCTCGTATTGAGTTAACGCTTAACAAATCCATTACCGCGCTCATACTCCGCTCCCGCGAGTTGAATAATAAAAAGACTCGTGCACTTCAATAACGATTATTCCTACATCTTAATCGTCACAACTCCTACAAGAGCGGAAAGAGGTAACCATGTTCAAAAAACTCATCATATCCATCGCACTTGTTTCAACGCCTGCATGGGCAGCCAAGCCCCCCTTTACTGGCGTTGACTACAGCGGCCGATATCAATGTACCGGAATGGACAGCCATATCGGTGCGTTTGAAGGTGTGGTCGACATGAAACTCAATGCCGAACAAAGTACCGGCGAACATGGCGCCTATGGCTTTACCCTGACGTTGCTCGACAACTCCCGGTATGACGGCTTTGCCGCCGCCAACTCGAGCTCCCTGGCGATTTACTTTGCCCATACGGATCCGTCGCACAAGGATTACGGTGTCGGGATAGCAAACATCGCTTCCACGCCTGACGGGAAAACTTCATTCACCAAGTACTACTACGGCCCGGAGTACGAAGGTGGCGGACATGGTTTTGAAACCTGCATCAAAAGCTGATCTGATGCGCCGCTGACTTTGTGGGAGCGGGCTTGCTCGCGAAGAGGGTGTGTCAGACAACATCAATGGCAACTGAAACACCGCATTCGCGAGCAAGCCCGCTCCCACAATCGATTGTTGTTGCTCATACAATCTGCGCCCCAATCTGGCGCAACGCTTCGCACCAACACGCCTGCCGCGATCCTTCATGGTGCGCCATCAAACCGCACAACCGCTCTAAAACGCCATTCCCGTACCTTTCCCCGACCGGGCACAGCCCTTGCTAAAGACCCTTCAGTAGTCCGCATCTGCCAACCAAGAAAACTCATAAGTTCATGGAGATCGCACAATGAAGCGTCGCAGTTTGATCAAGGCTTTCACTCTCTCGGCATCCATTGCCGCAATGGGCATGACCTGGACCGTCCAGGCCGCCGAGACCATCAAGGTCGGTATTCTGCATTCGTTGTCCGGGACCATGGCGATCTCCGAAACGTCGTTGAAAGACATGGCGCTGATGACCATCGACGAGATCAACGCCAAGGGCGGCGTGAACGGCAAGATGCTGGAACCGGTGGTGGTCGACCCGGCGTCGAACTGGCCGCTGTTCGCCGAAAAGGGTCGCCAGTTGCTGACCCAGGACAAGGTCGCCGTGGTGTTCGGTTGCTGGACTTCGGTGTCGCGCAAATCGGTACTGCCGGTGTTCGAAGAACTCAATGGCCTGCTGTTCTACCCGGTGCAGTACGAAGGCGAAGAAATGTCGCCGAACGTGTTCTACACCGGCGCCGCGCCGAACCAGCAGGCGATCCCTGCCGTTGAATACCTGATGAGCGAAGAAGGCGGCAGCGCCAAGCGCTACTTCCTGCTCGGCACCGACTACGTCTACCCGCGCACCACCAACAAGATCCTGCGTTCGTTCCTGCATTCAAAAGGTGTGGCCGACAAGGACATCGAAGAGGTCTACACCCCGTTCGGCCACAGCGACTATCAAACCATCGTCGCCAACATCAAGAAGTTCTCGGCGGGCGGCAAGACCGCCGTCATCTCCACCGTCAACGGCGACTCCAACGTGCCGTTCTATAAAGAACTGGCCAACCAGGGCCTGAAAGCCACCGACGTTCCAGTCGTGGCGTTCTCGGTCGGCGAAGAAGAACTGCGCGGCATCGACACCAAGCCACTGGTGGGCAACCTCGCTGCGTGGAACTACTTCGAGTCGGTCGAGAACCCGGTGAACAAGAAGTTCGTCGATGACTGGAAAGCCTACGCCAAAAAACACAACCTGCCGGGCGCCGACAAAGCGGTGACCAACGACCCGATGGAAGCCACCTATGTGGGCATCCACATGTGGGCGCAAGCCGCCGAAAAAGCCAAATCCACCGACGTCGACAAAGTCCGCGAAGCCCTGGCCGGCCAGACCTTTGCCGCGCCGTCCGGTTACACGCTGACCATGGACAAGACCAATCACCACCTGCACAAGCCGGTGATGATCGGTGAGATCCAGTCTGACGGTCAGTTCAACGTGGTGTGGCAGACCGAAGGACCGATCCGCGCCCAACCGTGGAGCCCGTTCATCCAGGGCAACGACAAGAAGCCGGAGTATGCGGTGAAGAGCAACTAAAGCCATTGGGCCTGACGATTGTTCAGGCCCAACACAACTCCTGTGGGAGCGGGCTTGTGTGGCAAGGGGGCTTGCCCCCGTTGGGTTGCGAAGCAGCCCCTGAATCTGTGACTGCGGTGTATCAGGTACATCCGAGGCATCGATTTACGACTGCTACGCAGCCGAACGGGGGCAAGCCCCCTCGCCACACAAGCCCGCTCCCACATTTAGTCCGCGCAAGGCCAAGCATATGCCCACTGCCCTCTACCGCTTCATTCTCGCCATCGCCCTCTTGTTGCCGATGGCCACCCACGCCGGCGACGCCGAAGACTTCGTCGCCGCCAATCCCGCGCAACAAGCCAAACTGCTGGAAGCCTGGGCCGCGCAGCCCGATCCGGCCCGCATCGAACTAATCAACGCCCTGCAACAAGGCGAGTTGACCGTCGACGGCCAACCGAAAACCCTGCGTCTGAACAACCGCCTGCGGGGTCTGATCGACACCGCCCTGGCCAGCCATCAATTGCTCGCCGTCGACGCCAGGATCCGTCTGGCCGCCGCGCAGCAATTGCAGAAAAGCGCCAAGCCGGCGCAATTGAAACTCCTCGACCAGCAACTGGCTGGCGAGAAAGACGAGAGTGTTCACGCCGCCCTCAGCCTGGCCCTGGCCAATCTGCAATTGGTGGACGCTGACCCGGCTGTGCGCCTCGCCGCGGTGCGCTTGCTCGGCGAGACCGGCGACCCGCTGGCCCGCACCCGCCTCGAAAGCCTGCTGGAGCCTGGCGTCGAAACCGACGCGAATGTGCGTACCGCCGCTGAAACCAGCCTCGCTCAAGTCAAACGCAAACTGCTGGTCGGCGAGATGCTTGGCCAGGCCTTCAGCGGCATGTCGCTAGGCTCGATACTGCTGCTCGCCGCCCTCGGCCTGGCAATCACCTTCGGCCTGCTCGGCGTGATCAACATGGCCCACGGCGAGATGCTGATGCTCGGCGCCTACTCGACCTATGTAGTGCAACTGATGTTCCAGCGCTTCGCGCCGCAGGCCATCGAGTTCTATCCATTGATCGCATTGCCGGTGGCATTTTTCGTCACCGCCGCCATCGGCATGGCGCTGGAGCGCACGGTGATTCGCCACCTCTATGGTCGCCCGCTGGAAACCCTGCTCGCCACCTGGGGCATCAGCCTGATGCTGATTCAGCTTGTTCGGTTGCTGTTCGGCGCGCAGAACGTCGAAGTGGCCAACCCGGCCTGGCTGTCGGGCGGGATACAGGTGCTGCCCAATCTTGTGCTGCCCTACAACCGCATCGTCATCATTGCCTTTGCGCTGTTCGTGGTGGTGCTGACCTGGCTGCTGCTGAACAAGACACGCCTGGGCCTGAACGTACGAGCGGTCACCCAGAATCGCAACATGGCCGCCTGCTGCGGCGTACCGACCGGGCGCGTGGACATGCTCGCCTTCGGTCTCGGCTCGGGCATCGCCGGCCTTGGTGGCGTGGCCCTGAGCCAGATCGGCAACGTCGGCCCGGACCTCGGCCAGAGCTACATCATCGACTCGTTCCTGGTGGTGGTGCTCGGTGGTGTCGGTCAGTTGGCCGGTAGCGTGCTGGCGGCGTTCGGCTTAGGAATAGCCAACAAGATTCTCGAACCGCAGATCGGTGCGGTGCTCGGCAAGATCCTCATCCTCGCGCTGATCATTCTGTTCATCCAGAAACGTCCGCAAGGCCTCTTCGCACTCAAAGGACGGGTGATCGACTGATGAACCAGCCCCTGCTCGTTACCGCGACCCAAAAAGCCGGCCCCAAAGTCTCGATTGCCATTGGCGCAGTGATCCTCATTGTGCTGCTGACGTTACCGCTGCTGTCGTTGTTACCGGTGGACAGCACGCTGCATGTTTCAGCCTATACGCTGACGCTGGTGGGCAAGATTCTCTGCTACGCCATCGTCGCGTTGGCGCTGGATCTGGTCTGGGGTTATGCCGGCCTGCTGTCCCTCGGCCACGGTTTGTTCTTCGCCCTCGGCGGCTATGCCATGGGCATGTACCTGATGCGCCAGGCCTCGGGTGATGGTTTGCCGGCGTTCATGACCTTCCTGTCGTGGACTGAAATGCCGTGGTTCTGGACCGGTACCAGCAGCTTCCTCTGGACCCTGTGCCTGGTGGTATTGGCGCCGGGGTTGCTGGCGTTGGTGTTCGGTTTCTTCGCCTTCCGTTCGCGGATCAAGGGCGTGTATTTCTCGATCATGACCCAGGCCCTGACCTTCGCCGGCATGTTGCTGTTCTTCCGCAACGAAACCGGTTTTGGCGGCAACAACGGCTTCACCAACTTCCGCACCATTCTCGGCTTTGGCATCACCGAACCGGGCACCCGCGCGGTGCTGTTTTTCGCCACGGTGCTGTTGCTGGTGGCGAGCCTGTACATCGGCTGGCGCCTGGCACAGAGCAAGTTCGGTCGGGTACTGACCGCGTTGCGCGATGCGGAGAACCGTCTGATGTTCTGCGGCTACGACCCGCGCGGGTTCAAGTTGTTTGTCTGGGTGCTGAGCGCGGTGTTGTGTGGCCTGGCCGGGGCGCTGTACGTGCCGCAAGTCGGCATCATCAACCCGAGCGAGATGTCGCCGACCAACTCGATAGAAGCCGCCGTATGGGTCGCCCTTGGCGGGCGCGGCACCTTGATCGGTCCGTTGCTCGGTGCAGGCGTGGTCAACGGCATGAAGAGCTGGTTCACCGTGGCCTTCCCCGAGTACTGGCTGTTCTTCCTCGGCGCGCTGTTCATCGTCGTGACCCTGTACCTGCCCAAAGGCGTGATCGGTCTGCTGAAGAAAAGAGGTGAATCATGAGAGTCACGGCAACCGCTGAATTCATGCTCGAACCGGCGTTTTTCCCCGTAGAACCCAACAAGGACGCCGGCAGCAGCCGTGACGCCATCGGTCTCGGCCAGCGCGCCGGCAAAGGCCTGAACACCCGCCACGGCACCATCCTGACCCTGGAAGACATCAGCGTCAGCTTCGACGGTTTCAAGGCGCTGAACGATTTGAACCTGTACATCGGCGTCGGCGAACTGCGCTGCATCATCGGCCCCAATGGCGCAGGCAAGACCACGCTGATGGACGTGATCACCGGCAAGACCCGTCCCGGCCACGGCAAGGCCTGGTTCGGCGAAACCCTGGACCTGACGCAGATGAGCGAAGTGCAGATCGCCCAGGCCGGCATCGGCCGCAAGTTCCAGAAGCCGACGGTGTTCGAAGCCTTGAGCGTGTTCGAGAACCTGGAACTGGCGCAGAAAACCGACAAGTCGGTGTGGGCCAGCCTGCGGGCGCGCTTGAGCGGCGAGCAGAAAGACCGCATCGCCGAGGTGCTGGAGACCATTCGCTTGACCAGCTCGGTCAATCGCCCGGCCGGCCTGCTGTCCCACGGCCAGAAGCAGTTCCTCGAGATCGGCATGCTGCTGATGCAGGACCCGCAATTGCTGCTGCTCGATGAACCGGTGGCGGGCATGACCGACGCCGAAACAGAATTCACCGCCGAGCTGTTCAAGCGCCTGGCCGGCAAGCACTCGCTGATGGTGGTGGAACACGACATGGGCTTCGTCGGCTCGATTGCCGACCACGTCACCGTGTTGCATCAGGGCAGCGTGCTGGCCGAGGGCTCACTGGAGCAGGTGCAGGACAACGAGCGGGTGATCGAGGTCTACCTCGGTCGATAACCACCCCTGCCAAGAGCGATGTAGGAGCTGTCGAGTGAAACGAGGCTGCGATCTTTTGATCTTCAACGGTGCCGGAAAAAATCAAGATCAAAAGATCGCAGCCTCGTTTCACTCGACAGCTCCTACAAGAACAAATCAAGAACAAATCAAAAGCAAATCAAGAGCAGGCCGGGTCGGACACAAGGAATCTGAACATGCTGCAAGTCGAAAAACTGCACCAGTACTACGGCGGAAGCCACATCCTGCGCGGCCTGACGTTTGACGTGAAGGTCGGCGAAGTCACCTGTCTGCTTGGGCGCAACGGCGTGGGCAAGACCACCCTGCTCAAATGCCTGATGGGCCTGCTGCCAGCCAGGGAAGGCGCGGTGAACTGGGAAGGCAAACCCATCACTGCGTTCAAACCGCACCAGCGTGTGCATGCAGGCATCGCCTATGTTCCGCAGGGCCGGGAGATCTTCGGCCGCCTCACCGTGGAAGAGAACCTGCTGATGGGGCTGTCGCGGTTTCCCGGCAGCGAAGCCAGGGAAGTCCCGGCGTTTATCTACGAACTGTTCCCGGTGCTGCTGCAAATGAAACAACGCCGGGGGGGCGACCTGTCCGGCGGCCAGCAACAGCAACTGGCCATCGGTCGCGCGCTGGCCAGCCGCCCTCGCTTGCTGATCCTTGACGAGCCCACCGAAGGCATCCAGCCGTCGGTGATCAAGGAGATCGGTGCCGTGATCAAAAAACTCGCGGCCCGGGGTGACATGGCCATTCTGCTGGTGGAACAGTTCTACGATTTCGCCGCCGAACTGGCTGACCAATACCTGGTGATGTCCCGGGGCGAAATCGTGCAACAGGGGCGTGGTGAAAACATGGAAGCAGAAGGCGTACGCGGGCTCGTTACCATCTGAGCCGTCACGCTCCGCTTCTTTTGACAAGGCACCAATTTGTCGCGTCGAAGCTGCGGTTGCGCACGCTATTGGTGCATCGCAATACTCAACAGCCACCTCCTGCCTGCAATGCCTTGCGGCACAGCCTTTGCAAACATCCTGACGACCTCTCGACAAGCATTGACTATGACTCTTCCGGCTTCAGGCGTTTTGTTCACCCCCAGTTGGCACGCCGAACTGGAACTAGGCTACGCCCGATTCGACAACACCACGCGCCCGGTCCAGCGCCGGCACAAAGGTCCGCTGCGGGTACAAAAACACCTGTATGCCGAAGGGCCGGAAGTCTGCCAGCACATCATCGTCCACCCACCCGGCGGTATTGCCGGCGGCGATCGACTGGACATTTCGGCCAGCGTCGAGGGCAATGCCTGGGCGCAAATCACCAGCCCCGGCGCGGCCAAGTGGTATCGCGCTGCTGGTCCCGCCTATCAGCAGCTGAATCTGAAGGTGGCGGCCGGTGCGACACTGGAATGGCTGCCCCAGGAGACGATCATCTTCAGTGCGGCCCAGGCTGAACTCAGCACCTCCATCGACCTTGAAGGCGATGCGCGCCTGTTCTACTGGGACGTCGTGGCCCTGGGCCGTCCGGCCAGTGGCGAGCGCTTCGACCTTGGGCATTTTCAGGCACGACTGGATGTGTGCCGCGACGGCCAGTTGCTCTGGCATGAACGTCAGCGCATTGTCGGAGCAGACGGTTTACTTGATTCGCCCATCGGACTGGATGGGCAACTGGTGTTTGCCACGTTGTTGGTGACGGGTGAGATCGATAGCGAACTGCTGGAGCGCTGCCGCTCGCTGCCCAACGACGTGCGCGGAGATTTGACCCAGTTGCCGGGGTTGCTGGTTGCACGGTGCCTGGCGAGTGAGGCGTTGTTGGCACGGGGCTGGCTGATTGATTTGTGGCGATTGCTCAGGCCAGCGCTACTTGGCCGCGAAGCGGTCCCCCCGAGAATATGGAACACCTGAATATGCATACCCTGTAGGAGCTGCCGAAGGCTGCGATCTTTTGATCTTGATCTTCAGCGGTACGGGAAAAAGATCGCAGCCTTCGGCAGCTCCTACAGTGGTATGGGTTGCAAGATTTAACCTTTTAAACTGCCGATTATGGATGTCTACGATGGACCTGACCCCACGCGAAAAAGACAAGCTGCTGATCTTCACCGCGGGCCTGGTGGCCGAGCGGCGTTTGGCGCGCGGCGTGAAACTCAATTACCCGGAAGCCATGGCCTACATCTCCGCGGCCCTGCTCGAAGGCGCCCGTGACGGCCAGACCGTGGCCGAACTGATGCACTTCGGTACCACCCTGCTGACCCGCGAACAAGTGATGGAAGGCATCCCGGAAATGATCCCGGAAATCCAGGTCGAGGCCACCTTCCCCGACGGCACCAAACTGGTCACCGTCCACCAACCCATCGCCTGAGGCCGCGCCATGACTTACCACATCCGCGATGCCGTGCATGCCGACTTGCCGGCCATCTGCGACATCTACAACGACGCCGTGCTCAACACCACGGCGATCTGGAATGAACAGGCGGTCGATCTCGGCAACCGCCAGGCCTGGTTCAGCGCCCGGCAATCCCAGGCTTACCCGATTCTGGTTATCGTCGACGGTGAAAATTCGGTACTGGGCTATGCCTCATTCGGTGACTGGCGACCTTTCGACGGTTTCCGCCACACCGTCGAGCACTCGGTCTACGTGCGCAGCGACCAGCGCGGCAACGGCCTCGGCCCACAACTGATGGAAGCGCTGGTAGAGCGCGCCAAAGGCTGCGGCAAGCACGTGATGGTCGCCGCCATCGAAAGCGGTAACGCCGCCTCCATTCGCCTGCATGAGCGCATCGGTTTCATCATCACCGGGCAAATGCCTCAGGTCGGTACCAAATTCGGTCGATGGCTGGACCTGACTTTCATGCAACTGACCCTCAACCCCGGCGCGCAGCCGCCAGGCATCAACCAGGAGTAATACCCGATGAACGCCGCCCAACTGCGACGCGTCAACGTTGAAAGCTTTGCGCACTATCGTCAGGGACTGATCGAACTGCTGCTCGATGCCGTCGGCTATGGGGCCAGTGTCGGCTTCATGGCCGGCCTCGATGCGACCCAGGCCCACGCCTATTTCGATGAGGTCCAGGACAACCTGAACAAGGGCAATCTGTTGCTGTGGGTGGTGGTCAAGGACGAACAGGTGCAGGCCAGCGTGCAGTTGGGTTTGTGCCAGAAAGCCAACGGCCTGAACCGCGCCGAAGTGCAAAAGCTGCTGGTGCGCGAACATGCCCGGCGTCGCGGTCTGGGCCAGCAACTGATGAACGCTCTGGAGGCCGCCGCCCTGCAGCACAAGCGCGGCATGCTGTACCTCGACACCGAGGCCGGTTCGCCCGCCGAAGCCTTCTACCAATCGCTGGGTTATACCCGCGCCGGTGAAATCCCCGACTACGCCTGCGACCCGAGCGGCCGCTACAAACCGACCGCCCTCTACTACAAGATTCTTCAGGGAGCCCATTGATGATTCCCGGTGAATACCAGATCCAGCCTGGCGACATCGAACTCAACGTCGGCCGCCGCACGATCAGCCTGAAGGTGGCCAACAGCGGTGACCGGCCGATCCAGGTCGGCTCGCATTATCACTTTTTCGAGACCAACGACGCCCTGGCGTTCGACCGTGCCGCCAGTCGCGGCATGCGCCTGAACATCCCGGCCGGGACGGCGGTGCGTTTCGAACCGGGGCAGAGTCGCGAGGTGGAGTTGGTGGATCTGGCGGGGCATCGTCGGGTGTTCGGGTTTGCCGGCAGGATCATGGGTGATCTCGATTAAAGATCAAAAGATCGCAGCCTCGCTTCGCGAGACAGCTCCTACAGAATTCACCAATGTGATCGCGGCCCCCTGTAGGAGCTGTCGAGCGAAGCGAGGCTGCGATAGCGAGCAACGCGAGCGGTTCCAAATTCAATTGAATCTCAAGGCGAACGAATGAAGATTTCCCGTCAAGCCTACGCCGACATGTTCGGTCCCACCGTCGGTGACAAGGTGCGCCTGGCCGATACCGAGTTGTGGATCGAAGTGGAACAGGACTTCACCACCTACGGCGAAGAAGTGAAATTCGGTGGCGGTAAAGTCATTCGTGACGGCCAGGGTCAGAGCCAGTTGCTGGCCGCCGACGTGGTCGACACCTTGATCACCAACGCGCTGATCATCGATCACTGGGGTATCGTCAAGGCCGACGTCGGTCTCAAGGACGGGCGCATCGCGGCGATCGGCAAGGCCGGCAATCCGGACATCCAGCCCAACGTCAACATCGCCATTGGCGCCAGCACCGAAGTCATCGCCGGCGAAGGCATGATCCTCACCGCCGGCGGCATCGACACCCATATCCACTTCATCTGCCCGCAGCAGATCGAAGAGGCATTGATGAGCGGTGTCACCACCATGATCGGTGGCGGCACCGGACCGGCAACCGGCACCAACGCGACCACCTGCACCTCCGGGCCGTGGCACCTGGCGCGCATGCTTCAGGCGGCCGACGCGTTCCCGATGAACATCGGTCTCACCGGCAAGGGCAACGCCAGCTTGCCGGAGCCGTTGATCGAACAGGTCAAGGCCGGTGCCATCGGCCTCAAGCTGCATGAGGACTGGGGCACCACGCCCGCGAGCATCGACAACTGCCTGAGCGTGGCCGACCGGTTCGACGTGCAGGTGGCGATCCACACCGACACCCTCAACGAATCCGGCTTCGTCGAGACCACCCTCGCCGCCTTCAAGGGCCGCACCATTCACACCTATCACACTGAAGGTGCCGGTGGCGGTCACGCGCCGGACATCATCAAGGCCTGCGGTTTTACCAACGTGCTGCCGAGTTCGACCAACCCGACCCGGCCGTTCACCCGCAACACCATCGACGAACACCTCGACATGCTGATGGTCTGCCATCACCTCGACCCGAGCATTGCCGAGGATGTGGCCTTCGCCGAAAGCCGCATTCGCCGCGAGACCATTGCCGCCGAAGACATCCTCCACGACCTCGGTGCGTTCTCGATGATCAGCTCCGACAGCCAGGCCATGGGGCGGGTCGGTGAAGTCATCACCCGCACCTGGCAGACCGCCGACAAGATGAAAAAACAGCGCGGCCCGTTACCGGGTGATGGCGCCGGCAACGACAACTTCCGCGCCAAACGCTACATTGCCAAGTACACCATCAACCCGGCGATCACCCACGGCATCAGCCATGAAGTGGGTTCGGTCGAAGTGGGTAAATGGGCGGACCTGGTGCTCTGGCGCCCGGCATTCTTTGGCGTGAAACCGACGCTGATTCTCAAGGGCGGCGCCATCGCGGCCAGCCTGATGGGCGATGCCAATGCCTCGATCCCGACACCGCAACCGGTGCACTACCGCCCCATGTTCGCCAGCTACGGCGGCTCGCTGCACGCCACCAGCCTGACCTTCATCAGTCAGGCGGCGCAGGAGGCAGGCTTGCCTGAAGCGCTGGGGCTGAAGAAGAAAATCGCTGTGGTCAAAGGTTGCCGCGACGTGCAGAAAACCGACCTGATCCACAACGACTACCTGCCGAAAATCGACGTCGATCCGCAGACCTATCAGGTCAAGGCCGATGGGGTTTTGCTGTGGTGTGAGCCGGCTGAGACGTTGCCGATGGCCCAGCGTTACTTTCTGTTCTGAACCGGTTGTTGCGCCCCACACAACGGCCTCGATCACAGCGTATCGAGGCCTCTGTCTTTTCCGCCGTTACTGATCCGCTGCGATCCGCAGGCGGTCCAGCCCGCCCCGAGTCATGGCCTCTCGCGTCAATGTTTTCAACTGCTGCGTGATTTGCCGATCGATGTCATTCAAAGCCTGAACATAGGCCTCGTCCGTCATGAGCTGGCCATTGGCAAATTCACTTTCGCTTTTGCCTAACTCGCGGCACAGCGCGGTGATTTCCGCCGCCACATCAGCCCTTTGCTCGACCGTGAGTCGTACACCATCGGCCCGGCGCTGCAACGCATCCTGCAAATCGATAGTGGCGTCGATCCTGCGCTTCAATCCGTTCAACTCTTCGCGGTAAGTAGACTCCAGCCAGGTTCGCCAGAGCGGTTGCTCGAAGAGGCGATCAATCAGCAGATCACCTTCTTCCAGCGCCTTGATCCGCTGGAACGCTGCCTCGATCATCTCTTTGCTGACCTCGGCGATATTGCGAAACTGCATGCCCCGCGCCTGCCACGGCAAATCCAGACGCTGCGCCAGATCGGTCATGTAGGCCAGGTGCACTTCCACTTCATCGATAGTGCCGATCACTTCGCCATCGGCGTCGTAGCGCCGGAACCGTTCGCCGTTAGCCAACCGCGCAGACACCCGCTGACGGGCAATGGCACCGAGTTCATCGAGCCGGGACTTGCCCAGTGCCAGCTCCAACAGTTGCGCCTCGATCAGGTCCGCACGCACCAGGGCGTAGGCTTCGTGAACCATCACCTGCACGCCCATGGCATTGAACAGTTGCGTACCGCCATCCACACACTCGGTGGGCGTTGCCGCCTCGTTGAACAGCTTGCTTCGCAGTTCACTGTCGCTGGCCATGGCTTCGAGCATGCGCCAGACCTTGGCTGTCAGTTCCGTCTGATAGGTACCGCCGGCCTTGAAGTCGGCGGACTGGGTGAGCTTGCGCAGTTCATTGAAAAACGGCACCGAACCAAACTCATCCTCGACTTCGTTCCAGATGTCCTGCTTTTCCTGCCATTGTCGCTCAGTCATGCCCATGTACCAATCCGCACTATCGAGCAGACCTCGGGGTGGGTATGGGCGGTCCGGGTCCATGCCGACCGACTCGATGTACATCCTGAGGGTGTCGAGATTTTCCGGTGAAATCCAGTGCGGCTCCCGGCTGATCACCGTGCGTGCCAGCAGCTCGGCGCGAAAGGATCCGGGCGCGACTTGCGGTATCCGGCTGATCGGATTGCGGCTCAAGTCAATGAAGATACTGCGTGGCCGCGATTGGGAAAACAGACCGACAGGCCAACTGTCCAGTCCGACATCGCTCAATATCAACACCTGCAAATGCGGCATCCGGCTGACATCAGGAATGAGCTTCAGCGGGTTGCCGCGCAGCGCCAACATCCTCAGGCGTGTCAGATTCTTCAGGCGATCAACCGCCAATACATCCAGTTCGATGCGGTTGTCGTTGAGGAGCAGGTCGGTGAGATGACGCATGTCTTTCACCGCCTGCGGAAGCGCCGTCAGCAGATTGTCTTGCAGGTTGAGGTAGCGCACCTGATGGAACGGGTCGAGGAACGACAGGTTCCCGGAACGCAACTGCCCACCGCGCAGGCTCAGGCTGGTGACATGATCGAAGTTGGCCTCCAGTTTCGGCAAGGTTTCCAGCAGTCGGCTCAGCCTGGGAATGTTGTCCAGACTCAACGCCTGTGGCCGCACTACCCCGGAAACCTCGATACCCTCCGGCCCGGTGCGCTGCCAGCATTGCCTGAGCGCTTTATAGATATTGTTTCGCGCATGCCACTCCGCCACGCCCGCCGGGGTAAACCGAGCGGATTGCGTTGGCGAATTCATCCAGCGTTGCAGGGTGCGGTTCAACTGGTTGAACTCGGCCTCCAGCACGCTCAGCCGTGCATGCACCGCCCCTTCGCCCTGACCGAAACCCGCCAGCAGTGTCTCGACCTCCTCCGAGGTAAAATCCGGATACAGTGCATGAGCCCGTCGTCGCAGCCCCTCGCCTTGCGATGCTTGTCGGGCATAGCCACGCATGCCGCCACGCAAGCGCATGACGCTTGGGTCGTAAGCCGGCCTGGTGATCGGGTGGTCCCGCAGAATCGGCTCAAACCGGGATCGATCCAGCGGCTGCGCCCTGACCGCTTGCTCAAGGCGTGAAGACTCATGGATTTCAAAGCCAAGCGCTATGCGCTCAGCGTCGGGCAAGGCATGCAGCACCGCCGCGTACAGATTGTCCGCACCGTGCAGATGTTGATCGCTGCCGTCCCGTGCCTCGTATTGGCCATCCTCACCCAGGACCAGCACTTTGCGGGTCGTCGCGTCGACGGGGCCGAGACTGTCGGTCAGTGATCCCGTGAATGAATACTCGCGGATTTCCAGACGCAGATCCGCCGGCCAGCCCGGCAATGCGGCCAGCGAGTGCAGCTCCAGGCGTGCAGTATCGCGATTGTGCAGTACGTCGAGGTACAGGCCTTCATAAGCCCGTGTCACACGCAGTTGTTCCGCTGCCTCCCGAGCTTGTTGAGCCAGTCTCAACGGAACACGTTTTTTTTCGTTCAAATGCTGCACATCCGAGGGATGCGCTTCACTCAGCAACTCCTGCGCCTGACTGACAGAGATATCAGCCCCATCATCCTTGAGCATGTTCACCAACGGATCGTCCGACCGGGTACGGCGCTTGTACAACAGGTCGAACAACTGACTTTTGCGCTGACGCGCCAGCGCCGCCCATTGATCACAAAGTGCCTGGACACGTTTCGGTTGGTCACCGGAATACCCTTCTCCAAGCAGTTCGCGCAGCGCTGTTTCGTCAAGAAAACCGACCACCCGTTCAGGCAACTCACCCGCAAGCAGTTCAGACCAGGTCATCTGCAAGGTATTGGTCGCTGACGCATTGGCGTAGCCATCCTTGATCGATACACCGGTCAGGCCCGGTCCCTGGAAGACTTCAATGGCCTTGTCGCCGGGCCAGCCGCGCAATTCCGTCATGAGTCGAAGCGAATAATCCGCCCAATCGTTACCGATCCGATGGGCCAGAATCTGTTGCGCACCGGCTTCAGCATCGGCATGGGCCTTGAAGCGCTTGAGAGTATCGGCCAATGACGCGGGCGGGGTTTCATTTTCGACATGAAGTCGGCGCAGCACGTTTTCATGCACGCCGCTGGCAGTCAAAACCTGCTCCAGGGTCTCATCGGAAAGCCCCTCCACCGAAGCGCCCAGACGCCTGAGCACTGCACGCCGATCCCATTCGAGCGGTTGATCGAGTTCGGTCTTCCAGCTGCCGGCACCGTTGTGCTCCAACAGCGGCTGATAGGCATCGGCGCGAGTCGGGTGTTGCAGCCGATGCTGGCCAGTGTCCGGGTCTTGCCTGACGGCATAGCATTTGTCTTCGAGGCGCAGCAGGTCCTGCTCCTGATGACGGTACAGCCCTGTGTCACCGGCCTTCGCTCCATCGGGCAATGTGATCGACTGCTCATAAGGAGCGAGGTCAGGGTTCCATAACCGCTCCTTGCCGCCGACTTCCACTGGCTTGAGCCCCTCGATAAACGGCGACACCTTGATCGGTGCGACAGCGGTACCGGGCAACACATGTCCGGCGCCCATCAGTGCCAATTGCGCGAAATTGATCAAGACCCCGTTGAAGTACGCCGAAGCCTGTTCCTTGTCACCCTTGCTCCAGTCCTCGACGCCTTCGGCCACCTCGGCGAGCATTTGCGCGACCATGATGCCGAGCATGGCTTCCCCCAGCCCCGGCACCAGCATTGCGGCGAAATTGAAAACATTCCAGCCGATCGACAGGTAACCGGTCAGGCGCTTGAAGCGTGCGTTGGCATCCTCATCGCCGGTTGGTACGGCGATCAACCGGGCATCGGCGATGGCCTTGTTACGCCGTTCCAGAAACAGGGTGGTCCACAGTTCATTCGCGATCTGGTTAGTCACCGGTTCCGCATCGGGATTTTCGACCGCCGTTTCACGCCACCACGGGCCCATGTCCAGCGGTTCGCGCTCATGCCAGGTGTAGGTCGTGAGACGCTCTTTGACCCGGGCGAAAAACACCCCCTTGTCCTTCTGCGCCACAAAGCGGCTGAAAAAGGCCTGGTAATCGGTACATCTCAACTGACCCAGGAGCGCCTTCATGAACGCGGTCAGCGAGGGGTACTCCTTCAACGGATGGTCAGGATCATCGGGCACATAAGCGATCAACGGACCGCTTACACGGCTCTGTTGATAGATATCCTCGCGGCGCAACAGCTCATCGCTCAACCCCTGCGGCCCATTGGCGAAGAAGGCTTGCAGCAGTTTGAATTGATCGTATTCCCCGCCTGGCAGAACAGGAATGCGGCGCGACCAGTCGATCCAGAATTTCAACAGGGCCGGCGTTAACGCTTCAACTTCGCGCTTTATTTGCGATGGCTCGCTGACCGCGCTGAACAACACGATGCCGGTCAACCGAAAACCCATCAGCGACAAGCGATGACCCTGCAACGGCCGGTCGTACAGCGTGATGTTTGCCTGCCCCTCACGCACCTGGCCCAGTTTGACGTAGGCATGGTCACTGATATCGCCCTTCAATCGGGCAATCAGTGCGGCCACATTAAAGGCCGCCTGCTCACTGGCCACCGAGTCTTGTTGCAAGGTTCGCTGTGCTTGCGGGGTATCGGGCAACAGGACGGACTTGATGTGCCGCTGGTATTGCCCGCCGATGTCCAGGCTGCGGCACAACGCGGCAAAATCCGGCAGGGCAATGGCCGGCTCCAGGCTGAGACTGCCCCGGCTGTCCTTGCGGTAAATACCGGAGCTGTTTCGGAACGCCCCTTCGACGGTTTCAGCGTCCTCGAAGTTGTGCAACGCCGCCTCCAGCAAGGTGGACTGGCGGACGCGACTGGCGCCGGTGTCGATGCCGAAGATGATCGTACTGGGCACCTCGAGCTGCACGCTGAGTTCATAGGCGCGTTCAACCGAGCTGAAGTTCGCCTGCAACATCTCCCTGAGCAGCGGTTCGGCGAAGGCCTCGATGTCGTGTTGCAAGCTGCCCAGGGTTTTGTCCAGTACGCCCTGCACACGCCAGCGTTCCTCGATCAACTGCTTCAGGTACTGGCGGTCGATGGCCCGTGCGCCGCTGTACCACTCGGGCATCGCCGGCTTCAGGGTTTCAAGGGATTTGAGCCTTGCAGGCGGGGCATTTTTCAGGGCGCCCGGTATCCCGTCGAATACGCGACGGTAATGCACGCCCTGGTGTTCGACGCCTGTGGTTTCAATCGTTTGCTGTGAATGGCTTCCATGCAATTCAGACACTGTTACATCACCTTGATGGCTGGATTTGAACCCACAGCTTCGCCAACCCGCCCGCCAAACAAAAGCCCAAATAACCGTTGGACCGCCCCTGGAAAAAGGCCTCCACCGTTCGAAATTCAAAGAGCCTTCAATACATAAGTACCGCCATAGAGACCTGGACTTATGCCACCGAACGAGCGGTCGTGTTTTTTCCGGCAAAGGGACTACTATTCGATTCGCTGTCCCCGATTCATGCTCAGGTAACCGCCATGCGTCTTTCCGAATTCATCGTGCTACAGGTTGATCGCATCGTCGATGAGTGGGAGCAGTTCGCCAAAACCATTACCCCGGCCGCCGAGTCCATGGACAGCGCCGCCTTGCGCGACCATGCCCGGTCGATCCTGCTGGCCGCGGCCCGGGACATGTGCAAGCCCCAGACACCCTCCGAACAAGCGGCCAAGGCACGCGGCGAAGGCCCGGAGAAAACCCCGAGCCTCGACGAGGCCGGTGCCAGCCATGGCGAGTTGCGCCATACGGTGGGTTTTGATCTGGTGCAGATGACCAGTGAATTCCGTCATTTGCGCGCCTGTGTCATCCGCCTATGGGTCAACAGCCTGCAATCGCCTGACCTGGCCTACTTCCAGGACATGATCCGCTTCAACGAAGCCATCGACGAAGCCCTGGCCGAATCCACCGCCGCCTATGCCGAAATGGTCAACCGCTCCCGGGACATTTTCCTCGCGATCCTCGGTCATGACCTGCGCGCGCCCCTGCAGGCGGTGAGCATGTCCACCGAAATCCTGCTGCGCAAAGCCGCACTGGAAGGGGATGCGCTCAAGTGCGCGATCAATATCCAGCGCAGCTCCGGACATCTGGCGGTGATGGTCGGGGATTTGCTGGAACTGGTGCGCAGTCGCCTGGGCAAGCACCTGCCGATCGAACCGGCGCCCATGGACCTGGCCGAAGCGGCACGGGACGCGATTGCGCGGGCCTGTGCCGGTCAACCGGAGTGCGATCCGACCCTGACCGTACAGGGTGACACCCGCGGCACCTGGGACCCGCGCAGGGTCGATCAGATGCTGCAAAACCTGATCGGCAATGCCTTGCAGCATGGCTCGAGCAAACGTGAAGTGTCCTTGACCCTCAAGGGCGAGGCCGACAGCGTTCGGCTAACGGTGCAGAACGACGGAGTCCCCATTCCCAGCGATGCGATCGCGACCATTTTCGACCCGCTGGTGCGCAGTGCCAGCGAAGAACTCGGCGAGCCCACTACCAGCCTTGGGTTGGGGTTGTTTATCGTCAAGGAAGTGGTCGACGCCCACCAGGGGACGATTGAGGTCAGCTCCAGTGAGATGGATGGCACGACCTTTACCGTGGTGCTGCCACGCAAAACCTGAAACGCCCCGTGTAGGAGCTGCCGCAGGCTGCGATCTTTTGATTTTGCTTTTGAAGTTTTGCATCAGCTGGAGCAATGAAACACAAGATCAAAAGATCGCAGCCTGCGGCAGCTCCTACTCGACCAGCAACCGCCCCAAGCGCTGCTTGAGCATGCGGTTCTCGGCGCGCAGCTGCTGTACTTCTTCGAGCAGGTCCAACGCCAGGGCGACGCCTTCCCACTCCAGGTCAAGGTCGCGCCGCAGCTTGGCGGCGCGCTTGGCCAGGGTCAGCTCATAGTCGTTGAAAACCCAGTCCTTGGGCTGAGCGCCCTGAGGTTCGAGGATGCCGTGCTCGACGATTTCGATCACGTAGACGTCCGACAGCTCGGTCGCCTCACAGAATTCTGCCATGTCCAGTTGAACGATCAGGGGACTGCTCATTGTCAGTGACTCCTTGGTTCTAAGGGATCAAAAATGCTCTCGCGGGTCGAACGCGGCTTTTTTCGCCAGCTCCTGCCACAGGGCCTTGATGTCATCGTCGGATTTCTTCGGCATCACGGCCTTCAATTGCACGAACAGGTAACCGCGCTCGCCGGCCTTGTTCATCAGGCCATGGCCCTTGGCGCGCATGCGCTGGCCGTTCTGGCTGCCGGCCGGCACCTTGAGGTTGATCTTGCCGGTCAGGGTCGGCACGGCGACTTCGGCCCCCAGCGCCAGCTCCCACGGAGCCAGTGGCAACGTGATGATCAGGTTATCGCCTTCGACGTCGAATTTCGGGTGCGGTGCGAAACGGATCGTCAGGTACAGATCGCCATTGGCGCCGCCGCCCACACCCGGAGCGCCCTGCCCCTTGAGGCGAATGCGCTCGCCGTCGGCCACACCGGCCGGAATCTTCACGTTCAGGCTTTTGCTGGTGTTACTCACATGCTGGCCGGCCGCGTTGTACTGCGGTACCTGGAAGGTGACCTTCTTCGATTCGGTCGACAGTGTTTCTTCGAGAAAAACCCCAAGCTCCATTTCCACGTCCTGCCCTCGACGTCCGGTGCTGCGACGCGACTGTCCACCCCCACTGAAACCAGGCCCACGATTGCCGAAGATCGAACTGAAGAAGTCCGAGAAATCGCCCGTGTCCTGGCCGCCGCCACCAAAACCGCCACGACTCTGCCAGCCCGGTGGTCCCTGGAAGGGCTGGCCGTGCTGGCCATAGCGGCGCAGATCATCGTATTCGGCGCGTTTGTCGGCGCTTTTGAGCGCTTCATAGGCTTCCGAGGCGTCCTTGAACTTGGCCTCGGCGTCCTTTTCCTTGCTGACGTCGGGGTGGTATTTGCGCGCCAGCTTGCGATAGGCGGCCTTGATCGCCTTATCGTCTGCGGTCGGCTCCACACCGAGAATCTTGTAATAGTCTTTGAAGTCCATCGCGGGAATCACCATCCGTTATCAAATCGCGCCACGGGCCACAGCATGCGCTTGTTTGCAGCCATTGGTTTGACCGATCTCAAATTTGTGACCGGGCGGCGCAGCAGAAGTTTATCGGCAGCCGGCGGGGCTTCTTGCGAGCACGCCCGTCGCTGTCCGGTTGATGCAGGGTAGTTTGGGGGGGATGCCCCATCTTTCAAGGCATTGTTTGCGAAGAATTAGCAGATAACCGGCCTTCGAATCTGGCGCGCACTGGCATACACTGCGCGGCCGTTTTTTAACCGGAACCTGAAAGACATGAACAACGCATCTCCAGCCCGTGCCGTGGGTATCGACTTTGGCACGTCCAACTCCACCGTCGGCTGGCTGCGCCCCGGCGTGGAAACGCTGATCGCGCTGGAGGACGACAAGATCACCCTGCCGTCAGTGGTCTTCTTCAATATCGAAGAACGTCGCCCGGTGTACGGCCGGCTGGCGTTGCACGAGTACCTGGAAGGCTACGAAGGCCGCCTGATGCGCTCGCTCAAGAGCCTGCTGGGTTCCAAGCTGATCAAGCACGACACCAGCGTCCTCGGCACGGCCATGCCATTCAAGGACCTGCTCGGGCTGTTCATTGGCCAGCTCAAAAGCCGTGCCGAAGCCGCCGCCGGTCGGGAATTCGAAGAAGTGGTGCTGGGTCGCCCGGTGTTCTTCGTCGATGACGACCCGATGGCCGACAAGGAAGCCGAAGACACCCTGGTCGACGTGGCGCGCAAGATCGGCTTCAAGGAAGTCTCGTTCCAGTTCGAACCGATTGCCGCGGCATTCGACTACGAGTCGACCATCGAGAAAGAAGAGCTGGTACTGATCGTCGACATCGGCGGCGGTACGTCCGACTTCTCCCTGGTACGCCTGTCGCCGGAGCGGCGTGCTGTGGATAACCGCCAGGACGACATCCTCGCCACCGGCGGCGTGCACATCGGCGGGACCGACTTCGACAAGCAACTCTCGCTGGCCGGCCTGATGCCACTGTTCGGCTACGGCAGCCGGATGAAGAGCGGCGCCTACATGCCCACCAGCCACCACATGAACCTGGCGACCTGGCACACGATCAACTCGGTGTACTCGCAGAAATCGCAACTGGCCCTGGGCAGCATGCGCTACGACATCGAGGACACCGGCGGCATCGATCGCCTGTTCAAGCTGATCGAACAGCGCGCCGGGCACTGGCTGGCGATGGAAGTGGAAGAAACCAAGATCCAGCTGACCCACGCCGACAACCGCCACGTGCCGCTGGACCGCATTGAAGCGGGCCTGAGCGTGGACTTGAGCCGTGCGCTGTTCGAGTCGGCCATCGACAACCTGCTGGAACGGGTGCGCAGCAGCGTCACCCAATTGCTGACAGACGCCGATGTTCGGGTCGATCAGGTCGACACGGTGTTCTTCACCGGCGGTTCGAGCGGCATTCCGGCGCTGCGCAACAGCGTCTCGGCGATGCTGCCGAAGGCGCGGCATGTGGAAGGGAACATCTTTGGCAGTATCGGCAGTGGTTTGGCGATTGAGGCTGCGAAACGCTACGGGTCCATGGACTGATCCAAAAGCTATGGTGCGCCCTTCGCGAGCAGGCTCGCTCCCACAATGGACCTGAACTCACAGGACTAATGTGGGAGCGAGCCTGCTCGCGAAGGGGTCAGTTCAGGCAACGAATAACCTGAATCAAACCATCCCCACCTGCTTCAACTCACTCTTCAGATACGCGTAGTAAATCGGCCCCGCCACCACCCCCGGCAGGCCGAACGCGGCCTCGAACACCAGCATCGCCAGCAGCAACTCCCACGACTTGGCACTGATCTGCCCGCCGACGATGCGCGCGTTGAGGAAGTATTCGAGCTTGTGGATAACAATCAGGTAACCCAGCGCCGCGACGGCGACCCAGATCGACAGCGACAGACCGACAATGGTGATCAGGGTGTTCGACATCAGGTTGCCGATCACCGGCAGCAGGCCGAGCAGGAACGTCAGCACGATCAGGGTTTTGGTCAGCGGCAGCTTGATGCCGAACATCGGCAGGATCACCGCCAGGAAAATACCGGTGAAAATGGTGTTGAGCAGGGAAATCTTGATCTGGGCGAACACGATGTTGCGAAACGCCTGGACCAGCAGGTGCAGACGATCGAACAGCGCCGCCGCCAGCGGTTTGCGCTTGGTCAGATCCGGTACACGCTGCAACGCAATGATCGCGCCCAGCACCATGCCGATCAGCAAGGTCACGAACATGTGTGCCGCATCCTTGCCCACCAGTTGCAATTCGCTCAGGTGCTTGCTGACCCACTCGCCAATGGCCACACGGAACTCGGCGGCACTGGCCGGCAGATAGGCGTCGATGAACGGCGGTAGTTGCCCGCGTGCGCGGTCGACCACCCCCATGAATTTGTCGAGGGAGGCGCCGGGGTTTTCCGCTTCGTGCAACAGGAAGCTGAAGGCACCGGCAAAGATCAGCGACAGTACGCTGACAATCAGTGTCCCCAGCAATGCCACCGCCAGCCAGCGCGCACGCCGGCCTTCGATCAGTCGTTGCAGTTGCGGGGTGAGCATGTTGACCAGTTCGAACACCAGCAACCCGGCGAGCAGGCTCGGCAGCAAACGCAGCGGCAGGACCAGCAGCAGCCCGCCAAAAATGATGACCCAGCTGATGACCAGCAAAATTTGACGCTGAGAAAACGTTGGCATACAGCCTCAAAAACGAACGGCGTAAAAAGGATTGGCAGTCTGCCAGCGATCCGGTGCGAGCACTAGGATTGTGTGGGGCGACCTTAGTGGGGGTTCAGGTTCTTTTGCCGTGCCCCGACCGGCCTCATCGCGAGCAGGCTCGCTCCCACATTTGTCCTGCGTGCCCAGTTCCACTGTGGGAGCGAGCCTGCTCGCGATGGGGCCCTCACAGCTCCCACATTTTTCAACCCCAGGTTTATTTTTTCTTCAGGCAATCACTCATGAACGCCTTGCGCTCATCACCCTTGAGGGCTTTGGTGGCGGCGTCGGCGTTGCAGGTTTTCATTTTCTCTTGCTGCGGCGTCAAGGCCTTGCCGGCATCGTTTGCCGCCGGCGCGGCCTTCAGGCAGGTGCTCATGAAGGCTTTGCGCTCGTCGCCCTTGAGGCTCTTGGCCGTGGCGTCGGCGTTGCAGGTAGTCATCTTTTCCTGTTGGGCTGTGGCGGCGAAGCCCTGGGAGCAGAGCAGCAAACCGATCATCAACAAAGGGACACGCAAATTCTTCATGGAGTTTCTCCTGGTCGCCACGCCGAAGGACGCGGCCTCGTACTGGAGTGTAGACAAGCCCTGTTACACCTTCCTGTTCTCCAGATGGCTGCGCCGATACTGCTCCGGCGTACACCCGGCCTGGCGCTGGAACATCGCGATAAACGCCGAGCCGGTGCTGTAGCCCATGTCGAAAGCGATTTCCTGAATGCTGCGCTGGCTGTCCAACGCTTCGATCGCCGCCAGAAAACGCAGTCGCTGACGCCACTCACCGAAGCTCATGCCCAGCTCCCGTACGAACTGCCGCGCCAGGGTGCGTTCGCTGACATGGATGCGTGCAGCCCACTCCGACAATGGTCGGTTATCCCCAGGCTCGGCCTGCAATGCTTCCAGAATCCCCAGCAATCCCGGGCTGCTGGCGTAGGGCAGATAGCACTCGTGCACCGGGGCCTGTTGCAGTTGATCCACCAATACCTGGGCCAGACGCTGGTCCGCATCGCGCTCGGGAATCTGCACGTCCCGGGCGGCGAAGTCCTTGAGGATCGCCTTGAGGATGTCGCTGATGGCCAGGGTACAGGCTCGCGACGGCAGATCAGCGCACACCTTGGGCGCCAGGCACACGGCGCGGTAATTGACCGGTTGGTGGCTATAGAAGCTGTGCTCGATCTGTGGCGGCACCCACACCGCGTATTGCGGAGGCGACATGAAGCGGCTGCCCTCGACGTCCATGTGCAGTACACCGTGGGCTGCATATTCCAGCGTCCCCCAGGGATGTCGATGGGGGGCGGCGTATTCGTGGGCGTCGAAATCGGCGTAGCGGAAGTACACCGCCGACGGCAGTTCGCTGAAATCCAGCAGGTCGATGTGTTTACTGCTCATGCTGTCCGTCATCAGGGGCGAGTTGTCCGGATCGAAGTATAGGCTTGCATCCAGACAAGCGGATAATTGCACTTCATTAACGTTCTGGTTTTTCCGATGCAATACGCTTATCCCCTGCTGGCCATTTTCATCTGGGCCGGTAATACCGTGATCACCAAAATGTCGGCCGGGGCGATCTTCCCCGCCGAGATCGGTTTCTACCGCTGGCTGCTGGCCGGGTTGCTGTTCACCCCCTTCATGCTCAAACCGGTGCTCGCCCATTGGCCGCTGATCCGCCCGAAACTGGGCAAGATCTTTGTCCTCGGTGTTCTCGGCATGGCGGTTTATCAAAGCCTGGCGTACTTCGCCGCGAGCCTGACCTCGGCCACCAACATGGGCATCATCCTCTCGCTGATGCCGCTGATGTCGCTCGCGATGGCGATCATCAGTCTCGGCCAGCGCCTGACCATGGGTGCCCTGGCCGGTGCGGTGCTGTCGTTCGCCGGGGTCCTGGTGGTGGTGTCGTCCGGCAGCCTGGGCGCATTGCTCGAACACGGGGTCAACCTGGGCGACGCGATGATGCTGATCGCCACCCTGGCCTATGCGGTCTACAGCACCCTGTTGAAAAAATGGCAGCTGAAACTGCCGCCGCTGGTGCTCCTGTATCTGCAGGTGCTGGTGGCCGTGGTGGTGCTGTTTCCGCTGTTCCTCGCCTCACCGAAAGTCGGCCCTACCCTGCAGAACATTCCGCTGGTGCTATACGCCTGCCTGCTGGCTTCGATGGTCGCGCCGCTGGCTTGGATGCAGGCGGTGGTACGCTTGGGGCCGAGCCGGACCACGCAGTTTTTCAATTTGCTGCCGTTGATTACCGCATTGATCGCAGCGGTGGTGCTGCATGAACAACTGGCGATGTACCACCTGGTGGGCGGAGTGTTGACCCTGGGTGGGGTGATTGTTTCCGAGCGTTGGACGACGGTGTTGGGGGGTAAGGTCGGCGTTGCCTGAATGAAAAGATCGCAGCCTGCGGCAGCTCCTACATTTGGAATGCGTTCCCCTGTAGGAGCTGCCGCAGGCTGCGATCTTTTGATCTTACAACCCCGCCGCCTGCAGTCGCGCCGCATGCTCGACAAACAACCGGACCGGCGCAGCCCCCTTGCCCACCAGTCCCAGCGACTGGTTGACTATATCGAAGTGATCCAGCGGATACTCATCGCCAATCACCGTGCCCAGGTGCGAGCTGTAGCGCCCGACCATGCCGTCGCAATGCCCGGCTTCACGGACGAAGGTTTTGGCGAACAGCCGGCAACTGCGGTTGGTGCCGTCCAGCAGGTTGCGCCCGCGATCGGTGATGCCCGGCTGCAACGTGCCGGACCAGGAGTAATAGCGCACGCCATTGACCTCTTCCGGCCCGTGACCGCCCCAGGTTTCAGGCAAGCCCTGTGGATAACACTGGTTGAACAGCGCGACGCCAGCGGTGGTGAGGGAGTGATGGGAGGCATGGATATCCACCGGCAACTTCGGCCCGTGGTAACCGGTATCCAGCCACCCCATCAGCGCGCCGACCATCCGCAGCAAAAAGCTCAGCAGACGACCACGCAGGCTGTCATGGGGATAGTGTTGATGCAGGTAATCGGCGAGTTCCGAACCGTGGTTCGGCCCCGCCACCGAGGTCACCGATGCCACCAGGTCCGGGCGTTTGGCTGCGGCGTAACGGGCGGTCAGCGAGCCCTGGCTATGGCCGATCAGGTTGACCTTGTCGGCCCCGGTTTCCCGCAGGATTTCGTCGATACGCGCCAGCAATTGCTCGCCGCGTACTTCGTTCGAATTAAGCGGCGAGACCTGCACGGCGAACACCACGGCCCCACCACGGCGCAGCGCCTCGACGATCCCGTACCAGTACGGATAAAGCACCAACCGGATGAACCCGAGCATTCCCGGGACCAGCACCAGCGGGTAGCGCGGGGCAGAACCTTGCGACATGGGTGGACATCCTTGTGGTCGGGTGGTGACGCAAGGCGCAATGCAAGACATCCGCCAAGCTACGCCTGCGAAGATGACAACTCGACGACAAGTCTATGTCATCCGCCCTACTTCAACCCCGCCACACCCGCCACGATCAGCCCGACCGAGACCAGTTTGATCACGCTCAGGCTTTCCCCCAGCAGCGCGAACCCGAGAAACACCGTGCCCAGCGAACCGATGGCGGTCCAGATCGGGTACGCGATGCTCACGGGTAACTCGCGCATGGCCAGGGTCAGGAAGTAGATCCCGCCCACAGCGGCCACCACCGTGATCAGCGAAGGCCAGAGCCGGGTGAAGCCCTCGGCGTATTTCATGCCCATGGCGAAGGTGACTTCGAACCCGGCGGCGACCAGCAGAAAAAGCCAGGCCATCTAGAACTCCCCGGCCAGCGCCAACAAGTGCTGCTCAGCCTCGGCGGCAGAGATCTCAAAGCTGCGCTCGGCGGACTCCTCGCCCTCGGCAGCGACCACGGTGACATCGGTGATGCCGATGAATCCGAGCACCGTGCGCAGTAGCGTATCGGCATGGTTCATGGCTTCCAGCTCGCCGCCCGGACCAAAACCGAAGCCGCCACGGCTGGTGATGATCAGGGCTTTTTTACCCTGTACCAATGGCTCGTACTGGGCCACGCCATTGTCCAGGGTGTGATCGAAGGTCACCCCCACCCGCACGATCTGATCGATCCAGGCCTTGAGGCCGCTGGGTACGCTGAAGTTGTGCATCGGTGTGGAAATCACCAGCACATCATGGCCTAGCAGTTCGCCGACCAGTTCGTCGCTGAGCGCCAGATCGGCCTGCATCGACTGTGGCCGAGCGTCGGGCTCGGGGTAAAACGCGGCGGCCACGAATGCCTCGTTGACCGGCGGGATCAACGCCCGACCGACTTCGCGTCGGGTCAGTGGCGAGTGTGGATGACGGGCCTGCCAGGCCGACAGAAACACTTCGGCCAAACGCCGGGAGTGCGAACGTTCGCCACGGGGGCTGGCATGAACAGCAAGAATTTTACTCATCTGAATCTCCTCAGGGCTACACTCAAACGGCTTGTGGCTTGCAGCTTGAAGCTCGCGGCTGCACCCCTTCAAATGAGTAAAAATCAGCCAAGGTGAATCTATTTCACCTGTGGAGTTTCCGATGTTCGCTTCGCTGCCCTTGACCGCCCTGCGCGCCTTCGAATCCGCTTCACGCCTGCTGAGTTTCAAGGCCGCCGCCGAAGAACTGTCCGTCACTCCGACGGCGGTATCCCATCAGATCCGCTCCCTGGAAAGCTGGCTCGGCGTGCCGCTTTTCGAACGCCTGCCACGCCAGGTGCGCCTGACCGAATGCGGCGAACGGCTGTTCCAGAGCCTGCACGGGGCTTTCCTCGAAGTGGCGCAAAGTGTCGATACCCTGCGCCCGCAACGCAGCGGCGCCAACCTTACAGTCTCCACCACCGCGGCCTTCGCCGCGCTGTGGCTGGTGCCTCGGCTGGGACGCTTCTACGCCCGGCACCCGAATATCAACGTGCGCCTCGATACTCATTGCGAGGTCATCGATTTGCATCAAGACGCCAGCGTCGACCTGGTGGTGCGTTATAGCCTTGATGAGTATCCGAACCTGTACGGCCTGTGCCTGTTTGACGAATCCTTCGGTGTTTACGGTTCACCGGAACAAGTGGCTTCAGCGGCCATTCGCGTACCGACTCTGATCAGCGTGCGCTGGCACAACTCCAAACTCTATGCCCATGGTTGGGAGGCTTGGTGCGCACAGTCCGGCGAAACCTGGCTGACCGGTCAGCCTGCCGTACGTGAATACGACGAAGAGCATTACGCCTTGCAAGCGGCGATTGCCGGGCAAGGCCTGGTGCTGGCGAGCAACATACTGGTGTCCGAAAGCATGACCAGCGGGTTGCTGGTGGCGTATCGAAGAGATATTCAGGTCGAGGGAGCCGGATACAGCGCACTGTGCGTGCCGGGTCGCGAGCGGCATCCGCCGGTTAGGGCGTTTTTTTCATGGCTGACTGAAGAAGCCTCTTTATCCGGGTTATTGCCAAGATCGCAAGCTCCTACAGGGTAACATATTCTCAAGTAGGAAACTGAGGCTTTATCACTAAGTACAACTGCCTTGCCGCACATATATGCGCGACACGGCTTAATAAAATAACTTAAGGGCAAATCTGAAGTTACAAAGCACAAATAGACTTTCCCCTGCACGCATTTATTCTAACAACCACAACCAGCCGGTTGCTCAACCAACAAGTAAAGGATTACTTTCATGCACTTGGAACAACGCCTAGAATTTATTGACTCATTACCAACACTCGACATCCAGCCGAAATTATCAACGCTATTACAGACAAGATCCACTGCAGAAATACAACCTCCTCATGACCCCGACAAATCGACCGGCAGCGTTTCACCTGGCACTATTAATGCCTATTTACCCGGCGTCCCGCAAGATGTCATTGATGATGTCGACATCTGCAAACTGGTGATGCAAAACGCTGCCACCAAAAAGTTCCCAAAAGATGAACAACTATTCGAATGGTACAAATACTACGTCAATGGCCTGTCCAACCTTGGCTGGGTTATCCAGAACAAGCACATGCAAGAAACTAGAATCACCAAAATCGGCCTGACGATGGATTCGGTCGCCCTGGAAATTGCACAAGGACTCATCGGCAAAGACGCGGCGCTGCTGGCGAAAATTGCGAAAAAAGCCCTTGACGCGGTGAAAGACAACCCCAGGGGTATCCAAGTTTTTGATAAGGATAAACACCTCGGCACACAAGCCAAGTTCGATATTGCGCCCGTATGGCTGGATAGCAGTGGACAGCCGAACATGATCCTCAACTGTATTTCCCTGGATGCACGGGAAAGCAAACAAGGCATTCTGTTCTGGAAATCCACCAAACAGTCAACCGATATAAAAACAGGGGCTGTGCGCGCTTATTTGAACTTGAAAGCTTTCTCGGCCGTTAGTAACGATCTTTACACAAAATTCGGCGCTTCCTCGAAAAAACTCATTGTAGATCTTCCGGACCTCGATCTCGACTTTTAACGATCGCCGAACACTATAGCAACAATGAAATCGGCGCTTTTTGGCCGATTTCAACCCAACTTGCATTGAGGCCAATATGGAAATTTCAATGAATAAATCTCAAAACGATATCTACACACTCAATGGACACATTACCGTATTTTGCGGGCCGCATTCCAGCGAACTAAAAAATGACATCTTGCACTCTGACCTATACAGCAAACTGCTCGCAAAAAAACATGGTAGTGACCGGGAGCAGCAATGGACGAGCTACACAAACACATTGAAAAATCTGGCTTGGGTCATTAATAGCCGATCATTTTCACGAGTGGAATTTGGAACAACCACCTTTGGGAAAATCATCCAGCAAAGCCTTGCAAGCGCATTACTCATTGATGAACGCCAAGCCCTCACCGATGCATTAATAAAGTTGAAGCAACTTCCAGACTCTTCATCCGCCGTTGAAGCCATCCTGAACAGGCTTAACGCCAACGCCTTGACATCCGTCCCCGTCACCGCAAAAACGCCGCTGGCTACCAGTGCCCTGTTTACGATTGTTCGCCAGGATAAAACCATGATTACGGTGCAACTTTCGTTCGAAACTGCTGATGCCATTGATATTGGCATCCTGGACCAGGCCACGCTTTGCCCGATCAAGGATGGCAAAACCAACATCCGAATACTCATTTGCCATTTGGCTGAGCTGCAATACAACCCATTCAGGGAAACCGTCATACAGAAACTCGGGAGAAAAATTGAATCCGAGCTGCTACACATCCAGGCGCCGCCTGCAATCTCCTGAATCAAAATTCGCGCTCCGCAAGCCTAACTGCTGGAGCGCTGCACAACGTTTCTTTCACATCAGTCCTTTACCGTATTCGGCGCCTTGCCCGCCTTCATCTGTTCCAACAACGGCGCGCATTGATTCGGCTCACCACCACTCGGTGCCACCAGAGCCAGCAACCCCGCCGCCGGTGCGGCGATCACGCCCAGCGCCACCATCCCGGCCCCGCGCAACATCAGCGGCACGGCTTTTACGCCGGCATCGGGCTTGATGAACTTGCCACGCACATACAGCGGCGAACGCAATGAAATCAGGCGCCAGCCCTTGGATTCCGGGGTAATGGTCAGGTCCAGTTGTTCCGTCGCCATGTTAGCGGTGCCGTCGATGTAGACGATGGCGTTCTCGGTGTCGAATACGAACAGCCGGGTGGTGGCCAGGCCGGACTGGATACCGAAGTCGGCGGCCGCGCAGTTGATCTTCACTTCCTTGTCGCCAAAGATCTTGCCCACCACGTAGTTGCCGACGTTCAGGCCCGCCAGCTCCATCAATTCGCGACTGATGGCTCCATCGTTGATCAGCATTTTCAGATTGCCGTTGGCACTGCCCAGCAACTTGGCTACCGAGTTGCCGCGACCGGTGATATCTGCGTCGCCATTGAGCTCGCCAAAACTGGTTTTCATCGGCTCAAAGCCGGGGAACAACTGTTTGAGCTTGAAGCCCCGCGCCGTGAGCCTGGCGTGGCCTTCCAGGGGATCGGTGTGGCCGTTCAGGCGAATTTGCGCGTCCAGCTTGCCGCCAGCCACGCCGAAGCGCAGCGGTTCGAGGCTGAGCACGCCATCGGTGAGCACCAGATGGGTATAGAGGTCGTTGAATGGCAATTTTTCGCTGTGCACGATGCGCTTGCCGGTGAACTCGACATCGGCGTCCATATCGCGCCAGCGGTCGGTCTTGAACTCTTCGACCGGCAACACTTTGTCCGCCGGTTGTTTGCTGTCACCGCCTCGGGCCTTCTGTTTGGCGTTGGAATCGGCGCCGATCAGCGGCGCCAGGTCAGCGAACAGCAATTGATTGGACAACAGCGAGCCGCTGAGTTTTGGTCGTGGCTGGCTGGCCACGTAGGTCAGACTGCCGTGGATGTCACTCTCGCCGATCTTGCCGTTGAATTCTTCATAGCGGAACACCGCGCCACCCGGCTCGTGCAACTTGGCGATCAGATGGCCGTCGGTGGCATAGGGTGGCGTGTCCGGCAGGATCACGCCGGTTAGCGGGTAGAGGTTGCCCAGGCTGGTGCCGGCCAGTTTCAGGCGCAAGTCCAGGGCGCCGAGATTCAGCGGATCGGTCAGGGTGCCAGCCAGTTCGACGCTGGAATCGGCGATCGTCACCTGTGCCTGAAGCGGAAACGGGCGTGCCGCGTCCTGCAGCGCCAACAACCCGCCAATCTTGCCCTGGCCCGCGAGTTTCTGGCCGTGGTACTGGCCGTTGACCTTGAGGGCGAACGCATAATCCTGGGGGGACGAGCCCTTTTCCTGCGCGGCTTTCGCCGCTTTGTCGCCGACGATATCGCTGAACGGAATCGGCTTGCCCAACGGATCGATCAGCACGTCGAGCTGCGTCTTCAGGCTCTGGTCGTCGAGGGTGACGTGGCCCTTGTCGAAGCCGATCGCACCGATATCCACCACCCAACTGGAAGGCTCGGCGTTCGGGTCTTTGGGGTCGAATTGGAACGTCCAGTTGGCGCGCCCGTCAGCCAGGCGTTGCAGCTGCGCATTCGGCTCGGCGAGGTCGATACGCGGGATCACCACCCGCTGTGCCAGCAAAGCCAAGGGTGAAATGCGCAACTCGACACGCTTGAGAGTGGCCATCTGCGGTTGCTTCGACCAGTCCGGATTGCCCAGGCTGAGGTCCTCGGCCACCACATGGGGCCACGGCACCCAAGCGCGCCAGCCGCTTTCATCGGGCTCGGTCTGCCAGACCACCGACAGATTGCCGTTGATGGCAAAAGCGCGGTGCAGTTCTTCGGAAACTTTGGCATTGAGCGGCGGTTTGATCCGGTTCCAGTCGAAGAACACGATGATCAGCACCAGCAACGCCAACAAGGTAAGGAAGGTGGAAAGGGTCCAGACAAACGTCTTTTGGGTGCGCGTCATTGCACAGGGCTCCTGATACGACTGCGCGCCCCGACTGCGACGCACAGGTGAAACGGTGAGCCGGAAGCGGCTCGCCATGAAGTCTACGACTGATAAAAACCCGGCAGGTTTAATCGATAGACCGATTTCGCCGAATTCAGCCAGTCCGATACTGACCCATCAGTCGAACAGCGTTACCGGTCCCGCACTTCTACACGTCAAAGATGGGTCGAAAATACCCAAACCGGTGCAAGACAAATCGTCGGAAACGCCCGCCCTAGAGCCTCTCCAGCAAACAATCAATTCCGTTGATTATTACCATTGCGTTTATGAACTTTTATATCGATTTATCGAGAGTAGCATTGCCCTCGTACCCACTTTTTCGCACCCCCGAGGAGCACAACAATCATGAAACGCCAATTACTGCTTAGCCTTTCACTCTCGATGCTGGCCAGCACTGCTTTTGCCCTGCCAGCAGCTGACCAGGCCACCCCACAAGTGAAACAGGACTACTCGGTGTTCAGCCAGACCGTCGCCGCCGATGGCTCCGACCGTACTCCTCAGGGTCAAACCCTTGCCGAAGGCGGTAATGATCGCCTGAAAGAAAAAGGCCTGATCACTCAGGATGGCTCGGACCGTACTCCACAAGGCCAGACCCTGGCTGCCGATGGTTCGGATCGCACCCCACAAGGCCAGACCCTCGCCGCTGACGGCTCGGACCGTACCCCACAAGGCCAAACCCTGGCTGCCGATGGTTCGGATCGCACTCCACAAGGCCAGACCCTCGCCGCCGACGGTTCGGAGCGCACCCCACAAGGCCAGACCCTGGCTGCCGACGGTTCGGATCGCACTCCACAAGGTCAAACCCTCGCTGAAGGCGGTGGTGACCGTGCGATCGAACGCAACAGCGCTCTGAGCTAAGCCCCATGGCCGCCCAGAAAAAAAGCCCAATCCCCGGATTGGGCTTTTGACTTTTCGGCACCCCGCTTGATAGATGCACTTTCCCGCTTGATCCCTCACAGTCGTTCGACGCCGGCAAAGCCGATTTGCTAGAGTGCGCCGCGTCCCTGTCCAGAAAACGCCCTTGCGATGCTGCCCCGCGCCGAACAGAAACAACAGACCCGTAATGCCCTGATGGACGCTGCCCGGCGCCTGATGGACGGCGGCCGAGGATTCGGCAGCCTGAGCCTGCGTGAAGTCGCGAAAACCGCCGGCATCGTACCGACCGGTTTCTATCGCCATTTTGCCGATATGGATGAACTGGGCCTGGTGCTGGTCAGCGAAGTCGGCCAGACCTTCCGCGAAACCATTCGCCTGGTACGGCACAACGAATTCGTGATGGGGGGCATCATCGATGCCTCGGTGCGGATTTTTCTCGACGTGGTCAGCGCCAACCGCTCGCAGTTCCTGTTTCTCGCCCGCGAGCAATACGGCGGTTCGCTGCCGGTGCGCCAAGCCATTGGCCGCCTGCGTGAAGGCATCAGTTCGGACCTGGCGGCCGATTTGTCACTGATGCCGAAACTGCAGCACCTGGACATCGCCGACCTGAGCGTCATGGCGGATCTGATCGTCAAAAGCGTGTTCGCCACCCTGCCGGACATCATCGATCCGCCCGCCGAGGCCTTGCCTGAGCACCTGACGCCCCAGGCAAAAATCACCCAGCAGTTGCGGTTTATCTTTATCGGCCTCAAGCATTGGCAAGGGCTCGGTAGCACCGAGTAACCCTTAACAACCTTCAGTCTGGATCAAGACCCTGTGGGAGCGAGCTTGCTCGCGATAGCGTCGGCACATACAGAATCAATGTGACAGATACGCCGTCATCGCGAGCAAGCTCGCTCCCACAATGAACTTGCATCGCTTCAACTTGGTGCGCAACCCAAAAAAAACGCACCAACTTCAACCAAAAAACCCACTCAATCGATCCCCCTCCTACGCCTCCGTCAGCCATTTCCTACGCATCATGTCGATTGGCAAGCCCCTTGCTCTAGCCTGAGCATCGTCCATTGCTGGAAGCCTTCCGATGCTGGTGATTCATCGCAGAATCGACCCTCAACCCGTTTGGGCCGCTGAACTGCACCTGACGTTCGAAGCCCGCAGCAAAAGCCGGTTGCGCTGTTTCAGTGCCGAGGGCGAAGACGTCGGGTTGTTTTTGGAACGTGGCCAACCGCCGCTGCATGACGGCGAATGCCTGCAAGCCGAAGACGGGCGAATCGTGCGTGTCTGCGCCCGCCCCGAACAACTGCTGCACGTCACCTGCGCCAATGCCTTCGAACTGACCCGCGCGGCCTATCACCTGGGCAACCGCCATGTCGCCCTGCAGGTCGGCGACGGCTGGTTGCGCCTGCTCGACGATTACGTGCTCAAGGCCATGCTCGAACAACTCGGTGCCATTGCCTCGAACATCGAAGCACCGTTCCAGCCGGAACATGGTGCCTACGGCGGTGGCCATCATCATTCGCGCCACGGTGATGAAGACTTCAACTACGCGCCGAAACTGCACCAGTTCGGCATACGCCCATGAACCCGGCCTGGGCGCTGCTGCGCCTGGCCAGCCCGCAATTGCCGATTGGCGGCTACAGCTACTCCCAAGGGCTGGAAATGGCTGTGGATAACGGCCGGGTAAACGATCCCGACAGCGCGCGACGCTGGATCAGCGATCAGTTGCTGTTGAATCTGGCACGCTTCGAAGCGCCGTTGCTGCTCGCCCATTGCGTGGCCGCCAGCATGGACAACTGGGGCCAATTGCTGCAACGCTGTGAGGAACACCGCGCCAGTCGCGAAACCCGAGAGCTGCATCAGGAAAGCCGGCAGATGGGTTACTCGTTGCAGCAATTGCTCAACGGCTTGCCGGAACTCGACACACCCGCCCGCGCCTTCCTCGAACAACGCAGCGAGCCCCATCTGGCCCTGGGTTGGGCCTTGGCCGCGCGCGCCTGGCAGATCAGCCCGCAGGATGCTTTGGCTGCATGGCTATGGAGCTGGCTGGAAAACCAGTTGGCGGTGCTGATGAAGACCTTGCCACTGGGCCAGCAAGCCGCCCAACGCCTGACCAGCGAACTGTTGCCGCTGCTTCAAGAGGCTCAACAGAACGCCACCCGAATCGATCCCGATCACTACGGCAGCGCCGCTTTCGGCCTGTCCCTGGCGTGTATGGCCCATGAGCGCCAGTACAGCCGCCTGTTCCGTTCCTAGGGCCTGTTATTTTGGAGAATCACATGAACACACAACCCCTGCGCGTCGGCATCGGCGGCCCGGTCGGCTCCGGCAAAACCGCCCTGACCCTGGCCCTGTGCCTGGCCCTGCGCGAGCGCTATAACCTGGCCGTGGTGACCAACGACATCTACACCCGCGAAGACGCCGACTTTCTGGTGCACAATGAAGCCCTGGCGCCGGAACGCATCATCGGCGTGGAAACCGGTGGCTGCCCGCACACGGCCATCCGCGAAGACGCCTCGATCAACCTTGAAGCCGTGGATCAACTCAATCGCCGTTTTCCAGGGCTGGACCTGATTCTCGTGGAGTCCGGTGGCGACAACCTCTCCGCGACCTTCAGCCCGGAACTGTCCGACCTGACGATCTACGTGATCGATGTCTCCGCCGGCGACAAGCTGCCGCGCAAGGGTGGGCCGGGGATCTGCAAATCCGACCTGCTGGTGATCAACAAGATCGACCTGGCGCCGCTGGTCGGTGCCTCGCTGGAGATGATGAACAGCGACACCCAGCGCATGCGCAACGGCAAGCCATTTGTCTTCAGCAACCAGAAAACCGGCCAGGGTCTGGAACAGATCATCGCCTTCATCGAACGCCAGGGCTTGCTGACCGCGGCCTGATCACCCCTTCAACAAGGAAGCTTTCCATGACACTGAAACGCATTCTGGGCGCCCTGGCCCTGCTGCTGACGCCAGCCCTTGCCTTCGCCCATCCAGGGCACGGCGACAACGGCTTGATCGCCGGCATCAGCCATCCGCTTGGCGGTCTCGATCACCTGCTGGCGATGCTCGCGGTCGGCCTGTGGGCCGCACAGCAGCAAGGTGCTGCGCGCTGGGCGCTGCCATGCACCTTCGTCGGGACCCTGCTGATTGGCGGGATGCTGGGCTTTGAAGGAATGAACCTGCCTGCACTGGAGAGCGGGATTGCCGCTTCCGTATTGGCTTTGGGGCTGGCGGTGGCGCTGGCCGTGCGTCCACCGTTGGTGATGGCGGTGGGTGCGACAGCGTTGTTTGCGCTGTTTCATGGTGTGGCGCATGGGCTGGAACTGCCGGAGATGTCGAGTCCATGGACCTATGCCGCAGGCTTTGTCGCAGCGACGGCGGTGTTGCATGCGGCGGGTTATGCGCTGGTGCGGACATTGCCGCTGGCGGCAGCACCGCTGGTTCGACTGGCGGGCGCGGCTTCGGCGGCGACCGGGGCGTGGTTGTTGGCGGGTTGATTTTTTGTCGCCTGTGATGCCCCCATCGCGAGCAGGCTCGCTCCCACATTGGAATGCGTACACCTGTGGGAGCGAGCCTGCTCGCGAAGGCGGCCTGACAGACACCGCATCGCTCAGGCCGACCTCTCTGCTAACATGTCGCGCAATCGCCCCTGCCGTGACGACGCCAGCCAATGCCACCTGTTTCCCGCTCCGCCTCCCAGCCTGAATTGACCGCCCTGTTCGCCTCGGTGCAACAGCACTTCCTGAACGTCATCGTGCCGCTCTGGCAAGGTCCGGGCTGGAATGCCGACATGGCGTTGCCCTACGAGGCGCTGGATGCCGAACACCAACCGCTGCCACCGCAACGCTACCGGGCCATGGCCTGTGCGCGGCAGTTGTATCTGTTTGCCAGCCTGATCGGTCAGGTGCCGGGCGCCGAAGAGCGTGCCGCCGCCTTGTTCCGCTCGTTGCAGCGGCACTTCCACGATGCCGAGCACGGCGGCTGGTTCTACAGCGTCGATGCTCAAGGTGCGCCACTGGATCAGCGCAAGGATCTCTATACCCACGCGTTCATCCTGTTCGCCTGTGCCCATTACTGGGACAAGGTCCGCGAACCGCTGGTGGAGTCGGTACTCAACGCCTCGCTGGAAGTGATCGCGCAGCGTTTCGCCACGGACGACGGTCTGTATGAAGCCACGCTCGACCG
The DNA here is from genome assembly GCF_058986625.1 of Pseudomonas sp. GW821-FHT07G06. Classification (NCBI taxonomy): domain Bacteria; kingdom Pseudomonadati; phylum Pseudomonadota; class Gammaproteobacteria; order Pseudomonadales; family Pseudomonadaceae; genus Pseudomonas; species Pseudomonas sp. GW821-FHT07G06. The sequence continues at coordinate 135,323 of NZ_JBYSVW010000002.1, forward strand.
CGACTGGGCATCGCTGGGCAGCGGCCCCTTGCAAAACCCGCTGATGCACCTGGCCGAAGCATTCCTTGCCACCCTGTCGGTGCGTGAAGATTTTGACGTGCAACACGCACTCATCGAGTTATGCACAGCCATGCACGCGCGCTTTATCGATCCGCAGCACGGCGTGTTGATGGAAAAGCCGCTGGGGTCTGTGGATAACTGGTTTGAACCGGGGCATCAGTTCGAGTGGTATTTCCTGCTGGAATCCTCGGCACTGCTGCGCACTACGACCCTGCATGCCGATCTGGAAAGGGCCTTCGCCTTTACCGAGCAGTTGGGTGTCGATCAGCAGACCGGTGCGGTGCGGGCCATGCTCGACCTCGAACCAGGTGGCGGCGTCCGGGATGCCACGCAGCGTATCTGGGCCCAGGCCGAATACCTGCGCGCCCTGACGCTGCGTCCGGACAGCGAAGCGGATGTATTGCGTCAATTGCAGGCGTTGCAGCAGCGCTCGCTGCACGCAGGAGGCTGGTTTGAGTGTCGTGATGAGCACGGTGACGTCAGCCGCCGCGACATGCCGTCGACCACGCCTTATCACCTAGCGACCTGTTATCGCGGGCTGGCGATATATCTCGGCTGACTGTTTGGTTGCTTTCGCGAGCAGGCTCGCTCCCACAGTAGATCGCACTTCAATGTGGGAGCGAGCCTGCTCGCGAATGACCTCAAAGAGGTCACCGAACTGTCACTCAATCCACTTGCGATCCCCGGTAAAGCTGATGGTCAGCCATCGTGCGGCATCCGGTTCGCCGAGCTTTGTTGAAATTTCCTCGCGCAAACTGTCCAGTTGCCCCACCCCGTCCAGCCAGTAATCCTTCGGCAATACAATGTGGATCTCGATAAAACACGCCCTGCCGTGCTTCTGCACATAGGAAATGTAGTCGTCGAAACCATGCTCGACCTTCGCCACCTCCATCACCTGACGCACCTTGTCGTCCAGCTGATCCGGGACGATCCCCAACACATCGCGCAAGGCCGGTCCGAGGATTTTGAGCGCCGGGGGGAGCATGCCCAAGGCCAGCAGAATCAGGATCATCGGGTCGACATACACCGCCCACTTGTCGTACCCCTGAGTCTTGAGTAGCAGCGCGATGAGGAAACTCACCAGCAGGCCCGCCGACAGCATCGCGTCCACCAGCCAACTGATGTTGTCGAACTGGATCAGCGATGAGTTGAGCGTGCGGTTGCGATGGCGGACGTAGAAAAAATAGATGAGCTCGACGACGGTAAACACTGCCGCATAGACGATCACCAGTCCGAGTTCGACCTCGCGGCCACCACTGATGATGCCGAACACGCCGTTGAGAAAGGCGTAAATGGCGACCAGGAAAATGAAGCTACCTTCGATAACCAGCACCATGGGTTCCAGGTGCCAGGAACCGAACTGGAAGCGCTGGTTGCTTTCCTTGGCGATCAGCCTGGCGGTGATCAGCATCAGGACCTTGATGAAGGCCGCGATCAACGAAAAGAAGCCATCGAACAGGATGGATTGGGCGCCCGAAACAAAACCGGTGATGATCCCGGCGAATGTGACGGCGAGCATCAGGAAGGTCGATTGTTTGAGCAGCGACTGCTCGCCTCGATTACTCACTGGATCTCCTCTAAGACCTCTAGACCGCCGGGTGTGGCGGGTTGCTTGAGGGAGGAGTCTAGCTGATGTCCTGATTCATCCGTTCCGGCCCCTTCGCGAGCAGGCTCGCTCCCACAGGTACAGCGCAATCCTTGTGGGAGCGAGCCTGCTCGCGAATGCCGTGACTCGGTCTTAAGACTTGCGCTCGATCGCAAACCCGGCCCAGGTCTGGCTCACCGGCATCAACTCCAGGCTGTTGATGTTGATGTGCGCAGGCGCATTGAGCACCCAGAAAATGGTCTCGGCGATGTCTTGCGGCTGGATCGGCTCGGCGCCGGCGTAGGTGGCGTTGTAGCGTTCCTGGTCACCGGCAAAACGCACCAGCGAGAACTCGCTCTCGCACAGGCCCGGCTCGATGTTGCTGACCCGTACGCCTGTGCCCTGCAGGTCGCAGCGCAGGTTCAGGGAGAACTGTTTGACGAACGCCTTGGTCGCGCCATACACGTGGCTGCCCGGGTACGGGTAGTTGCCGGCGATGGACCCCAGGTTGACGATGCCGGCGCCACGACCGTGGGCGATCAGGCGTGGCAACAGCAGACGGGTGCTGTACATCAGGCCTTTGACGTTGGTGTCGACCATGGTGTCCCAATCGTCCAGGTCGCACTTGGGTGCCGGATCGACGCCCAGGGCCAGCCCGGCGTTGTTGATCAACCCACGCAACTTGGCAAAGGATGGCGGCAGATTGGCAATCGCCTCCTCCATGGCCTTGCGATCACGCACATCGAGCACCAGCCCATGGACTTCGGTCTGCTTCGACAGCTCGGCGCACAGCGCATTGAGGCGCTCTTCACGACGGCCTGTCAGCACCAATTTCCAGCCTGCGTCAGCAAAACGACGGGCACAGGCTTCACCAAAACCGGAGGTCGCGCCGGTAATAAACAGGGTGTTGGACATCGTGTTCTCCTTGCTTCGGCTGATCGCCAGCCATTGGAATGGTAAATCAGCAGGCAGAATGCCCGGCCTTGCCCATAGCGGCAACCGCCCTTTCTGTACAAAAAACGAACAATCCTCGCAAGCCCTCGGCCAGCCTGGCCTGTAGCCATGTGCGCGCACGTTATCCACAGCCCGGTCCACAGTCTTTGGGGGCAAGTGGAAAAGCTGCAAGCCTCTATCCACAAGGCTTTGCGCGGCTTTTTGAAACTTTTTTGCTTGACCCTCAATAGCCCGCCGTGTAGCCCCTGGGGATTTTCATGACTGACGGGTCAAACCAGCGATGGCGCCAAGCCAGTAACCACGGCCTTCAGCCGGGTCTTTCCAGAGTTTAATCACAGACTTATCCACAGGCTTGTCCACGCTGATTCCACACACTTTCACCTCGAACAAAAAGGTTGACAAAGCGCTCTTAAAGTTGCGCAAAAGCACTTGATCAAAAACTGAACACACCTCTGCAGGCCACGGTTTAAAAGGCCTACAGCCAGCTACTCCCACGTTATTCACAGCCGGCTCCACAGCAAACGGGGACAAGTCAAAACCGTGACAAAACAACTATTTGCAGCGGCTTTATGTCGCGCTTCGGGAGCTCTTGAATATTGTTTTCCACAATTTCCCGGAGGCACGCCAAAAACCCTGTGGGAGCGAGCTTGCTCGCGATAGCGGTTTGTCAGTCAACATCAATATTGGCTGATAGATTGCTATCGCGAGCAAGCTCGCTCCCACAGGGTTTAGTTGTGTTTGGGAGATGTAAAAAAGCCCCGGCGATTGCGCGCCGGGGCTTGTGCATAACCACTGAAACTCAGTGCCCGCCGAGGTAAGCGTTACGCACATCCTCGTTGACCAGCAGCTCCTTGCCGGTGCCAGTCATGCGGATTTCGCCGTTGACCATCACATACGCCCGGTCCGACAACCGCAGGGCGTGGTTGGCGTTCTGCTCTACCAGGAAGATGGTCATGCCGGTCTTGGCCAGTTCTCGCAAGGTCGCGAAGATCTGTTTCACCACGATCGGCGCCAGGCCCAGGCTCGGCTCATCCAGCAGCAACAACTTGGGCCGGCTCATCAGGGCGCGGGCGATGGCAAGCATCTGCTGCTCGCCACCGGACATGGTCATCGCCCGCTGGGTGCGCCGTTCTTCGAGCCGCGGGAACAGCTCGAACATGCGTTGCATGTCTTCCTTGGCGTACTTGTCACCGATGGGGATGGTGCCCATCAGCAGGTTTTCCTCGACTGTCATGTCGGGGAACACCCGCCGCCCTTCCGGCGACTGCGCGATGCCGTTGGAGGCGATGTAGTGGGACGACTTGTGGGTAATGTCCACGCCCTGATAAAGGATCTGCCCGTCGGCGGCCCGTGGCTGGCCGAAGATCGACATCAGCAGGGTCGATTTGCCGGCGCCGTTGGAGCCGATCAGGCTGACGGTCTCCCCTTCGTTGATGTGCAGCGAGACGCCTTTCAGGGCCTGGATCGGGCCGTAGAACACGTCCAGGTCCTTGAGTTCGAGGATGGGTTTGCTCATACCACCTCCTCTTCGTCGGCGCCCAGGTACGCGGCAATCACTTTCGGGTCGTTGCGGATGTCGTCGGGACCACCCTCGGCGATGACGATGCCGTGGTCCAGCACCACGATGTGGTCGGAAATGCTCATTACCATGCCCATGTCGTGTTCGATCAGCACCACGGTCAGATCGTGCTCATCGCGCAGCAGCCGGATCATCGCGCTCAGCGCTTCGGTTTCCTGAGGGTTGAGGCCGGCGGCCGGTTCGTCGAGGCAGATGATCTGCGGACGGGTGCACATGGCGCGGGCGATTTCCAGGCGGCGCTGCTGGCCGTAGGACAGTTCACCGGCCAGGCGGTTGGCGCAGTCCACCAGGTCCACCACTTCCAGCCAGTAGAACGCATGGTCCAGCGCATCGCTTTCGGCCTTGCGATAGCCCTTGGTGTTGAGGATGCCGGCCAGCATGTTGCGGTTGACCCACATGTGCTGGGCTACCAGCAGGTTTTCCAGCACCGACATTTCCTTGAACAAGCGAATGTTCTGGAACGTCCGCGCCAGGCCGGCACGGTTCACCAGATGGGTGCCGCCGAACATCTTGTAGCGCAGCCGGGTGATGAAGCTTTTTGGCGAAACGAAATCGGTCGGCTTGAACGATTCGCCCAGCAACTGGATGACGTTGGTCTGTTTCCCGCGCACGTTCAGTTCGATCTTGCCGCCGGAGGCCTTGTAGAACCCGGTCAGGCAGTTGAACACCGTGGTCTTGCCGGCGCCGTTGGGGCCGATCAGGGCGAAGATCGAGTTGCGCTTGACCTTCAGGCTCACATCATTCAGCGCCTTGATGCCGCCGAAGTGCATCATCAGCTTCTCTACGGAGAGTACGACTTCGCTCATGGCGCTACTCCTTTACGCGGCGTCACACCGGTACGGCTGATCCGAATCAGCCCGCGCGGTCGCCAGATCATCATCAACACCATCAGGATGCCGAACAGCAGCACGCGGTACTCGGCGAAGCCACGCAGCAGTTCCGGAGCGACGGTCAGCACGAAGGCTGCAATCACCACGCCTATGGTCGAACCCATGCCGCCCAGTACCACGATGGCGAGGATCAACGCCGATTCGAAGAAGGTGAACGAGGTCGGGTTGACGAAGCCCTGGTAGGTGGCGAAGAACACCCCGGCCAGACCGGCCGTCGAGGCACCGATGGTGAATGCCGAGAGCTTGACCAGTACGTGATTCAGGCCCATGGAACGGCAGGCGATTTCGTCTTCGCGCAGGGCTTCCCAGGCGCGGCCGACCGGCATGCGGGTCAGGCGATGCTTGATGTACAGCACAGCCAGCACCACCAGGAACAGCACTGCGTAGATGAAGTAGTACTTCACGTCGGGGTTGTAGGCGATGCCGAAGAACTCATGGAACGGCACACCGCCGTCCTTGGCTCGTTTGCCGAACTCCAGGCCGAAGAAAGTCGGCAGCGGTGCCGGCATGCCGTTCGGGCCGCCAGTCAGCGACAACCAGTTGTTGAGGATCAGGCGGATGATTTCACCGAAGCCCAGGGTCACGATTGCCAGGTAGTCACCGTGCAGGCGCAGCACCGGGAAACCGAGGATGCAACCGGCCAGGCCGGCGATGATCGCCGCCAGCGGCAACACCGTCCAGAAGCCCAGCCCGAGGTATTGGTAACCGAGTGCCAGGCCGTAGGCGCCGATGGCGTAGAACGCCACGTAACCGAGGTCGAGCAGGCCGGCCAGGCCGACCACGATGTTCAGCCCCAGCCCAAGCAGTACGTAGATCAGCCCGAGGATGACCACGCCCAGCAGGTAGGAGTTGGAGAAAAACGGCAGCGCCACGGCGATGACGATCATCAACGGAATGATCCAGCGCAACCGCGACTTGTAGTCCGGCGCCAGCACATGCACCCCGGAGCCTGTCGTTTCAAAGCCTTCGAGGATTTTCAGGCCCTTGGCTGTCTGCAGGAACATGCTCAGGGCAAAACGTCCGGCCATGACGATCGCCACGATCCACGCCACCCGAGTGGTTTCCAGGTTGAAGCCATAGCCATCGAGAACGACGCCGACAATCGGCCCGAACACAATCAGGGCAATGAGGCCGGCAAGAATCGCGTCAACCAGACTTTTTTTGATATCAATGGTTTTTTTAGTGGTTGAAGACATCGCTTACACCTTCGACACAAGAGGACGGCCGAGCAGGCCTTGAGGCCGAAAGACCAGAACGAGGACCAACAGCGAGAAGCTGAAAACGTCTTTGTAGTCCGAGTTCACCAGACCGGAAAACAGCGACTCGGAAATCCCGAGAATGATCCCGCCGAGCATTGCGCCGGGCAGTGAGCCAATCCCGCCGAGCACCGCGGCGGTGAACGCCTTGATCCCGATGATGAAGCCGGCATAGAAGTCGAATGTGCCGTAGTTCATGGTGATCAGCACGCCGGCCAGGGCCGCCATCGCTGCACCGATGATGAACACGTAGGAAATCACCCGATCGGTGTTGATCCCCAGGATCGAAGCCATCTTGCGGTCTTGCTGGGTTGCACGGCACATGCGGCCGAGCTTGGTGTATTTGATGATGTAGGTCAGCGCGGCCATCCCGACAAACGCGGCGACCAGAATGAAGACCTTGGTGTAGGTCAACTGAACGAAACCGGTACCGATATCAACGCGCCAGGCACCCGAGAGCAATGTCGGAACGCCTTGTTGCTTCGCGCCCTGGGAGATCTGTGCGTAGTTTTGCAGGATCAGGGAGATACCGATCGCACTGATCAGCGGTGCGAGTCGAGTGGAGTTGCGCAGGGGTTTGTAGGCGACACGCTCGATGACCCAGCCATACACCGCCGTGACGACGATGGTGAAGATCAGTGTGCCGAGCATCAGCAGCGGGAAGGATTCGATACCGAAGTAAGCCAGCAGAGCCAGACTGATTGCCGCGAGGTAAGCGGAAATCATGTAAACCTCGCCGTGGGCGAAGTTGATCATGCCGATGATGCCATAGACCATTGTGTAGCCGATGGCGATCAGGCCATAGACCGACCCGAGGGTCAGGCCGTTGACCAGTTGCTGCAGGAAAATACCATCCATAACGCAATCTCACGCAATGAGAACCTGCACATGTGGCTGTGCGGTTCTTCTAAGGAAAATACAGATATACGTCGGAGCAATGACACCCACGATCTGGCTGGCCACCACCGCCCCTGTGGGAGCGAGCCTGCTCGCGAAGAACCTGAGGACAACGCGCTGAACCAGCAAGCACGCGTTATCGTTGACGTTTTTCGCGAGCAAGCCCGCTCCCACAAGGGGTCAGCGGGGTTCAGCCGATCGAGTCAGCCCTTACTTCTGTTTTTCCAGCTGGTGGTATTTGCCGTCCTTGTCCCACTGGTAAACCACGTAGTCGGAGATTTTCAGGTCGCCCTTGCTGTCCCAGGTCTTCTCGCCCATGACGGTCTTGACCGGGTTCTTCTTCAGCCATGCGGCTGCTTCTTCGCCCTTGTTGGACTTGGCGCCGTTGAAGGCTGCCGCCAGGGCCTGGACCGAAGCGTAGGCGTACAGGGTGTAGCCTTCAGGCTCGGTACCGGCCTTGCGGAAGGCGTCTACCACGGTCTTGCTGTCTGGCAGCAGGCGTGGGTCGGCGCCGAAGGTCATCAGCACGCCGTCAACGAATTGCGGACCGCCAGCGGTGGTCACCAGTTCGTCGGTCACGATGCCGTCGTCGGACATGAACTTGACGTCTTTCAGGCCTTGTTCACGCAGTTGACGCACCAGAGGACCGGCTTCCGGGTGCAGGCCACCGAAGTAGACGACGTCAGCGCCAGCGCCGCGGATCTTGGTCACGATGGTGCTGAAGTCTTTCTCGCCACGGGTCAGGCCTTCATACAGCACAGGCTTCACACCACGCTTCTCAAGCTGAGCCTTGGTGGCATCCGCCAGGCCCTGACCGTAGGTGTCCTTGTCGTGCAGCACGACCACTTTCTTGCCCTTGAGCACGTCGACGATGTAGTCGCCGGCCACGATGCCTTGCTGGTCGTCACGCCCGCACATACGGAACATGGCGCTCAGGCCGCGCTCGGTCACAGCCGGGTTGGTGGAGCCTGGAGTGATGGCGATGATGCCTGCTTCGTCGTAGATCTCGGAGGCCGGGATGGTCGACGAGGAGCAGAAGTGACCGACCACGCCGGCGACTTTCTGGTTGGTCAGGTCCTTGGCGACCGTCACGGCCTGTTTCGGTTCGCAGGCGTCATCGCCCTTGACCAGTACGATTTTTTCCCCGTTGACCCCGCCCGACGCGTTGACCGCATCGGCCGCCGCTTGTGCACCCTTCATGTACTGTTCGCCAAATGCCGCGTTGGCGCCTGTCATTGGTCCCGCTACGCCGATCTTGATGTCAGCCTGAGCAAACGCAGAAACACCCAGCGCAGTTGCCACTGCGAGGGCCAGAAAGCCTTTCTTGTAAAACGTCTGGGACATGAGGTGGTGCTCCATGGTTTTTTTTAATTGGCACTGCGACTTCACTGGATGCTCAGAGCAAGGGCCGTGCCATCGGTTTTTTATTCTTAAAAAAGTCGCTGCTTTCTTGTTATTTCGACTGTTTCGGGCCCATTTTCATTGGGCGTGCAACCGTCTAAACCGCGGAAGGTAAAACCATTATTTTTTTGAGGCGCAACCCGCCTGCGCCATCATTGCAACCGCGGCTTTAAACGACGTGCAACCAGCCTGTAACATCGTGCGTCACCGAAGTGCACACTGCTGGTGCGAGACTGCTACAACCCGCACCACTACAGGCTAGCTGCAGATCGAAAAAGCGCCGCTTCCCCACAGCAAAAATCAACATTCAGATCACGATCCGCAGGCACTGGCCTGCGTGATACAGCGAGAATCCCGCCTCGTACAGACAGCTGCGCAACCCCACCCCGGCCAATGGCTGCATGGGTGCGAAAGGAATCGGTAGCGCTTGAGGATTTCCGTTACACAGGTAATCGGCAAAGGCCTTGCCGACCACCGTTCCCGTGGTCACGCCCCGACCGTTGTAACCGGTGACAGCCACTAAACCGGGCGCCGGTTCGAACAGGCGCATCAGATGATCGGGGGTGAAGGCGATGCGACCGGTCCAGGTGCACTCCCATTCCACCGGTTTGAGGTACGGGAAATAGTGCTGCTGCACCCGGTCGGCCCAGGCCTTGAGGAACCAGGTCGGCTTCTGATTGCCATTACCCAGGCTGCCAAGCAACAGGCGACCGTCTTTATCCCGACGGATACTGCTGAGCACCTGTCGGGTGTCCCAGGAACCCTGGCCACCAGGCAGAATTTGCCGAGCGGCTTCTTCGGTCAGCGGCACCGAGGCCACCTGATAGTAATAACCGGGGAAGAAATTGCGCCGCAGTTCCGTCCAGTCGCCTTCGGTGTAGGCATTGGAGGCGATCACCACCTTCTCGGCCATCACCGAACCCTGGGCGGTTTGCACCGACCAGCGCTGGCCTTGGCGTTCGAGGCGGGTGACCGGGGAATGATCGAACAATTGACCACCCAGGCCGATGGCCGCCTTGGCCAGCCCGGTGGTGTAGGCCATCGGGTTGAGCGTGCCGGCACGGCGATCGAGCAATGCCGCGGCGATCTTTTTCGTGCCGGTGGCTTGCTCGCAGGCCTGACCCGTGAGCAACTCTACCGGCGCACCGCGACGTTTCCATTGTTCTTCACGACTGCGCAAGTCGGCTTCGCCACGGGCGTTGTGCGCCATGTGCAGCGTGCCTTCGCGGCGCAACTGGCAATCGATGTTGTACTTGTCCACAAGGCTGAACACCAGGGATGGCGCCGCGCCCAGCATGCGGTTGAGCTGGCTGCCGACCTCAGTGCCGAACCCGGCTTCGATCTCGTCCGGGGGAATCCACATCCCGGCATTGACCAGCCCGACGTTGCGCCCGGAACCACCATGGCCGGCACGATGAGCCTCCAGCACACAAACGGTCTTGCCTTGCTCCAGCAGATGCACCGCCGCCGACAAACCGGTAAACCCGGCGCCGATGACGCAGACATCCACTGTGACTTCACCCTTGAGGGCCGAATTGTCCGGCCTCTGCGGCGTCAGTTTTTCCCACAGACACTCTTCGCGTAACGGCATTGCCAGACTCCAACAGAAACCTAACAAACACATCATTCCCCTGTAGGAGCTGCCGAAGGCTGCGATCTTTTGATCTTGATTCAAAAGCAAGATCAAAAGATCGCAGCCTTCGGCAGCTCCTACAGGGGATCATCTACCGACTCAGTCGAACGTGATGCCCTGCGCCAACGGCAACTCCAGCGAATAGTTCACGGTGTTGGTCTGGCGGCGCATGTAGCCCCGCCATGCATCGGAACCAGACTCGCGACCGCCGCCGGTTTCTTTCTCGCCGCCAAACGCGCCACCGATTTCCGCACCGCTCGGGCCGATGTTGACGTTGGCGATGCCGCAATCGCTGCCCACCGCCGACATGAACTGCTCGGCTTCACGCACATCGGTGGTGAAGATGCACGAGGACAGGCCTTGTGGCACGGCGTTGTTCAGGCGCAGCGCTTCCTGGAAGTCGGTGTAGCCGACCACGTACAGAATCGGGGCGAAGGTTTCGTGGCAGACCACATCGCTCTGCTCCGGCATTTCGACGATGGCTGGCGAAACGTAGTAAGCGTTCGGGAACTGGTCTTCCAGCTGACGCTTGCCGCCGAAGACTTTGCCGCCTTCGCTCAAGGCCTGCTCGAGCGAATCCTGCATGTTGTCGAAGCTTTGCTTGTCGATCAGCGGGCCGACCAGGTTGCCTTCCAGCGGGTGGCCGATACGCACTTTCGAGTACGCGGCTTTCAGGCGGGTGACGATTTCTTCTTTAACCGATTCATGAGCGATCAGTCGACGCAGGGTGGTGCAGCGCTGACCGGCGGTGCCGACGGCGCTGAACAGGATCGCGCGAACGGCCATGTCCAAGTCGGCGCTCGGGCCGAGGATCATGGCGTTGTTACCGCCCAGTTCGAGAATGCTGCGGGCAAAGCGCGCGGCCACTTTCGGTGCCACTTCGCGGCCCATGCGGGTGCTGCCGGTGGCGCTGATCAGGGCTACGCGCGGGTCGTCCACCAAGGCTTCGCCGGCATCGCGGCCGCCGATCACTACCTGGCACAAATTCGCAGGTGCATCGCTGAAGTTCTTCACGACGCGGTCGAACAGCGCCTGGCAGGCCAGCGCGGTGAGCGGGGTCTTTTCCGACGGTTTCCACACCACCGGGTTGCCGCACACCAGTGCCAGCGTGGTGTTCCAGGCCCAGACCGCGACCGGGAAGTTGAAGGCACTGATCACCCCGACAACGCCCAGCGGGTGCCAGGTTTCACGCATATGGTGGCCAGGGCGCTCGGAAGCGATGGTCAAGCCGTACAGTTGACGGGACAGGCCGACGGCGAAGTCGCAGATGTCGATCATTTCCTGAACTTCACCCAGGCCTTCCTGGGTGATCTTGCCGGCTTCCCAGGACACCAGCTCGCCGAGGTCGGCCTTGTATTCGCGCAGCACTTCACCGAATTGACGCACCAACTCACCACGGCGCGGTGCCGGAACCTTGCGCCACAGTTCGAACGCATGATCTGCACGACTGATGTGCTGCTCGACCTCAGCCGCGCCTTCCCAGTTCACGGCGGCGATCCTGCTGCCATCGACCGGCGAATGCACCGGCACTTTGCCGTTCTGGTACAGGGCCGGGTTCACACCTAGACGATCAAGCAATGCGGCAACCATGGGTCACTCCTCAAGCAAAAGACAGAACACGTGCAGCCGGAACATCACGGCTGATCAGACCTGTAGTTTTAGCTGCCCGGAGGTTACTCAACAAACGACCTTTAAGAGAGATATCATTCCGTTTATTCATGCTGTGCATTGCTGGCAATAAGAAACAAGAACCAAGGACCGCCCATGCTGAATAAACGCTACCTGCCATCGATCGCTGCGTTGCAGTGCTTCGAAGCCGTCACCCGGCACTTGAGCTTCACCCGGGCTGCCGAAGAGCTGAACCTGACCCAGAGCGCCGTGAGCAAACAGGTCGCGCAACTCGAGGAGCTGTTGCAGCACCTGCTGTTCCGCCGGGTGCGCCGTCGCCTGCAGATGACGCCGGCCGGCGATCTGTACCTGGTCGAGGTGCGAAAAATCCTCACTCAGGTCGAGATGTCGACCCATTACCTGCGTTCCTACGGTGGCGAAACAGAAGTCCTGCGGGTTTCGACGCCGCCCACCTTCGGCGCCCGCTGGCTGGTGCCGCGCCTCAAAGGCTGGCGTCTGCGGCACCCGTCGATCCATCTGGACCTGTGCAGCGAGCAGGAAGCCGACGACCTGCTGCAAGGTCGCAGCGACCTGGCGTTCTACTTCGGCCAGGGCTCGCGGCCCGGCACCGAATGCCTGAAGCTGTTCGGTGAAGAGCTGGTGCCGGTGTGCGCCCCGGGTAGCCTGCCGGACACGCCGTTCACCGACCCGACGCAACTGACCGACCTGGTCCTGCTGCAAAACGCCTCCCGCCCCCAGGCCTGGCATGACTGGTTCGACCACCAGGGCTACCACACCGAGCACAGCTACCACGGCCCGCGTTTCGAAACCTTTTATATGTGCATCCGCGCCGCCCAGGTTGGCTGCGGTGTGGCGCTGCTACCGCGCTTTCTGGTGGAAGAGGAACTGGCCGACGGCAAGCTGGTCATTCCCTGGCAGCATGCAATGCCCAGCAGCGATGCCTATTACCTTGCGTACCCGGAGCACTCGGCGGAAGTGCCCAAGGTGCGGGACTTTGTGAAGTGGATGCTGGAGCAGGTCGATAGCCCGGAGGCTCCACAACATTGAGCCTTTTCACAATCCCTGTGGGAGCGAGCTTGCTCGCGATGGCGTCATTACATTCAATACTTGAGTTGCCTGTCAGTCCGCTATCGCGAGCAAGCTCGCTCCCACAAGGATCTGGGGCAGTCTGAAAAATTGCTGGCAATCCCCACCACCGTTGTGCGCCACTAGCTCTATTCAATGTGGAGAACCCCCGTTATGAGCGAGAGTGTGTTTGCCGATCGCATCGTGCAGAACCTGCTCGACACCGACTTCTACAAACTGACGATGATGCAGGCGGTGCTGCACAACTACCCCAACGTCGAAGTCGAATGGGAGTTTCGTTGCCGTAACGGCGAGGATTTGCGCCCCTACCTGGCGGAAATCCGTTTCCAGATCGAACGCCTGGCCGAACTGAGCCTGAGCGCCGATCAATTGAGCTTTCTGGAACGCATCAGCTTCCTGAAGCCGGATTTCCTGCGCTTTCTCGGCTTGTTTCGCTTCAACCTGCGCTACCTCCACACCGGTATCGAAAACGGCGAACTGGTCATCCGCCTGCGCGGCCCCTGGCTGCATGTGATCCTGTTCGAAGTGCCGCTGCTGGCACTGGTCAGCGAGGTACGCAATCGTTATCGCTACCGCGAAGTCGTGCTGGAGCAGGCCCGCGAGCAGCTCTACCGCAAGTTCGACTGGCTGAGCGCCAACGCCAGCAGCGATGAATTGTCCGAGTTGCAGGTGGCCGATTTCGGCACGCGCCGCCGCTTCTCGTATCGCGTACAGGAAGAAGTGGTGAATGTGCTCAAGCATGACTTCCCCGGACGCTTTGTCGGCACCAGCAACGTACACCTGTCCCGGGAGCTGGACATGAAACCGCTGGGCACCATGGCCCACGAATGGATCATGGCGCACCAGCAGCTCGGCCCACGGCTGATCGACAGCCAGATCGCCGCACTCGATTGCTGGGTCCGCGAATACCGTGGCCTGCTGGGGATTGCCCTGACCGACTGCATCACCATGGATGCCTTCCTCGGCGATTTCGATCTGTTTTTCGCCAAGCTTTTCGACGGTTTGCGCCACGACTCGGGCGATCCGGTGGTCTGGGCGGAAAAAGCCATCGCCCAATATCACAAGCTCGGCATCGACCCGATGAGCAAGACCCTGACCTTCTCCGACAGCCTGACCCTGCCCAGGGCTCTGGAGATATTCCGGGCGCTGCGTGGTCGGATCAATGTCAGCTTCGGCATCGGCACCAACCTGACCTGTGACATTCCGGGTGTCGAACCGATGAGCATCGTGCTTAAAATGGCCGCCTGCAACGGCCAGCCGGTGGCGAAGATCTCCGACGAGCCCGGCAAGACGCACTGCAAAGACCCGAATTTCGTCGCGTACTTGCGACACGTTTTCCAAGTACCTGCCGCCCTTTCAAGTCCATCAAGCAAGGAGTGAATTCATGCAAGCCGTACAGCGTGAGATTGCTGAACAGCTCAAGGTCCAGCCGCCATTCGCCGACGAAGCCGCCCTTGAGGCCGAAGTCGCCCGGCGGGTGACCTTCATTCAGGACTGCCTGGTCAACTCCGGGCTCAAGACCCTGGTCCTGGGCATCAGTGGCGGTGTCGACTCCCTGACCGCCGGCCTGCTGGCCCAACGAGCCGTGCGTGAACTGCGCCAGCGCAGCGGTGATGCCGCGTACAAATTCATTGCCGTGCGCCTGCCCTACGAAACCCAGTTCGATGAGCACGACGCCCAGGCTTCGGTGGATTTCATCAAGCCGGACGAGCGTCACACCGTGAACATCGGCCCGGCGGTCAAGGCCCTGGCCAATGAAGTGGCGGCCTTCGACGGCAAACATGCGGTGTCGGTGGATTTCGTGCTCGGCAACACCAAGGCGCGCATGCGCATGGTCGCCCAATACACCATCGCCGGCGCGGCCCATGGCCTGGTGATCGGCACCGATCACGCGGCGGAAGCGGTGATGGGGTTCTTCACCAAGTTCGGTGACGGCGCCTGCGACCTGGCGCCACTGAGCGGCCTGGTGAAAAACCAGGTCCGCGCCATCGCCCGCAGCTTCGGCGCGCCGGAATCACTGGTGGAAAAAGTCCCGACGGCGGACCTGGAAGACCTGTCGCCCGGCAAACCGGACGAAGCCTCCCACGGCGTGACCTATGCCGAGATCGACGCGTTCCTGCACGGCCATCCGGTGCGGGAGGAAGCGTTCAAGATCATATGCGACACCTACAACAAGACCCATCACAAGCGGGTGATGCCGTTTGCGCCTTGAAGCGTGAGTGAATGAAAAGCCCGCTGAAGAGTGATCCTCAGCGGGCTTTTCTTTGGCCAGCACATTTGTTGATGCAGATGGCCCATTCGCGAGCAGGCTCGCTCCCACATTTGATCGCGGTCAAAATGTGGGAGCGAGCCTGCTCGCGAAGAACGATGACGCGGTGTACCTGATTACTTCAGGGTAACCGTGCCTTTCATCATCGAGATGTGGCCCGGGAACGAGCAGAAGAACCCGTACTTTTCACCGGCCGCGAGCTTGGACACGTCGAAGGTCACCGAATCGGTTTCCTTGGCGCCGATGATCTTGGTGTGGGCGATCACACGGGCGTCGCCTTCTTTCAGGTAGTTCTTGTCGATGCCGGCGCTCAGGCCATCGGTGGCGATCGGCTGCATGTCGGCTTCTTTACTCAGCACCCAGTTATGGCCCATGACGTTCTTCGGCAAGCTGCCGGAGTGCTTGAGTTCCACGGTAAACGTCTTGCAGCTCTTGTCGATTTCAATGGCCTTCGTGTCGAAAGACATCTGGTCGGTGGAGTCGACAGTGACTTTGCACTCTGCAGCCATCAGTTGGCTGCTGGCCAGTGTCAACAGGGATACCGCAACAAGTTTGGCAAACATGGTGAATCTCCAAGGCAGGGTTAACGAAATCGCGAATAAACAGAAGACTGCCTGAAAACTTCGCAAGTTCATATGACTTGAATCAAAAATTGTATACAACTTTCGCGCTATGGCACCGATACGAAATATCTACCGGCCAAGTGTCTGGCCCGGGCCTATCATCAGGTCGTCCCCCTTCAAATGGAATGCCTGTCATGTCGATCAACAGCCTGTTGTGCAGTTTGCTGGCCGCCTACGCCTGCGGTGCCAGCGGTACGTACGAAACGCCAAAACACCAAGTCTAGCCCTTGGAGTGACGCGCGCCTGCCTTTACTCTGTGGCCCTGATCGACCATGGAGCAAGGCATGTCTTTAACATCCGTTTGTGTATTTTGTGGCGCCAGCACCGGCACCCACCCGGCTTACCGCGAAGCCGCCGTGGCCCTTGGCCGGGCTCTGGCCGAACGCAAGCTGACCCTGGTGTATGGCGGTGGCGCCGTGGGGCTGATGGGCATCGTCGCCGATGCGGCCCTGGTGGCCGGCGGTGAAGTGATCGGCATCATCCCGCAAAGCCTCAAGGACAAGGAAATCGGCCACAGCGGCCTGACCCGCCTGGAAGTTGTCGATGGCATGCACGCGCGCAAGGCCCGGATGGCCGAACTCAGCGATGCCTTTATCGCGCTGCCCGGTGGCCTTGGCACCCTCGAGGAACTGTTCGAAGTCTGGACCTGGGGCCAGCTCGGCTACCACGGAAAACCGCTGGGATTGCTGGAAGTGAACGGTTTCTACAGCAAATTGACGTCTTTTCTTGATCACATCGTCGGCGAAGGCTTCGTTCGCGGGCAGCACCGTGACATGCTGCAGATGAGCGAATCGCCGCAAAACCTGCTCGATGCGCTGGATGCCTGGCAACCGTCCGTAGCGCCAAAGTGGGCCGAGCAAAAACCCAGCTAACGGCTCGGCACCGATACAGGGCAGAATATGCGCCGCTCAACCTCACCTTCGACCCCAGAGGATCGCCCATGGCTAAACCTAATTATTCCTTCGCCAAACGTCAGAGAGACTTGGCCAAGGAGCAGAAGAAAGAGGAAAAGCTTCAGCGCAAGAAAGCTACAGCTGAAGAAGCGGCACTGAACCCTGAGGGTGAAGTGGCGGCAGAAGACGATGTTGATGCACCGAAAGACTCGGCGCCCGACGCCTGAGAACCTCCGGGCCGGTTGATCTGATCTGGCCCACCGGATCTGTGTCCAGGATTGGCAGCTTCGCTGCCGATCCTCACAGACCAATCGTATGATTCCAGAACACCGCAATCCCCTGTGGGAGCGAGCCTGCTCGCGAATGCGACCTCACATTCAACATTTTTGTGGCTGACAGACCCCTTTCGCGAGCAGGCTCGCTCCCACATAGATCCTCATTACTCCAGTGGCATCACGGTTACCCGAACTTCCGGGTCGTGGTTCCCTCCTCCCAGGATTACCCCCCGCAACGGCGACACATCGGAAAAGTCCCGGCCCCAGGCCAGGGTGATGTGCTCCAGGGCCGGCTGCACATTGTTGGTCGGATCGAAATCCACCCACCCCGACACCGGGCAAAACACCGATACCCAGGCGTGGGACGCATCGGCACCGATCAGCCGTGGCTGGCCCGGTGGAGGCTGGGTCAGCAGGTAGCCGCTGATGTAGCGCGCGGCCAATCCACGGGAACGCACGCAAGCGAGCATCAGGTGAGCAAAGTCCTGACAGACCCCGCGTCGGCGCTCCAGCACTTCCACCAGCGGCGTCGCCACCTGGGTAGCTTCAGCATCGAAGGTGAATTCGCTGAAGATTTTCTCCATCAGCGCCTGCACGCCGAGCAACAACGGTCGACCGGGTGGAAAACAGCTTTGCGAGAACTCGACGAAGTTTTTCTTCAAATGCACATACGGTGATTCAAACCGGTATCGACAGGCTTCGAGCAACTCTGGCGACAACGGTTGGCTGCTGTAGGTCAGCACGCTTCGTGTGTGTTCCCACGCCGGAGACCGGCTGAAATCCGGCACAGGTCGGGGCAACACTTCGATGGTGAGACTGGCGTTGACCAGCAACTCATCGTGGGGACGCTCGAATGCCAGCCGGGTCAGCGGATTGCCGAATACATCCAGATCATCGCGACGCGAGGTCGGCTGTGGGCTGATTTGCAATTGCCGGTCTGTGCAGCGCTGCCAGGCACAAGGCCGTGGCCACAAATGCGCCAGCTGCTGGGCCAGGGACACTGGGCTGTCGTAGTGATAATGGGTGTCGTGGAAAATCTGGTAGCGAGCGCTCATCACACGGACACCGTGCGCTGGCTGACATCGTCGACATGAGCGAAATGCCGCAGCGCCAGGCGATCGGAGACTTGCCCGCTGGCGTCGGCGATCTCTTGCAACAGTGCGGCCAGCCCTTCGATGGCGGCGCGAACACTGGCGTCGCCGAACAGCGGGTTTTCCAGGCAACCCAGATCGAATCGCGCCAGACGCTCGACCAATTGCGGCAGTACTGTTTCACGCGGTACGCCAAAGTCGTCGTTGAGACGCTTGAGAGTGCGCGTCACCAGTTTCAACTGGAACAACACGGCGTGAGGGTTCTGCTCGTCGAGCAACAACAGGTCGAGCACCGGGATCAGCTGCGCGACCGCCAGATAGCGCGAGCGGTAGGTGATGCTGCTGTTGCCCAGTTCCAGCAACCATTCCAGCCCGGCCTGATCGAAGGCCCCGGCGCCCCGCAGGAACGCCGCCAGGCTGCCGCTGAGAAATTGCAGGCGCTCTACCCGCCGGCCAATCATCAGAAAACGCCAGCCTTCGTCCCGGGTCATGTCGTCCAGGGCAAAGCCGGACAGCGCCGCCAGGGACATCACCAGACGGTTGAGGAAATCCAGCAACTCGCCGAAATCCGGTTCTTCGGTTTCCAGCTCCATGGCTTCACGCTGCAACTCCACCAGCGCCTGCCAGTTCTCCCGCGAGAGCTTGCCGCGCACCTGCGAAGCGGCCCACTGCAAGCGTTGCAGGTTGGAGCGCAGGCTGAACGGCCAGTCGTCGCCGAGCAGCGCCGCCAACAGGCGTTCAGGCAATTCACCCTCATCGGGCAGCAGCATCAGCCGCTCGCCAAGATCGACTGCGGCCTGCAAGGCTTGCGGGTCGTCGCCGTCGACATAGCGCGCGAGCACGATGCGCAGCAAACGGGCACTGTCGTCGCAACGTTCACAGTAACGACCAAACCAGAACAGGTTTTCCACCACCCGCGATGGCAGATACGGATCGCGCCGCACCAGGTCATGCACGCCGATGTTGCGCTGGGCTTTCCATTGTTCGCCGCTGGGCGCTCGATCGCCCAGCACCCAGGTGTCCTTGCTGGCGCCGCCGCGCTGCATCGACACCACTTCGGCATCGGCTTGCGCGGCGACCCGGGTCAGGCCACCGGGCAACACCCGATATCCCTCGCGGCTGGCCACCGCATACACGCGCATGCCGATGGCCCGGGGTTGCAGTTGACCGTCTTCGGCTTGCCAGATCGGCGCCTGGGACAATTGCGCAAGTTCTTGCGCCACATAAGCATATGGCCGTGCCTGCATGCGCTCCGCGAGCTCCTGGCGCTGCTTTTCACTCAAGTCGCGGCCAAATACCGGTGCAAAGCTCTGGGACGGAAACGCCGGCTTGATCAGCAGCTCCGGCAACTTTTCCAGGGCTTGGGCCAATACCGGCGCTTCACCGCACCACCAGGTGGCGATGGACGGCAGGATCAGCTCTTCGCTGAACAGGAACTGATTGATCTTCGGCAGGAAACCCAACAAGCCCGGCGATTCCAGCACACCACTGCCGAGCGCGTTGGCCACCAGCACCCGCCCCTGCCGCACCGCCTCCAGCAGGCCCGGCACACCGAGGGCCGAATCAGTGCGCAGTTCCAGGGGGTCGCAGAAGTCATCGTCGAGCCGACGCATGATCGCGTGCACCCGGCGCAGTCCACTCAGGGTCTTCAGGTAGACCGTGGCATCGCGCACCGTCAGGTCGCCGCCCTCCACCAGCGGATAACCAAGCTGACGCGCCAGGTACAGATGTTCGAAGTAACTTTCGTTGAAACGCCCTGGTGTCAGCACCACCACCAAAGGTGCGTCCTCGTCACTCGGGGCCTGACGAGCCAACGTTTCCTGCAAGGTGCGGAAGAATCCGGCCAGGTGTTGCACCTTCAAATCACGGTACAGCTCGGGAAAGGCCCGGGACACAATCGTGCGGTTTTCCAGCGCATACCCGGCCCCCGAAGGCGCCTGGGTACGATCCGCCGTCACCCACCAGCGGCCATCGGGTGTGCGCGCCAGATCCACGGCATACAGGTGCAGAAAAGCTCCGTCAGGCGGGCTGATGCCCTGACAGGGCCAAAGGAAATTGTTGTGACCGAACACCAGTTCGGCGGGCAGCAGACCTTCGGCAATCAGCCGTTGCGGACCGTAAAGGTCAGCCAGTACGGCATTGAGCAAACGCGCCCGCTGCGCGATGCCGGCCGACAACTGTTGCCACTCATCAGCCGCAATGATGTGGGGCAGCAGGTCCAGCTCCCACGGCCGGTCAGCGCCCTTGGGGTCGGCATAGACGTTGTAGGTGACGCCGTTTTCCTGGATTTGTCGGGTCAGCAGAGCCTGACGCTGCACCAGTTGTGCCGACGTGCTGCGTTGCAACTGCTCGAACAGCCGGCGCCAGTGCGGGCGCACGGCGCCACTGTCGTCGAGCAGTTCGTGATAGGTGCCCGCCGTCAGCGGGTAGCGGTCTAGCAGGTCAGGCATGGAAAGCTCGGCAGACAGCAATGATCGGTCAGACTAGCGCAGGCTCGTGACGCCCGGATATACGAAAAATCCGAGCGTCGCGGACGGTTTAGAAACGTCGCAAATCGAGTGTCATCGGTAGCTCATCGTTAATGTCCAGAGGGGGTACAGGCAGTTTCCCCGGCGTGTGCCCGATGCGGAAGAAGCGCGCCATCCGCCGGCTCTCGGCCTCGTTGGCATTGACCGGCAAGCTGTCGTAATTGCGCCCGCCCGGATGGGCAACGTGGTACTGGCAGCCGCCCAGCGAACGCTGCATCCAGGTATCGAGCAGGTCAAATACCAGCGGCGCGTGGACCGGGATGGTCGGCTGCAGGCAGTTGGCCGGTTGCCAGGCACGAAAACGCACACCCGCGACGAACTCGCCGACCCGCCCCGTGGGCTGTAATGGCACCGGGACGCCATTGCAGGTCAACAGGTAACGCTGGGGCGGCAAGCCGCTGAGCTTGACCTGCAAACGCTCCAGCGACGAATCCACGTAACGCACCGTGCCGCCCATGGCGCCCTCTTCACCCAGCACGTGCCAGGGCTCGAGCGCCTGGCGCAGTTCCAGGGCAATACCACTGACGGCGTAATCGCCCACCTTGGGAAAACGAAACTCCAGATGCGCGGCGAACCATTCGGCACGCACCGGATAACCGGCGGCGTTGAGGTCAACGATGACATCGGCAAAATCCTGCTCGATAAAGTGCGGCAACAGGAAGCGATCGTGCAGCTCCGTGCCCCAGCGCGCCAGTTTTGGCGGTGCATAGGGCTCGCGCCAGAACCGCGCAACCAGCGCCCGCAGCAACAATTGTTGCGCCAGGCTCATGCGGGCATGGGGTGGCATCTCGAACGCACGCAGCTCCAGCAATCCGAGGCGGCCGGTAGCACCGTCCGGCGAATAGAGCTTGTCGATGCAGAACTCGGCGCGATGGGTGTTGCCGGTGACATCGATCAGCAGGTTGCGCAGCAGTCGATCCACCAACCATGGCGGACACTCCTCACCCGCTTCAGGCATCTGCGCGAAGGCGATTTCCAGTTCGTACAAGGCATCGTTACGCGCTTCGTCGACGCGGGGCGCCTGGGACGTCGGGCCGATGAACAGACCGGAAAACAGGTAGGACAGCGATGGATGGTTGTGCCAGTAGCTGATCAGGCTGCGCAGCAGATCCGGGCGACGCAGAAACGGCGAGTCCCCCGGGGTCGCACCGCCCAGCACGAAATGGTTACCGCCACCCGTACCGGTGTGCCGGCCGTCAATCATGAATTTCTCGGTGGTCAGGCGGGTCTGGCGCGCTTCTTCATAGAGGAACTCGGTGCGCTCGACCAATTCATCCCAGGTCGCGGACGGCTGCACGTTGACCTCGATCACCCCCGGGTCCGGGGTGATGCGGAAGTTGCTCAGGCGTGGATCGCTCGGCGGCTCATAACCCTCCAGCAATACCGGGCACATCAGTTCTTCAGCGGTGGCTTCGATGGCCGCGACCAGTTCGAGGTAATCCTCGACCCGTTCCAGCGGCGGCATGAACAGGTACAACCGGCCTTCCCGCGCCTCGGCACAGAAGGCCGTACGGGTCAGCCAGTCGGCGGACTCGTCGATTTTGGGTGCGCGCTCTTCTGTGACGGCTGCGCCCTGGCTCTGTAGCTGGCCGGTGTCAGGCAGCGGCGGGAACGCCTGATTCGGGTCTTGCGCATGAATGAATGGATATTCCGCCGCTTTCACCCAGGGTTGCGACCCCAGCGGCAAGCGATAGCCCAGCGGCGAGTCCCCCGGCACCAGTCGGCAGTGCTCGTCGCGCAGATACCAGCGGCCGCTCTGCCACTGATCGCCTTTGGCGGTGCGCGCCAGCGGAAGGACCTGGCCAATCACCTTGTCCAACCCCTGGTTGAACACTTTGCGCAGACGCGCCCGCTCCAGCGGTTCCTCCAGTCGGGAATCTTCGGCGCTGACATTTTGCGGCAGCATCCCTTCGCGCCAGAGGTAATAGAAATTGTCTTCGTAGGCTGGAAAAACGAAGCGTGTCGGAATTTTCAGGCGTTCGGCGACACTCGCCAGAAAACGTCCGGCCAGCGCGCCATCGGCGCCGTAGTCTTGTTGTTCGTCGGCAATCAGCGCGCTGTTGTGCCAGATCGGCACGCCGTCGCGGCGCCAATAGCAATTGAGCGACCAGCGCGGCAGTTGCTCGCCGGGGTACCACTTGCCTTGCCCGAAATGCACCAGCCCATTGGGCGCGTAGTGTTTACGCATGCGCTGGAACAGTTCGGCGGACAACCGCCGTTTATCCGGCCCCAGTGCCGCGGTATTCCACTCGGCGCCGTCCGGGTCATCGATTGACACAAAGGTCGGCTCGCCACCCATGGTCAGGCGCACATCGCCTTCCAGCAAGTCGGCATCGATCTGTCGGCCCAGGGCTTGAATCGCCAGCCACTGGTCGTCGGTGTAAGGCTTGGTGACCCGCGGCGCTTCCCAAATCCGCTCCACGGACATTTCGTGGCTGAATTCGCATGCGCACGGTTCCACCAGACCACTGATCGGCGCCGCAGAAGAAGGATCGGGACTACAGGCCAACGGAATATGTCCTTCACCGGCAAACAACCCGGAGGTTGCGTCCAGGCCGATCCAGCCGGCACCGGGCAAGTACACCTCGCACCAGGCGTGCAGGTCAGTGAAATCCACTTCGGTGCCCGACGGACCGTCGAGACTTTTCACGTCGGCGGTCAGTTGAATCAGGTAGCCGGAGACAAAACGCGCCGCCAGCCCGAGGTTGCGCAGCAGTTGCACCAACAACCATGCCGAGTCGCGGCAGGAACCGGAGGCCTGTTCGAGGGTGTGTTCCGGCGTCTGCACACCCGGTTCCATGCGAATCAGGTAGTCGATGTCTTCGCTCAGGCGCTGGTTGAGGGCGACGAGGAAGTCCACGGCAGGCAATGGTGTGCGGTCGATGCCGTCCAGATAGGCCTTGAATTTCGGCGTCAGGGGCAACGTTTCCAGGTACGGCGCCAGTTCCTTGCGCTCATCTGCGGCATACGCGAAGGGGATTTTTTCCGCGTAGGGTTCAAGGAAGAAGTCGAACGGATTGAAGATCGCCATCTCCGCCAGCAGATCGACCTCGATCCGCAGTTCTTCGGTTTTCTCCGGGAACACCAGCCGCGCCAGGTAATTGCCCTGAGGGTCCTGCTGCCAGTTGATGAAGTGCTGCTCGGGCGAGACTTTCAGCGCATAAGACAGAATCCGCGTACGGCTGTGAGCGGCAGGACGCAGGCGAACAATCTGCGGACCCAGCTCGACAGCGCGGTCATAGCGGTAATGCGTGACATGGTGCAATGCGACATGAATCGACACGGCGTGCCTCCTGCGAGCCTTGAGCGTATTGGAAAGCGCGCAAGACTTATGCCATCCCGCATTGCTGGCGCTTTCTTCAATTACTGGAGGCAGTACAGCACCAAAATCGGGCGAGGCAGGAAAATGGATTGATTATGTTGCACGTAAATGTGGCGAGTGGGGTTTTGCCTGGGAAGCTCTTTGGTGAATGTGCCGCCCTCTTCGCGAGCAGGCTCGCTCCCACAGGAGGAATGCATTTCATTGTGGGAGCGAGCCTGCTCGCGAAGAGGCCAGTTGCCATAAACCACTCTCGGGCTTTGATACAGCTTTTACTCTTCCCGGAATGCAAAACGCCAACCCGAAGGTTGGCGTTCTGTTCAGCGCAGGCGAGGCTTAGCGCGGTACGACGGGCTTGCGAGCCGGCTTCGGCCCCTTGCCCTTGGCCGCATCCTTGCGCTCCTTGGCCGCCTGCTGGTTGCGAGCGAACGCCGCCGCCTTGGCCTGTTCGCGCTTGTCCCACGGGTTGCCGCCATCGCTGGCACGCGGTGGCAGACCGGTGTGCTGGGTGAGGATCTTGGTGGTCTTTTCCTTGGCCACCTTATGGCTACCGGCCGGTGTCGAGTTCTTGCGACGGGCGCTCTGGTAGCTGTCGGTCGACGGCTGGTGCAAAGGAATCAACTGGTTCTTGCCCGGCCCGATCAGGTCGGCGCGACCCATGCGGGTCAGTGCTTCACGCAGCATTGGCCAGCCTTTCGGGTCGTGATAACGCAAGAACGCCTTGTGCAGACGACGCTGCTCCTCGCTCTTGACGATGGTCACAGCGTCACTCTTGTAGGTGACCTTGCGCAGCGGGTTCTTGCCCGAGTGGTACATCGCGGTGGCGGTGGCCATCGGCGACGGGTAGAACGCCTGCACCTGGTCGGCACGGAAACCGTTGCCCTTGAGCCACAGGGCCAGGTTCATCATGTCTTCATCGGTGGTGCCCGGGTGGGCGGCGATGAAGTACGGAATCAGGTACTGCTCCTTGCCCGCTTCCTTGGAGTACTTCTCGAACATGCGCTTGAACTTGTCATAGCTGCCGATGCCCGGTTTCATCATCTGGTTGAGCGGACCTTCCTCGGTGTGTTCCGGGGCGATCTTCAGGTAACCACCGACATGGTGGGTCACCAGCTCTTTAACGTATTCCGGCGACTCGACCGCGAGGTCATAACGCAGGCCGGAAGCGATCAGGATCTTCTTCACACCCGGCAATTCACGAGCACTGCGGTACAGCTGGATCAGCGCCGAGTGGTCGGTGTTCAGGTTCGGGCAGATGCCAGGGAACA
This sequence comes from Pseudomonas sp. GW821-FHT07G06, assembly GCF_058986625.1. Classification (NCBI taxonomy): domain Bacteria; kingdom Pseudomonadati; phylum Pseudomonadota; class Gammaproteobacteria; order Pseudomonadales; family Pseudomonadaceae; genus Pseudomonas; species Pseudomonas sp. GW821-FHT07G06. Next base: position 160,559 of record NZ_JBYSVW010000002.1, read on the forward strand.
CGCAGGATGGCTTGCGGCACGCGGATTCGATTTCCGGGCTCTTGCAAGCGATGCGGTACATGTTCGCGGTCGGGCCACCGAGGTCGGAGATTACACCGGTAAAACCGGGCACCTTGTCGCGAATTTCTTCGATTTCACGAATGATCGACTCGTGGGAACGGTTCTGGATGATCCGCCCTTCGTGCTCGGTGATCGAGCAGAAGGTGCAGCCGCCGAAGCAGCCACGCATGATGTTCACCGAGAAACGGATCATGTCGTAGGCCGGGATTTTCTCCTTGCCGTACGCCGGGTGCGGAATGCGCGCATAAGGCATGCCGAACACGTAGTCCATTTCTTCGGTGGTCATCGGAATCGGTGGCGGGTTGAACCAGACATCGACTTCGCCGTGCTTCTGCACCAGCGCGCGGGCGTTGCCCGGGTTGGTTTCCAGGTGCAACACACGGTTGGCGTGGGCGTAGAGCACCGCGTCGTTGCGGACCTTTTCCACCGACGGCAGACGGATCACGGTCTTGTCGCGGGTCATGCGCGGGCTGGCGAGGATCTGTACGACCTTGGCTTCCTGCGGATCTTCAACCGGACCTTTTTCCTGCTCGATGGCGCAGGCCTGGGTGTCCTGGGTGTTCACGTACGGGTTGATGATCTTGTCGATCTTGCCCGGACGGTCGATGCGCGTGGAATCGACTTCGTACCAGCCTTGCGGCGTGTCACGACGGATGAACGCGGTCCCGCGCACGTCGGTGATGTCTTCGATCTTGTGACCGTAGGACAGGCGCTGGGCGACTTCAACGATCGCGCGTTCGGCGTTGCCGTAGAGCAGGATGTCGGCGCTGGCGTCGATCAGGATCGAGTTGCGCACGCGGTCCTGCCAGTAGTCGTAGTGGGCGATGCGCCGCAGCGACGCTTCGATGCCGCCGAGCACGATCGGCACGTGCTTGTAGGCTTCCTTGCAGCGCTGGCTGTAGACCAGGCTGGCGCGGTCCGGACGCTTGCCCGCCAGGCCACCCGGCGTGTAGGCATCGTCGGAGCGGATTTTCTTGTCCGCGGTGTAGCGGTTGATCATCGAGTCCATGTTGCCGGCCGCGACACCGAAGAACAGGTTCGGCTCGCCGAGCTTCATGAAGTCGTCTTTGGACTGCCAGTTCGGCTGGGCAATGATCCCGACGCGGAAGCCCTGGGACTCCAGCAGCCGGCCGATGATCGCCATGCCGAACGACGGGTGATCGACATAGGCATCACCGGTGACGATGATGATGTCGCAGGAATCCCAGCCGAGCTGATCCATCTCCTCCCTGCTCATGGGCAGGAACGGCGCTGGCCCGAAACATTCGGCCCAGTACTTGGGATAGTCAAATAACGGCTTGGCTGCTTGCATGTCGATAACCGGTGTTGGCTTTCATTGAATTTCGCGGGCGCGGAATATAGCACAAATTTTGACCAATTCCGACGGCTGTGGTCGGAAATTGGTGGGAGCTGCTCTAGCGTAACCCCTTGAGCAACACAAACCCTTGTGGCGAGGGGGCTTGCCCCCGTTGGGTTGCGAAGCAACCCCAAATCCTGAGCCTCCCCATTCTCCAGATGAACCGAGTTGGCTGGTTTTACGACTGCTTCGCAGCCGAACGGGAGCAAGCTCCCTCGCCACAGGGGCCCTGCGTCAACAGTTATTCGTCGTCGTCGAAGTTGTAGCTGCCCGGCGCGAGGTTTTCGAATCGCGTGTACTTACCGATAAAGGCCAGGCGGATAAAGCCGATCGGGCCGTTCCGCTGCTTGCCGATGATGATTTCGGCGATGCCCTTGTGCTCGGTTTCCGGGTGATACACCTCGTCGCGATACACGAACATGATCACATCGGCGTCCTGCTCGATCGCTCCGGATTCCCGCAAGTCGGAGTTCACCGGACGCTTGTTCGGCCGTTGTTCCAGGGAACGGTTGAGCTGCGAGAGCGCCACCACCGGGCAGTTGAATTCCTTGGCCAGGGCTTTCAGGGACCGGGAGATCTCGGAAATCTCGTTGGTCCGGTTGTCACCGCTGGAACCCGGGATCTGCATCAGCTGCAGGTAGTCGATCATGATCAGGCCGACATCGCCGTGTTCACGCACCAGACGGCGGGTCCGGGCGCGCATTTCCGACGGGCTGATGCCCGCGGTATCGTCGATGAACAGCTTGCGGTCGTTGAGCAGGTTGACCGCCGACGTCAGGCGCGGCCAGTCGTCGTCTTCCAACTGACCGGAACGCACCTTGGTCTGGTCGATGCGGCCGAGGGAAGACAGCATACGCATGATCAGCGATTCGCCTGGCATCTCGAGGGAGTACACCAGGACGGCCTTCTCGCTGCGCAACACGGCGTTTTCCACCAGGTTCATCGCAAAGGTGGTTTTACCCATGGACGGACGGCCGGCGACGATGATCAGGTCGGCCGGTTGCAGGCCGCTGGTTTTCTCGTCGAGGTCGGTATAGCCGGTGGACAGGCCGGTGATGGCGTTGTCGGTGTTGAACAGGGTGTCGATGCGGTCGATGGCCTTGGTCAACAGGTCGTTGACGCCCACCGGGCCACCGGTTTTTGGCCGGGCCTCGGCAATCTGAAAGATCTGGCGCTCAGCTTCGTCGAGAATCTCGGCGGCGGTACGGCCTTCCGGATTGAAAGCGCTATCGGCGATTTCGGTGCTGATGCCGATCAATTGACGCAATGTCGCCCGTTCGCGAACGATCTGCGCATAGGCTTTGATGTTGGCGACGGACGGGGTGTTTTTCGCCAGTTCGCCGAGGTAACCGAGGCCGCCGACCTGCGAGGTCTGACCTTCCTTGTCCAGTTGCTCGGACAGGGTCACGACGTCGATCGGCATGTTCTGGTCGGCCAGCTTGGCGATCGCACGGAAAATCAGGCGGTGGTCATGTCGATAGAAATCGCCGTCGGAGACTTGATCGAGCACGCGCTCCCAGGCGTTGTTGTCCAGCATCAGACCACCGAGTACAGCCTGTTCGGCTTCGATGGAATGCGGCGGCACCTTCAGCGCGGCGGTTTGCAGGTCGTATTGCTCGGGAGCTAAGATTTCGTTCATGGCCACTTGGTTTTTTTTTGGAAAGCAGGAATGTAAAAACTGGGATGCCAGAAAGACAAAGGGCACGACCTGTAAACAGGATCGTGCCCGATGTTACCGGCAAGCACCCGAGGGTGCCAGCCGACAAGTGCTGCTTAAGCTGCTACCACGACAACGCGTACGGTGGCTTCAACTTCGGCGTGCAGGTGCACGGCTACGTCGAATTCGCCTACGTTGCGGATGGTGCCGTTCGGCAGACGAACTTCGCTCTTCTGCACTTCAACGCCGGAGGCGGTCAGTGCGTCAGCGATGTCGTGAGTACCGATCGAACCGAACAGCTTGCCTTCGTCGCCAGCGGTGGCAGTGATGGTCACTTCCAGCTCGGCCAGTTGGGCAGCGCGGCTTTCAGCCGATGCTTTGCGATCTGCTGCAGCTTTTTCCAGCTCAGCGCGACGCTCTTCGAACGCAGCCAGGTTGGCTGGGGTCGCAGCGGTAGCTTTGCCGTAAGGCAGCAGGTAGTTACGACCGTAACCAGCCTTAACGTTCACTTTGTCACCCAGGTTGCCCAGGTTGGTGACTTTTTCCAGAAGGATCAGTTGCATGTGAAAATCCTCTTAACTTTTAACCTTCACCGTTCGCGTTATCGGCATCTTTCGGTGCCGAACGACCGCGAAAATCAATCAGGCTGTCGACGATGGCCAGGACCACCAGCAACGGATAGATCAGTTGCATGAACAGCAACAGCGTCACGTACAACCCCACCAGCCAGAACCTGGCCAGTCGCTTCTGCGCCACCAGCCCGTGAATCAGGGCCAGCCCGGCGAACACCAGCGGTACGCTGCACAACGGCGTCAACATGGCCATCTGTGAACCGAGATTCGGCCCCAGAAGCATGCACGCCAGCAGCAACATCGCCAGCAACAGCGGGAAGCGGATGGCGCGAAACTCGCGACCAAAACCGCCCGGGTTGTACAACAACGCCTGCCAGTAGCGCCCGACAAGCAGGCTCAGCAAGCTGACGATTTGCAACAATGCCGCAATCAGGCCGGTCAGGACCGGTGCAATCAGGGACGCGAAACGCGCTTGTTCGTCTACCGACAACTTCTGGTAGACATCGCCGAGTAGCGACGGCATGACTTTGATCAAAGCCTGCGCCAGCATCTCGATCTGGGGAGCAAAAGCTGTCCCCAACACCACTGAAAACACCACTCCCATCGCTATGCTGACCAGCAGCACGCGGTTCCAGGACTCGCTTGCGCGCAAAACCAACGCAAGGCTCGCAGACCCCAGCAGCACCAGAAGTGCCCGTGGGTCGTCGGAGTACAGCCACCAGGCCAATGCCGGCAGCAGTCCCAGAGCAAGAACGCCCAGGGCGTCCCTCAATCCGCGCCGCAGGAGCACAAGGCATCCGGCGGCAGCACCCAACCAATACAACAACGGCAATGCCGCGCATCCAGCCACTACCAGAGTGGCCTGCATACGGCCGCGCATGATGAACTCAGCTATGGCCCGCATGCATTCAATCCTTTGCTACGTGTCGACTGCCCGGTCTCAGCGGCCGTGGCTGTCGGTGTAGGCCAGCAGGGCCAGGAAGCGGGCGCGCTTGATAGCGGTGGCCAGCTGACGCTGATAACGAGCTTTGGTACCGGTGATGCGGCTTGGAACAATTTTGCCGGTCTCGGATACGTAGGCTTTCAGAGTGTTGAGATCTTTGTAATCGATCTCTTTCACGTCTTCAGCGGTGAAGCGGCAGAATTTACGACGACGGAAGAAACGTGCCATTTGATAGGCTCCTTAAAAGGTCCGTGGATTACTCGTCAGCGTTATCGCTGTTGTCGCTGTCATCACTGTCAACGCTTTCAGCGCCTTCGTGCTCAGGACGGTCGCGACGCTCACGGCGCTCACTGCGGTTTTCTTCAGCCTTGAGCATCTCGGACTGGCCGGTAACGGCTTCGTCGCGACGGATGACCAGGTTACGGATCACTGCATCGTTGTAGCGGAAGTTGTCTTCCAGCTCGGCCAGGGCCTTGCCAGTGCACTCAACGTTCAGCATCACGTAGTGAGCCTTATGAACATTGTTGATTGCGTAGGCCAGTTGACGACGGCCCCAATCTTCCAGACGGTGGATTTTGCCGCCGTCTTCTTCGATCAGCTTGGTGTAACGCTCAACCATGCCGCCGACTTGCTCGCTTTGATCCGGGTGGACCAAAAAGATGATTTCGTAATGACGCATGAATGCTCCTTACGGGTTGTAGCCTGCCGCTCAAAAGCGGTCAGACAAGGAGTGAATGACACTTATGGACTTGCGGACGCTAGACACGTTGGTGCCTGCCATCACAGCAAGGGGCGCAATTGTAGAGAAGGGGCGAGAGAGGCGCAAGGTAATTGGTGATTATTTGAACAACCACCGACACCGAAAACCTGTAGGAGCTGCCGCAGGCTGCGATCTTTTGATCTTGAAAAAACAAAGTCAAAAGATCGCAGCCTTCGGCAGCTCCTACAGGAGGCCTGCGTAAATCAGGATTTCTTGGCGGCGGCCTTGGCTTTGACGCTGCGCTGGCGCTGCGCTTCGAACAGGCAAACGCCCGTCGCCACGGAAACGTTGAGACTGCTGACGCTACCGGCCATCGGCAGGTTCACCAGATAATCGCAATGCTCACGGGTCAGGCGACGCATGCCCTTGCCTTCGGCGCCCATGATGAGGATGGTCGGACCGGTGAGATCCTGGTCATACAGACTGACCTCAGCCTCGCCGGCCGTACCGACAACCCACAAGCCGCGCTGCTGGAGTTTTTCCAGGGTGCGCGCCAGGTTGGTCACGGCAACCAGCGGAATCACTTCCGCCGCGCCACAGGCGATTTTTCGTACAACCGGCGTCAGGGTCGCCGACTTGTCCTTCGGCACGATCACTGCCAGCGCGCCCGCCGCATCGGCGGAGCGCAGGCAGGCGCCGAGGTTGTGCGGATCGGTCACGCCGTCGAGCACCAGCAACAACGGCGCGCCGTCGGTGCGATCGAGCAGTTCGTCTAGCATTGCCTCGCCCCAGACCTGGCTCGGACTCACCTCCGCGACCACGCCCTGGTGCACGCCCTCAACCCAGGCGTCCATTTCGCGGCGCTCGGCCTGGCCGACCTGGACCCGGTTTTCGTTGGCCAGCTCAATCAGCGTCTGGACCCGAGGATCATTGCGGCCTTCGGCCAGCCAGATCTGCTTGACGCGTTTCGGGTGGTGACGCAACAACGCTTCTACAGCATGGACGCCGTAGATCTTTTCCAACTGACTCATGGCTTGGCCTTAGGTTTACGCGCCCCGCCACTCTTGGCTGGAGCCGAGCCCGCTTTTGGCGGGCCTTTACGATGTTTGCTCGGTTTGGCTGGCTTGCCGCCGACGGCCTTGTCAGGCGCCGACCGGCTGGTCTTTCCCCCAGACGCCGCTTTACCGCCGCTTTTCGCACCGGCCAGCAACGCCTGTTTCATTTCACGACTTTTGCGCACTTCGGCGTTTTTCGCCGCGGCATCGCTCGGGCGATAGGCTTCCACAGCCTTTTCCTTGGCAGGACGGCGACCGGTTTTCGCCGGGGCCGGTTCTGCGACTGTTTTTGTAGAGAGGGCTGCAGGTGCTGCCGCTTCCGTGCCACGCTTTTTGCGGCCGATCGGTGCACTGATGGTTTTTTCGGCCATCTCGAAGTCGATCTTGCGTTCGTCGAGGTCGACGCGCATGACCCGCACTTCCACGGTGTCACCCAGGCGGAAGCTGCGACCGGTGCGCTCACCGGCCAGGCGATGGTGCACAGGGTCGAAGTGGTAGTAATCGCCCGGCAGCGCGGTGACGTGCACCAGGCCTTCGACGTAGATGTCGGTCAGCTCGACGAACAGACCAAAACCGGTCACGGCGGTGATCACACCCGGGAACGATTCGCCCACGCGATCTTTCATGAACTCGCACTTGAGCCAGTTCACCACGTCGCGAGTCGCTTCGTCGGCACGGCGCTCGCTCATCGAGCATTGCTCGCCGAGTTGCTCCAGGGCCGCTTCGTCGTACGGATAGATGCGCGCCTTCGGAATGGTCATCGCACCGGCACGGCGAACGTGCGGGGTGTTCTGCTTGGAATGGATCACGCTGCGGATTGCGCGATGCGTGAGCAAATCCGGGTAGCGGCGGATCGGCGAGGTGAAGTGGGTATAGGCTTCGTAATTCAGGCCGAAGTGGCCCTGGTTATCGGCGCTGTACACCGCCTGGCTCAACGAACGCAGCATGACAGTCTGGATCAGGTGGAAATCCGGACGATCCTTGATACCGGCCAGCAATGCCTGGTAATCCTTCGGCGACGGACCGTCCTTGCCTTTGTGCAGGGACAGGCCGAGCTCGCCGAGGAAGGCGCGCAGCTTTTCCAGACGCTCCGGTGGCGGACCATCGTGAACACGGTACAACGCAGGAATTTCGTGCTTTTTCAGGAATTCGGCAGTGGCCACGTTGGCCGCCAGCATGCACTCCTCGATCAGCTTGTGTGCGTCGTTGCGTACGGTCGGACGGATTTCGGCGATCTTGCGCTCGGAACCGAAGATGATCCGGGTTTCCTGGGTCTCGAAATCGATCGCGCCACGAACGTGACGGGCCGCCAGCAATACCTTGTACAGCGAGTACAGCTGCTTGAGGTGCGGCACGACATCGGTGTACTCGCCACGAAGCTTGCGGGCTTCGGTGGCTTTCGGCGTTTCGAGCATGGCGCTGACCTTGTTGTAGGTCAGGCGCGCATGGGAGTGGATCACCGCTTCGTAGAAGCAGTAGTCGGTCATTTCGCCGGATTTGGAGATGGTCATCTCGCAAACCATGGCCAGGCGATCGACTTGCGGGTTCAGCGAGCACAGGCCGTTGGACAGCTGCTCAGGCAGCATCGGAATCACGCGCTCGGGGAAGTACACCGAGTTGCCGCGAACCTGCGCTTCGGCATCCAGTGCCGAACCAAGCTTCACGTAGCTGGATACGTCGGCAATCGCCACGTACAACTTCCAGCCACCCGAGAACAGGCGCAGCTTGCCCGGACGGGCTTCGCAGTAAACCGCATCGTCGAAGTCGCGAGCATCTTCGCCGTCGATGGTGACGAACGGCAGATGGCGCAGGTCGATGCGTTTTTCTTTGTCTTTCTCTTCGACTTCCGGCTTGAGCTTGCCGGCTTCCTTGAGCACGGCATCAGGCCAGACGTGAGGAATGTCGTAGGTGCGCAGGGCGACATCGATTTCCATGCCCGGCGCCATGTAGTTGCCCACGACTTCGACCACGTCGCCTTGCGGCTGGAAGCGTGGCGTCGGCCAGTGAGTGATCTTCACTTCGACGAACTGACCGATCTGCGCGTTGGCATTGCGGCCAGGCGTTACCAGCACTTCCTGCTGGATCTTCGGATTGTCGGCAACGACGAAACCGATGCCGCCCTCTTCGAAGTAGCGGCCAACGATGGTCTCGTGGGCACGAGACACCACTTCGACGATCATGCCTTCGCGGCGACCGCGACGGTCCAGGCCGGAAACACGCGCCAGGGCACGGTCACCGTCGAACACCAGACGCATCTGCGCCGGGCTCATGAACAGATCGTCACTGCCGTCGTCCGGCACCAGGAAGCCGAAGCCGTCGCGGTGACCGCTGATGCGGCCCAGGATCAGATCAAGCTTGTCCACCGGCGCATAAGTGCCACGACGGGTATAGATGAGTTGAGCATCGCGCTCCATGGCGCGCAGGCGGCGGCGCAGGGCTTCGATCTGGTCTTCTGTGGTCAGACCAAACTCTTCGACCAGTTGCTCGCGGTTAGCAGGCGAACCCCGATCAGCAAGATGCTGAAGGATCAGTTCGCGGCTAGGAATAGGGTTTTCATATTTTTCCGCTTCACGAGCGGCCTCGGGATCGAGGGACTGCCAATCGGCCATTAGAGAGTTTTCACCTTGTCTATATGCGGGTTAGTTTGGCATAGGCGTAATGAAACGGGAAATTTCAGGCTAAGACGAGCCATCTAAAGCCCTGTATCGACACCGCAAAGCTGTTTTGAAGACCGCTGGCGAAATTTTCCAGGTTTTTTTGATGCCGGGGGTTTACAGTTAAAAAGACGCTCCGTATAGTGCGCGCCATCGACGACGGAGACGTTGCCGATACTGCCCAGATGGTGAAATTGGTAGACACGCCAGCTTCAGGTGCTGGTGACCGCAAGGTCGTGGAAGTTCGAGTCTTCTTCTGGGCACCAATTTCGAGCTTGAGATTAGATCAATTTCAAGGCTCACACAAAAACCCGCGAAAGCGGGTTTTTGCATTCTGGAACACTGGTTTATTAATTTTTAAAATCAGGGGTTTACAGATCAAAACGCTCTCCGTATAGTGCGCCACATCAACAGCGGCAACGCTGAAGATGAATGCCCAGATGGTGAAATTGGTAGACACGCCAGCTTCAGGTGCTGGTGACCTTACGGTCGTGGAAGTTCGAGTCTTCTTCTGGGCACCAATTCAAGTTCAAGGTTACGGCCTTGAATTTCACAAAAACCCGCGAAAGCGGGTTTTTGCGTTTCTGCCATTCGAAAATATCCGCATGACCGGTGTAGGAGCTGCCGAAGGCTGCGATCTTTTGACTTTGATTTTTAAAGATCAAGATCAAAAGATCGCAGCCTTCGGCAGCTCCTACACAGGGTTGTGTATCGCTCCGGTAAACCTGAGGGCGCATTTGAGAAACAATATCGTTTATCATTGTTGCAAGTTTTTGCAATGCGACAGTGAGGAACCCTGCGAATGATGTTTCGAAATACCCTGCGCCGCGGCTTGACCATTACCCTGCTCGGCCTGGCACTCGCCACTCCCCTCACCCAAGCCGCCGACCCGGTTTCCCTGACACTCTACAACGGCCAACACAAAGAAGTCGGCGACGCGGTCGCCAAAGCCTTCGAAGCCAAGACCGGGATCCACGTCAATGTACGTAAAGGCAGCAGCAACCAGCTCGCCAGCCAGGTCGTCGAAGAAGGCGACCGCTCCCCTGCCGACGTGATCTACACCGAAGAATCGCCGCCACTGAACAAACTGGGCGAACAAGGCCTGCTGGCCAAGGCGGATGACGCCACGCTGGCCGTTCTGCCCAAGGAATACGTCGCCAGCAATGGCACCTGGATTGGCGTGACTGCCCGGGTGCGCGTCGTCGCCTACAACCCCAAGCTGATTGATGAAAAAGACCTGCCGACCTCGGTGATGGAATTCTCCAATCCCAAATGGCAAGGCAAGGTCGGCTTCGTGCCCACCAGCGGCGCCTTCCAGGAACAAGCCGTCGCCATCATCAAAGTGCACGGCATGGACGCTGCCGAAGAATGGCTGACCGGGCTGCGCGCATTCGGCAAGACCTACAGCAACAACATGGTCGCGCTCAAAGCCGTGGAAAATGGCGAAGTGGCCACCGTGCTGGTCAACAACTACTACTGGTTCGCCTTGCAGCGTGAAAAAGGCCAGCTCGATTCGAAACTGCACTACTTCACCGGCGGCGACGTCGGCGGGCTGATCACCGTGTCCAGCGCAGCCGTCCTGAAATCCAGCAAACACCCAACAGAAGCACAGCAATTGCTCGCCTACATGGCCAGCGAGGAAGGCCAGCGCGTGATCACCCAGACCACCGCCGAATACCCGCTGCACAAAGGCATGGAATCTGATCGCGGGCTCAAGCCATTCAGCGAGCTGCAAGCACCGAAAGTCACGCCAGCCGACCTGGGCAATGCCGAAGAAGCCCTGGACCTGGAACGTGAAGTTGGCCTGAACTGATGAGCGCATCGCTTTGTGCGCATGGCGGGTACATGCCGCGGCGCAAGCGGCCGTCGATATGGCTGGTCCTGCCGGTTTTGCTACTGGTGGTGCTCAGCCTGCTGCCGTTGGCCTATGTCGGGTTCAAGGCCTGGCAAGCAGGCTGGGCCGAGGCGCTGCATTTGCTGTGGCGCCCTTATGTGTTCGGACTGCTGCGCAACACCCTGGCGCTGATGGTCGGCGTGACGCTGGCCTGCGGCGTGATCGGCCTGTCGCTGGCATGGTTGCTGGAGCGCAGCAGTCTGCCGGGGCGACGCCTGTGGGGTGTGATCCTGTGCCTGCCCTTCGCCGTACCGGCGTTTGTCAGCAGTTTCACCTGGGTTTCATTGAGCGCTCATTTCGAAGGGCTCGGCGGCGCGATTCTGGTGATGACGCTTTCTAAATACCCGCTGATTTTCCTGCCGGTGGCGGCGACCCTGCGCAACCTCGACCCATCCCTGGAAGAGTCGGCGCGCACGCTGGGACAAAACCGCTGGGGCGTATTCTTCAAGGTCACCCTGCCCCTGCTCTGGCCGTCGCTGCTCGCCGGTTCCTTGCTGATTGCCCTGCATATGCTGGTGGAATTCGGCGCGCTGTCGATCATCGGCCTGCAAACCTTCACCACGGCGATCTACCAGCAGTTCGAGCTGGAATTCAGCAATGCCAATGCGGCGATGCTCTCCGCCGTACTACTGATGCTGTGCCTGGCGCTGTTGTGGCTGGAGTTGCGCGTGCGCGGCAAGGGGCGACACGTGCGCACTGGCCAGGGTGCGGCGCGACGCGCGGAACAGGTTCAACTGGGACCCTGGGCTGTGGCAGGACAGCTTTATTGCCTGCTGCTGGCAATCGTCGGCAGCGGGATTCCGCTGGGCATGCTGGCTTACTGGCTGGCCGTCGGATCATCGGCGGCCTTTCCAATGGCAGCCATCGGCGAAGCATTGCTGTCATCCCTCGCACTGTCGTTGGGTGGCGCTGCGGTGTGCCTGGTGCTGGCGGTGCCGGTCGGCCTGCTGGTCGTGCGCTACAAGGGCCAACTGGCGATCTGGGCCGAGCGCTTGCCGTATCTGCTGCACGCCCTGCCCGGACTGGTCATTGCCCTGACCCTGGTGTATTTCGCCCTGCACTACGTGCCGATGCTTTACCAGACTTCGGCATTGCTGCTGATCGCGTACGCCCTGCTGTTTCTGCCGCTGGCCCAGGCGCCGATTCGCACCGCCCTGAACAAGGCGGCACCGCAGCTTGAAGAAGCGGCACGCACACTGGGCGCCTCGTCTTTCAGTGCGTTCTGTCGAGTGACACTGCCGATCATTTTCCCGGCACTGGGCGCGGCTTTTGCCCTGGTGTTCCTGGATGCGATGAAAGAACTGACGGCGACCTTGCTGCTGAGTCCGACGGGGCTCAATACATTGGCAACGGAAGTCTGGGCACACACCGCGAATGTGGAGTTTGCGGCGGCTGCGCCTTATGCGGCGTTGTTGATCGTGGTGTCGGGGTTACCGGTTTATCTACTGACGACGCGGATGTATTTGAGCCGCTGACAAAGCAAAAGATCGCAGCCTGCGGCAGCTCCTACAAGGAAACGCATATTTCCATGCAGGAGCTGCCGCAGGCTGCGATCTTTTGATCTTTTAAGCCCTGAACTGCCCCAGGCTCGCCTTCAACTGCGCCGCCAACCCATCCAGCACCTTGCCGCTGGCCGTGGTCTCCACCACCGCCTGAGCCGCTTTCTCGGCCTGGGCATGAATGGTCTCGACCCGACCACGCACTGCCTGCGCCCCCTGCGCCTGATGCGCCGCAGCCTGGGTCGCCAGACCGATCGCCGCATGCACCTGCTCAACCGACACCTGCACCGACTGCTGCAACCGTGCACTGTCACGCAGTACCACCAAACCTTCGTTGGCCTGGCGCCCGGCCTGACCGATTGCCGCGACCGCCTCGCGCGCGCCCTGCTGCAAGGCCACGATATGCGCCTGGATATCGCCAGTGGAGCTCTGCGTCTTGCTCGCCAGTGCCCGCACCTCATCTGCCACCACCGCAAACCCGCGCCCGGTCTCGCCGGCACGCGCCGCTTCAATCGCCGCGTTCAGCGCCAGCAGGTTGGTCTGCTCGGCGATGCCGTGGATCACCGTCAACACCACTTCAATCTGCTGGCTTTGCTGCGCCAGGCGCTCGATCACCTGGGCGCCGGTATTGACCTGCCCCGCCAACTCCTCGATCAGGCTGCCGACTTTCGCCGAGGTCCGGGTGTTTTCATCGGTGGCCTGACGAATCTCCACCACCTGCTTCAGCGCCGCCTGCATGGCGTGGCTTTCCGACTGCGCCTCATCCGCCATTTGCGACAGGGCACGCAAGCTCTCCGCCACTTCGTCACGCTGCATGCCAGCCGCTGCGTCCGCACCCGCGTTGCGCAGGGTCATGGCACCAATCTCGACGCCGGTACGCTGAGCCACATCGCCCGCCTCGCGCACGATCGGCTGCAACTTATCCACAAAGCGATTGACCGCCGAGGCCATGTCACCGATTTCGTCCTTGCTGTTGATCTGTACACGCTTGGTCAGATCGCCCTCGCCCGCAGCCAGGTCATCCATGGCAACGATCAGCATTTTCAGGCGATTGACCACTCGACGACCGAGCACCACCGCCAGCAACAGCAGGACACCAAAACCCACGACTGCCAGACACACGCCGATGCGCCAGCGCAGTGTTGCAGCGGCTTCCTGTACGGTGCTGGTGGTGTTGGCTTTCATTTCAGCCGCTGTGGACTGCGCCGACTGCAGACGCGCGCGCATCGCCGTTGCGCTGTCGGCGGCGGCGCCTTTGAGGCTGTCGCCGACCAGTTGATCACTGCTGGCGATCAAGGCCGAGAAGCGCTTGTCGAGGGCCGCGAGATCAGTCTCCACCGACGCCGTCGAGACCCCCATCAGGACCTTGCCGATTTCCACGCCATTGGGATTGATCGAGGCCTCGATGTAGAAGACCGAAGGATCGTTCTTCGCTGCATCCAGCACCTTGTCGAGCGCCCGCTCGCCCTGGCCTTTTTCCAGCAGCGCCTTGTTGATCGGGTTTTCCCGGTTGAGGTAGCGCGTCAGGTGCTGACCGGTAGCGTCGTCATACACCACGAACAGCACATTGGGATTACGCTGGGCCCGGCGGGCGAATTCGGACAGCGTCGGAATGTCGTTGTCCCACATGGCGCGGGGCGCGACCGAAGCCAGAAGCTGCGCCATATCGTTGGCGGAGTCCTTCAGGTCCTTTTCCAGGGTCGAACGCAATTGCGCCTGCTCTTCCTCAAGACGCGAGGACAAACCGGCCGTGAGGCGCTGACGTGTACTGGTAGAAAGGCTGTCCAGACTGGACGTGACTTCACGCCCGGCCTGCTCAAGCTCGGCGGAAAGTTTTTGACTGTCCGCGCCCAGGCGCGTGCCCAGATCGGCTTCGAGCGCGGTCACCGTGCTCCGGGTCAGAGCAACAGCCACCAGCACCTGCACCAAAAGGGCGATACCCAGGGTAACGAACACAGGCCGCAACAAACGGCTTTGTAACAGTGAGAGAACGGCCGACACTGTGAATCCCTCTACTTGGACGCCATTAATTTGATGGCATTCTTTTGAAGATATTTACAGCAAAGGTCATGCCGTCCTGCAGACAAATACGACAAAGGCCCCGATTAAGGAGCCTTTGTGTTTTACATCAACGACTTATCAAGCGAACGGATGACGCAGAACGATGGTTTCGTTGCGGTCCGGGCCCGTCGAAATAATGTCGATCGGCGCACCGATCAGCTCTTCAACGCGCTTGATGTAAGCACGGGCGTTAGCTGGCAGCTCTTCCAGGGTCTTGGCACCCACGGTCGACTCGGTCCAGCCCGGCACTTCTTCGTACACAGGCTGCAGGCCCACGTAGCTGTCGGCATCAGTCGGGGCAACGGCCTTGCCTTCTGCGTCTTTGTAGCCGACGCAGATGTTGATGGTTTCCAGACCGTCGAGCACGTCCAGCTTGGTCAGGCAGATGCCCGAAATGCTGTTCACATCGATAGCACGACGCAGGATAACAGCATCGAACCAGCCACAACGACGAGCACGGCCGGTGGTCGCGCCGAACTCGTGACCTTGTTTGGCCAGGTGCGCACCGACTTCGTCGAACAGCTCCGTCGGGAATGGACCCGAACCTACACGCGTGGTGTAAGCCTTGGTGATGCCCAGGATGTAGTCCAGGAACATCGGGCCGACACCCGAACCGGTAGCTACGCCGCCAGCGGTGGTGTTGGAGCTGGTCACGTACGGGTAGGTACCATGGTCGATGTCCAGCAGGGAGCCTTGGGCACCTTCGAACATGATGTCTTTGCCAGCGCGACGCAGGTCGTGCAGCTCGGCAGTCACGTCCAGCATCAGCGGCTTGAGCAGCTCAGCGTATTCCTTGCACTCGGCCAGGGTCTTGTCGAAGTCGATGGCTGGCTCTTTGTAGTAACCCACCAGCATGAAGTTGTGGTAATCCACCAGTTCACGCAGCTTGTCTTCAAAGCGCGGCATGTTGAGCAGGTCGCCCACACGCAGGCCACGACGTGCAACCTTGTCTTCGTAGGCCGGGCCGATGCCGCGACCGGTGGTACCGATCTTCAGCTCGCCACGAGCCTTTTCACGGGCCTGGTCCAGCGCAACGTGGAAGGACAGGATCAGCGGGCAGGACGGGCTGATACGCAGGCGCTCGCGCACCGGCACACCTTTTTCTTCCAGCTTGGTGATCTCGCGCAGCAGGGCATCAGGTGCAACCACCACGCCGTTGCCGATCAGGCACTGCACGCCTTCGCGCAGCACGCCCGACGGGATCAGGTGCAAGACGGTTTTTTCGCCATCGATCACCAGAGTGTGACCCGCGTTGTGGCCACCCTGGTAGCGCACTACGGCGGCAGCATGTTCGGTCAGCAGATCAACGATCTTGCCTTTGCCCTCATCACCCCATTGGGTGCCCAGGACTACGACATTCTTACCCATAACACTTGTCCTCATTCGCGCAAACTTGGTGCCGGCGGCAGCCGGCAGGAAAACTCAAGAAGCCAGTGGCGATACTTGCCAAAGCCCGTTCTGCTGAATCAATTGCCGGTCGCAGTCCGCTTCACGGGCGGCGGCCAAAGGTTGTCCAGGCAAGGCCTGAACGACACGCTGACCCTCACTGCGCAACTGGCAAACCTGCTGCCAGAGTGCCGCATCCGTACTGTCAGGCATCCAGATACCGCCAGACGGTAGCTCGATCTCAGCACGCCCCAGGGTCACCAGGGTTTTCAAATCGGTGGAAAAGCCGGTCGCCGGACGGGCACGACCGAAGTCGGCGCCGATGTCGTCGTAACGACCGCCCTGGGCAATGGACTGGCCAACACCCGGCACGAACACGGCGAACACCACACCGGTGTGGTAGTGGTAGCCGCGCAGCTCGCCCAGGTCGAAATACAGCGGCAGCTCAGGGAAACGTACGGACAACCGCTCGGCAATCGCCAGCAGGTCGTCCAGCGCCGCCAGAACCGGGGCAGGCGCCTTGGCCAGGCGCTCGCGGGCCGCAGCCAGCACTTCACGGCCGCCACACAGGTCGACCAACGCCCGCAGCATGCCCGACAGATCGGCAGGCAAGCCTTCGGTCAAGGTAATGACCTCGTCGATGGCCTTGCGTTGCAAGGCATCGAACAACTGTTGCTCGACTTCACCGGACAAACCGGCCGCACGGGCCAGGCCGCGATAGATGCCGACATGACCGAGGTCCATGTGCACATCCGGCACATCGGCCAGTTGCAGCATGGCCAGCATCAGGCTGATGACTTCGACGTCGCTGCTCGGGCTGCCGTCGCCGTACAACTCGGCACCCAGCTGAATCGGGCTGCGCGAGGACGACAAGGCACGCGGCTGAGCATGCAGCACGCTGCCGGCATAGCACAGGCGGCTTGGGCCTTCACGACGCAGGGTATGCGCATCGATGCGCGCCACTTGCGGCGTGATATCGGCACGGAAACCCATCTGGCGGCCCGATTGCGGGTCGATGACCTTGAAGGTGCGCAGATCCAGGTCCTGGCCCGCGCCGGTCAGCAGGGATTCCAGGTACTCGATATGGGGAGTCACGACAAACTCGTAACCCCAGCTCTGGAACAGATCCAACACCTGACGACGCGCGACTTCAATACGCGCAGCTTCCGGTGGCAGTACTTCTTCGATGCCATCTGGCAGAAGCCAGCGGTCTACCGTTGCCATTACGCCTTCCCCTATCTCCGGGCGACCAGCCTGTCGGCGAGCCTTGAGTGAAGCAGAAAATGATCGGCTTGCGCACAAACCACGCGCATGAGCGACGGAGCGAAAAGCCCTTCTACCGGCTTCGCCAACCACTTTCCTCGAAAAACTGTCGAGCCAATCGGCCCGGCATCTGCTTTAAAACAGCAATCAAACATGCAGACGCAAAAAAGCCGGGAATTTCCCGGCTGCCGCATCATACACACGTTTTCCCAAAGGATCACCCCGCCAGAGGTTTTAGCCGCCCGGCGGGGGATAAATCAGGTCAACGCCGTATCAAGGCTTGGCTTTTTCCAGGTAGTGGAAGAAGTCGCTGCTTGGGTCGAGGACCATGACGTCGGATTTGTTCGCGAAGCTTTCACGGTAGGCACGCAGGCTACGGTAGAACGCGTAGAACTCCTGATCCTGACCGTAGGCCTTGGAGTAGATCGCAGCGGCCTGGGCATCGCCGTCACCGCGAACCTCTTCGGATTCACGATAGGCTTCAGCCAGCAGCACGCGGCGTTGACGATCGGCGTCGGCACGGATGCCTTCGGCCAGCTCGTTACCCTTGGCGCGGTGCTCGCGAGCTTCACGCTCACGCTCGGTGCTCATACGTTCGAACACGCTGCGGTTCACTTCTTTCGGCAGGTCGATGGTCTTGACCCGCACATCGACCACTTCGATGCCCAGTTCTTTTTCAGCCATCTTGTTCAGCGAAGCAGTAATGTCCGCCATCAACGCATCGCGCTCACCGGAGACCACTTCGTGCAAGGTGCGCTTACCGAACTGGTCACGCAGGCCCGATTCCAGACGACGGGACAGACGCTCGTCGGCGATCTGCTTGAGGCCGGAAGTCGCGGTGTAGTAACGCTCTGCGTCCTTCACACGCCACTTGGCGTAGGCATCGACCATCACGGCTTTCTTTTCCAGCGTCAGGAAGCGCTGTGTCGGTGCATCCAGCGTCATCAGGCGTGCGTCGAATTTACGCACCTGGTTAACGTAGGGCACTTTCACATGCAGGCCTGGCTGAACATCGGTCTGGACCACGCGACCGAACTGCAGCAACACCGCACGCTCGGTCTGAGCCACGATGTAGAAGCAGTTCCAGGCAGCGATCGCCACGACGACGCCGACAATAAGGGCGATCAGCGATTTATTGCTCATCAGCGACTCTCCCTGGTACGTGCTTGCTGTTGCTGCAGATCAGCTGCCGCACGCGCATTCGCTTCATTGCTGGTGGCTGCCGCACTGGTCACCGGAGTGCTGGTGTTGCGACCACTTTCGACCATCTTGTCCAGCGGCAGGTACAACAGGTTGCTCTGTCCGTTCTTGTTGCCGGTCACAAGCACCTTGCTGGTGTTGCTGAAGACTTCCTGCATGGTGTCCAGGTACAGACGCTGGCGGGTGACTTCAGGCGCCTTGCGGTACTCGGCGACCAGCTTGGTGAAGCGATCGGCCTCACCTTTGGCGCGCGAGACGGTCTCGTCACGGTAACCATTGGCATCCTCAAGGATGCGCTGGGCCTGACCACGGGCTTCCGGCACAACGCCGTTGGCATAGGTTTCGGCCTGGTTGCGCGAACGCTGTTCGTCTTCCCGGGCACGGATCACGTCATCGAAGGCTTCCTGGACTTCGCGCGGTGCCGCTGCGCTCTGAACGTTGACCTGGGTAACGGTGATGCCGGTGCGATAGGTGTCCATGAAGCGTTGCAGACGCTCCTTGATCTCGCTGGCCATCAACTCACGACCTTCGGTCAGTACCTGGTCCATTGCGGTGGAACCCACCACATGGCGCAAGGCGCTGTCGGTCGCGTGCTGCAGGCTGATTTCCGGCTGATCGACGCTCAGCACGAAGTCCTGCAGGTTGCTGATCTTGTACTGCACGGTCAGCGGCACTTCGACGATGTTCTCGTCTTCGGTCAGCATCTGGCCCTGCTTGGTGTAGGCACGCTCACGCGTGACGTTTTCCATGTACTTCTTGTCGATCGGCGGGAAATAGATATTCAGGCCAGGACCCACGGTTTCGTAGTACTTGCCGAAGCGCAGCACCACGGCTTGCTCCTGCTCGTCGACGACATAAACCGCGCTGTACAGCCAAACGGCGGCCAACACGACCAGGCCGATGCCGAGCAGGCCGCCAAAGCCGCCACTCTTGCCCGGACCACCGCCGTCGTCGCCACCACGTTTCTTACCACCACCGAACAAACCGTTCAGGCTTTCCTGCAGCTTTCGGAAGGCCTCGTCGAGATCCGGTGGCCCCTTGCGGTCGCCGTTGTTACGACGCTTGCCACCCCAAGGATCCTGATTATTCGAGTTGCCACCCGGCTCATTCCAAGCCATAGCGCTCTCCATCTGATAAAGCAAAGACGCACCCACGGCGCGCCGACCAATGCTACAGAATGCCTGTCACCACGGCACAACCGCTTTCTCAGGCTTTTATTGCAAAGTGTGTTGCTCGATAAACTCCGTCGGCACAACGCCTTCACGACTGACCAGTCGATTGAGCTCCGCGCGCGGCAATCGAATGGCCAGCAAGCTGACACCTTCTTCGTCGTATTCTTCTTTCTGTACCGCGCCCAGCTCAAAAAACTGTGCACGCAGACGCGCGAAGCGCTGAGGCAAGCGCAAGGTACCGACAAACAATTCACTGCCCAGCAACTCGGCAATGGCCTGCTCAAGCAATTCCAGACCTGTGCCATCACGTGCCGAGAGCCAGACCCGTTGGGGCCTGCCGGTTTCGTCGCGCTGGATTTGTGGCTCAACGCCTTCAAGCAAATCGAGTTTGTTATAGACCTCGAGGATCGGCAAGTCCTGGGCACCAATCTCGCCCAGCACCACCATCACCTGCTCGATCTGCAACATGCGATCCGGTTCGGCCGCATCGATCACGTGCAACAGCAGGTCGGAGTTGCTCGACTCTTCGAGCGTAGACCGAAATGCCTCGACCAGCTTGTGGGGCAAGTGGCGAATGAAACCCACAGTGTCAGCCAGGACAATCGGCCCCAGGTCGTCCAGTTCCAGACGGCGCAAGGTCGGGTCCAGCGTGGCAAACAACTGGTCAGCCGCGTATACGTCGGATTTCGTCACGTTATTGAAGAGCGTGGATTTACCGGCGTTGGTATAGCCCACCAGGGACACGGTAGGAATATCCGCACGCGAACGGCCGCGTCGCGACTGTTCGCGCTGACTGCGCACTTTTTCCAGGCGGCCCTTGATCTGCCGCAGGCGAACCCGGAGCAAACGACGGTCGGTTTCCAGCTGGGTTTCACCCGGGCCACGCATGCCGATACCGCCACCCTGGCGCTCAAGGTGGGTCCAGCCACGAACCAGCCGGGTGCTCATGTGGTCAAGCTGGGCCAGTTCTACCTGGAGCTTGCCTTCATGGGTGCGGGCGCGTTGCGCGAAAATATCGAGAATCAGACCGGTGCGGTCGATCACGCGACACTCGAAGACACGTTCGAGGTTACGTTCCTGACTGGGTGTGAGGACGTGATTGAAGATGACCAGGTCTGCTTCTTCGGCATGGACCAGATCGCGTAGCTCCTCGACCTTGCCGCTGCCAATCAGAAATTTGGCGGTTGGCCGATGACGCGGCACGTTAAAAAACGCAACGGTCTCGGCGCCGGCCGAATTAGCCAATTCCTGAAACTCCTGCGGATCTTCGCGCGCCTCAGGGTCCTGTCCATCCAAGTGAACGAGGATCACTCGCTCACCACCACCGTGGCGCTCAAAGAACAAAGGAGACTCCTATCAGGCGTTACCTGGCTCAGCATCACCTGCATCGGATTCGGTTGCGCTAGGCAGACGAATTGGACGAACCGGTACCACTGTAGAGATAGCGTGTTTGTAGACCATCTGGCTTACGGTGTTTTTCAGCAGGATGACGAACTGGTCGAACGACTCGATCGTTCCTTGCAGTTTGATACCGTTGACCAGGTAGATGGACACCCCAACTTTCTCTTTACGTAAAGTATTCAAGTAAGGGTCTTGTAGCGAATGCCCTTTTGACATGTGCCGCACTCCTTTAAGGATTCAATATAAAAAATAGGTAAACAGATGGCTTTAGCCGCCACACCCCCAAGGATAGACGGCAATTGCAAGGACTCAGCTCAATATGGAGATGGTCCCAAGGTATTTCAAGGCGCGCGGCAGATTGTCGCAATCCAGACTGTCCAGCCAATGCAGGTCAGTCCAACTGCGCAGCCAGGTGAACTGGCGTTTCGCCAATTGGCGCGTGGCAATGATTCCACGCTCCTGCATCTCGGCTGACGTCAGCTTGCCATCCAGGTAGTCCCAGACTTGGCGGTAGCCTACTGCACGTATAGACGGCATCCCGGCATGCAGGTCACCTCTATTACGCAGGGCTACGACCTCGTCAATGAATCCCTGTTCCAACATTAAAGTGAATCTTTGTTTAATTCGCTCGTGCAGTACCTGGCGATTTGCCGGGGCAATAGCCAAGTTCGCGACAGTATAGGGCAATTGTTGCTGTCCCGAAGCGGCTGCTTCGGTACTTTGCGCAGATTGTTGCAAGCGTAGCGCAGTCATGCTCTGACCGCTTACCCGATAAACTTCCAGCGCTCGACTCAGACGCTGCGGATCGTTCGGATGAATACGCGCGGCAGAAACCGGGTCAATCACTGCCAACTGGTCGTGGAGGGCTTGCCAGCCAAGGCGTGCAGCCTCTTCTTCGATCTGGGCGCGCACGTGCGGGTCGGCGGCCGGCATCTCCGCCAGGCCTTCAAGCAAAGCCTTGTAATAGAGCATCGTGCCGCCTACCAGCAGCGGAATTTTTCCGCGCGCAGTGATCTCGGCCATGGCTTGCAGGGCGTCACGGCGGAAATCCGCGGCCGAATAGCTTTCGGCCGGGTCGAGAATATCGATCAGACGGTGCGGATATTGCGCCAGCAGCTCTTTGGAAGGCTTGGCGGTGCCGATGTCCATGCCACGGTAGACCAGCGCCGAATCGACGCTGATCAACTCGCAAGGCAGGACCTTGGTGAGTTCGATGGCCAGGTCGGTCTTGCCGGCGGCGGTCGGGCCCATCAGGAAAATCGCAGGTGGGAGCTGGCTCATCAACGACCGCGCAAGAACAGTTTGTCCAGATCGTCCAGGCCCAGTTGGGTCCAGGTCGGTCGGCCATGGTTGCATTGACCGCTGCGCTCGGTGTTTTCCATGTCACGCAGCAGGGCATTCATTTCCGGCAGGGCCAGACGCCGGTTCGCCCGAACCGCGCCGTGGCAGGCCATGGTCCCGAGCAACTCGTTCAGGTGCGCCTGAATGCGGTCGCTGGTGCCGAATTCCATCAGATCAGCCAGGACGTCCGCGACCAGCCGGTTGGCTTCGGCCTGCTTGAGCAGTGCCGGGATCTGTCGGATGGCCAGGGTTTCCGGGCCCAGGCGCTGCAACTCAAAGCCCAGGCGCTGGAACCAGGCGACATGTTCCTCGGCGCAATCGGCTTCACGCTGACTGACGGCCAGGGACTCCGGCACCAGCAACGGCTGACCACTCAGGCCCTCGCTGGCCATCGCCACCTTCAGACGCTCATACATGATCCGCTCGTGGGCGGCGTGCATGTCCACCAGCACCAGGCCCTGGGCGTTTTCCGAAAGGATGTAGATGCCCTTGAGTTGTGCCAGCGCATAACCCAGCGGCGGGATGTCGTCCTGCCCGGCCGGTAGCGCGACGGCATTGGCCTCGGGCAGCGGCGCAAAAAACTCGCGGTAGGCGGCCTGCGCTTCGGCGACAGGCACACCGGATTGCGGGCGCGGCGTGTATTGATACTGATAACCCGCGCCAGCACCCGAACCCGCCGGCGCATTGAACGAGGGCTGCGCCTGAGGCTGTTCCAGCAACGCATTGGCGGCCAGGCGCATTTCGCCCTGGGGTCCGAATTCACCGGCTTCGAGGCCGGTAGGCCGGACGATGGCCGTGGCAACCGGTGCCGCCAGATGATCGTCCGGTCGCACATCGCCCAAGGCACGGTGCAAGGTGCCGTAGAGGAAATCGTGGACCATGCGTCCTTCGCGGAAGCGCACTTCGTGTTTGGTCGGGTGCACATTGACGTCGACCCCGGTCGGATCGACTTCGAAAAACAGCACGAAGGTCGGGTGCCGACCGTTGAACAGCACATCGCGATAGGCCTGGCGTACCGCGTGGGCCACCAGCTTGTCGCGCACGGCACGGCCATTGACGAAGAAATACTGCAAATCGGCCTGGCTGCGGTTGAAGGTCGGCAGTCCGACCCAGCCCCATAGATGCAGGCCGTTGCGCTCGATTTCGATCGGCAAGGCCTGTTCCAGGAAACCCGGCCCGCAAATCGCCGCCACGCGCCGGGCACGGGCCGCATCATCATGGGCCTCGTGCAGGCTGAGGATGGTCTTGCCGTTGTGGCGCAGATGGAACGCCACATCGAAGCGCGCCAGGGCCAGACGCCTGATCACTTCCTGCAGGTGATCGAATTCGGTTTTTTCGGTCTTGAGAAACTTGCGCCGCGCCGGCGTGTTGAAGAACAGGTCGCGCACTTCAACCGAAGTGCCCACCGGATGCGCCGCA
Source organism: Pseudomonas sp. GW821-FHT07G06 (assembly GCF_058986625.1). NCBI lineage: Bacteria > Pseudomonadati > Pseudomonadota > Gammaproteobacteria > Pseudomonadales > Pseudomonadaceae > Pseudomonas > Pseudomonas sp. GW821-FHT07G06. The sequence continues at coordinate 184,193 of NZ_JBYSVW010000002.1, forward strand.
GGCTGCACGCGGGGCGCCATGTCACGACCCTCGGTCTCGACCTGCCAGGCCTGATCGGCGTCGCGGGTGCGGGAGGTCAGGGTCAGGCGCGCGACGGAGCTGATCGATGCCAGGGCCTCACCACGAAAGCCCAGGCTCATGACCTGTTCGAGGTCTTCCAGGTTGCGGATCTTGCTGGTGGCGTGTCGGGCCAGGGCCAGCGGCAGGTCATCGGCGGAAATGCCGCTACCGTCGTCGCGCACCCGCAGTAACTTGACGCCGCCCTGCTCCACATCGACGTCGATGCGCCTGGCACCGGAGTCGAGGCTGTTTTCCAGCAGCTCCTTGATCACCGAAGCCGGGCGCTCAACCACCTCACCGGCGGCAATCTGGTTCGCCAGTCGCGGGCTGAGCAGCTCGATGCGAGCGCCGCTGTTCACGACCTGATTCATTCTTTGGCCGCCAGTTCAGTGCCCGGAATGGTCAGGTGCTGACCGATCTTGAGCTCATCGCTCGACAGGTTGTTGGCACTGCGCAGGGACGCGGGCGACACCTGATAACGTACGGCGATCATCGCCAGGGTCTCGCCCGGGTTGACGCGGTGGTCACGCGGACCCTGCACGATCTTGCCGGAGTCGCGCAGCCAGGCAATGTAAGTGCCCGGCGGCGGGTTCTGCTGGAAGAACTGGCGCACGCCGCTGCTGATCGAACGCGCCAACGCCTGCTGGTGGTTCGATGCCGCGAGTTTCGAGGCTTCGTTGGCGTTGGAGATGAACCCGGTTTCGACCAGGATCGACGGAATATCCGGCGACTTCAGCACCATGAACCCGGCCTGTTCAACCCGCTGCTTGTGCAGAGGCGTGACCCGGCCAATATTGCTCAGCACCTTCTGGCCAACGTTCAGGCTGGACGTCAGGGAGGCCGTCATCGACAGGTCGAGCAGCACGCCGGCGAGCATGCGGTCCTTGTCATCGAGGCTGACGTTGCCGGCACCACCGATCAGGTCGGAACGGTTTTCGCTGTCAGCCAGCCAGCGTGCCGTCTCCGAGGTCGCACCGCGATCGGACAGGGCAAACACCGAGGCACCGAATGCGGCGGCAGAAGGCGCTGCGTCGGCGTGGATCGAGACGAACAGGTCGGCGCCCTTCTTGCGGGCAATTTCGGTACGGCCGCGCAACGGAATGAAGTAGTCGCCGGTACGGGTCAGCTCAGCGCGAAAACCTTTCATGCCGTTGATCTGACGTTGCAATTCGCGGGCGATCTGCAACACCACGTCTTTCTCACGCTGACCACGAGAACCCGATGCGCCCGGGTCTTCGCCACCGTGTCCGGCATCGATCACCACAATGATGTCGCGCTTGCCGGCCGGGGCCGGTGGCAGCTTGATTGCAGGTTCGGCAGGCGTGACCGGCACGGCGGGCACCGTGGCGACCGACGGTGTCGGCGCTGGAGGAGGCGCGGCATCCGCGGCGTTATCGAACAGATCGACCACCAACCGGTTGCCGTACTGGGCGTTCGGCGCCAGGGAGAAGCTTTTTGGCGTCACCGCCTTTTTCAGGTCAATGACCACCCGCAGGTCGGTCGGCGTGCGTTGAGCCGAGCGCATGGCGGTAATCGGGGTGTTCGACGTGTTGACGTTGAGTGGCGCACCGAGGGTCGCACCATTGATGTCGATGACCAGGCGATCCGGCGCGGTCAGGGTAAACACGCTGTGTTGCACCGGGCCGGTCAGGTCAAACACCAGACGTGTGTTGTCCGGTGCCCGCCACAGACGAACACTGTTGACCTTCGAATCGGCCACAGCGTCGACGGTCACCGCCAGAAACAACACCCCTACGGCAGCAACCAACGCGCGAAAGCGCATACCTAACCCCATCATTTATTTGGATTCCAATGCCAAAGCGGCACACCAGGCCTCGCCACGCGAGCCCTGGGATAAAATTTTCAGCGAACGCCCGCTGTCTTGCGGGCTAATGGTAATGGTCAGGTCCGGCTTTGGCAAAAAGCCTGCACCTTTGTCGGGCCACTCGATCAGACACAGGGCATCGTCTTCGAAATAGTCGCGGATACCGAGGAACTCCAGCTCTTCCGGATCGACCAGACGGTACAAATCGAAATGGAAGGCGCGAATGTCGCCAATCTCGTAGGGTTCAACCAGGGTGAAGGTCGGACTTTTTACTGCCCCGACATGCCCCAGGCCGCGGATGATGCCTCGGGACAACGTGGTTTTGCCCATCCCCAGGTTGCCCTCGAGGAAGATCAGGCCATGGCCTTGGGTGATTCGGGCAATGCGTGCGCCAAAGTCGCTCATGGCCTGCTCATCAGCCAGGTACAGGGTTACTTCAGACACGGTGCTTGCTCCTCCAACAACTGACGAATGACTGGAATCAGATCACTGGCCGCCAGCCCACGGCCCAATTTTCCTTGTTGCTCGCCGGCATTGGCGTGCAGCCAGACCGCCAGGCAGGCCGCGTCGAAGGGCTCCATGCCCTGGGCCAGCAATGCGCCGAGCAAACCGGCCAGTACATCTCCCAAACCGGCAGTAGCCATCGCCGGGTGGCCCTGATGACAGACGGCCAGCCGCCCGTCGGGACAGGCAACCAGGCTCCCGGCCCCCTTGAGCACCACGACTGCCGAATATTTCTTGCTCAATGCATGGGCTGCTGCCGGTCGGTCGGCTTGAACCTGCGCCGTACTCATTCCGATCAAACGCGCCGCTTCGCCCGGGTGCGGGGTGATCACGCAATCCCTGGGCAAACTCACACTCTCCCCGGCCAACAGGTTCAGCGCATCGGCGTCCCAGACTTGCGGCAACGCTGCGTTAGCGGCGGCCGACAACAAGCTGCGCCCCCACCCCGCCTGCCCCAGCCCCGGACCGACAACCAACACGGAAACCTTTTGCAGCAAATCCATCAGCTGATTGGCCGAGGAAGTGCCCAGCACCATCGCCTCGGGGATCCGCGCCAGCGCGGCCGCGACATGCTCGCTGCGGGTCGCCACCGACACCATGCCCGCACCGCTGCGCAGCGCACTTTGCGCGCCAAGCAGAATCGCGCCACCCAACCCGCGATCGCCGCCAATCAGCAACACATGGCCGAATTTGCCTTTGTGGGAAGCCGGCGCCCGCGCCGCTGGACGCGGCAGGTTAGCCGCAGTCAGGCGACGGGCGGTAAAAGCAGCGTTTTCTATCAACCGGGGGTCTGCGTGCAAGTCGTTGAACAGCAGTTCGCCAACCACATCCGCCGCCTCGCCGGTGAACAATCCCAATTTCAAGCCGATAAACGTCACTGTCAGGTCGGCCTGCACCGCCACGCCGAGGATACGACCGGTATCGGCGCACAGTCCTGAAGGAATATCCACCGCCGCGACCGGCAGCCCGCTCACATTGATCGCGGCGATGGCACTGGCATACGGCTCACGTACATCGCCGCTCAGTCCGGTGCCAAGCAAAGCATCCAGGACGATGCCGCGCAATCCGGATTGTGCGGTCCAAGGCTCGATGAGCACGTTCTCGGACACCGCCTCGACGTGGGCCAACGCTGCATCGCCTTGCAAGCGCTGCGGGTCCCCTACCGCCAAAACCCGTACTGCCCAACCGGCCCGCTTGGCCAGCGCGGCCACCAGGTACCCGTCCCCGGCGTTGTTGCCATGACCGGCGAGTACACTGAGTTCGTTCGCTGTCGGCCATTGCCGCACCAGCGCCCGCCAGGTCGCCCGCGCCGCGCGCTGCATCAATTCGAAACCCGGTGTGCCGGCGGCAATCAGGCTCGCGTCGAGTGCTCGCACCTGGGCGGCACTGTACAGCGCGTCGGGTAATTCATCTTTAGTGTGCGGCATGCGTCTTCGGGCTCCGATGTCTGGCAGAATTATACGCACCTCAGCTCCGGTTTCTCTCGCCTCATGCCTTCTATTACCACAGACCTGCCTGCCCTCGCCCAATCCATCAAGGACTGGGGCCGCGAGCTGGGCTTTCAGCAAGTCGGCATCAGCGGCCTCGACCTGGGCGAGCACGAGCAACACCTGGAGCGCTGGCTCGCCGCCGGCTACCACGGCGAGATGGACTACATGGGCGCCCATGGCAGCAAACGCTCACACCCGGAGGAGCTGGTGCCCGGCACTTTGCGCGTTGTTTCGCTGCGCATGGACTACCTGGCGGGCGACACCCACATGGCGAAAATGCTCGCCCAACCGGAAAAAGCCTACGTCTCGCGTTATGCCCTGGGTCGCGATTACCACAAATTGATCCGCAAGCGCGTGCAACAACTGGCGGACAAGATTCAGGCAGAAATCGGCCCGTTTGGGTTCCGTGCCTTTGTCGACAGTGCACCGGTGCTGGAAAAAGCCATCGCCGAACAGGCCGGCCTCGGCTGGATTGGCAAAAACACCCTGGTGTTGAATCGCAAGGCAGGCAGTTATTTCTTCCTCGCCGAGCTGTTCGTTGACTTGCCGCTGCCGGTAGACCCGCCCCACGCCACCGAACACTGCGGTCGCTGCAGTGCCTGCCTCGACATCTGTCCGACCAATGCGTTCGTCGGACCTTACGTGCTGGATGCCCGGCGCTGCATTTCCTATCTGACCATCGAACTCAAAGGCGCAATCCCGCAAGACCTGCGGCCGCTGATCGGCAATCGGGTGTTCGGTTGCGATGATTGCCAGATTGTCTGCCCCTGGAACCGCTTCGCCCGCCCGTCCGGTGAAAGCGACTTCAAGCCGCGGCACAACCTGGACAACGCCGAACTGGCGGAACTGTTCATGTGGGATGAGGAGAAATTCCTGAGCAGCACCGAAGGCTCGCCGCTGCGTCGGACCGGTTACGAAAACTGGTTGCGCAACCTGGCGGTAGGCCTGGGCAATGCGCCTTCGACGATTCCGGTGCTGGAGGCGTTGAAAGCGCGGCGCGAGCATCCGTCCGAACTGGTCCGCGAACACGTCGAGTGGGCCCTGAAACAACACGGCCTCATGTAGGAGCTGCCGCAGGCTGCGATCTTTTGATCTTGATCTTTAAGATCAAAAGATCGCAGCCTGCGGCAGCTCCTACGGGGATCGCGGCGTCAGGCCTCGTCGTTGTAGACGAACTTGGGCATTTCCCAGTGAAAACGGATCGCCAACAAGCGCAACAGGAAACCGCCGAACAGGGTGATCAGAATCGCCTGTTCCCCTGGCAAGTTCAGGTACAGACAGAGCATGTAGCACCACGCCGCCGCAAACGAGACGCTGGCATACAGCTCACGCCGGAAGATCAGCGGAATATCGTTGCAGAAAATGTCCCGCAGGATGCCGCCAAATACTCCGGTGATTACGCCGCTGACCGACGCGACCAACATGCCATGGCCCATTTCCAGGGCGGTGATGCAGCCGATCAGGGTGAAAGCCACCAGCCCCATGGCATCGAGCACCAGAAACAGTGAGCGCAAATGCCGCATCCAGCGTGCCGTGAACACGGTAATCATCGCCGCAGCCGTGGTCAGCACCAGGTATTCAGGGTGTTTGACCCAGGTCAGCGGGTAATGCCCGAGCAGCACATCGCGCACCGAACCGCCCCCCAGCGCCGTGACGCAAGCGATCAGCACCACGCCAAACCAGTCCATGCCACGACGCCCGGCAGACAGGGCGCCGGTCATGGCTTCGGCGGTGATGGCGATCAGGTAGAGCATCAGCAACATGGTGGCGGTCCTTGCGAAAAGGCGCGCAGTCTACCCACTTTCACAATTCCCATGTAGGAGCTGCCGCAGGCTGCGATCTTTTGATCCTGTTTTTCAAGAATCAAGATCAAGAGAACGCAGCCTGCGGCAGCTCCTACAGGGGAGCCCGATCAGGACTTGATGAAATGCTTGCGGTAGTGCTGCAACTCGGCGATGGATTCGCGGATGTCGTCCAGCGCCAGGTGGGTGCTGCCCTTCTTGAAGCTGTCACGCACGTCCGGCGCCCAGCGCGCTGCCAGCTCTTTGAGCGTGGACACGTCGAGGTTGCGGTAGTGGAAGTAGCTTTCCAGAGATTTCATGTGGGTATAAAGGAAGCGACGGTCCTGGCAGATGCTGTTGCCGCAGATCGGCGATTTGCCCTTTGGCACCCACTGCTCCAGGAAGGCGATGGTTTCGGCTTCGGCTTCGGCCATGCTGATACGGCTATCGCGAACCCGCTGGGTCAGCCCGGAACCGCCATGCTGACGGGTGTTCCACTCGTCCATGCCGGCGAGGATTTCGTCGCTGTGGTGAATGGCGATCACCGGGCCTTCGGCCAGGGTGTTCAGGTCACTGTCGGTGACGATGGTGGCCATTTCGATAATGACGTCGGTGTCAGGGTTCAGACCGGTCATTTCCAGGTCGATCCAGATCAGGTTCTGCGGATTTTGCATGTTCGGCTCCTAAGCAATGCTGCGCAGTTTAGCCTAGGCCGGTGGCCGGGCGTGCTAAACTCGCGGCCGTTTTACCTAATCGCTGCATTCTTTATACGGAACACCCATGGCCAAACGCCAACTCAATCGCCGCCAAAACTGGCGCATCGAAAAGATTCAGGGCGAACGCGCTGCCCGCGCCGCCAAACGCGAGTCCTCGGCTGTCGAGGCACTTGAGGGCGGCGATCTGGGCCCGGAACAGCACGGTCTGGTGATCGCGCACTTCGGTGTGCAGGTTGAGGTCGAGGCCCGCGACGGCGAGCTCGCCGGCCAGGTGTTCCGTTGCCACCTGCGCGCGAACCTGCCGGCGCTGGTGACCGGTGATCAGGTGGTGTGGCGCGCCGGCAACCAGGGCATCGGTGTGATCGTGGCGCAACTGCCGCGCAACACCGAGCTGTGCCGCCCGGACAGCCGTGGTCAGCTCAAGCCGGTGGCGGCCAATGTCGACATGATCGTCATTGTGTTTGCACCGCTGCCCGAGCCCCACGCCAACCTGATCGACCGCTATCTGGTGGCGGCCGAACATGCGGGCATCAAACCGCTGCTGCTGCTGAACAAATTCGACCTGATCGACGAAAACAACGCCCCTGCGCTGAATGCCTTGCTCGCCGTATACCGCACCCTCGGTTACCCGGTGCTGGAAGTGTCGGCGCATCACGGCAACGGGATGGAGCAGTTGCAGACGCAACTGGACGGACGCATCAGCGTGTTCGTCGGCCAGTCCGGTGTCGGCAAGTCGTCGCTGGTCAACAGCCTGCTGCCGGATGTCGAGACCCGCGTCGGCCCGCTGTCCGAGCTGTCCGGCCAGGGCACCCACACCACCACTACCGCGCGGTTGTTCCACTTCCCCGGCGGCGGTGAGTTGATCGACTCCCCGGGTATCCGCGAATTCGGCCTTGGCCACGTCAGCCGTGCCGACGTCGAAGCCGGCTTCATCGAGTTCAACGACCTGCTGGGCACCTGCCGCTTCCGCGACTGCAAGCATGACCGCGAACCCGGTTGCGCCCTGCTCAAGGCCCTTGAAGATGGCCGCGTGCAGCAGCAACGGATGAACAGCTACCGCTCGATCATCGCCAGTCTGCCGGAAAACGGCTACTAAACAGACGTGCCGACCGCCCAGCTTTACGCGGGGTGGTCGGCGGCTGGATCTTCCCCCGCTTAAACATCAGACCTTTCTGTAAGACGTGCGCACGCTCGCTTGTAGGACATTTCTCTTTCCGCGCCGACCTCTTGTAGCCGCCCTGTAATCGCCTAGTTTCAAACCCTCTTCGCACTCCAGCGACACCGAGGGACACCCATGCAAACCTACCATCTGTTCATCAGCCACTCGTGGAACTACTCCGACGCCCACGACAATCTCGTGCGCCTGCTCAACGCCAAGCCCGGTTTCACCTACAAGAATTTTTCGGTACCGCCGGACAACCCGATTGTCGGCGCGAAAACCGACAAACAACTTGAGGAGGCCATCGAAAACAAGATCCGTCCGTGTTCGGCGGTATTGATCATGGCCGGGATGTATTCCACCTACAGCAAGTGGATCAACAAGGAAATCGAGATCGCCAAGCGCATGGGCAAGGTGATCATTGCGATCAAACCGTTCGGCGCCGAGCGGATTTCCACGGTGGTACGTGAGGCGGCACATGCCGAGTGTGCCTGGAACACCAACAGCATCATCAGTGCAATTCGCCAGCATACGGCGGTGTAACCATGCGCAAGGGACTGTTTATCGGCATCAACGACTACACCCACGTTTCGCGGCTGAGCGGTTGCAGCAATGACGCCATGGCCATGGCTTCCGTGCTGAAGACCGACGCCAATGGCGATCCGAACTTCAAGAACATCGTGCTGACCTCCGCCGAGGACTACCTGAGCCGGGAAAAGCTCGAAGACCAGATCCGCGAGCTGTTTTCCGGGGACTGCAATGTCGCGCTGCTGTATTTCGCCGGCCACGGCAGCTTCGACACCGACACCGACGAAGGCATGTTGATCCCGCAGGATTACAAGAGCGCCAAGGACGGGATTCGCCTCAGCGACATTCTCAACTGGGCGAGCAAGGCCACGAAGATCAAAAACAAAGTGATCATCCTCGATTGCTGCCAGAGCGGCTCGGCCGGCGAACTGCGCGCCTTGCGCAGTGAGGGCAGTGTGGTCGGCGAAGGCATGACCATTCTGACCGCCTGCAAAAAGGAAGAGCCGGCGATGGAGGGTGTGCAACACGGCGTGTTCACCGGACTTTTGCTCCAGGCCCTGCACGGCGGAGCAGCGAACATCCTGGGCAAGATCACACCCGGCAGCCTCTACTCGTTTGTCGACAACGCCCTCGATGCCTGGGAACAGCGCCCGGTGTTCAAGACCAACGTCTCGCAGTTTATTTCCCTGCGCGAAGTGTCGCCGCTGATCCCCAAGGAGATCCTGCGCAAACTCCCCGAATGGTTTGCCGAAGCGGAGTCGGTGTACCCCCTCGCCCCCAGCTTTGAGCCCACCGAGCCTGAATTCAACCCGGAACACGGCGACGTCTTCGCCCAGTTGCAAAAGTGCAACCGCCACAGTCTGGTCGAACCGGTGGACGCCGAACACATGTACTACGCCGCCATCCACTCCACCGGCTGCCGCCTCACCGCCCTCGGCGCCTATTACCGCGAACTCGCGATCAAGGGACACTTCTGATGCCAGTGTTTATCAGCTACCGCCACATGGACCGCGCCCACGCGGTCAAGATCAACGCGCGCCTGATCCAGGCCAACATCAAGACCTACCTCGATGTGCTGGATGCCGAATCCCAGACCACCGACGACATCACCGGGGTGATTACCCGCAACATCAGCGAATGCACGCACCTGCTGGCAGTGGTCTCGGAGAAAACCGCACTGTCCTGGTGGGTGCCGTTCGAAATCGGCGAAGCGACCATCACCCACCGACGCATCTGCTCCTTCAAGACCGGCCCGACCGAGCTGCCGCTGTACCTGGACAAATGGCCGAAGCTGACCAGCGACCGGGACATCGAGTTCTTTATCGATGCCTATCGAAATGAAGCGACACTCAAGCGCTCGATGTCACTGGAGTCCATAACCGGCAGCGAGTCGGTGCGCAGCGTCAACAGATCCAATGCGGATCGCTTTCACGCCGAGCTCAAGTCCCGAATCATCCGCGGCTTTTAATACAGACAACGCCGACAAAAAAGCCGACATCGTTGTCGGCTTTTTTGCAAAAAACTGAAGCCACCAGCCGCCGCGCAATCAAGAGATAGCCCGGAGTTTCGGCCTAGACCACCTGCACATTCTGAGCAGTACCCGCCACGCCATGACAACCGCAGGCCAGGAGATGGCCCTGCAATACGACCGGAATGCCGTTCATACGCCGGCGCGGATGCCCTTCGACGAAGGCAAACTCGCCCAGATGCAGCGGGCAGTAAGCCTTGTCGCCCAACACCGCCGGGGTTTTTCCATTGAGGGTATGCGTGCCTTCGAGCTGGCAGGAAACCACGGTGCCACCGCTGCTGGTGGCATCACCCAGGCAAATGGGATGGCTCATGGTTTGTCTCCCGGCATACGAAACCTGAACGGGTCGACACCGTGGGTTTGCTGGTTCTTCGCTTTGCGGGCTTCGTCTGGCGGGCGGACCATTTGCACGGTGACACTGCCGTCTTCGCCGGTGTACACCACCGCGCTGACACCACCTTCCTGATAGCTGGCAATCGTGGCGAGGTTGATTTCGACCAAGGCGCTACTGACGCCGGTGTTGCCCAAGCGTCGGCCGATGTCGTAGCCCTCGTCGACATTGCCCAATTCGAGACCGGCTCCATCGACATTGAGACCGTGCAACGCAATGGTCAGAGCGATCTCGCCAGGGGTGTTGTCGGTGCTGTCGTAAAACACCCGCGCCGGTTTTTCACCGTTGGGCAGGGTTTCCAGAGCCTGCAGCCAGCCTGCTTGCAGGGCCTTGGCCTGTAGCGCGGGTTTGAGCGGTTTGCCGTTTTCGTCACGCATCGGGACTTTGATCGGCCGGTGCAGGTAACCCAACACCGGGGCTTTATCGAATTCCTTGACTTGATGCTCGGCCCAGCGCACCGGTAGCCATGGGGAGGGTTCGAAATGACCGGGGCCTCGGTTGCTCAGGGTTTGCCAGAGAGTGGGGAGTTGGGATTGCCAGTAGGTGGAGGACATGGTGGTAATAGGACGAATATGACCTGTAGTGCCTTTCGCACGCTCACTCTCTTTATACCAATCAAGAAATGCATCATCACGACTCCAGTAGAACGCCCACAACTTGCCCATGTCGGTGCTTGTGTTCTGGTTGTCTTCCGAGTCTTGGGTGGCAAAGGGACGGATGTAGCGGTCTACCCGATCTGAACGGGTGACCAGAAGACCGGTTACGCTTGTGTACACCGCTGGCACAACCTGCACGCTTTGCAATCCTGGCGTGCCGGCCACACGATAGCCGTTTCGAGTAACATCACCATCCTCGCTCACAATCAATGCTTGCGGTACCTCTGGATTGTCGTCGAAAAACTTGTACAGCCGCTCGATCATGTTTTGGGCATGCGGGGTATTGTCCGCGTCTTGCCAGAGAAACAGCGTCACGCCCAGAGTCGCGGCGTTGCGTCCATCTGAAATATTTGCGGCGGCGCCCACGTCTTCAGGCTGTTTGGGTGGTGCTATCGCAAACACCGGAATTGGCCAGTAGGCCACTGAGTCGCTGGCTGAATAGGTGAAAGCAGCTCGCACAGCAAGGCGGTTGGTGTTTGTTCTGGATGTTAATGAGGCTTTGTAATCATTGGGGTCCTTCGAAAAAATTGAAGCAAAGTTGTCTGCTTTCTTCTCTATTTTTTGCCACACCGATGATTGATGCCACCCTTGTACCGCGAGTCCCACCCCCCGTATTTCCAACGCATAGGTGCGTTCCTGGGTAGCATTGTGCTCGGCTCTCTCGGCCATAACTTTTGATTTGTAGGCCTCGAGTTCTGCGTCTTGGTAGGCTTCGGTCTTGCCGAGCCAGTGACAGCTGTAAATCATTGCCAGCGCGCCAAAAATACTTGCGACTCCCCAACGCATAGCGGCTCCCATGTCCCTAAGCTCCCTGTTTTCAGCCTGTGCCAAGTAAATGATGACGAGCAAAAAAACAAGCCAAACAGCTATCAGTACTCCGGCAGTCCAGAGATAACCCTTCAGCTTCGGCTGCTGTGATTTGTCCTGCCAGCGCCTCTTCACGGACGTACTCCTTTTCCTGATGAAGCTACAACCAACCGCGGAGGCGTCAGTGAAACCAGGTCGATTGAAGGAAACTTACCTTTGTCGTAATTCAAATAGCTGGCCTCCACCAATGCTTGAGCCTCTGCGCTCAGTCGCGACCAACCCTGCATCTTCATGACTTCATCAACGAACCGCTTTTTGTCCATCTTCCAATCCGCAATCGCCACCAACACCTCCCGCATCACCGGATCATCCAGGCACTTGGCCTGCCCAATTGCAATGTCCATCGCCGTCACCCAACGATGGTTCTCCGGGCTGCGCAATACAGCCGAGTGATAGCTGTTGTCAGTCCATTCCTTCTGATCAACCTGCATGCGTGCACGGATTTCGTTAGGAGTTTCCTCACGGTAGATGCGGTAGTGGTCCTTACGATTGAGCATCGGGTTGCCGGACACTGGCGTCTGGCGCAGGGCCCGGGTCTGGTCGTTCGGCTCTTTGCCGTGATTCCAGCGAACAAGCCCCTCGTCCAGGTCGAGTCGCGTGTCACTGTTGGTCACGTGAATCCACTTGAAGGTGGCACCGGGGTTGCCCAATGCCGCGTTTTGCGACACCGCATCCGGTCGATCCTTTCCGGCCTGATGGGTAGACCCCGTCACGGCTTCGCCGCCAAACATCTGCGGTGCATGGGGTGGGTGCAGTTGTTCGGCATTGATGGTGCGTTCCTGGCCTTCACGGATCCCTGTTTGCGAGGCTATCGCTGCGACCGAGCCGCCACCGGGATAGCGCGGCTCGCCTTCTGCACGGGTGAGGTCCGCTTGCGGCGGTTTGCCAACCAGTACCGGCTCGCCGTCACGCAGGCGCTTGGTCCACAGGCGCTGGTAGAAGCGCATGGACTGCAGCGCGGTCATGGCCGGCTGGCCATCGGGCAGTTCGTCCGGCACGCCGTAAGTGCCGATGCCTTGCACATCATCCAGCGCTACGGTGGTGTCGTCCGGGCAGAAATACAGGTAAACCTTGCCGCGGTTGTCGCGCTCGGGAAACACCAGGGTGTTCCCGTCTGCGCCCAGGCGCTGGCCTTGTTCGGGTGACCAGCGCGGCCCCGTGCGACCGCCATAACCCGGTACGCCACAGCGCACGGCACTGAGGGGTGGTTGCGTATGGGGGGATTGAGTGGTGTGTTGCACGATGTCGACCAGGGTCTGCAGGGTTCGCATATTTTTCGGCGTCGCGTCCGGCAGTACCGAATAGGGCGAGGCCACCATGATTGCGCAGTCGGCACAGCGTTCACCGCGATCCACCAGCATGGCCTGGGCGAGCAAGGTGATCAGCGTGCCCTGGCTGTGCCCCATGATGGTGATGGTCTCGTCGGGTGAGACGCGGCGGATCTCGCTGACCAGCATCGCCAGCCGGGTCGCGGCCAGCACGAAGTACCGCCGATGCGGCGCCTTGCCCATGTACAGGGAGTTAGGCATGGTGGGTTGAACCCAATGGCGCAGCCATTTGCCGAACCCTTCTTCGTACATTTCCAGCAAATTGTTGGTGGCGTTAGCGAAAAATCCGCCGCCTTTGGCGAAATGGCGGTCCAGACGGTTGTCGAACCTGTCCAGGAATTGATCGCGCAAGCGGGCTGGATCGCCATTTTTATCGCGTTTGATTTCCCCGGGTTCGGCCCGGTAGCCCCAATAAAAAGGAATCAACAGGCTGCGGGTCTTCGGGGCATTTGTATCGCGCTGATAGAGGTAGGTGTCCGGATCATCGAGCGCAGCCTTGTGCTCATCCTCCCGCAGCTCAGGAGGTAACGCTTCGGCTGCACTGTAATCTGCCCCATACCGCCCCGCCTTGAGATCCGGCCGATCCAGCCGCTCGTTAACCCCTTGGCACAACCCGGTCTCCACCGACTCATAGGACGCCCCGGGGTCATTCACGCCGTGCAGGAAAATCACCACGCCAGGCAGGTCTCGCGGCACAGCAGTGTTGCGATCCGTGGATCTATTCGGCAGCAAACGACTCGTGCCGGTGGCGATCACTGCGTTATCCGTATAGCTCATGCTTTCCATATCCTTTTGAAATCATGTTCCTGTCGTCGATCACTGGGTCGACACTTTCCTTAGCTGCCGTCGGTACGGGTGTCTGGTCCGATGCTGGGGTCAAAAGGGCCTGATGCGTCCACCCCTGTACTGTTGGAGCTCGGGTTCGCTGCCAGGTGGGATGTATTGCGAAAAACCTCGAGATTGGCGAGCTGCATCTCTGTTCTCTGGAGCAACTCGGTTAGTCCATCAGTCCCCGTGATGCCTTGCACCGAGCTGCCGTCTTCCAGGGCAATTTTGTAGGGTTGGCCTTGAACAATTGCGGCTGGATCACCGTCGTAGTGCAGTCGATGCCGTTGGTCCGCGCCGTCCCGACCGAAAACAGGAACGGCAGCACTGTCGGTCTTGGGCCCCACCCAGTCATGCTCGCCGGCATGCACAATCGCCTTGCCCTGGGTACCGATCTCGACCCCACCACCGATCCTGATGTAGCTGCCGTCATCGGCCACCAGGCGGATGGTGGGGGCGGTGATGAGCACCTCGCCTTCGGCGGCCGACAGGTGCAGGTTCTTTTGCGCGTTGAGCACCATGTCGTCGTCCTGGGCCTGCACCAGCACCTTGCCGCGATTGGCGATGGCGCTGATGCCCTCGTCCTGGGCGAAGGCGCTGATGCCTTTGCCGGCTTGCAGGCGCATGGCCGCGCCGCTGCTCAGCTGCAAATGATCCTGGGCGGTGGTGTCATGGTTTTCACCGGCGTAATGCACCTGCGAGCGCGGTGTGGCGCTGGCAATGCCGGCTGCAGCCGCCACCGCGACCACCGGCTCGCCCGGACTGTTGCTTTCGGGTGCCGGCCATTGACTCAACGACTGGCGCAACGCCTCGATGCCCTGGGTGTCGATCTTCGGGCTGCCACGGGCAGCGGCGGTCTGGCCGAGGGACTGGAACAGTTCGCCGCACTCGGCCAACAGCTTGAGCAATTCTTCGCGGTCCAGCTGTGAGCCCTGAGCCTCGTGGCGAGCGTAGGTGGTCAACAACAGCCCTTGGGCCGCCCGCAGGGCAATCGCGGCGTCGCTGCGCAGTTCGGCGCCCTGGCCGCGCGCCTGGGCCTGCCCGTCGGTTCGCGGCGTGACGAGCTTGCCCAGGTTCAGCGCGGTGGCCTGATGGGTCGTGCCCAGTCGGGCGCGCACCGCGCCGGGTGTATCGTCGAAGAGCAGTTCGTTGAAGCCCTGGCCCTGATGTTCCCGGGTCTGGATCCCGGATAAGGTTCGATTGCCCGGCAACCCCGTGGCGTTACTGAAGTGCGGCGGAAAATGGTCGGCGTTGTAGAGCACCGACGTCACCAGGGGACGGTCGATGTCGCCGCCGAGGAACGTCACCAGCACTTCCTGACCGATGCGCGGCAAAAACTGGTGGCCGAAGCCGGCGCCGCCACTGGGCATGGCGACCCTGAGCCAGGTCGTGCCCTGGGCCGGGTCCTGCGCCCGCTGCCAATGAAAGCGCACTTGCACGCGCGCCAGTTCGTCGGTGAAAACCTCCTCACCTTCCGGGCCCACCACAATGGCGGTGAGCGGCCCGGAAATCGTCGGCCGCGGGGTAATGATCGGTGGGCGAAAGGCAATCTTGTGGCGGATGCAGACGAAACTGTTGTCGTAGCTCGCCGGTTGATCCGTCAGGTAGTTGTTGCGGCCTTGGTGCTCCACCTTGAGCAGGAGGAACTGGCGTTCCTCCACGGGATCGGCATCGTGATCGAAGTGCTGGGTCAGTTCGAAGGTGTAGCCCGGCAGCATGGCGCGACAGTTGCTGGCGCCCTCAAACGTCTTGCCCTGGACCTCCAGGGCTTCGAGTCGATGCCGCACCAGCGCTTCGCCATCTGCAGGCATACCGTGGCTGTAATGACCGGGAAAGTCGTAGATCTCGTAGGCTGGCACATCACCCTGGACGTTAAGGCTGGGCATGCTGACCGGCAGCGGATTGCGCGGTTGCCGGTAGTCGAAGGTCTGGATGGCCATCTTGCCGGACTGCAAAATCCGCTGGCTGCTCCATCGGGTGATCGAGTCGGCGGTCTCGGTGACCGCCGCGCTGTGGTAGCGGATCCGCGGTTGCCGGGCCAGCGGCTCAAGGTGGCGCGAATGGTCGGTGATGATCAGGCGGTGTTCTTGCTTCGTATGCTCGAAGTAGAACAACAAGCCCTCACGCTCCAGCAGGCGCAGGACGAAATCCAGATCGCTCTCGCGGTATTGCGTGATGTAGCTGTGGGACTTGAGCGGCTGCTCCAGGCGGAACTCGAACCTGGGCAGCACGCCATAGTGGGCGAACACCGTGCGCAGGATGTCTTCGATGCTCTGCTCTTGAAAGATCCGCGAGTCGACACGTCGTGACAGCATCCACAGCCAGGGGCTCAAGGTGGCCGAGTAATAAGCCAGACCGCCGTCACTGTTCTGCAGGCTGAATCGACTGATGTAGCCGTGAATGTAACGCGCCTCGCCGCTCGCCAATTCAATCTCGAGTGACGCCGGCTGCCCCATTAACGACTTGAGTTCCAGTCGCGCATCCTGACTGATCAGCGACAACTCGAAACTGAATAGTGTCGACACGCCCTCGACGCCGGAAAAGTGCTCGAGCAACAGCTCCTTCTGGTTCGCAATCGGGGAGGTGAACTTGATCAGACGCCGGTTCTGTGGCGAGGATATTTTTGTCAGTTCCATTAACAAGCTTCCTGCGGCATAAGCAACCCGTGGTCGCCCCAGGACCTGCACGTCCATGCTCCTGGCGAAACCCAAAGGCGGCAATTAAGTCGCTTGTGAAATAGCTTGTATGTAGGACGCTTCCTTTTTTAGATGAGGATTTGTCAGCGCAATCGCGAATGACCTAGTGGCCCTGTACGTTTTTTTGGGGGGCGGCGGTAGATACGTGGGTACCGGGGGCGAGTCCTGAAGCAGGCGTGAACCTGTTTCAGGACTGGACATCACTGCTTGAGCGCTTCACCCGGTTTGGCTGGCTCACCCGTTTTCGGTGCCGGGTCATCGAACAGGTTCAGACGCTCGCGCAGTTCGTGAGCCGGCAGCGGTTCCTTGTCCGCCGGCAACGCATTCGGGTCGACCGGCGCGGTCGGTGCTGCACCTGGTGCAGCCGAACCTTGCGGTGCATCGGGAGCTGGCTCCGCGCCTTGCGAACCTTCGATGGCCCGCTGGGCTTTCTTGGTCAGTACCACGATGTCGATTCGGCGGTTCACCGGATTGAACGGATGTTCGCGATCAAACAACGCCGACGAGGCATAACCGACCACGCGCGCCACCTGTGCATCTGGATAGCTGCCCGCCACCAGAGCACGCCGTGCGGCGTTGGCACGGTTGGCCGAGAGTTCCCAGTTACCGAAATCACCAGTGCCGGTGTACGGCTTGGCATCGGTGTGGCCGCTGATGCTGATCTTGTTCGGCACCGCCTTGATGGTGTCGGCCATGGCCAGCAGGATGTCTTCGAAATACGGCTTCAAGCGAGCTGAGCCCGAGTCGAACATCGGGCGGTTTTCCGCGTCCATGATCTGGATACGCAGGCCGTCCGGGGTAATTTCGAACAGGATCTGATCCTTGAACTTCTGCATCTGCGGGTTTTCTTCGACCTTGTTCTGCAGTTCCTGCAGCAGCAACTCGAGGCGTTCCTTTTCGACCTGCTCGGCCATGCCTTCGACCTGGTCGGTATCCACAGTGACCTTGTCTGGCTGCGGCTGGGACTTCACCTCGGGGTTGAGGGTGTTTTCCGGCGCCATGGTCGGCGTACCGCCCAGATCGATGATGTAGGGCGTACCGCTTTCGGAAAAGCCGATCGGGTCCTTGAAGTAACCGGCGATGGCGATCTTCTGTTCCGGCGTGGCGGTGGACAGCAGCCACAACACCAGGAAGAACGCCATCATCGCCGTAGCGAAGTCGGCGAAGGCGATTTTCCACGCCCCGCCGTGATGCCCGCCGGCATAGCGCTTGACGCGCTTGATGATTATCGGCTGATTATTTTCCATGACTTAACGACCGCGAACCGCTTGTTCCAGCTCGGCGAAGCTTGGACGGTGCGCCGGGTACAGGACCTTGCGCCCGAACTCAACGGCCAGCGATGGCGGCATGCCGGAAGCCGAAGCCACCAGCGAGGCCTTGATGGCTTCGTAGACGTTCAGTTCTTCCTTGGCATCGTGGGCCAGGGAATGGGCCAGCGGGCCGAAGAAACCGTAGGCGGCGAGAATACCGAAGAAGGTACCGACCAGTGCCGCACCGACGTGCAGGCCGATGGACTTCTGGTCACCTTCACCCAGCGAAGCCATGGTCACCACGATACCCAGTACCGCCGCGACGATACCGAAACCGGGCATGGCGTCGGCGATGCCGTTGACCGCGTGGGAGGGGTGTTCCAGGTCTTCCTTGAGGCTGAAAAGCTCCATGTCGAACAGGCCTTCCAGCTCGTGCGGGGCCATGTTGCCGGAGGACATGATGCGCAGGTAATCACAGATGAACGCGGTCATGCGCTCATCCTTGAGGACCGCCGGGTACTTGGCGAAGATCGGGCTCGCGGCGGCATCTTCGATGTCGCCCTCAATGGCCATCATGCCTTCGCGGCGGCTCTTGTTGAGGATCTCGTAGATCAGGCCCAGCACTTCAAGGTAAAAGGCGTGGTTGAAACGCGAACTGAACATGCCCAGGGACTTCTTGAGCACGTGCATCGTCATGTAGCCGGGGTTGGCCTGCAAGAATGCGCCGAGGGCTGCACCGCCAATAATCATGACCTCGAAAGGCTGGATCAGAGCGGCAATCTTGCCGTGGGAAAGCACGTATCCGCCGAGCACGCTCGCGAATACGACGATGATGCCGATAATTTTAGCCATAGGTTAGGAGAGCACTTACTGAGTCGGGTTCAAGGTCATATTCGGAAGTTAAAAAATCTCTTCTTCTACTTATCGGCAAAACTGCGCCAGACTATAGCCAGTTCAGGCGAAAAGCTAATTTGACCCCTTCCGGGCACAGGTATTGTTGACGATGATCGCCTCCCACCATGGTTAACGAAACGAACGTTCCAACACCAAAACCGACGACGCTCGAAGGCTGGGTCAAGCTGCTCGATGGCGTACGCCTTCCCGTCCCGCAAGCCAGCCACGACCGTGTCTGCAAGGCCATCCGCGACAATCGCAGCTCGCTGCGCGATATCGCCGACCTCATGCAAGGCAGCCCCGCCCTGGCCTTGAGCGTGATTCGCGAAGCCAACCGGCACACCCACGGCGGCATGACCGAGCCGGCGGAAAACCTTGAGGTTGCGATCAATCGCCTCGGCCTGAAACGCACCGAAGAATTGCTCGCGCGGCTGCCCGCCGAACCCCAGTTCGAAATCCCCAAAGCCTTGCGTCAGCTGCAGATGATCAGCCAGCACGCCACGCAACAGGCCAATGGTTTTTTTGCCAGTCGCCTGGCGCGCCTGTGGCAGGACATCCACTGGGGCAGCCTGCTGTTTCTTTCGCCCCTGTGGCCTTTGGCGCTGACCCATCCAAAACTGCTCGAAGACTGGGAGCTGCGGGTCATCCATAAAGGTGAGTCGGCACGTAAAGTCGAAAAGCAATTGTTTGGCGCACGCCTGCTGGACATCGGTCAGGCGCTGGTGGAAGTCTGGCGCTTGCCGATCTGGGTGCAACAGGGCTATCGCCTGTTGCTCACCGAGCAGCGGGAGCTGGTGAAAGTCCTGCGCATCGCCCGTGACAGCGAGCACCCGTTGCGCCAGCAGAACCGCCTCGATGACGATCCGACCCTGCGCCGCTGGCTCAATCAACCGGCCAATACGGTGCTGCTGGCCAACGGTCTGGCGCTGTCGGCACAACACGCCTGGGACAGCCCGCACAGTGAACGCTGGCAGTACCTGACCAGCCTTTACCTGCAAATGCCGATGGATGAGGTGCAACAACAACTGCACCAGCAAGCCGCCAACAGCGCGCGCCATCACGCCATGCCCGACCTCTGGCACCCCGCCGAATCGCTGATCTGGCCGTGGGGCATGAACCGTGTCCACTCAGGTTTGCTACCGGCCGCGGCACCCACCGCCGAAGATCTGGCGAAATGGCGCAAGCAATGCGCCGAATTGCTGGTCGAGCCGAGTCGGTTCACCAACGCCATGCACCTGACCATCGCCGCCCGCGATGCTCTGGTGGCCTGCGGCATGCGTCGGGTGATGATCCTGATGGCCGACCGTACCCATGCCAACCTGCGCGTGCACCAGACGGCCGGCCTGCCGAAGGAAACGGCCGGGCTGAACTTCGTAGTCAGCCAGAGCAACGTATTGCAACGCCTGCTCGCGCAACAGGCCCAGGTCCGCCTGACGCCGGCCAACAACGCGCAACTCTCGGCCCTGCTGCCCAACAGCCTGCGCTTACAGTTCAGTGGCGAACACCTGCTGCTGCGCTCGCTGGTCAATAATGGCCGGGTGATCATGATCGTCGTGGCGGATCAGGGCGGCGGGCCGTTTTCGGAAGTTTCCGTACAGGCCTTCGGCAAAACCGCGCAGTGCATCGAGAAAGCCCTGCACAGCTTTAGCAACCGAGGCCAATAAGGCTGCGCTACAATCCTCCCTTTTGTGCTCTGGAGACCTCACATGTCTGACTTCTCTGGCTTGCCGCTGGTGATCGAGCCGAGCGACTTGCTCCCTCGCCTCGACGCCCGCGAACTGATTCTGGTGGACTTGACCAGTCCCGCCCGCTACGCCGAGGGGCACATTCCCGGCGCGCGCTTTGTCGATCCGAAACGCACACAGCTGGGGCAGGCACCCGCCCCGGGACTGATGCCCCCGCAGGCAGCACTCGAAACACTGTTTGGCGAGCTGGGACACAATCCCGATGCGGTCTACGTGGTGTATGACGATGAAGGCGGCGGTTGGGCCGGACGCTTCATCTGGCTGCTGGATGTCATCGGCCACAGCAAGTACCACTATGTCGACGGCGGCCTGACGGCCTGGCTGGCAGAAGGTTTGCCCATGTCGATCCAGATCCCGCCAGCCGTGGGCGGCCCGGTTTCTCTGACCTTGCACGACGAACCCACCGCCACCCGTGAGTACCTGCAAAGCCGCCTCGGCGCCGCCGACCTGGCCATCTGGGACGCACGCGGGCCGCTGGAGTATTCCGGCGAGAAGGTCCTGGCGGCCAAGGGCGGGCACATTCCCGGCGCGGTCAATTTCGAATGGACCGCCGGCATGGATCAGTCGCGCCAGCTGCGCATCCGCACCGACATGCCGCAGATCCTCGAACAACTCGGGATCAGCAAAGACAAAGAAGTGATTACCCACTGCCAGACCCACCACCGTTCTGGCTTCACCTATCTGGTGGCCAAGGCTCTCGGTTATCCGAGGGTCAAGGGCTACGCCGGCTCTTGGGGCGAATGGGGCAACCATCCCGATACCCCGGTAGAAATTCAAGATTTTTAAGGACTGTTAATGAACAAGCGTCTGTTTCTCCTCGGCCAGTACCTGCTGCCCCACAACTTGCTCTCGCGACTGGCCGGCTGCATCGCCGAATGCCGCGTGCGCTGGTTCAAGAATGCCTTTACCGCCTGGTTCGCCAAGCGCTATCAGGTGGACATGTCCCAGGCGCTGGTCGAAGACCTGACTGCCTACGAGCACTTCAACGCGTTCTTCACCCGCGCACTGAAAGACGGTGCCCGTCCGCTGGACGAAACGCCGGGCGCGATCCTCAGCCCGGCCGACGGCGCGATCAGCCAGCTCGGCCCGATCGAGCACGGTCGTGTATTCCAGGCCAAGGGTCACAGCTTCAGCGTGCTGGAACTGTTGGGTGGCGATGCGGCGAATGCTGCGCCGTTCATGGGCGGTGACTTCGCGACCATCTACCTGTCGCCGAAGGACTACCACCGCGTGCACATGCCGCTGGCCGGCACCCTGCGCGAGATGGTCTACATCCCGGGTCGCCTGTTCTCGGTCAACCAGACCACCGCTGAAAACGTTCCGGAACTGTTCGCCCGCAACGAGCGCGTGGCGTGCATTTTCGACACCGAGCGCGGCCCGATGGCCGTGGTGCTGGTGGGTGCGATGATCGTTGCATCGATTGAAACCGTCTGGGCCGGCCTGGTCACGCCGCCGAAGCGCGAGCTGAAAACCTTCCGCTACGACGAAGCCGCGCGCGCGCCGATCCATCTGGAAAAAGGTGCGGAACTGGGTCGCTTCAAGCTGGGTTCGACCGCCGTCGTGCTGTTCGGACCGGATCAGGTGAAGTGGACTGAGGAAATGACTGCGGGTACAGCGGTGCAGATGGGTCAGGGCATGGGCTCACCAAAAGCCTGATAGACACCGCCATTCACTGTAGGAGCGAGCCTGCTCGCGATGGTCGCCAACGATGACGCGGGCTTCCTGAATACCCGCGTTGTTCTCAGGTTCATCGCGAGCAAGCTCGCTCCCACAGGTGTTTTTCGGTGTTACAGCTGGCCGTCGCGATCGCGGAAGCCCAGCAGGTACAGCACACCATCCAGACCCAAAGTGGAAATCGCCTGCTTGGCCGACTGCTTGACCAGCGGCTTGGCGCGGAACGCCACGCCCAACCCGGCAATCGCCAGCATCGGCAAGTCATTGGCACCGTCGCCGACCGCAATGGTCTGCTCCAGGCGCAAGCCTTCCTTGTGTGCCAACTCCTTCAGCAAATCCGCCTTGCGCTGTGCATCGACAATCGGCTCGACCGCCACGCCGGTGACTTTGCCGTCGACCACTTCCAGTTCGTTGGCGAACACATAGTCGATACCCAGCTTGGCCTGCAATTGCTTGGCGAAGTAGGTGAAGCCGCCCGACAGGATCGCGGTCTTGTAGCCCAGGCGCTTGAGTTCGGCGAAGAGGGTTTCAGCACCTTCGGTCAGGCGCAGCGAGGCACCGATGGAGTCCAGCACGCCAACGTCCAGACCTTTGAGCAGGGCCAGGCGCTCCTTGAAACTGGCGCGGAAGTCCAGTTCGCCGGCCATCGCCCGCTCAGTGATTTCCGAAACCTTGTCACCCACGCCAGCCGCCTTGGCCAACTCATCGATCACTTCGGCTTCGATCAGGGTCGAGTCCATGTCGAACACCGCCAGGCGACGGTTGCGACGGAACAGCGAGTCTTCCTGGAAGGCGATGTCGACGTTCAGTTCCTGGGCGACGCTGAGGAATTCGGCCCGCAGTGCCTGCGGATCAGCCGCCTCGCCACGCACTGAAAACTCGATGCAGCCCTTGCCCTTGTCGGCCGGGGTGTCCAGCGGCATGCGCCCGGACAGACGATCGATGTGGTCAATGTTCAGGCCATATTTGGCGGTGATCGAACTCACGGCCTGCAACTGACCGGCTGTCACCTTGCGGGTCAACAGGGTCACGATGTGGCGCTTTTTGCCCTGGTTGCCGACCCACTGCTGGTAATCCTGTTCGGACACCGGCGTGAAACGTACCTGTTGATCGAGCTCGTAGCCCTTGAACAGGATGTCCTTGAGCACGGACTTGCCTTGTTCGGTATCGGGAATTTCAACCAGGATGCCGAACGACAAGGTGTCGTGGATCACCGCCTGACCGATGTCGAGAATGTTCACACCACCCTGGGCCAGAACGCCGGTAATGGCCGCAGTCAGACCCGGACGGTCGACTCCCGTGATGTTTATCAGGACGATTTCGCGCAAGGCGCACCCCCGCAGGTGGAAAAAAACCGCATTCTACCCACTTTCAGTGACCATCGGGCACCGTGAGCGCTTTGACGGTCTAGGGCCTGTCGCTATACTGCGCGTCAACTTCACGGACAAAAGAGCCGAGCTCAAGTGAACCGGCCCACGCCAGTAAAAACCGATAACTTCTTCCTGCTGATCTTCCGGGCACTGCGCCACCGCCGTGTACCGATTGCATTGCGCATCGCCAGCCATAACGTGATCCTGGTCGCCCTGGCCCTGGTCATCTATGCCGGTGTGATGGGCTTGCAGTTCAAGCAGGCCATGCACGAGCAGGCGGATGCGCTGGGCGAAAGCCTGACGACGCAGACGGCCACTTCGGCCACGGAGCTGTTGGTGTCCAACGACATCCTCAGCCTCAATGTGCTGCTCAATAACCTGACCAAGAACAAGCTGGTGGCCCACGCCGCCATCTACAGTCCGGACAACCGCATCCTTGCCGAATCCGGCCAGCGTCCCAAGCATGGCCTGCTGGGCGAAGCCGAAGGCATGTACCAGAGCAAGATCACCTTCCAGGACGTGACCGCCGGGCAATTGCGCATCAGCCTGGACATGGACCAGTTCCAGCAGCCGATGACCATCAGCCTGCAAAGCATGGGCATCCTCAGCGCCATCCTGCTGGCCCTGTCCCTGGCCCTGAGCCTGCGCATGGGGCGGTATCTCTCAACACCCCTGCTGCAATTGCGGGTGTGGCTGCGCAATATCGATGAATACACCCCGGCCACCGACCGCCAGGACGAAATCGGCGACCTGGCGCGTCAGCTGCACGCCAACTTCGCCCCGGAGCCCGCCCCTGTGCCGGAACCGGAATTCGACGACGTCGATGACGAGGCCGACCCGGCCTTCGAAGTCCGCAACCTGCGCGATCCGAGTTTCGACGAGAGCCGCCCGGTAGCGGCGCTCAAGCCGGCGCCACGGCAGATCGTCAGCACCGTCGAAGACGACGATGACGAGGACCCGTTCGCCGATCTGCGCGACGAGTCGCTGGACAGCACCCCGCAACCGGTGATTCGCAAGGCCACGCCGAGCGTGCCGCAACACAGCGCGGTACTGGCGGTACAACTGGGTTCCCAGGAGCAACTGCGACGCCTGCCGCGGGCGCGCCTTGAAGAACTGCTGGAGCGCTATCGCGACTGCCTCGACCAGGCCGCATCGCTGTATCAAGGCGAAGTGGAGACTTTGAACGATGGCAGCACGTTGATGCTGTTCCACACCGAAGACAGCGGCGACGATTACCTGACCAACGCCATTTGCTGTGGCGAGCTGCTACGGGCCCTGGGGCACCAGCTGCAGATCGAAGTCGCGGACAGCGGCATCACCCTGCAATTGCAGCTGGGCCTGACCCTGGGCGACGAACTGTTTGGCCTGAGCCAGATCGACCTGCTGCTGACCGACTCCGCCCAGGACGCCCTGGCCCTGTCGCAGCACAGCCGCAACCTGCTGCTGGTGGAGCGCAAGATCAGCGACGACGCGTTGATCCGTCAGCGCGCACGGATCCGCCCGATTGCCAGCCCTGAAGGTGCATGCTGCGTGGAGCGGTTGATGGAGCCGTATCCATCGATGCTTGAACGGCAACTGGCGCGGATGCACGAACGCCGGGCTTAATCGCCCCGTTATGAAGAAGCCCGCAGATGAGTGATCGTCTGCGGGCTTTTTTGTTGTCTGCACCTACGCCTTCGCGAGCAGGCTCGCTCCCACAATTGATCCGGGCTTACCACAACGGAGTGCTCACTGAAGATCCCCTGTGGGAGCGAGCCTGCTCGCGATGAGGCCACCAGCCACACTAAAGATCACCAGCCTGCAAAAACAATAAAGCCCGCACAAGGCGGGCTTTATAAGGGAGGCAGCTTCAGTTCAGGCTTAGAAGCGGAACACTTCCATATCCGTACGAATAGGCGCGGCCATTGGGATCTTCGGCTGCTTTTCCTGTTCTACCGCAGGTGCAGGCGCCTTGGCTGGCGCTTTACGCGGGACTTCGGCGATCGGCGGCTGATTGGCCAGCGGCTTGAGCGCCACCGACAATTCCTCGGCCAGGCGTTGCAACAACACGCCCTGTGCCTGGACCTGAGCCGCCGTACTACCGGCATGCTGTTCCTGCAAATGGATGATGCGATTATCACGGACCTGCCCGCGACGGTCGATCAGGCGCCATTGCGCATCAAGGATCGCCGGTTGTTTTGCACCGGAATCCAGGCGCGTGATGGTCAGCAGCACCTGAACGTCCGGGGTGAAGCCCAATGTTGCCGGAGCCAGCACTACGCGCTGGCTGTCCAGGTGACCTGCGACTTGACGCAGCAGCAACTGATCGATATCCGACGAAAGGCTCCCGGCCCAACGACCGTCGGTCGATGCTTGCAAGCTGCCATCCGGCTGACGCTGCAACAGGGTTTCGCGCTGCAGGTAGTCGGCCACGGTAACCGGGCCCAACAATACCGCCATGCCCGCGTTCTGTGCAGGCTGAACCGGGGTTCCAGCGTCCAGCTGATACAACGACACCGGTTGGTGAACGCTGCAACCCGCCAGGCCAAGAATGCCGGCGAGCATAAGAATAAAAGGAAGGCGCAGAGCAGTCATCGTCCCATCCAGGTGATCGCTAAAAGGCTGATCACAGTGAAAATACTCAACAAATATGAAGAACGCGCGGCAGTGCCGGCGCTTGAAAGGCCATATCATCCGTGAATATTCGTTCCGACTCCAGCGCAAAGCGCCGAACTACGGGTTAAATCGTAGTTCGGCGCTTCTAAGTCGCCTAATTCAGGTTTTCGACGAGCAGCGCATCTACCCGCTGGAAGCCACGCGGCAGCTTGTTGCCACGACGGCCACGTTCACCCTTGTAGTGTTCGAGGTCGTCCGCTTTCAGTGACAAGGTACGTTTCCCGGCCTGCAACACCAGTGTTGCACCGTCCGGCAATACGGCGATGTCCGTCACATACTCTTCGCGGCTGGCCACTCGCTCACCGGGAATCCCGATGATCTTGTTGCCTTTGCCTTTTCCTAATTGTGGCAGGTCGCTGATCTTGAAGATCAACAGGCGACCTTCGGTCGTCACCGACGCCAGCCAGTTCTGCTCACGATCGGCCACAGGGCGCGGCAGCATGACCTTGGCGTTGTTCGGCAGGCTCAACAGGGCCTTGCCCGCCTTGTTCTTGGCTTGCAGGTCCTCGCCCTTGACCACGAAACCGTAGCCGGCGTCGGAGGCGATCACGTACAACGCGTCATCTTCCGGCATCAGAACGCATTCGAAACTCGCTCCCGGCGGCGGTGTCAGGCGACCGGTCAGCGGTTCGCCCTGGCCACGGGCCGACGGCAAGGTATGGGCGGCCACCGAATAACTGCGGCCGGTGGAGTCGATAAACACGGCAAACTGGTTGGAGCGCCCGGCGGCCAGCGCCTTGAAACCGTCCCCGGCCTTGTAGGAAAGCCCGGTGGCATCGATCTCGTGGCCTTTGGCGGAACGAATCCAGCCTTTTTCCGACAGTACGACCGTCACTTTCTCGTTCGGCAGCAGGTCGTGCTCGGTCAGGGCCTTGGCCTCGGCGCGCTCGACAATCGGCGAACGACGGTCGTCACCATAGGTTTCGGCGTCCTTGATCAGCTCGGTGCGTACCAGTTTCTTCAACTTGGCTTCGCTGCTCAGCAGGGCTTGCAGCTTGGCTTGTTCCTTGAGCAGTTCATCCTGCTCGGCACGCAGCTTCATCTCTTCCAGTCGCGCCAACTGACGCAGACGGGTGTCGAGGATGTAGTCGGCCTGGATCTCGCTCAGGGCGAAGCGTTCGATCAGTTTGGCCCGTGGCTGCTCCTCGGTACGGATGATGTGGATCACTTCATCCAGGTTGAGGTAGGCAATCAGCAAACCGTCCAACAGGTGCAGGCGACGCTCGACCTTGTCGAGGCGGAATTGCAGGCGACGACGCACGGTCTGCACCCGGAACTCCAGCCATTCGACCAGCAACGCCCGCAGGTTTTTCAGCTGCGGCTTGCCGTCCAGGCCGATGATGTTGATGTTGACCCGGTAGCTCGACTCCAGCTCGGTGCTGGCGAACAGGTGTTGCATCAAGGCATCGTGGTCGAAGTTCTTGCGCGCCCCCGGAATGATCACGATCCGGCACGGGTTTTCGTGGTCGGATTCGTCGCGCAGGTCGGCGATTTGCGGCGCCTTGGACGGCTTGGCCTGCATCATCGCGGCGATCTGTTCCAGCACCTTGGCACCCGAGACCTGATGCGGCAACGCGGTGACGATGATGTCGCCGTCTTCAATGTGATACACGGCGCGCATGCGCACCGAGCCGCGACCGGTTTCGTAGATTTTCAGCAGGTCGGCGCGCGGGGTGATGATTTCCGCTTCGGTCGGGTAATCCGGGCCCTGGATGTGCTCGCAGAGCTGTTCGACCGTGGCCTTGGGCTCATCGAGCAAACGCACGCACGCCGTGGCGACTTCGCGCAGGTTGTGCGGCGGCACGTCGGTGGCCATGCCCACGGCGATGCCGGTGGTGCCGTTGAGCAGGATGTTCGGCAAACGGGCCGGCAGGACCAGCGGCTCGTCCAGCGTGCCGTCGAAGTTCGGACCCCAGTCCGCCGTGCCCTGGCCCAACTCGCTGAGCAGCACTTCGGAATAACGCGACAGCCGCGCTTCGGTGTAACGCATGGCGGCGAAGGATTTGGGATCATCCGGCGCACCCCAGTTGCCCTGGCCGTCGACCAGCGTGTAGCGATAGCTGAACGGCTGGGCCATCAGCACCATGGCTTCGTAGCAGGCCGAGTCGCCGTGGGGGTGGAATTTACCGAGCACGTCACCGACGGTACGCGCCGATTTCTTGTGCTTGGAATCGGCGTCCAGCCCCAGCTCGCTCATGGCGTAGACAATACGCCGCTGTACCGGTTTCAGACCGTCGCCGATATGCGGCAAGGCACGGTCCATGATCACGTACATGGAGTAGTTGAGGTAGGCATTTTCGGTGAAGTCAGCCAGTGACCGGCGTTCTACACCGTCAAGGCTGAGATCAAGGGAGTCGCTCATGCGGGCCTCATCGGTTCGTTGTCTGGCGCAGCAGCATGGTGCCACCGCGCTGGGTAAATTCAAGTTTGTTCAGTGCGCTCATGCCGAGCAACACCTGATCGCCATGCAGCCCCGGGGCCACCAGTGCGCGCACATCCCGCAGCACGATGTCGCCCAGTTGCAGGCGTTCAATACGGGTGCGATAGCCCTGGCTCAGGCCATTGGCTGTGCTCAGGGTCACGCCGAATCCTTCTTCGAGCTTCAAACGCTTGGCCAGGTCCGCCGGAATCGACACATCGGTCGCCCCGGTATCGAGCATGAAGTCCACCGGCTGGCCGTTGATCTGACCGCTGGCAACGAAATGCCCCTGCACATTGCTGACCAGCTTCACCTCGATGAAACCTTCGCCCTGCTCCGAGCTGACCACCACGTTCGGATTTTGCTGCCGCGCTTCCCACTGAGCGAAAAACCGCGTGGCCAGAAACAGCGCTGCGCACCAGGCCAGCACCATGAACACCCGGCCGATGCGCTGACCCGGCGTTTGTCGGCTCATGGCTTGGCACTCCAGCCACCTTCCGGCGCAGCGAAACGCCAGACCACCGGACGCACTTCGCCATCGACACGGGCGCCAAAATTGTTGTCAACACCAATCCAGGCGCCATCGGCATCCACGATCAACGCTTCTTCCAACCCGTAGTTCTGTGGATAACGACGGTTTTCCTGCAGCAACTCGGCGGCGTACGACCAGCAGCGCTCGACCCTGGCCGTCTGCGGATCCCGGCGACAAATCCGATAGGCGTTGCGTTCAAGGGTGAACAGCTTGCCGTTGAACAGCGACAGGTCAGAGAAATCCTGCGAGACAGCTTTGGCGCGGGGAAACTGCTCGGGTTGCATTTCCATGCCCGCCTCGCTCAGCAGCACGCAGCCACCGTCGCAATCCCACAACGTCTGTTTGCGCTTGATCATCAGCAGCCCACGGCCTTGACGCTCGGCGGCGAGCCACAGCTGATCACCCGCCGGATTGACCGTCAGCCCTTCGAACAGCGCGTTGAATTGCAACAACAGGCCACTGGCCCGCGCCTCGCGAACCATCATCGGCGAAATTTTCAGCCAGGTAGCAGGCCCCGTGGGCGGCACTTGCAAGACCGCGGCATGGCCTTCGCTGACGATGTAGCGATTGCCGGCGCTGTCGCAGGTGATGCCTTCGAAGTCCAGATCGCCGCCACGCACGAACGAAGCCCCCCAGACACTAGACCTCAACCCCCAGGGCAAACCGCTGTCAGGCACCGGCGGTACGTCAATATGCACCGCTTCGGCCTGCCAGGCGGGTCCGCTGGTATCGAGGCGATAGATCTGATCATCGTCGCGGTCGGAAACAGCCCACAGGTCATTGCCGCACTGCGCCAGCCCGGACAGGTTGCCACCGCGCATGCTGTCGACGACATGCCCGGACAACAGGCGCAGCTGTGGCGCCGGCTCGGCAGATACCGTAATCGACGTCAGCAGCAACGCACAGGCCAGGGCAAAGCCCAGACGCATCAGCCCAGCACCTCGGCCAGGTTGCCCTTGGACTCCAGCCAGGTCTTGCGGTCACCAGCGCGCTTCTTCGCCAGCAGCATGTCCATCATTTCCGAGGTCGCCTCGAAATCTTCCAGGGTCAACTGCACCAGACGCCGGGTGTTCGGGTCCATGGTGGTTTCACGCAACTGCGGCGGGTTCATTTCACCCAGACCCTTGAATCGGGTGACCTGTGGCTTGCCGCGCTTCTTCTCGGCCACCAGACGATCGAGGATGCCGTCGCGTTCGGCTTCATCCAGGGCGTAGTAGATTTCCTTGCCCAGGTCGATACGGTACAGCGGCGGCATGGCCACGTAGACGTGACCGGCATCCACCAGCGGGCGGAAGTGCTGGACGAACAAGGCGCACAGCAAGGTCGCGATGTGCAGACCATCGGAGTCGGCGTCGGCGAGGATGCAGATCTTGCCGTAGCGCAGCTGGCTCATGTCGGCCGCACCCGGATCGACGCCGATGGCCACGGCGATGTTGTGCACTTCCTGGCTGGCCAGCACTTCGCTGCCGTCGACTTCCCAGGTGTTGAGGATCTTGCCGCGCAACGGCAGGATCGCCTGGAACTCTTTATCCCGCGCCTGCTTGGCCGAGCCGCCGGCGGAATCACCTTCCACCAGGAACAGCTCGGAACGCATCGGGTCCTGCCCGGCACAGTCGGCCAGCTTGCCCGGCAGCGCCGGGCCCTGGGTAATGCGTTTGCGCTCGACCTTCTTGCTGGCCTTGAGGCGACGGCCGGCGTTGTTGATCGCCAGTTCCGCCAGCAGCATGCCGGTTTCCGGGTGGGCGTTGAGCCACAGGCTGAACGCATCCTTGACCACACCGGAGACGAACGCCGCCGCCTCACGGGACGACAGGCGCTCCTTGGTCTGGCCGGAGAATTGCGGCTCCTGCATCTTCATCGACAGAACGAAGGCAATGCGTTCCCAGACGTCTTCCGGCGCCAGCTTCACGCCGCGCGGCAACAGGCTGCGGAATTCGCAGAACTCGCGCATGGCGTCGAGCAGGCCTTGGCGCAAGCCGTTGACGTGGGTACCGCCCTGGGCGGTCGGGATCAGGTTGACGTAGCTTTCCTGTACCGCGTCGCCACCTTCGGGCAGCCACAGCAGCGCCCAATCCACCGCTTCCTTATTACCGGCCAGGCTGCCGCAGAACGGCTCGTCCGGCAGGCGCTCGAATTCGCTGACCGCGTCCACCAGGTAGGAACGCAGGCCGTCTTCGTAATGCCATTCGACTTTCTCGCCGGTGGCCTTGTCTTCAAAACTGACCAGCAGCCCCGGGCACAACACGGCCTTGGCCTTGAGCACGTGCTTGAGGCGGCTGATGGAGAATTTCGGGGAGTCGAAGTATTTCGGATCCGGTGCGAAGAACACACTGGTGCCGGTGTTGCGTTTGCCGACAGTGCCGACGATCTCCAGTTCGGTGGCCTTGTAGCCATCCTTGAAGGTCATCTGGTACTCGTTGCCGTCACGCTTGACCCGCACCCGCACTTCGGTGGACAAGGCGTTGACCACGGAAATACCCACCCCGTGCAAACCGCCGGAGAACTGGTAGTTCTTGTTGGAAAACTTGCCACCGGCGTGAAGCTTGGTGAGGATCAACTCGACGCCCGAAACACCTTCCTCGGGGTGAATGTCCACCGGCATGCCACGGCCGTCATCGCTGACTTCCAGGGAATGGTCGGCATGCAGGATCACCTGTACCGATGAGGCATGCCCGGCCAGGGCTTCGTCGACACTGTTGTCGATGACTTCCTGGGCAAGGTGGTTCGGCCGACTGGTGTCGGTGTACATGCCGGGGCGTTTGCGCACCGGGTCGAGGCCCGAGAGGACTTCGATGGCGTCGGCGTTATAAGAGCTAGCGCTGGGAGTGGCCATGGGGTCTCGTCGTCAGTGTTCGGTGAAAAAAGAATTCATGGGGCTATCGCTCACAATGCGCTGAAATCGATTGCCTGATACAAATCGGCACCAATGCCGGCAAAACTCAACATGGCCGGCAATCGCGTGGCAAAACCCTGGAAACTGTGGTCGCCACCGGCCTGGATACGCAAGGCGCATGCCCGGTAATACTGCTGGGCGAGACGATAGTCCAACGTTTCGTCAGCTGTCTGCAACCATACCTGATAACGCTGCGGATCCCGGGGTGCCGGCACTTCCAGCTCGGCCAGGGCCGTCACGTGGTCGTGGGTCAACTCCCAGGCCTCTTCGGTATACAGGTTTTTCTGCGTCCCCAGATAGCCGTCGAACATCCGGTGCGGGCTGACGGCAGGGTTGATCAACAGGGCTTTCAAGCCATGGCGCTCGGCCAGGTGAGTGGCATAGTAGCCGCCGAGGGAGCTGCCGACCAGCAGTGGCCGTCCCAGTTCGGCGATCGCCTGCTCCAGTTGCTCGATAGCCTGGCGTGGGTGGTGGTGCAATGCCGGAACGCGCAACTGTTCGCTCAGGCCCAGACGTTCCATCACCTCGACCAACTGGCAGGCCTTCTTCGACAACGGCGAGCTGTTGAAGCCGTGGATATAAAGGATCGAACCGGACATTTGAGTTCCCTGTGCGTCGCTAAAAAGGCGCAGTTTACAGGCTGTCCGTGGATGTTGGGCCAGCATGAATTGAAATGAATGCGCCTGTGTAGGAGCTGCCGCAGGCTGCGATCTTTTGATCTTGCTTTTAACAACAAAGTCAAAAGATCGCAGCCTGCGGCAGCTCCTACAGGGGATTTATCAGTAGCCGTTGGAACCGTAATCCACAGTGAAATCGAACCCGGTGACACGCTCTACCCCGGTTTCCAGCCGCCCATCGGGCAGCAGTCGCAACCAGCGATACCCCGGCGCCTGTTCCCCGACCTTGAAATCCTCGCTGCCCGGCTCGAACTGGATGCAGGTCGAGGGCGAGGCGATCAATCGCACACCATTGCGCCTCTGATCGATTTCCTGGTGCACATGCCCCCACAACACCGCGCGCACCTGTTCGAAACGGTCCAGCACGGCGAACAGCGCCTCGGGATTGCGCAAGCCAATCGGTTCCATCCAGGCACAACCGATGGACACCGGGTGATGGTGGAAGCACACCAGATGATGGCGTTCCGGCGCTTCGCTCAACGAGCGGGCGAGCAACTGCAGCTGTTCATCCTGCAAATATCCCGGCACCGAGCCCGGCACCGCCGAATCGAGCATCGTGACCCGCCAGTTGCCGATATCCACCACAGGTTCGAGCAAAGCGCTCTGCACCGCCGCCTCGGCCATGATCTGCGGCTCATCGTGATTGCCGGGAATCCAGCGCGCCGGCGCATCGAGCTGGCGCGTCATCTCGCGAAATTGCCGGTAGGACGCCAGCGTCCCGTCCTGGGACAGATCACCCGTGGCCAGGATCAAATCGATCTGCGGCTGTTGCGCGCGCACCAGCTCGATGACCTTTTGCAGGCTGTCGCGGGTGTTCATGCCCAGCAACGCACCGTCCGCTTCGGCAAACAGATGGCTGTCGGAGAGTTGCACCAGCAACGCCGGATCGGCGGTGGTCAATGTGGATACGCTCGGCAAGGCGTTCTCCCAGGGCGTGATCACGGGGATGGGTAGGTGCCGCAATTATGCTGGGGGACGATCGAAAGGGGAAATCCGTGAACCTGACGCAGTTCACAACTGCGCTTCGCCGTTAACGTACGACCTCGTACTCATGCCCCAGCGCCAGGCAATGGCTCAGCCATTCGCCCAAAAACATGTTCAGCTGGGCCTTTTCGTCCGGCTGGTGCATCGAGGCGTTCGGGTAAGGATAGATGCCGCGAAAGCGTCGTGCATGTTCGGCGCTGACCACTTCGGCCATGCGTGCGTCGTGATACACCTGCACTTCCAGTTGCGGCACCGGCAGCCACGGCAGGCTGTGTTCCTGGCGCACTTGCAGGGTCGTGGTGTAAGGACAGGTCAGCAATACCTCCAGGGCCAGCACGCCGAGCATCTGGTCGCCATGGGTCACGGCGATGCGCCGCGCGGCAGGCTCGCTGCGCATGTCCGGCAGCAGTCGCATCAGGCGCGCGTAGTTCGCCTCGCAGGACGCTTGCAGCCCCACCAGATCTACCCGATAGCGATCGCGCAGCTTGTTTACGACCATAACCCCCTCACTTCAACGCGGTTCAAAGCCAGCCATTGCAAGGCAATGATGCTCGCCGCGTTGGCAATACGCCCGTCGCGCACGGCTTGCAGGGCATCTTCGAAAGCCCAGACCGTGACGCGGATGTCTTCTGCCTCTTCCTCCAGCCCATGCAGGCCGCCAACCCCGGTAGTGTCACAACGCCCCAGGTACAAATGCACGAATTCGTTACTGCCGCCCGGCGATGGAAAATATTTGAGCATCGGCCAGAGCGCCCCGATTTCCAGCCCAGCTTCCTCCTGCGCTTCGCGGTGAGCAACTGCTTCCGGCACTTCATCCTTGTCGATCAGACCAGCGACCAGTTCGATCAGCCACGGGTTGTCGGTCTTGCCCATGGCGCCGACGCGAAACTGCTCGATCAGCACCACTTCATCGCGCTGCGGATCGTAAGGCAGCATGCAGACCGCATCATGGCGAACGAACACTTCACGATTGATCTCACGGCTCATGCCCCCGGCGAACAATTCGTGGCGCAAGTGCACGCGTTCGAGTTTGTAGAAACCCTCGTAGCATTTTTCGCGCCGCACGATATCAACGGCGGTCGGAATGGCGTTGGCAAAATCCGTCATGATTATCCTCGTTACTGCAAATCCTGAACGAGGCTGCTTTTTTCCTGGGCCTCGACTTCGCGCCATCCTAACGCGCCCGTGATGTTTGATGCAGCCCCTTTCCCGTCAGCGGGATGGACGGTGAAGGCGAAACCCTCTCTAATTAGCTTAGTGGCGAACTGATTGCTTTGTTGAGAGTCGAAGCCGGTAACTTTTTGCCTTCCCCTGTTTCAGAAAGGACGCCCATGTCGCTTTTCAAAATCGCCTCCGTGGCCGCCATCGCCCTGACCCTGGGCGCTTGCGCGAGCCTGTTCCAGCCCAACTACCGGACGCCGCTGGAAACCACCCGCGACGCTTCCGAGCAACTCAAGCCCGGCTGCAGCAACCCGGAATGCCCGCTGGTCAACATCGACACCCTGCACTTTCCGGACGAGCCTGCACTGGACGGCATCATCGAAAAACGGCTGCTGCAAATGACCCGCACCTCGCCCGACGCGCCGGTCGCCCCGACCCTGGCGGCCTATCGCGAAGAGTTTTTGCGCACCGCCGGCCCGCGCAACAGCAGCTATCTGCAAGCAAAGGTACGTGAGCAGCATGACGGCTTGGTGATCATCGAATTGTCCAGCTACCTGGACACCGGCGGCGCCCATGGCACGCCGGGGCGGGGTTTCATCAACTACTCGCGCCAGCAACATAAAGTGCTGACGTTGTCCGACATGTTGGTGCCGGGGCAGGAAGACGCGTTCTGGAAAGCCGCGCAAGTGGCGCACAACAGCTGGCTGATCAGCACCAAGCTCGATCAGGAACCGGAGTTCGTGAAGAGCTGGCCGTTCCAGAAAACCCAGAACGTGGCGCTGACCTACGGCGGGGTGATCCTCAAGTACGAAACCAGCACCATTGCGCCTTACGCGCTGGGCCATGTCGAACTGAAGATCCCCTACCCTCGCCTGAACGGCATCATCAAGCCCGAGCTGTTTCCCGGCCGTAACTGAAGGCCCGGCCCAGCACCAGCTGCAGCAACCCTGCCAGGACCAGCGCCGGCAGGGTTGCACCCACGTCCGGATACAGGTTGGCGAGCAGATGGTAAGTGCTGATCCCGCCCAGCCAGGCCAGCAGCGCCGGCCAGCGCAAAGCGGCTGAAGCCACCTGGCCACTGCGCTTGCGCAGGATGAAGTGGTCCACCAGCACCACGCCGAACAATGGCGCAAACACCGAACCGATCAGCAGCAGGAAGTTCTGGTACTGGGCCAATGGCGCCAACAGGGCAATCAGCGTGCAGATGACTCCGATGGCCAGGGCCAGATGCTCGACTTTGGCACGCAACAGAATCCCGCTGGACACCGCCGCCGAGTGAATATCGGCAAAGGCGTTTTCCGATTCATCCAGAAGAATCAGCAGCAGCGGAATCCCCAAGCCGGCACCGGCCAGCGCCAGCAGCAAGGCATTGACTTCACCGCTCGGCGCGAACGCCAGGGTGTAGGCCACGCCCAGGCTCATCAGCCAGAAGTTACCGATGAAGAATCCGATGGCGGTGCCACCGAAGACGTTTTTCGCCCGCTTGCCGAACCGCGAGTAGTCGGCGATCAGCGGCAGCCACGAGAGCGGCATGGCAATGGCGATGTCGAAACCCACGGCAAACGGCATCGAACCGTCCCCGGCCTGGGCCCACAACGCAGTCAGGTCAGCCTTGGCGAACAGGTTCCAGGTCAGCCAGATGCACGCGGCCAGGAGCAGCCAGATGCCCCACTTGCGCAGGATCTGCCGAACGAAAGTCAGCGGACCGCTGACCGCCAACAGGGTCGCCAGGGTGCCGAAGAACAGGGTCCACAACACCGGATT
Organism: Pseudomonas sp. GW821-FHT07G06; assembly: GCF_058986625.1. Classification (NCBI taxonomy): domain Bacteria; kingdom Pseudomonadati; phylum Pseudomonadota; class Gammaproteobacteria; order Pseudomonadales; family Pseudomonadaceae; genus Pseudomonas; species Pseudomonas sp. GW821-FHT07G06. The sequence continues at coordinate 220,565 of NZ_JBYSVW010000002.1, forward strand.
GGACAGCAGGCTGCCTTCGCTGAAGGCCTTCGCGCCCAACAGGCTGGCGGCATCGCGCATGACAATGATTTCGAACGAACCCCAACCGATCAGTTGCAGCAGGTTCAGCACCGCCGGCAGGCTCGCGCCTTTCGTACCGAGGCTGAGCTTGAGCGCGGCCATCGACGACAGGCCGGTGTCACTGCCAATCACCCCGACTGCCGCCAGCAGCAGAACGCCGACCAGGGTGCCAAGGAAAATCGCCAGCAACGAACCGGACAGGCCCAGGCCCGGCGCGAGCAATGCACCGGTCTGCAACACCATCAGGCCGATGCCGAGGGAGAACCACAGGGAAAACAGATCGCGACCGCCGAACACACGTTTGTCGGTCGGCACCGCGATGTCGGGTGAATAAGTGCTGGGTTGAATGCTCAAGGGGGTTATCTCAGAGGGACATTTGTTGTTGTGTTGATCAATCGCCAGCAGGCTGGCTCCCACACAGAACTGTAGGAGCTGCCGCAGGCTGCGATCTTTTGATCTTCAAGACAAAGTCAAAAGATCGCAGCCTGCGGCAGCTCCTACAGGGAGGGCGTGTTCACAAATCCACGGTGGGGGTCAGATCAAACCTTCTTGTACAGCTGACTGCCTTCCTGCTTGAAGCGCTCGGCCTGTTCGGCCATGCCTTGGGCGACGTCCACGTCGACCGCTTCGATCCGTTGGTTGGCCGCATACTCGCGGACTTCCTGGGTGATTTTCATCGAGCAGAACTTCGGCCCGCACATCGAGCAGAAGTGCGCGACCTTGGCCGAATCCTTCGGCAGGGTCTCATCGTGATACGAACGCGCGGTGTCCGGATCGAGGCCCAGGTTGAACTGGTCTTCCCAGCGGAACTCGAAACGCGCCTTGCTCAAGGCATTGTCGCGGATCTGTGCACCCGGATGCCCCTTCGCCAGATCGGCGGCGTGCGCGGCGATCTTGTAGGTGATGATGCCGGTCTTCACGTCATCCTTGTTCGGCAGGCCCAGGTGTTCCTTCGGCGTGACGTAGCAGAGCATGGCGCAACCGAACCAGCCGATCATTGCCGCACCGATGCCCGAGGTGATGTGGTCGTAGCCCGGCGCGATGTCGGTGGTCAGCGGGCCGAGGGTGTAGAACGGCGCCTCGTCGCAGCACTCCAGTTGCTTGTCCATGTTCTCCTTGATCAACTGCATCGGCACGTGCCCCGGACCTTCGATCATGCACTGCACGTCGTGTTTCCAGGCAATCTTGGTCAGCTCGCCGAGGGTTTCCAGTTCGCCGAACTGCGCTTCGTCGTTGGCGTCGGCAATCGAGCCCGGACGCAGGCCATCGCCCAGCGAGAAGCTGACGTCGTAGGCCTTCATGATTTCGCAGATTTCGTCGAAATGGGTGTAGAGGAAGTTCTCTTTGTGGTGCGCCAGGCACCACTTGGCCATGATCGAGCCGCCACGGGATACGATGCCGGTCACGCGCTTGGCGGTCATCGGTACGTAGCGCAGCAACACGCCGGCGTGGATGGTGAAGTAGTCGACGCCCTGCTCGGCCTGTTCGATCAGCGTGTCGCGGAACAGCTCCCAGGTCAGGTCTTCGGCCACGCCGTTGACCTTCTCCAGCGCCTGGTAGATCGGCACCGTACCGATCGGCACCGGCGAGTTGCGGATGATCCACTCACGGGTTTCGTGGATGTGCTTGCCGGTGGACAGGTCCATGACCGTATCCGAACCCCAGCGAATGCCCCAGGTCAGTTTCGCCACTTCTTCTTCGATGGACGAACCCAGGGCGCTGTTGCCGATGTTGCCGTTGATCTTCACCAGGAAGTTACGGCCGATGATCATCGGTTCCAGTTCGGTGTGGTTGATGTTGGCCGGGATGATCGCGCGGCCGCGGGCGATTTCCTCGCGGACGAATTCAGGGGTGATTTCTTTCGGGATGCTCGCGCCGAAACTGTGGCCGGCGTGCTGTTGCTTCAACAGGCCGGCGGCGCGGGCCTCTTGCAGCTTCATGTTTTCGCGGATGGCGACGTATTCCATCTCGGCGGTGATGATGCCTTTGCGCGCGTAGTGCATCTGGCTGACGTTGGCCCCGGCCTTGGCGCGGCGCGGGTTGTTCACGTGGGCAAAGCGCAGTTTGGTCAGCTCTGGATCGGCAAGGCGCTCCTGACCGAAGTTCGAGCTCAGGCCACTCAGGCGTTCGGTGTCGCCACGGTCGTCGATCCACGCCGAGCGCACGTCGCCCAGGCCTTTACGCACGTCAATCACCACGTTGGGATCGGTGTAAGGGCCCGAGGTATCGTAGACAGTCACCGGGGCGTTGATTTCGCCACCGAAGTCAGTCGGCGTCACGTCCAGGGTGATTTCGCGCATCGGCACGCGGATGTCCGGACGAGAGCCCTGGACGTAGACTTTTTGCGAACGGGTAAAGGGTTGAACCGACTGCTCATCGACCTTGGCCGACTCACTGAGGTTGATCGCGTTTTTTGCTTTTATGGTCATCACGGGCTCTCCAGACAGCATCCAGGCAGTGGATTGTCGGAGCAGAACCTGAAAGGCACGGACGCACCAGGACTGGTGCTGTGCGTCGTCACACGGGGAGCGTTCGATTGTCGAACAATTTCCCGGACGAAGCACAAGAGGACTCGCCGGGTGACGAGAAATCTTGTTCCCTACGCAGGCGCTAACCTGATCAGGTTCAACGGGATCCGAAATTATTCGATCTCAGCCTCATAGCAAGGCACCCCGACAAGAACCCGGCCAGTCTAGACACAACTGGCAGAGAACGCCAACCCCCCGGCAAATACCATGATGAATGGCGTATTAACACGCAGTATCAGGATTGTTGCCACCCCAATGCGCAACTACACTCGCTACGCTGAGCCGCGCATTGACGCTGTCGAAGCAGGGCCTTAGCCTTGGCGCTCAAATTACCTTTGTAATATCAATTCTAGGGATCGTCTATGCTGCGCAAACTCTCACTGGCCCTTGCCGTGTCTTGTGCGTCCAACGGATTGGCCTGGGCAGCAGATGCGCCCTTATCGAACAAGACGGACCTTGTCAGCGTTTATCAGGAAGCCGTCAACAACAACGCCGATCTGGCGGCTGCCATCGCCCAATACGGCGCGCAGAAGGAAGTCGTGCCCCAGGCCCGCGCCGGGCTGCTGCCGAACCTCTCGGGCGGCGCGAATGTTTCCGAGGTGCGTACCTCGCTCGATCAACCTTCGGGCACGACCAACCGCGATGCTCATTCCTACCAGGCCACTTTGGCGCAGCCGCTGTTCCGGGCAGACCGCTGGTTCCAGTTCCAGGCCGCCAAGGAAGTCAACGAACAGGCCGCCCTGCAACTCTCGGCGACCGAGCAGAACCTGATCCTGCAAACCGCCGACAGCTATTTCAACGTGCTGCGCACCCAGGACAACCTGGCCTCGACCAAGGCCGAAGAAGCGGCGTTCAAACGCCAGCTCGATCAATCCAACGAGCGTTTCGATGTCGGCCTCTCGGACAAGACCGACGTATTGAACTCACAGGCCAGCTACGACACCGCACGCGCCAACCGCATCGTTGCGCAGCGCCAGGTGGACGACGCCTTTGAAGCATTGATCACCCTGACCAACCGTCAGTACAACTCGATCTGGGGCATCAGCCATAACCTGCCGATCCTGCCACCAGTGCCGAACGACGCCAAGGCCTGGGTCGAAACGGCGGGCAGGCAGAACCTCAATCTGTTGGCCAGCAACTATGCCGTCAGCGCCGCCGAACAAACCCTCAAGCAACGCAAGTCCGGGCACTTGCCAACCGTTGATGCGATCGCCAAGTACGAGAAAGGCGACAACGATGCTCTGGGCTTCAGCAACCCGAACAACCTGCCCCAGGCGTACGGTGGCGACGTCGATCAAACCACCGTCGGCCTGCAACTGAACATCCCGATCTACAGCGGCGGCCTGATCAACTCCCAGGTGCGCCAGTCGTATGCACAACTGGACCAGACCGAGCAGCAACGCGAAGCCCTGCGCCGCAGCATCGTGGAAAACACCCGCGACCTGCACCGCGCGGTGAACACCGATGTCGAGCAGGTACAGGCGCGCAAGCAATCGATCATCTCCAACCAGAGTGCGGTGGAAGCGACTGAAATCGGCTATCAGGTGGGGACGCGAAACATCGTCGACGTGCTGGATGCGCAGCGCTCGCTCTACAACTCGGTGCGCGACTACAACAACACCCGCTACGACTACATCCTCGACAACCTGCGCCTGAAGCAACAGGCCGGCACGTTGAATCCGGGGGACCTGCAAAACCTCGCACGCTGGCTCAATCCCAACTACAACCCGGACAAGGATTTCCTGCCACCGGACCTGGCCAAGGCGGCAGAGGAACAGTTGAAGGCGCGACCGGAGCAATAAAAGCAAAAGCTTCGCGAGCAGGCTCGCTCCCACAGTGTTTCGAGTGTGGGAGCGAGCCTGCTCGCGAATGAATACGACTCGGTCTTAGCGCTCGATCAACCGCCCCAACCCATCCAGCAAGCGCTGCAACGCCCCCTGGTTGGCGCGCATCACCTTCAACCCGGCCTCTGCCATGCGCTGTGCATCACGCGGCAGTTCGAACAGCCGCTGCACCGCCACCGCCAGCCCTTCGGCATCCTCCACTTCCTGCAACGCCCCGGCACTGCGCAACTGCGCAGCGATTTCGAGGAAGTTGAAAAGATGCGGCCCGCTCAGCACCGGTTTGGCGAGGGCCGCCGGCTCCAGCAGGTTATGCCCGCCGTTCGGCACCAGGCTGCCGCCGACGAAAGCACTGTCAGCCAGGGCGTAGAGAAACAGCAACTCGCCCATGGTGTCGCCCAGCAACACGGAAGTATCGGCACTGACCGCTTCGCCACTGGAGCGCCGGACGGTGGCAAACCCTTGTTGCTGGCACAGCCCGTACACCGAATTGAAGCGTTCCGGATGACGCGGCACCAGAATCAGCAATGCATCGGGGTGACTGGCCAGCAACTGACGATGAGCCGCCAGCACGACCTCGTCTTCGCCGTCATGGGTACTGGCCGCGATCCACACCGGTCGCTCCAGCGCCTGCCATTGCCCGCGCAACTGGCTGGCGCGCTCGAGCAGTTGCGGGCCGATGGTCAGGTCGAACTTGATCGAACCGGTGACCTCGACGGTTTCCGTCCGCGCGCCCAGATCACGGAAGCGCTGGGCTTCGGCCTCGGTCTGCACCGCGAACAGGCTCATCTCGGCCAGCATCGGCTGGGTCAGTTTGCGCAAGCGGCCATAGCCCCTGGCCGAACGCTCGGACAGTCGCGCATTGGCCAGCGCTACGGGAATCCCGCGTTTGGCACATTGATGGATATGGTTGGGCCACAGCTCGGTTTCCATGATCACTGCCAGTTTTGGCCGGACCCGATCGAGGAAGCGCCGGGCGGCGCACGGCAAATCGTAAGGCAGATAGCAGTGCTGGATGCGTGGCTCATTGGCAAACAGGGCGAGGATGCGTTCCGAACCGGTCGGCGTCATGCAGGTCACGGTGATCGGCAGATTCGGGTAACGCGCCAGCAAGGCGCGGATCATCGGCGCGGCAGCAATGCTTTCGCCCACCGACACGGCATGCACCCAGATGCCGCCCGGTTTCATCGCCGGCATCCCGTAGGAGAAGCGCTCGCCGATGCGCCTGGCATACGCCGGCGCCTTGCGCGCGCGCAGCCAAAGCCGAATCGCTACCAATGGCAGCCCCAGATAAAACAGCGCGGTGTAGAGAGTTCTATTCATGGCGGCGGAGTTTATCGGCTTTTTTCGCCAATCGTCTGCAAGTGCACGGCAAAACGTTCGGCGAGCCAGCGCGCGGCCGGACCGAGGGGCTCGTCCCGGCGCCATACCAATTCCACCACCAGGGCCGGCGGGGTCCATTCGCTGACCAGTTCGACCATCTGGTTCTGATAGGTCGGGTATTGCACCACGTGGCGCGGCAGCCACGCCCAGCCAAGGCCGCGCACCAGCCATTCGGCCATTACATAGAAACTGTCGGCGCGCCAGACTTGCGGGCTGGCGGGATCACTGCCGGGATAAATGCTCGACTCCGTGGACATCAGCAACTGCCGATGCTGCGCCAATTGCTGGCCGTCCACCGTGCCTCTGCCCGCCAACGGATGATCCTTGCCGCACACCGTGACCATTTCCACGCTGCCCAGCACGCGACGCTCAAGCGCCTCGGGAATCTGATCGTGAAAGAACAGCAACCCCAGGTCTGCACGCCGCTCCACCAGCTTGCGCGCGACATCGCCCTGGGCGGCACTGGTCAGTTGCACTTCAAGGCTGGGGAATTTTTCCGCCAGGGCCTCGAAGCTTTCGATGATCGGCTGATAAGGCATCGCCTCATCCTGGGCCACGCGCAGTCGTGCCTCCTGGCCGCGCATCATCGCCAATGCCCGGCCATTGAGTCGTTCACACTGACGCAACACTTCCCGTGCCTCGTCCAGCAAAGCGGTACCGGCTTCAGTGAGCTTCGGCTGACGGCCGCTGCTGCGGTCGAACAGGCTGACGCCCAGGTCATCCTCCAGCAACGCTATCGCACTGCTGACCGCCGACTGCGCCTTGCGCTGATCCCGCGCCACGGCCGAAAACGAGCGCTGCTCCGCTACGCTGACAAACAACCGCAGTTGCTCCAGATTCCACTGCATGCTCATGGCTCAACCCATCTCTTTAACAGATAGGTAATGACTTTACCGCATCTGGCAAATCACTAGAATGCCGACCTCAGAGAGCAACACTTCACACGAGGATTGACCCATGACCGCTTACTACTACCTGGCCATTGCCATCTGCGCCGAAGTGATTGCCACTGTTTCGATGAAAGCCGTCAAAGGCCTCAGCACCCCGCTGCCACTGGTGCTGGTCATCCTCGGCTACGGCATTGCCTTCTGGATGCTGACCCTGGTAGTGCGCAGCGTTCCCGTGGGTGTGGCGTATGCCGTATGGGCCGGCATGGGGATCGTGATGGTCAGCGTCGCGGCGCTGTTTATCTACGGGCAGAAACTGGACGTGCCGGCGATGCTGGGGATGGCGCTGATTGTGCTGGGTGTTGTAGTGATACAACTCTTTTCCAAAACCGCGGGGCACTGAAAGAAAAGATCGCAGCCTTCGGCAGCTCCTACAGGGGAATGCGTGCGCCTGTAGGAGCTGCCGAAGGCTGCGATCTTTTTTCCCGTCTCAGCTCTGTATACTGCGCCCTCGTCTTGAACACAGAGGTCGCTGCATGCCATCCGTTATTTCCACCGACGTTCTGATTGTCGGCGCTGGTGTCGCCGGCCTCTGGCTGAACGCGCGCCTGCGCCGCCAGGGTTTTTCGACCGTGCTGGTGGAAAGCGCCAGCCTCGGCGGCGGGCAGACCGTGAAGTCCCAGGGCATTATCCACGGCGGCGCCAAGTACGCATTGCACGGTGCCCTGACCGGCGCTTCGGAAGCCATCGCCGACATGCCGCGCCGCTGGCGGGAAGCCCTGGCCGGTGACGGCGAGCTGGACCTGTCTGGTGTGCGCCTGCTCTCCGAAGCCCATTACCTGTGGTCCCCTGGCACCCTCGCCGGCAACCTGACCAGCTTCTTCGCCAGCAAGGCCGTGCGCGGTCGCGTCGATCAGGTCAAGGGCGACCAATTGCCGCCCGCGCTGCAGGACAAGCGATTCAAGGGCAAGGTCTATCGCCTGGCGGAACTGGTGATCGATGTGCCGAGCCTGATCCAGCGCCTCGCCGACCTCGCCGGTGACGGCTTGCTCGCCGGGCAGAAGATCGAACCGCTGCTGGAGGGTGGCAAGCTGGTCGGCCTGATCGTCGATGAGCGCGAGATCCGCGCCCAGCGCATCGTCTTGAGCGCCGGCGCGGGCACGGCGCAACTGCTCGAAGCATTGGGCCTCAGCGAGCCGGCGATGCAGCGTCGACCGCTGCACATGATCATCGCCAAGGGGCCGAGCCTCAAACCGCTGTACGCCCATTGCCTGGGCGGCGGCACCAAACCGCGCATGACCGTCACCACCCACCCGGCCGCCGACGGTCAATGGGTCTGGTACATGGGTGGCGACATCGCCGAAAGCGAAGGCGTGCTCCGTGAGCCTGCGGAGCAAATCGCCACCGCACAGAAAGAACTCGGCCAGTTGCTGCCGTGGATCGACCTGAGCACGGTGCAGTGGGCCACCCTGCGCGTGGATCGCGCCGAACCCCTGCAATCAGGCCTGACCCGCCCCGACAATGCGTTTGTCGCAGAAGAAGGCCGGCTGCTGGTGGGCTGGCCAACCAAACTCGCCCTGGCGCCGGACTTCGCTGACCGGGTCATCGCCAGCCTGACCCGCGACGGTATCCAGCCAGGCCACCCGGCAGCACTGCCTGTACTGCCGAAGCCACCGATGGGCGTACCGGCCTGGGAGCAACTGCTGCCATGAGTCAACCGACCCTGCATGACTTGCATCGCCCCCTGGGCAGCAGCGGCCTGCTGGTTTCACCCCTGGGCCTGGGCACGGTGAAACTGGGCCGCGACCAAGGTGTGAAATACCCCAGCGGCTTCCGGATTCCCGATGACGATGAAGCGCGCATGCTGCTCAAGCTCGCCCGCGACCTGGGCATCAACCTGATCGACACGGCCCCGGCCTATGGCCGCAGCGAAGAACGCCTCGGCCCGTTGCTGCGCGGTCAGCGTCAGGATTGGGTGATTGTCAGCAAGGTGGGTGAAGAGTTTGCCGATGGCCAGTCCCGTCACGACTTCAGCGCGGCACACACGCGCATGTCGGTAGAGCGCAGCCTGCAACGCCTGGAAACGGACTTCATCGACCTGGTGCTGGTGCACTCCGATGGCAACGACCTGGCGATCCTCAATGACTGCGAAGTTTACGAAACCCTCGCCGAACTCAAGGCCGAAGGCAAGATTGGCGGCTTCGGGTTTTCCGGCAAGACCGTCGAAGGCGGATTGAAGGCGCTGGAGCAAGGCGACTGCGCGATGGTCACCTACAATCTGAACGAACAAAACGAGAAGGCCGTCATTGACTATGCTGCTGCACACGGCAAAGCCATTCTGGTCAAGAAAGCCCTCGCCAGCGGTCACGTATGCCTGAGTCCGGGCGTGGACCCGGTGCGCGCCAGTTTCGAGTTGCTGTTTGAACATCCGGGTGTTGCCAGTGCTATTGTCGGGACCATCAATCCGCTGCACCTCGCCCACAATGTCGCGACCGTTGCCCAGGTCCTACGTAGCCACTGACGCCGCTCACGCGGCCTTAAGCAGGAGCCGACATGTCGCGCACGCTCATCAGAAAGAACCCGAGCAACTTCAAGACCCTGCCGTTATTCGTCGAAGCGACTCCCGAAGGCCTGAGTTACCAGAGCGTCGGCAGGCCGCTGAATTTCTCCCAGACCCTGCAACGTCGTCGGCCGGTCACGGTCGGCGACAGTGAACGATTTGCCCTGGAACTGGCCAATCTCGGGGTCTCGGTGCGCCTGACCCTGCATTGGCAGAATCGCGACTACTGGGTGCTGGTGCGTCAGCGTCGGCAGGACCGTGGCGACGTGGTGCTCAAGCTGATCTCCGGTTACGTGCCGGCCCACGAACTGAACCTCCCCCTGCACACGGCGATCCAGGAGATTGCCGAAGAATGCCTGCTGGAAACCCCGGAGGGCTGGCTCGGTGGCCGGTTCAATGACACCTGGCTGCCGGCCCCCTACTCGGCCGCCCTGCATTACCGCGAAGCCCTGCCGTTTCGCTTGTCGCCACTGTCCGGCTCGGCGCGGCCGGTGCGTTGCGCCAACCTGACGCTGATGGAACGTCCGCGGGCTTACGTGCATTTGCCAACGGCGTCGCTGCAACTGATTTACGACCTGCGCCTGGACGTTCCCAAGGAAGCCAAATCCCTGAGTCTGTTCCATGTCGATGAAAGGCTCGAAGGCGATCAACTCGTCGCCCGTCTCGACCGCAAGCGCCCCGACCTGTACTTGATGCCCTTGCAGGACGGCCACCCGATGGCTGAGCTCTACACCCTGAAAAAGGATCAGCTGCACCCGGCCAGCACCCGCGGCCTGTACCTGGCCGAGAGTTTTGCCCGACAGGAAGGCTGGCTGGTACGCGATGAACGAATTCGCTGGAAGGACTGGGTGAGGCAGCAGGGTTTGACCCCGCCGGGGAAGGATTCGGGCTTGGCGCGGTTACGCGGGAAAGCCAAGCTGCTGCTGAAGAAAATCGTGCCGCGCAAGAAGGTCAGCTCTTAAAGCAAAAGATCGCCGCCCCCTGTAGGAGCGAGCTTGCTCGCGATGAACTCAGCGGCACCGCATTCAATCAGTCAATACGCGGTATCGTTCACGTCCATCGCGAGCAAGCTCGCTCCTACAGAGGCTGCGATCTTTTACGGCTTCATTCGGACTTGCGGATCTTCTCGACAATCGCCGTGGTCGAGCTGTTTTCCACCAGCCCCAGCACTTTCACGGTACCGCCGTAGGCCGTCACGATGTCCGCGCCGACCACCTGGTCGATCCCGTAGTCGCCACCCTTGACCAGCACATCCGGCTTGATCGCGCTCAGCAGGTTTTCCGGGGTGCCTTCCGGGAAACTGATGACCCAGTCCACCGCGCCCAACCCGGCCAGCACCGCCATGCGTCGGTCGACACTGTTGATCGGACGGCCCGGCCCTTTCAGGCGGCTGACCGATGCGTCGTCGTTGATCGCGACAATCAGGCGATCGCCCTGGGCCCGCGCCTGTTCCAGATAGGTCACGTGGCCGGCATGCAGGATGTCGAAGCAACCGTTGGTGAACACGATCCGCTCGTTGTGCGCGCGGGCATCATCGACCGCCAGCAACAGTTGCTCAAGACCCAGCACACCGCGCTCGGAACCTTCCGCACGCTGGATCGCACGACGCAGTTCCGGCGCACTGATGGCCGCCGTACCGAGCTTGCCCACCACGATACCGGCTGCCAGGTTGGCCAGGGCCACGGCGTGAGGCAGTTCTTCACCCGCGGCAATCGCTGCTGCCAGGGTGGAAATCACTGTATCGCCGGCACCGGTCACGTCGAACACTTCACGGGCACGGGCCGGCAGGTGCAGCGCCGGATGATCCGGACGCAGCAAGGTCATGCCGTGTTCGCCACGGGTCACCAGCAAGGCACCGAGGTCCAGGTCGTGCATCAGCTGCGCGCCCTTGTTGACCAGCTCGTGTTCATCGGCGCAACCACCGACGATGGTTTCGAATTCGTTGAGGTTCGGCGTGATCAGGCTGGCGCCACGGTAGATCGAAAAGTCCTTGCCCTTTGGATCGGCCAGTACCGGAATGCCGCGGGCCCGGGCGGCCTGGATCAGCGCCTGATGATTTTTCAATGCGCCTTTGCCGTAGTCGGACAGCACCAGCACCTTGATGCCTTCGAGCAACTCGTCGACCTGCGCGGCCAGGGCCAGCGCGTCGGTGGCGAAGGGTTCTTCGAAATCGATACGCAGCAGTTGCTGGTGACGACTCATGACCCGCAGCTTGACGATGGTCGGCTGGTGCGCAATGCGCTGGAAGATGGCGCGCACGCCAGCGCCCTTGAGGCTGTTGACCAGGCTATTGGCGGCCTCATCGTCGCCGGTTACACCGACCAGCGAGGCCGGAGCCCCCAGGGCGGCAATGTTCAAGGCAACGTTGGCAGCGCCGCCCGGACGGTCCTCGATGTGATCGACCTTGACCACCGGCACCGGCGCCTCAGGGGAAATCCGTGAGGTACCACCATGCCAGTAACGGTCGAGCATGACATCGCCGACCACCAAGACAGGGGCTTGATCGAATCGCGGCATGGACAACTTCATGGTGCAACCCACATACAGAATGAACAGGGGCGCGATATTAACACAGGGTTGGCGTCGGCTTGTGCGGTGGCTGCAACGGGATGATTTGCCGGGTATTTTTGCTCATTTTTTGAGCAGAAGACCCGCCAGGCGACGGCACCGGCACGAAAGGGCGAGCCAGGCTCGCCCTTTCGGGGTCAGGCGATGTCTTCGGCCGGGGCGTCGAGGCCCATCGCGTTGAGGCGCGAGTAGTAGCCGTTTTGCGCCAGCAGTTGCTCGTGGGTGCCGCGCTCGACGATTTTCCCCTGATCCATGACCAGGATCAGGTCGGCCTTCTCGATGGTCGACAAGCGATGAGCGATCACCAGCGTGGTGCGACCTTTCATGACCTGATCCAGGGCGGCCTGGATATGCCGCTCGGACTCGGTGTCGAGTGCCGAAGTCGCCTCGTCGAGAATCAGCAGCGGGGCATTCTTCAACAGCGCCCGGGCAATCGCCAGGCGCTGACGCTGGCCACCGGACAACAGCACGCCGTTTTCCCCGACCTGGGTGTCCAGGCCTTCGGGCAATTGAGCGATGAAGTCCATCGCGTAGGCATCCTTGGCCGCTTTTTCGATGTCTTCACGGGGTGCCCCGGCCAGGTCGCCATAGGCGATGTTGTTGGCCACCGTGTCGCTGAACAGGGTCACGTGCTGAGTCACCTGGGCGATATGCCGACGCAGGTTCAACAGCTTGTACTGTTCCACCTCGACGCCATCGATGAGGATTTCGCCCTTGTCGTGGTGATAGAAACGCGGAATCAGGTTGGCCAGGGTCGACTTGCCGCTGCCCGAACGCCCCACCAGCGCCACCATTTGCCCGGGCTCGACCGAGAAACTGATGTCATTGAGCACCTGACGCTCGGTGTCAGGGTAGGTAAAGCTGAGGTTGCGCACGTCCAGGCGGCCGCTGACGACATCACGCTCGACGGTACCGGTATCGACTTCAGGCTCGACATCCAGTTGCTCGAAGATACTTTCAGCACCGGCCACACCTTTCTGGATGGTCGAGCTGACTTCGGACAGCTGGCGAATCGGCTTGGGCAGCAGGCCGGCCAGGGTGATGTAGGCCACCATGTCGCCGGCGGACGCATCGCCACGCAGGAACAGCACCAGGAACATCAGCACGGCCATGGCGGTGTAGATCACCAGTTGCAGCAGCGGCGTATAGATGGCACCGGTGCGGGTCATGCGCAATTGCTTGTCGGTATTGCCCTGGCTGGCGTCGAAGAAGCGTTTCTCTTCGTATTTTTCACCGCCGAAGCTGCGCACCACGCGATAGCCCTGGATCGTTTCGGACGCCACGTGCGTCACGTCGCCCATGGCCAACTGGATTTTCTTGCTTTGCTTGCGGAATTTCTTGCTGGCCGTGCGCACCATGATGGCAATCAGCGGCAGGATGGCGACCATTACCAGCGTCAGGCGCCAGTTCATGTACAACAGCGAGGCAAACAGGAAGACCACCGTCATGCCTTCACGAATTACGACCTTGATCGCATCTGTTGCCGCCCCCGTGACCATGGTCACGTTGAAGGTGATACGTGAAATCAGGTGCCCCGAGTTATGCTTGTCGAAATACCGGTTCGGCAACACCAGCAGGTTGTTGAACAACTGGACCCGCAAGTCATGGACCAGGCCCAGGGAAACCTTGGCCAGGAAGTAATTGCCCAGGTACGACCCCAACCCCTGCCACGCGGCGATCAGGATGATCAGCAACGGCACCGCCTGCAGCAGTTGCAGGTCGCGCAGGTAGGGCACGGTTGGAAACAGCGCCGCTTCAGGATTGGATAGACCGTCGACGAAGTACTTGAGGATGTAGCCCAGCATTGGCTGCGTCGAAGCGAAAATCAGAAAACCGACGATGCTGATCAGGAACAGGCTGATATACGGCCGGACATAGCCGAGCAGGCGGAAGTAGATTTTCAAGCTCGATGGGCTTGCGGAGAGACTGGAGTCGGTCATATCACGCGAATGTCGATGAAAAGGACGCTGACTTTAGCACAGCTTCCCCAGGGTTCTGGCAATCGCATACAGTCTGTGTATTGTGGCACGTCAAATCGCCACCCGCTGTCCCTGCCTTGGTACGGTCGCTCAATTCAGGAATAAGTTACTCAGCATGCAATTAAACGCTTTGAACAGCACGTCCAACAGAATCTTCGATTTCATTTGTTTGTGGATCCTTCCGCTCGGTTACTTATTGCTGCTTTGTGCACTGTTTTTCCTGCCGGGGCGCAGTGTGCATCACAAGCTCTATTATGGCCTGTTCAGCATTCCGGCACTGATTGCACTGTGCCTGCGGCCGCGGCTCGCCAAGGAGCTGCTGCACGAACCGATCGTCATTGCAGCCCTGCTGTTTGTGGGGTGGGCACTGCTCAGCCTGTCCTGGGGTCCGGGCGACGAAATCGAATTTGGCCAGTTCAAACCGCCATTGCACACCCTGATGCTGTTCGTTGGCTGCTACCTGCTGGTGCGCTATCGCAGCGAAATCATTCAACCCCTGCTGTTCTGCGCCGCGACGTTGGCGTTGATCATCTCCGCCTATAACCTCTACAGGTTTGACCTGATCTACCAACCGGAAATGCGCCTGATCGGTGTCGGCGCGTTCGACAATCCACTGCTCAGCTCCCACGTCTTCGGCTTTTTCTGTACCTACTGGCTAAGCCTGAGCATGACCTGCAAGCGCCCCCGGATTCTTTGGTTGAGCTTGCCAGCGATGGCGATCATGTTCGCCACCGTGCTGGCCACCGGCTCCAGGACGCCACTGGTTGCACTGACATTCGCTGCGCTGTGGCTGGGTTTCATCTGCTGGAATCGACGCTCGGTCCTCTTGCTTGCCTCCATGTTCATCGCCGGAGCGGCGACTTTCGCGCTATTAGCGGACAAAATCATCGAAAGAGGCAGCTCCTTCCGCATCGAGCTCTGGCAATTGACCTTGGGCAGGATCGCTGAACATCCGTGGATCGGACATGGCTACAACGCCCGGCTGACCCTGGACCCGGGCGTCGGCTACACCCTGCAAGAGCCCCATAGCTTTGCCCTGGGCGTGCTCTACTACGTCGGCATTATCGGCCTGCTGCCATGGCTGTTCTTCCTCGCATGGGGCCTCATCAGTAGCCGGCGCCATCGCGTGCAACCGCTGTTCATCATTGCCTCGGCCTGGCTGGCCTTCGGTATCGGCGCAGGCCTGACTGAAGGTGGCGGGATTATCTCGCGCCCCAAGGAGCACTGGTTCCTGCTGTGGATCCCCCTGGCGCTGATCGCCGCATTGAGTATCAATCAACGGGCCAGACGCCTGCTGGACACGCAGATCAAGGCCGCGGCGCCAAGCGCCCTGCAGCAACTGACGGCCGATGCCCGGGTCATCGAAGAAGACGGTTTGGGGCCCAAAGTCCTGCGTCTGACCGACGGCAGCTTTCTCAAGCTGTTCCGCCGGCGTCGCTGGTATACCTCGGGCAGTTTCACGCCCTATTCCGATCGTTTTGCCGTCAACAGTGTGCAACTGCGCAGCATGGGCATCCCGACCCCGCAAATCCTCGATCTCTACCGGTTCGAAGACGGCAGCACCGCGGTGCACTACTCGCCGTTGCCGGGCAACACGCTGCGCCAGATCCTGCAAGGCATCACCGCCCCGGCGGTGCGCCAGGCACTGGTGGAGCGCTTCGGCAGGTTCATGGCTCAACTGCATCAGAAAGGGATCT
Organism: Pseudomonas sp. GW821-FHT07G06; assembly: GCF_058986625.1. Taxonomy (NCBI): domain Bacteria; kingdom Pseudomonadati; phylum Pseudomonadota; class Gammaproteobacteria; order Pseudomonadales; family Pseudomonadaceae; genus Pseudomonas; species Pseudomonas sp. GW821-FHT07G06. The sequence continues at coordinate 236,068 of NZ_JBYSVW010000002.1, forward strand.
ACTTCCGCTCCCTGCACCTGGGCAATGTGCTGGTGCTGGAGGACGGCGAGTTCGGTCTGATCGACCTGGCCGACCTGCGAATCTACCCTTCATCATTGAGCCCGTCCCTGCGTCGGCGTAACCTGCGCCATATGCAGCGTTACGCAGAAGATCGGCGTTGGTTGTTCGAAGACCACTTCGAAGCGTTACTGCAGGGATACGCCGCGGCGGCCTCGAAAGCCGACGTGGATAATTTGCACAAGCAAGTGCTGGCGGCGAATCCTCCGGCCCAGGCTCACTGATGACAGAAACCAACCCGCTTATCGCGATGACGGGCTATCTGCTTGCCATCGCGACCGCTGCGCTACTGCTGCGCACGGTGCCAGCATTCACCCGACAGCTGGAGCATAGCGGTGAAAGCCGCTTTGCCGGCATCGACGGCTTGCGCGGGTATCTGGCTTTCGGCGTGTTCGTGCACCACTCGATCATTACCTGGATCTTTCTGCGAACCGGCGTGATCGATTTTCCACCGAGCAATTTCTACTCGCAGCTCGGCCAGGGCAGCGTTGCCCTCTTCTTCATGATCACCGGTTTTCTGTTTTGGGACCGCTTGCTTACCCATGGGCGGCAACACGACTGGCTGGCATTTGCGATATCGCGGCTGTTTCGCCTCTATCCGCTCTACCTGCCACTGATGTTGGCCGTATTTGTCTGTGTGTTCTATTTGCAGGACTGGGAACTCAAGGACTCCGTCACCCAACTCATCGGCCAGACTCTGGCCTGGCTGACCTTCGACCGGCCAGACGTCAACCAGTACCACCAGACCGGCATGCTGATCTCCAACGTCACCTGGACGCTGGGGTACGAGGTGTTTTTCTACCTGGCCCTGCCACTGGCCGCCATGGTGTTCATTTATCGCGGTGGCTGGATGCAGACGGTGCTGTGCCTGATCGGTATCTACACCCTGTACCAGGTGGTCGGCTGGGAACACTCGCTGAAGAAGCACTTCCTGGCCAGCTTTCTCGGTGGCATCGCTGCGGCGTACTGGATTCGCCGACCACAATGGGTCGCCTGGAGCCTGACTCCACTGGCGGGCATCATCGCTCTGCTCGCCCTGGTCATCGCCTTTACGGCGTTCAACCGTGCATTCAACCTGAGGGCACTACTGCTGCTGTCACTGTTTTTTGTGATCGTGGCATCCGGCAATACCCTGTTCGGCGCCCTGAGACCACGCAGCATTCGCTGGCTCGGGGAAATCAGCTACAGCACGTATTTGCTGCACGGTTTCGTGCTCTGGATTCTGGTGCAGCGACTGCCGCCGTTGTTGCATCTTGACGCTCGGCAAGCCTGGGTCTTCCTGCCGTTGCTGGCCGTGTGCAGTTGCCTGTTGATCATCATCAGCAGCCTGACTTACCAGTACATCGAAAGGCCTGGCATCAATGCCGGCAAGAAAACCCTGCACTGGCTGCGCCAGAACAGGAAGGCCGGGAAAGAACTGGAGAAGTCGGCTCAACAACGCTGAGCAATCCCCCGTTGAGCCCCCCCCCTTGTCTCAGCCTTTCTCCAGCCGTGAGAAATACATCCGGCCCAAGCCGCGCCAGGTTTTCTTGTTCCAGGCCTTGAAAGGAATCTGCGCCAGCAACTCACGCGCCAGCTTGCGATCACGGTTGGCGGTCTTGAGGAACATGGAATTGAGAAACTTGTAGCGCACCTCGTCATACAGCGGGTGATCGCTGAAGAGCGCGTAGGTGCGCAGGATGCTGTCGATCATGAAGCGGTGGTTCTTGTAAGAGTTGGTGGCATGCTTGCGATAGCGCGCCATCAACACGTTCAGACCATCGATGAAGTAACCGGCATGGGTCACCTTCAACTCGATCAGCAAATCCTCCAGACGAATGGTCGGGTCGAAACCGCCCACCTTCTCCAGCGCTTCGCGCCGGATCATCAGGGTGGGTGCCGGAGGATAGGGCTTGCGTTCCAGGAACATGTCATCGAAGTCCAGGCGACGGAACGGCACATCCCGGCGCTGGCGCTTCTCCGGGTAGAGGTTGCCGTCGGCATCGATCAGCTCGATGTTGCCGGCGCAAATGCCGACCTCGGGCTTGCCATCCATATGCGCGACCTGGATGGCGATTCGCTCCGGCAACATGATGTCATCCGAACCGAACGGCACGATCAGGCTGCCCTTTGACCGGGCAATCGCACCATTGAGGGTGTTGGTCAGCCCCTGGTTTTCCTGGACCCGGAAGTCGAAACCATGGGTGGCCTGCAACGCCTTGATCCGCTCGACGCTGTCATCCTTCGAACCATCGTCGACCACCAGCAACTCAATGTTCCGATAGGTCTGGTTGAGGACGCTGAGAATGCTTTCCTCGATGTAAGGGGCGTGGTTATACGACGCGATGATGACCGTGACGATGGGTTGCGCGTCGTTCATGGCTGTTCCTTGCGGGCCTGCTCCAGGCCGGAGTCGATCAGATTGAGGTATTCGCGACGGAACGCCTCGATGTCATGGTGTTGTTGCAGATAACGGAAAGCCTGCTCGCCCTTGGCCTTGAGTTCGTCATCCGACAGCCCGAGGTAAGTGTCCAGCGCAGCCTGCAGCGTCGGCACATCCTTGGGCGTAATTGCCAGGCCACCGGCCCCCTCGATGAGCGGCAACATGGCCGGCACGTTCGAGGCAATCACCGGCAAATGCCCACTCATGCCTTCGAGCAGCGCCAACCCGAGGCCCTCGGCCAGGGACGGCATGGTCCAGATGTCGAACGCGCGAATGTACTGCAGGGCAATTTCCTTGAACCCCAGCAAATGGGCGCGACCGCCGAGGTCGAGACGGTCGATCTCCGCCGACAGGCGCGACTCTTCGCGGCCGGCACCGATGATCGCCAACTGGGTATTCGGGTATTTGTCCTTGAGCGCGGCAAAGGCCTGCAGCAAATAGATATGGCCCTTGACCGGCACCAGCCGCCCCAGTGCACCGATCAGCCGTACCGACGGATCGATGCCGAGCATTTCACGGGCCTTTTCACGACTGTGCTGCAGACCTTCGGCCTGCTCGATGTCGATGGCATTGGTGATGGCGTAGGTATTCTGGTCGGTGAAGCCACAGTCGCAGTCCAGCAGATACTGTTTCACCGCAGGCGACACACCAACGAAGCGCCAGTGACGATCGATCAGGCGCTGGGTCTGGCGGCGCCGGTAAAAACGGTCGTACTCGCCAAAGCCGTGGGAAATGCCAATGCACAACGGCACTTTCAACCAGCGGTTGAGCGCCAGCATCATGTTCACTGGCTTGAAGCGGTTGCAGATCACCACATCGAATTTTTCCCGGCGGCAGAACTTGTACAGCTGCCACATCGCCCGCAGGCGCATGCCCTTGAGGGACTTGTCGGAAAACTCGAAGTACACCGAACGATCGGCCCGGCTCACCGCTTCGCCCGGCCCGGGTTTACCCCGCAGAAACGCGGCGGTCACTTCATATCGATCGGTGGGCAGGGCCTTGACGATTTGCTCCGCGAGGTCGGCAAAATCATGGGCTTTGACGTTGTAGTCAGGCTGCAGTTGCAGGACCTTTGACCGCTGACTCATAACTCTCCCCGCTGAGAAACATTGCCTGGTGTGTGCTTGATGGACCACAAGAGCTCGTGGCGCCGGACGGCCTTGCGAAAGAATTCGTTCTCGCCATAGGTGGGCGGCACCCGGCCGGCCAACAGCCGCTGGATCATGCGACGCAAGCGGCGCTTGAACGGCATCGGCGGCTGCAGGTCGTGCATCATGCCCAATGCCATGGCCTTGTCCCGCTGTTGCTCCAGCGGCATCGGCAGGCAATAGGGCTGCATCGGCTGGACGGAATCGAAGGCCGGCGGCAAGGCGATGCCGTCACCGCTATCGCCCATCGGCCAGCGGTCGTTGTCGTGCAAGTGATTGGCGTAGCCCAACAGCGTGGTCGGTTGCCAGTCCAGGCCTTGCAAGGCCTCGAGAACTGCCGCCTGGGCGCAGATATGATCGGGATGCGGATCCAGGGTCGGATGCGGCAGCACGATGACCTCGGGCCGGGCCCTCAGTAGCAATTCGCGCAGATCGGCCAGCAAATTGTTCCAGGTCGGCGCGCCATCGGCATCGCCTGGCAGTGCGAAAGGATTCAGCTGGCGAAATAGACGGGTATCACTCAGGTCCGCTTCCCGCGATCCCGCCGGCACGCCAGGCGCGGCCTGCATGCTCGCCAGTTGCAGGCAGAAATAACCCAGCTGTACGCAGCGGGCCTCGGGCACACCGGCCCAACGCGGTACGGCAATGCTGTCCCAGGTGCGCAGGCGGCCTTTCAAGCGGGCCGCATCGACCTTGTTCAGGCCCATCTGCCGGTAGTGTTCGGCTTCGATTTCACCGGCAGTCAGCGTGACGATCCAGGTTTCGTCGGCCTGGCTGTACAAACCGTAGGCCGCCAGCTCGGCGTCATCGGCGTGGGGCGCGATGACCATCACTCGCTGACGCCGGTAATCCGGATGCTCGAGTGCCCATAGCACCGGCTCACCGAACACTCGACAGAAACGCCCGCGCAAGCGCAGGTCACCACGGGACAGCGCCTGAGCCTGACCACTGAGATTGAGGTAGCGCAGGCCGTTTACGCCCCGTTCGAAGGTTTGTCGGTCAGGGTTTTCGCCCCCCGCCAACTCGACCACCGGATCAAAAAAACGACCCAGCCAGGTGCTTTTTACCCGCAGGGCCAGCACCAGCGTCGCGTCGTCGACCAGCATCACGCCCTCGTCCAGCCGCAAATGTTCACCGCTCAGGTGCACCTTGGGCTGTGGCGTGTACGGGGGAAAGCTGTACTGGTAATCGTCTTTCGGCGAGTAGAACAGATGGTCGGCAAACCAGGCTTCGTGGGCCATCCAGCCCAGTACCGCCAGCACCAGCGGCAACCACCAGGCCACCAGCACACCGATGACGATCAACAGCACCAGCGCGATCAACAGGCCGATGCGTTTAGTGCGCCGATGGCGCTTGAGCAGTTGCTGTTTGCGGCTCATGGCTTGGCTCATACGGTGAAGACCGGCACAGGGTTGCACCAGCGATCCTTGTATTCACGGTCGGCGCGACCGAAAGAAAAACGCAACGGCTTGTCCTGCGCCCGGGCATGCTCCCAAGCGCTTTGCGTATTGAGAAAACTCAGCACACTGCCGGGGCTGAACTCGCGAGTCTCGGGATCGACCCCGCCGTTGATGTACTCGACGCTGATCCACTGCGGGGTTTCGACGCGGTACACCAATTGAATCGCAATCGGCGCATCGTTGAGAAAAATCACCGAACCGATCAGCAACTCGCGCAGCAACTCGATGACCTCGGCCATGCGTTCGGCCCCCGTCGCCGGGAAACCCCAGCGGCGCTGGAACAGGTCGCAATAAATCACCGCCAGCTCAGCGCTGGAAAATTCGGACACCGGGCGCACCACGCCTCCGGCCTCTTCCAGCAGGCGCAATTCACGGCGCTGGTTGTAGCGAAATTTCTTCGACAGCTCTTCGGGGGTACGAGCCATGGCCAGCTGCTCAGCCTGCAACCGGATGCCAGTGAACCGCCCTTCGTTCAACGCCGACAGATAGCGCCCGCGATGGCGCAAAGGCGCCTGGGTATCGGCCGCGGCCGGCAGGATGATCTCGGCATTGCCCAGGTCGAACAGACCTTTTTTGCCGCGACGCTTGAGTACGTCCTTGGACAAGGCCAGGTCGCGTCCCCAGGTCGGGATCGCCGCCTTGACCTCACCACCCTGCATCCAGGCCAGGTAGCGCACCGGGATGTCGGCCAGTTGCGCCAGGCGCTCGACCACCATGGGATGTGTCGCGACGCTGCCGCCATAACGCTGCCAGGTTTCGGCGTAAGTCGCGGCGTCGACTACCGCCCAGCCACGCTCGCGCCAGCCTTGAAATCGGTTGAGCATCAGCCCCTCTGTGCCAGTTCGGTAACGTGCGGCAAGTGCCAGAAAGCATCGCGCACTGCGCGGTCGGAAAAGCGTTCGCGCAAGCGCTCGAGCATCATCTCGGCACACTGCCGGCGTTGCTGATCATCCATGGCAGCCAGGTGTTGCAGGCCCTGGGCCAGATGTCCGGCATCACCCAAGGGGAACAGAATACCTACGCCTTCGACCACTTCTTTCGCTCCGCCGCACGCCGTGGCGAGCAAGGGGACGCCGGCGGCCATGGCTTCCAGCAGCACCATGCCGAACGGTTCGTGATCGGAGCTCAGGGCGAACACATCGAAGGCGCGGAAATAGTTGCGCGCATCCGGCACCTGGCCGAGGAACAGCACCCGGTCGCCGATACCCAGCTCGCGGGCCTGAGCCTTGAGGTCTTCCTCCAGGCGCCCCTTGCCGAGAATCACCAACTGGCTGTTGGCCGGCAACTGCGGCAATGCCTCGGCGAATCCATCGAGCAGCGTGGCCTGGTCCTTGTCCGGATGCAGGCGTCCGACGTTGCCGACAATCCAGGCATCCGCCGCCAGCCCGAGGGTTTCCCGGGCCTCGCGAGCCGACACCTGCGTGGCTTGCAAGGCATCGACGTCGATGCGGTTGTACAACGTCTGAATTCGCGAAGCCGGCCACTTCGGCAGGCAACTGCGCATGTCGTCGCGCACCGCGTCGGACACACCGAGCAGGCTCAAGCGCTTGCGGAATATATGGGCGAACAGTTTGCGGCTACCGCGCTTGTAGTCTTCAAACCCGTGGTGCACGCCAATGACCGGCAACGACGTACCGAGCAGGGCGATATAAATAGGCTTGAAGCGATGAGCGATGCAGAAACTGAAGTTGCGCGACGCGGCGATCTTGCGCAGATCGCCGATGGCGCCCAGTTTCAGGCCACGAATGGCCTTGGAACTGTACTCCATGAACAGCACCTCGTCGGAGGCGCAGCCCGCGGCGACTTCGGCATCGGCAACCCCGGTGAGAAACACCGTGGTCACGCGATAGCCAGTCCCCGCGAACAGGCTGGCGTACTGCCGTGCGCAGTCCAGGAACGGCCCGTCATAGCCGTGGCAGAACTGCAGCACATGACGTTCAGCCGAACGTGTCATAGGCGTTTGCGCCCTCTTTGACCACCAGGATGTCTTCCATGATCAGATACTGTAGATCCGAACCGAAGAACATGTTCAACGCGTCAGTCGGCGAGCAGATCATCGGTTCGCCGCGACGGTTGAGCGAGGTGTTGAGCGACACACCGTTGCCGGTGAGCACTTCCAGCGCTTTCATCATGTCGTAGTAGCGCGGGTTGTATTCGCGTTTGAGCACCTGGGCGCGGGAGGTGCCGTCTTCGTGGACGACTTCGGGCACGCGGGTTTTCCACTCTTCCGCCACTTCGAAGGTGAAGGTCATGAACGGAGCCGGGTGATCGATCTTGATCATCTGCGGCGCCACGGTGTCGAGCATCGACGGGCAGAAAGGCCTCCAGCGCTCGCGGAACTTGATCTGGTGGTTGATGCGATCGGCCACGCCGGGCACGCTCGGGCAACCGATGATCGAACGACCGCCCAGTGCACGCGGACCGAACTCCATGCGACCCTGGAACCAGGCCACCGGGTTGCCATCGACCATGATTTTGGCGATCTGCTCCGGCATGTTGTCGAGCTTGCGCCACGTCGGCTTGTCGGCATGACGGGCGCAGGCCGCGATCACGTCTTCGTTGCTGTACGACGGGCCGAGGTAGACGTGTTCCATCTTCTCGACCGGTACGCCACGGGCGTGGGACACATAGGCTGCCGCGCCCACTGCAGTACCGGCGTCACCGGACGCCGGCTGTACGAACAGCTCCTTGACGTCGTCGCGAGCGATGATTTTCTGGTTGAGCTTGACGTTCAACGCACAGCCACCGGCGTAAGCCAGCTTGCCGGTTTCCTTGAGCACGTCGCCCAGGTAGTGGTCGATCATCTGCAACGAAATTTTTTCGAACAGCGCTTGAATGCTGGCGGCGTAGTGGATGTAAGGCTCGTCGGCGATGTCGCCTTCGCGCTTCGGACCCAGCCACTCGATCAGTTTCGGCGAGAAGTAGTAACCCTTGCCCTTCTCTTTATAGCGACGCAGGCCGATGACGTTGGCGTAGTCGGTGTTGATCACCAGCTCGCCGTTTTCGAACGAAGCCAGGCGCGAGAAATCGTATTTGCTGGCGTCGCCGTACGGCGCCATGCCCATGACCTTGAACTCACCGTCGAGCATGTCGAAACCGAGGAACTCGGTGATCGCGCCGTACAGGCCGCCGAGGGAGTCCGGATCGAAGAATTCCTTGATCTTGTGGATCTTGCCGTTTTCGCCATAACCGAAGAAGGTCGTGGCGTACTCGCCCTTGCCGTCGATGCCCAGGATCGCGGTTTTCTCTTTGAAACCGGAGCAGTGGTAGGCGCTGGAGGCGTGGGCCAGGTGATGCTCGACCGGCTCGATCTTGATCTTCTTCGGATCAAAGCCCAGTTGCTCCAGGCACCAGACGATCTTGTTGCGATAGCGCTTGTAGCGACGGTTGCCCATCAGGATCGCGTCGAGTGCACGGTCCGGGGCGTACCAGTAACGCTTGGCGTACTGCCAGCGCGCCTTGCCGAACAGGCTGATCGGGGCGAACGGGATCGCTACCACGTCGACATCGGACGGCTTGATGCCAGCCTGTTCCAGGCAGAATTTCGCCGATTCGTAGGGCATGCGGTTCTTTGCATGTTTATCGCGTACGAAGCGTTCCTCTTCAGCCGCCGCGACCAGCTTGCCGTCGATGTACAGGGCTGCGGAAGGATCATGGCTAAGGGCGCCGGACAGGCCAAGAATCGTCAATGCCACAGGGGTCTAGCCTCTTTAGTCTGCATGCAGGCGCAAGCGCCTCAAAAATTAATGTGCCCTCGCAAGGGGCGAGAGACAGCTAAAGGGCGGGATTATAGCGTAAAAGCGGCGGCAAGCCTCTAGCCGCAAGCGGCGAGCAACTGCAGCGGGGACCTCACGGCATTTTTAACCGCGCTAAGGCCGCCAATAGACAAGGATATTGCCGTCCACGCTTTGCCGGTATTTGCCTGCGCAGCCCGTGCGCTGCTTCGGCTTCATCCTGCAGGACGGTGGCGACGGTCCCGCAGCCCATTAGCGACACAGACAAAACACCCGATGAAACTGCCACTTTGATCGACACAGCCTGCCCTCCGAGAACGTCAGGCAAACTAGCATCGGGGCGATTTCGGCCACAGTTCATGGCCTCCCAAGATCGCGCAGGACGGTTCACAAGAAACTGTCTGCTTTCTCGGTTGGCAGTTCCGGCCTCTTCGCGAGCAGGCTCGCTCCCACAGTGGTTCCGGTCGTTCAGAAATCCCTGTGGGAGCGAGCCTGCTCGCGAAAAGGATTCAGGCCGCGCTGGAGATGTCTTTGGGCAGACGCTGATCGATGACCTGGTAAAGGGCACTGCCTTCAGGCCAGTTACGCATGAACCGCGCGCGATCCCTGGCATACGCCGGGGCGAAGCTGCCGAGCGAGCCGTGCTGGCACATCGAGTCGAGGTCGATCAACGCCCAGCGATCCTGCTGCCAGAACAGGTTATGGCCCTTGAAGTCGCCATGACTGATACGCAAACGAATCAGCTCGGCAAACAGATGATCCAGTGCCGCCAGTTCTGCCTGGGGTGCGTCACCGCTTTCAACGTAGGGCGCAAAACGCTCGATGATGTCCGGCCCCGGCAGATACTCGGTGATCAGGTACGCCCGGCTGCGCAGCCACAGGAAACGCTTCTCCAGCAACGCCAGCGGCTTGGGTGTGGCAATCCCGAGGAACGCCAGGCGATTGCCTTCGCGCCATGAATGCCAGGCCCGGCTCGGGCGCCAGAAACGCTTGAGCCAGTGGGCAAAACCCTTGATGTTGTAGCGTTTTATCACCAGCGTGCGGCCATCCACCTCGACTTTGCCAACACTCGCCGCGCCGCCGGTCTTGTACAGATGCCCCTGATCGAGCAAGGCATCGGCCTGCTCCAGCACCGACACCATCGACGCTTCTTCCTCGCGGCGAATCGCCCGCAGTCCGAAGGCCCCGCGCTGGACGCTGAACAGCGTGCACTCGCGACCGACCTTGATCAGGAAGTCCTTGAGGCGCCAGTTGCGGACCTTGTCGATCTGCTTCTGCAGCGCCTCCATGGGCAAGGCGTGCTCGCCGTTGCTGAGCAGGTAATACACCAGCAACTCTTCAATGAAGGGTTCAATCGACTTCGGCAACTGGGCGAAGAACACCCCGAGGTTTTCCAGGACTTTCTGCCGCGACAGCGGCTGGCCAGGCGTCTCGCAGCAGATACCGGCACCATCGATCAGGTACAGGCGGCCGCCCTGGCGCAGTAGATTGTCCAGGTGCAGGTCCTCCTGCCACAGGCCCTTGCGATGCATCTGACCGATCGCACCCAATGCCTCGGCCAACACCGCCCCTTGTCCATCGGACAGTACGGGTTGCTGCTCAACCTGTTTCCAGGTATCGCCAAGGCTTTCGGCATGCTCAAGGAAATCAAACAGCAGCCAGCCACCCTCGCCGTCCTTCAGGCCGTCGGCCAACAACTGCGGCGTGGTCAGGCCCTGGTCGGAGAGCAGGCGCACGCCGTCCAGTTCACGCTGAAAATGCCGTGCAGCCTTGCTGCCGACCAGCAACTTGGCCAACACCGGCCGGCCACGCCAGACACCGGCACCGACATAACGCTGCCCCGGCAATACCCGCAACAGGCTCAACAGTTGTAAATCGGCGGGACCGGCGGCATCGGCCAGCGAAACGCTCAGCGGTAAAGCCGGATGGCGGCCAGCGGATTTCAATTCGGACAAACGCATCAACGAGGCCCCTTTTGGCTGCGCCGTGCGGTCAAGCGCTGCAGCCAGCTGTCGATCAGCGAGCTGTCCTGCGGCTGATCCAGATAGGCCGCCAGCAATTGCCGCAGCTGCGACTCGCCCCACTCGGGCGCGCGGCGCGTCAGCGGTTCCAGGTCCTTGATTCGGTCACGCTGCCCGTACAGCAGCGGCCGGGTCTTTTCGAGGTCGATTAATTGAGCCTGGTAGCCGTGGCCGGTGGCACGCATGAAAATGTGCTTGGGATAGAAACACCCGTGCACCTGGCGAGCCGCGTGCAGCTGCCGGGCCAGTTCGCCACTGGCCTTGAGGATTTCCGAGTGCTGCTCAGGGCTCAATTGAGCCCAGCGCTGCAACAGCGAGTCGAGGTCGTCCCAGCCGTCCAGAGCGCGGGTCAGCAGGATCGCGCGGACTTCGCCATTGACCTTGCGCTGCCCGTAGAACACCGCTTCCAGCGCCGGAATGCCCATCTTCCGGTAACGGGAGATGTTGCGAAACTCGCGGGCGAAACTCGGCTCGCCGAACGGCGCGCGCAAGGTGCGGGTCAGGTAGTTGCTTTGGCGCTTGAGGTAATAGCCATGACCTTCCAGATCCAGCCGAAACACACTGCTCCAGCCGCCGCGACCGGTGTTGGGTTCGTCCACCGCATCGAGCTGCTTGGCCCAGAGCGCCTCGAACGTGCCGAGACCATGGCGCTCAAGCAGCGCACGGTCTTCAGCGGCCAGAAAATCAGTCATTCGCGTCCCTCGAAAAATCTCACCACGTGCCGGATGCGTTTCTTGTCCGCAGCGTTGAGCCGGGTCCGGTTGCGGTATTGCAGGTAAAAGCGCAAGCGCTGGGTAGCCGACAGTTGATACTTGGCGACCTTGTCCAGGCACGCCAGATCCTTGGTGATTCGGTACTTGAGCCAGAAACCGCGCCAGAAATCGCCGTTGGGGCAATCGATCAGAAACAGACGAGCCTCGTCGTCGATCAGCAGGTTGCGCCACTTCAGATCATTATGGGTGAAGCGGTGATCGTGCATGGTCCGGGTGTACTGGGCCAACTGACGACTGACGGCATCGACCCAGGCGCGATCCGACAGCTTCGGATCGCGTCGCTCGGCCAGTGCCGACAAGTCTTCGGTACGCGGCAGTTCCCGGGTAATCATCGCACCGCGAGCGTAGGCCGCACCGCGACGTTCCAGGCCCCAGGCCACCACCTCGGCCGTGGGAATGCCCCACTTGGCGAAACGCTTGAGGTTCTGCCACTCCATCTTCACCCTAGGCTTGCCGAGGTAACGCCGCAAGCCTTTGCCAGCGCCCACATAGCGTTTGACGTAATAGTTGACGCCATTGCGCTGAACGCGAATGACCTCGGAGAGCAGGTCCTTGGTCAACCGTTCGCCCTGAAGCGCAAACACCGCCTCAAGGCTGCCAAAGTCATCGGCCAGATCGCTATAGGCCGGCTCCAGTTTCCAACCCGACATCAGAGCGCATCCCCGTATCGCTGTTTACGCTCGTAGAGCTTGTTCGCCTTGCCATCGAGCCATGCCAGCAAACCCGCCTCTTCACTCAGGATCTGCCGCAGCGGCCGCTGGAAATAGCCCTTGAGGAAACGCAGTTTGTCGCGGCGGGTCAGGCCGATGTCCAGGGCGGAAAAGTACAGGGCCGCCAGATCCTTGTTGCGCCAGCGCGAGGTGATCGCCGGACGGGTCTGGGCACGGTGCAGGTCGATCACCGAAAGCTTGAAATCATCAAAGGTCACCGGTTTGTCGGTGTGCAGCAGGAAATGACAGATGTAGCAGTCGCGGTGATTGACCCCGGCGCGGTGCATCATGCCAGTCATGCGTGCGACTTCGGCAATCAGCGCGCGCTTGAGTTTTGGCTCGGGCGGCTGCTTGACCCAGTTGATGCTGAAGTCTTCGAGGCTGACGGTGGGCGCCAATTCTTCGGTAACGATGAACGAGTGCTGGTCGGCCGGGTTACTGCCCTTCTCGCCATACGCGACGGCGGTCATGGTCGGCACGCCGGCTTCCTGCAGGCGCTGAATCGCCTTCCACTCCTGGCCGGCACCCAGTACCGGGAGCTTGGCAGTGAGCAGGTTCTTGAAGATTTCGCCCCAGCCGATGCCACGGTGGATTTTCACGAAAAACCCGTTGCCGTCGACTTCCGTGCGCAACGTCCGGCGTGCTTCCAGCTCGCGGTACACCTCGCCCTTGAGCCCCTCGACTTCGGCGAACGGGTCGCGTCCGGCCCAGAGGCTCTTGAACGGTTCAGCCAGCATCAACTTCATTTAAGCGTGCTCCGCCAGAATCACATCGGCCGCGTGTTGCGGCATGCTGTAGAGGTCGGCCGTTTCGGCAAAGGCCAGACCATTGCGGCTCCAGGCCGCCCTTGCTTGAGCGTCGTTCAACATGCCGGTCAGGTATTGCGTCAGCTGTGCCTGATCGAAGGGCTCGTCCAACACCAGGCCAGCATCGGCCTCGGCGATGTAATGGGCGTAACCGCACACCGCGCTCACCAACACCGGCAAGCCGGCCACCAGTGCTTCGAGCAGCACGGTGCCGGTATTTTCGTTGTACGCCGGGTGGATCAACAGATCGGCACCCAACAGGAAACGCGGGATATCGCTGCGCCCCTTGAGGAACGTGACGTTGTCGCCCAACCCCAATGTCGCGCTCTGCATCTGGAATAACTTGGGGTCATCCTGGCCAATTACAAACAGCCGGGTGCGCTTCCTCAGCTCGGCAGGCAATGCCGCCAGTGCCTTGAGGCTGCGGTCCACACCCTTGGTCTTGAACCCGGAGCCGATCTGCACCAGCAGCAACTCGTCGTCCTTGAGGTCGAACTCAGCACGGAACCCTGCACGAATGTCATCGGCATCGGCCGGCCGGCGACGGTCCTGGGCGATACCCGGTGGCAGCAGGTGGAAACGCTCCAGCGGCGTGTCGTAATGCTTGATGAACAGCGGCTGCTGGACCTCGGAAATCATCAATACTTCGGTCTTCGCATCCCTGGCGAACACCGCGCGCTCGTATTCGGCGAAGTGGCGATAGCGCCCCCAACGACGGTACAGCGAGTTGCGCAGGTTCTGCGCCTTGTCTTCGAAGCAGCCGTCGGCGGCGTAGTAAACGTCCAGGCCCGGCATCTTGTTGAAGCCGATCAGGCGGTCGACCGGGCGCTTGGCCAGGTCGGCTTCCATCCATTCGCTGAGTTTTTCGTTGCGTCGATGGTTGAAGAACGCCTTGACCGGCGCCACCAGCACTTCGAAGCCCGGCGGTACGTCGCCCTCCCAGATCAGCGTGTAGACGCGAATCTGATGGCCGCGTTTCTGGCACTCCAGGGCAATGCGCATGAAGTCGCGCTGCAAGCCGCCAAACGGAAAATACTTGTACAGGACAAATGCCAATTGCATCAGCGCAGCTCCTCAGCCATTAACAACGTGCTCAGTCGGCTGGCGACACGCTCGGGGTTCAGACGCGTGAAGCACAACGGCCACTCGCGTTTCAGATCAAATTGACGGGCATCTTCGGCCGTCGGTTGGTAGGTGCATTTCTTTTGCAGGCACGGCGCACACGGGAAGTCGCTGGCCAGGTGAATCTGCACCTTGCCGTAGGCGCCGGTCAGGCCCGGATTGGTCGGGCCGAACAACGACAGCGTCGGCACATCCAGCGCGGCGGCCAGGTGACCCAGGCCGGTATCCACCGCCACGCAGGCTTGCGCGCCAGCCAGCACCTTGCCGACACCGGCCAGGTTCAATTTGGGCAACACTTCGGCGTGCTTGAAACCCTCGGCAATGCGTTCGGCCCGGGCTTTCTCCTGGGCATTACCCCAAGGCAGCTTCACCCCGACGCCCAGGTAGCCGACCCGTTCGGTCAGCTCGCGCCAGTAAGCTTCAGGCCAGTGCTTGGTGTCCCAGGTCGTGCCATGCAGAAACACCACGTACGGGTTCTTGCGCGGCAACTCCACCAGGCGCTCGACATTCAGACCGTAGTCGCCCATGCCTTTTGGCAAGTCATAGCCCAAGGCGATGGCGAACAACTGACGCACTCGCTCCACCGCGTGCTGCCCGCGGGCAACGGCCAGACGCCGATTGTAAAAGCGCGCAGCGATGGGCTCGCGCGCCGAGCTTTTATCGAGGCCGGCCACCGGCGCCTTGACGTAACGGGTCAGCCAGGCGCTTTTCAGCAAGCCCTGGGCGTCGATCACCAAGTCGTATTTCGTGGCGCGAACGCTTTGCTTGAAGCGCTTCCACTCACCGCTCTTGATGGTTTGCCAGATGTTTTTGCGCCAGCGACGGATCGCCACCGGAATCACCTTGCCCACCGCCGGATGCCAGGTCGGGATTTCGGCAAAGCCTTCTTCCACCACCCAGTCGAACTTGATGCCGGGAATCGCCCGCGCCGCGTCGGTCAACGCCGGCAACGCATGAATGACGTCGCCCAGCGAAGACGTCTTGATCAACAGAACCCGCAAGCTATTTGACCTCGACCACAGTGCCTTGCAACCGCTGCAAGGCTTCGTTCACGGCTTGCGGCATGAGCTGGCGCAGGCAGTTGTAATGGCCGAAACGGCAGGTGCGATCGAAGCACGGGCTGCACTCGATGCCCAGGCGTACGATTTCCACGTGCTCGGCCAACGGTGGCGTGAAACCCGGCGACGTCGAGCCGTAGACCGCGACCAGCGGGCGGTTCAGCGCGGCGGCGACGTGCATCAGGCCGGAGTCGTTGGACACCACCGAATCGGCACAGGACAGCAGGTCGATGGCTTCGGCCAGCGAGGTGCCGCCGCTGAGGTTGACCGATTCTTCGCGCAGGCCGGGAATCAGCCGCGCGCGAATGTCTTCGCCCACGGCGTGGTCGTTTTTCGAACCGAAAAGCCAGACTTGCCAGCCTTCACGAATCTTCGTTTCGGCGACCTTGGCGTAATGCTCGGACGGCCAGCGCTTGGACTCGCCGAACTCGGCACCGGGGCACAGGGCCAACACCGGACGGTCGAGGGCCAGGCCGAACTTGGCCAGCGCCGCCTCGCGGGTGACCGGATCGATCTGCAGCGTCGGACGCGGATAGGGTTTCGGCAACTCGACGCCCGGCTCGAAGGCCAGGGCCATGAAGCGCTCGATCATCAGCGGATAACGATCCTTATCCAGCGTGCGCACGTCATTGAGCAGGCCATAGCGGAATTCGCCACGCCAGCCGGTGCGCTTCGGGATGCCGGCAAAGAAAGGCACCAGCGCCGACTTCAGGGAATTGGGCAACAGGATCGCCTGGTCGTACTGGCCGGCCAGGGATTTACCGATGCGCCGGCGCGTCGCCAACTCCAGCACGCCATGACCGAGCGGAAAGCTCAAGGCCTGGCGAACTTCGGGCATGCGCTCAAGAATCGGCCGGCTCCACTCGGGGGCCAGCACGTCGATTTCGCACTGCGGGTGGCGTTGCTTGAGACACTGGAAAAGTGTCTGCGCCATCACCATATCACCGACCCAACTGGGCCCAACGATCAGAATTTTCATGTGGTTTCCATAAACGAACCGGGGAGGCCTACGCCTCCCCGCCTCGAGAATCTCTGCGGGAGCATGGCGGCTTGCGATGGGTCATCACCTTCAACATTGCTGTCGACTGTCACTCCGCTATCGCGAGCAGGCTCGCTCCCACATTGGGTATTGGTGTACTTCGATCGGCATGACACTGCAGATCTACTGTGGGAGCGGGCTTGCTCGCGAAGGGGCCATCACATTCAATATCTCTATCGACTGACACTCCGCCTTCGCGAGCAAGCCCGCTCCCACATTTGAATCTTGTCGCTCCGACTGACGCGTTTCAGCGTAGCCCCAGCTCACGCCAGATCCGCATGACCTGCTGCCGTTCGTCCGTGAACTGGTCGGCCGGTATCACCCCCGGGTTCTTCTGCAGAGCCTGTCGGTGGGCGGCGGAGCGGTACGCTTTATACGCTTCACGCAACAGGCTGGCATCTTCGACGGGCATCAGCCCTTCGTGTTCCAGCTCTTCCAGAATGCGGATGTTATCGGTCCAGCGCAGCAATGGCGGGTGTGTTTCGGACCACGCCAGGGCCGCGTATTGCACCATAAATTCAATATCGACGATACCTCCGGCGTCCTGCTTGATATCGAACGGCGCCGTGGCTTCGAAGGCATTTGCCCCGGTGCCGGCCGCCGTGCTCTTGCTGCCGAGGTTATCGCGCATCTTGGCGCGCATCTCGCTGACCTCCTGGCGCAGGGTCGGCAAATCACGCGCCTTGCCCAATATCGCGGCGCGGACTTGCTCGAAGGCCTGGCCGACATCCTGACTGCCCACCAGCACGCGCGCCCGCACCAACGCCTGATGCTCCCAGGTCCAGGCTTCGTTCTCCTGATAACGGGCAAACGCCCCCAAAGAACTCACCAGCAATCCCGACGCACCGGACGGCCGCAGGCGCATATCCACTTCATACAACTGCCCGGAGTTGGTCTGCGCCGTCAGCAGGTGAATGATCCGCTGCCCCAGGCGGGTGAAAAATTGCGCACCGTCGATGGGTTTGGGCCCATCGGTTTCAGCTTGCGGATCCCCGTCGTGGATGAACACCAGGTCCAGGTCCGAACCATGCCCGAGTTCCAGGCCGCCGACTTTCCCATAACCGACAATGATGAAGCCGGGATCGCACAAGGTGCCATCGGTGCGCAGGGGCGTGCCGTACTTGGCCACGGTCTGGCGCCAGGCCAGCGCGAGCACCTGTTCAAGAATCGCTTCGGCAAGCCAGGTCAGGTAGTCGCTGACTTTCATCAGCGGCAGGCTGCCGGCGATTTCCGAGGCGGCCACCCGCAAGCGGTGCGCCAGCTTGAAGTGGCGCAGCGCTTCCATTTGCTGTTCCAGGTCGTCCTCGGGAATCCGCGTCAGGCGCTCGCGCAACTCGGCTGCCAGTTCTGGCGCCAGTGGCGGCTTGAACAGTCGGCCTTCGTTGAGCAATTCGTCGAGCAGCAGCGGGAAACGGGTGATTTGCTCGGCGATCCACGGGCTCGCGGCGCACAGCGTCAGCAAACGCCGCAAGGCGCCAGGGTTCTCGGTCAGCAGCACCAGGTACGCGGAGCGACGGGCCACGGCTTCAACCAGCGGCAGCACGCGTTCCAGCACCAGATCCGGATTGGCATGCTCCACGGCCTGCGCCAGCAAACGCGGAATAAACGCATCGAGACGTTCGCGCCCCAGACGCTGCATCGCTCGCAATTGTGGACTGCTGCGCAAGCCGGCCAAGGCTTTCAAGGCCTTGGGCGCATCCTTGAAACCACCCTCCTCCAGTTGGCGGCAAGCGGCCTCATCGTCCTGAGCCTCTTCCCACAGCGGCAACCACTCACCGCCGACCACCACTTCGCTTTCGGCACCCTGCTCTTCGTCGGGATCGGCGATCACCTGCCCGAAGTGCCAGGCTACGCGGCCACGCCAATACATCAGTTGTTCGTGGAACGCCGTCCAGTTGGCGAAGCCCAGTATAAAGGCAATGCGCGCCTGATCCTGCTCGCCACTGGGCAACATTTGCGTCTGGCGGTCAGCGATCGCCTGAATCGCGTGTTCGGTGTAACGCAGGAATTCGTAGCCTTCGCGCAACTCGCTGATCACATTCGGCGGCAGATAACCCTGACCTTCCAGCGTGCTCAGCACCTTTAATAGCGGGCGCTGCTGCAAGCTCAGATCGCGGCCGCCGTGGATCAGCTGGAACGCCTGGGCAATGAACTCGACTTCGCGAATACCGCCAGAGCCGAGCTTGATGTTGTCGGCCATGCCCTTGCGCCGCACTTCCTGCTGGATCAACTGCTTCATGGTGCGCAGCGCTTCGATGGCCGAAAAGTCCAGGTAACGCCGGTAAACGAACGGCCGCAGCATGTCTTGCAGTTGCGCGCCAGCCACCTGGTCGCCGGCCACCACCCGCGACTTGATCATCGCGTAGCGTTCCCAGTCGCGACCCTGATCCTGGTAATACTGCTCCAGCGCATTGAAGCTCAGCACCAGCGCGCCCGCCGAACCGTAGGGGCGCAAGCGCATGTCGACGCGGAATACAAAGCCGTCGACGGTCATCGGGTCCAGGGCCTTGATCAGCCGCTGGCCCAGACGAATGAAGAACTCCTGGTTATCCAGCGCGCGTTTCACGCCGACGGTTTCACCGCCCTCGGGATAGGCGAAAATCAGGTCGATGTCCGACGACAGGTTCAACTCCACGGCGCCGAGCTTGCCCATGCCGAGGATGACCATCTGCTGCGGCTCGCCGCTGCGCCGCCCGGTCGGCACGCCGAACTGCTGGCAATGCCGCACGTACAACCACTGATAGGCCTGATCGATGCTGGCATCGGCCATGTCCGAGAGGTCGCGGCAGGTCTGGATCAAATCGGCCTGGCGGGTCAGGTCGCGCCAGATGATCCGCACCTGATGGCGCGCGCGCTGGCGGCGCAGGGCACGGCCAAGCAGATCGTCGGTCTCGGCCGTGCTCACGGCGGCCGCGATCTGCGCGCACAATTCACCGGGCACGTAGCTGCGGTCCAGCTCACCGGACTGCACCAGCTGCAGCAACATCAAAGGGTCACGAACAGACTGTTCAATCACGAAATCGCTGGCGGCGGTGACACGGGCAAATTGTGCCCAGCGCTCCGGCGACCAGGCAGACAGCCCGTGATCATCGTCCAAAGTGGCGACGGCAGCCCGGAACGACTGCTCGGCGCGGGTGACAAACGGCTGGAGAATGGCGGGCAGTTCGGCAAGCGAAGGGAGGCTCATGGTCTATCCTTGATCGGCGTACAACGGACTGCATGTAGTGGTTTGCGAAAACCCACTACCTGAGGGAGTGTCGAACAAAAGTTAGAAATAGCTGAAATTTCTTTAATTTTGGCAGCCAGCATCAAGCTTTTACCTTTTGTAGTTGGAAAAAGACCAACCTTAACGATTATTCTCACAACGCAGCCGGGGGCCACAAGCCGCTCATCTGTAGTTTTACTACTCGTATATACATTAGACGGGCTGAAATGCCGGAGGATTTGTAGTAAAACTACACGCCGCCGGAACAACCTGTCGGCAATCCAAGAATTCATAACGTCTGCCCACAAGGCCAGTCGCTAACTCAGGCAACCGATTCTGGTAGCCTTTCCGCCCTGGAGCAAGCCATGCAAGACCTCGATCCCGTCGAAACCCAGGAATGGCTGGACGCCCTGGAATCGGTTCTCGACAAAGAAGGCGAAGACCGTGCTCACTATCTGATGACCCGTATGGGTGAACTGGCGACCCGCAGCGGTTCGCAGTTGCCTTACGCCATCACCACGCCTTACCGCAACACGATCCCCGTTACCCACGAAGCACGCATGCCTGGCGACCTGTTCATGGAACGCCGCATTCGCTCGCTGGTACGCTGGAACGCGATGGCCATGGTGATGCGTACGAACCTGAAAGATTCTGACCTCGGCGGTCACATCTCCAGCTTCGCTTCCAGTGCGACCCTGTATGACATCGGCTTCAACTACTTCTTCCAGGCCCCGACCGATGAACACGGCGGCGACCTGATCTACTTCCAGGGCCACACCTCGCCAGGCGTTTACGCCCGCGCATTCATGGAAGGCCGCATCACCGAAGACCAGATGAACAACTTCCGCCAGGAAGTCGACGGTCAGGGCCTGTCGTCCTACCCGCACCCTTGGCTGATGCCTGACTTCTGGCAGTTCCCGACCGTATCCATGGGTCTGGGCCCGATCCAGGCGATCTACCAGGCACGCTTCATGAAGTACCTGGAACACCGCGGCTTCATCCAGCCAGGCAAACAGAAAGTCTGGTGCTTCCTGGGCGACGGCGAGTGCGACGAACCGGAATCCCTGGGCGCGATCTCCCTGGCCGGCCGCGAGAAGCTGGACAATCTGATCTTCGTCATCAACTGCAACCTGCAGCGCCTCGACGGCCCGGTTCGCGGCAACGGCAAGATCATCCAGGAACTCGAAGGCGTGTTCCGCGGTGCTCAGTGGAACGTGACCAAAGTCATCTGGGGCCGTTTCTGGGACCCACTGCTGGCCAAGGACGTCGACGGTATCCTGCAACGCCGCATGGACGAAGTCATCGACGGCGAGTACCAGAACTACAAAGCCAAAGACGGCGCGTTCGTGCGTGAACACTTCTTCAACACGCCGGAACTCAAGGCGATGGTTGAAGACCTGTCCGACGACGAGATCTGGAAGCTCAACCGTGGCGGCCACGACCCGTACAAGGTCTACGCGGCGTACCACGAAGCGGTCAACCACAAAGAACAACCGACCGTCATCCTGGCCAAGACCATCAAGGGTTATGGCACCGGTGCCGGCGAAGCGAAGAACACTGCGCACAACACCAAGAAAGTCGATGTCGACAGCCTGAAGTTGTTCCGCGATCGTTTCGACATCCCGGTCAAGGACGACGAGCTGGAAAACCTGCCGTTCTTCAAACCGGAAGAAGGCAGCGCCGAAGCCCGTTACCTGAGCGAGCGCCGCACCGCACTGGGCGGCTTCGTGCCTCAGCGTCGCGCCAAGAGCTTCAACATCCCGACTCCGCCACTGGACACCCTCAAGGCGATCCTGGACGGCTCGGGCGACCGTGAAATCTCCACCACCATGGCCTTCGTGCGGATCCTCGCGCAACTGGTCAAGGACAAGGAAATCGGTCCACGCATCGTGCCGATCATCCCGGACGAAGCCCGTACCTTCGGTATGGAAGGCATGTTCCGTCAGTTGGGCATCTACTCCTCCGTCGGCCAGCTCTACGAGCCAGTCGATAAAGACCAGGTGATGTTCTACAAGGAAGACCAGAAGGGCCAGATCCTCGAAGAAGGCATCAACGAAGCGGGCGCCATGAGTTCCTTCATCGCTGCCGGTACTTCGTACTCCAGCCACAACCAGCCGATGCTGCCGTTCTACATCTTCTACTCGATGTTCGGCTTCCAGCGTATCGGCGACCTGGCATGGGCCGCTGGCGACAGCCGCACCCGTGGTTTCCTGATCGGCGGCACCGCCGGCCGTACCACCCTGAACGGTGAAGGCCTGCAACACGAAGACGGTCACAGCCACCTGCTGGCTGCCACCATCCCGAACTGCCGCACCTACGATCCAACCTACGGCTACGAGCTGGCGGTGATCATTCAGGACGGCATGAAGAAGATGACCGAAGAGCAACAGGACGTCTTCTACTACATCACCGTAATGAACGAGTCGTACCAGCAGCCAGCCATGCCGGCCGGTGCCGAAGAAGGCATCAAGAAAGGCATGTACCTGCTCGAGGAAGACAACCGCGAAGCGGCGCACCACGTTCAGCTGATGGGCTCCGGCACCATCCTGCGTGAAGTCCGTGAAGCCGCGAAGATCCTGCGTGAAGAGTTCAACGTCGGCGCCGACGTGTGGAGCGTTACCAGCTTCAACGAACTGCGTCGCGACGGCCTGGCCGTAGAGCGCAGCAACCGTCTGCACCCTGGCCAGAAGCCTAAGCTGAGCTACGTCGAAGAGTGCCTGAACGGCCGTAAAGGTCCGGTCATCGCCTCTACCGACTACATGAAACTGTTCGCCGAGCAGATCCGTCAGTGGGTACCGTCCAAGGAATTCAAAGTTCTGGGCACCGACGGTTTCGGCCGCAGCGACAGCCGCAAGAAACTGCGTCATTTCTTCGAAGTCGACCGTCATTTCGTGGTGTTGGCAGCCCTGGAAGCACTGGCTGACCGTGGTGACATCGAACCTAAGGTTGTGGCCGAGGCCATCGCCAAGTTCGGTATCAACCCGGAAAAACGCAACCCACTGGACTGCTGAGGAGAGATTCTGTGAGCGAACTCATTCGCGTACCTGACATCGGCAGCGGTGAAGGTGAAGTAATTGAACTGTTTGTGAAGGTCGGCGACCGTATCGAAGCCGACCAGAGCATCCTGACGCTGGAATCGGACAAGGCGAGCATGGAAGTGCCTGCGCCGAAGGCCGGTATCATCAAGAGCCTGAAAGTGAAGCTGGGCGATCGCCTGAAAGAAGGCGACGAACTGCTGGAGCTGGAAGTCGAAGGTGCTGCTGCGCCAGCCCCTGCGGCTGCCGCTGCGCCGGCTGCCAAGGCTGAAGCCAAACCGGCTGCTGCTCCTGCCGCCGCCGCTCCTGCTGCTGCGCCGGCTGCCGCCAGCGTTCAGCAAGTGCACGTGCCGGACATCGGTTCGTCGGGCAAGGCCCAGATCATCGAGATCCAGGTCAAGGTCGGCGACACCGTCGCGGCTGATCAATCGCTGATCACCCTGGAATCCGACAAGGCCAGCATGGAAATCCCTTCGCCAGCCGCTGGCGTGGTCAAGGCCATCAGCGTCAAGCTCAACGACGAAGTCGGCACCGGCGACCTGATCCTGGATCTGGAAGTGGCGGGTGCTGCGGCACCGGCTGCTGCTCCGGCCCAGGCTGCCGCTGCGGCACCTGCTGCTGCACCTGCACCTGCGGCAGCCCCGGCTGCTCCAGTGGCCGACAGCGTTCAGGATATCCACGTTCCGGACATCGGTTCGGCGGGCAAGGCCAAGATCATCGAAGTCCTGGTCAAGGCCGGCGACACCGTTGTCGCCGACCAGTCGCTGATCACCCTGGAATCCGACAAGGCCAGCATGGAAATTCCATCGCCAGCCGCTGGCGTGGTGGAAAGCGTTTCCATCAAGCTCGATGACGAAGTCGGTACCGGCGACCTGATCCTCAAGTTGAAAGTCAAAGGCGCTGCCCCGGCCGCTGCTCCGGCACCTGCCGCTGCCGCCCCGAGCGCTCCTGCTTCGGCTCCAGCCGCTGCTGCCCCTGCTGCCGCCGCACCTGCTGCTGCCCCGGCCGCCGCTCCAGCCAAGCCTGGTGCCAAGGTTCACGCCGGCCCTGCCGTGCGTCAACTGGCCCGTGAGTTCGGTGTCGAGCTGAGCGCCGTGGGTGCCAGCGGTCCGCACGGTCGCATCCTGAAAGAAGACGTGCAGGTTTACGTCAAAGCCATGATGCAGAAGGCCAAGGAAGCACCGGCCGCTGCTGCTGGCGCAACCGGTGGCGCGGGCATCCCGCCGATTCCGGTCGTGGACTTCAGCCGCTTCGGTGAAATCGAAGAAGTGCCGATGACCCGCCTGATGCAGGTCGGCGCTGCCAACCTGCATCGCAGCTGGCTGAACGTGCCACACGTGACGCAATTCGACTCGGCGGATATCACCGAACTCGAAGCGTTCCGCGTTGCCCAGAAAGCCGTTGCAGAGAAGGCCGGCGTCAAGCTGACCGTCCTGCCATTGCTGCTCAAGTCCTGCGCGCACCTGCTCAAGGAACTGCCGGACTTCAACAGCTCGCTGGCGCCAAGCGGCAAAGCGATCATCCGCAAGAAATACGTGAACATCGGCTTCGCCGTCGACACCCCGGAAGGCCTGCTGGTACCGGTCATCAAGAACGTCGACCAGAAGAGCCTGCTGCAGCTGGCTGCCGAAGCGGCTTCCCTGGCTGAAAAAGCCCGGACCAAGAAGCTCTCGTCAGACGAGATGCAGGGCGCCTGCTTCACCATTTCCAGCCTCGGGCACATTGGCGGCACCGGCTTCACGCCAATCGTCAATGCGCCGGAAGTGGCGATCCTCGGTGTTTCCAAGGCAACCATCCAGCCAGTCTGGGACGGCAAAGCCTTCCAGCCGAAACTGATGCTGCCGCTGTCGCTGTCCTACGATCACCGCGTGATCAACGGCGCCGCTGCTGCACGCTTCACCAAGCGTCTGAGCGACCTGCTGGGCGACATCCGCACCATGCTCCTGTAACACCGGCCGGCCCTCCTTCACCGGAGGGCCTGCCGCGTTCCACGTTTCCGAGCGCCACGCTCGTACCTCAACCCCGCCAATTTGGCGGGGCTTTTTTTGCCTGAATGTTTTACTTAAAACGTCTTCCTACATTTGTGGCTGATATTGCCCACAACTCGAATCCATTTCTGCCAGATATTTTTTCGGGCCAAATAACTAGCCTTGGTTGAAAGACTACTTATTACATCCGAAACAACCATCTAACTAATTTGTAAGCAGCCGAATGGACTCAAACATGCTTAAACCAACTGTCGGCCCTATTATTGGTCACACCACAACTAACCACACCCGTATTTTCTTGCGCGGCGAACACAATAAAAACACGCTGGTATTTGCCGGCATTCGTTATAGACGACAAGGCGAAGACCAATGGTCAAAAGGCATCTTTGCGAAACTCGAACCCAAGCACGACATGTGCGAAGTCTTTGCACTAAATAATCTGTCCGCCGACTCCTACTATGAGTATCAGGCCGGGTGGTTCAGCCCGGCCGGGCCGGCGCACACCGTCGACACGGTGAAGGAACTGCCGCTGCAATGGCCACAGCAGATATATCACCTGCGGACCCGTTCCAGCCAGGCCGGCCTGCCAAGGGCCTACATTGTCGGTTCCTGCCGATATCTGCGCATGACCGCCGGCATTGCATCAGCCCCTCACTTGGGTGACAGAATCTTCGCTTCAATTTCACGACTGGTGGAACAAGCCAGTCCTCCCGTCAGTGCGCTGGTGATGACGGGCGACCAAATCTACGTCGATGATTTGAACATCATTGCCCCGGATCGGGAACTCAAGGAAATCCTGCATAAATATCGCGTGGCGTTTTCGCAGGTAAATATCGCCAGATTAATGTCCAACCTATCCACTTACATGATTCTTGACGACCATGAAATAGAAGACAACTGGCCCGCCAACAAGAGCAAGTCTGATGACTACTTATATGCAAACGCAATCAGGGCCTATGAATTGTATCAGGCCAGCCATAGTCCAGCCCATGCACTAACCGATGACGGACTTGTAAATAAACGACTGGATAAATACTGGTATCAATTTACTGAAGGTGATACCGAATGGTTTGTTACCGACAGTCGAACCCGACGCAATCTGTCGGCCGCTGACCGACGCATTCTCGATGCCAACCAGGAACAGGCCTTGTGCGACTGGCTGATCCACAGCCCGGCGCGGGTCAAATTCGTGGTCACCAGTGTCATGTTCTACCCTGACCAAAAACGCTCGGATGATGACGCCTGGCAGGCCTTCCCCGAACAACGGCTGCGGTTGCTGGAGACCATTCGCACACGCCGCATCAAGAACGTCGTGTTCATTTCCGGCGATGTCCACGGCTCATTGACCAGCCGGTTGACCCACAGCGAGGACCCGGACTTCGAAGTCCACACCATCGTCTCGTCACCACTGTGCAACAGCAAAATGTTGCCCTATGCCACGGCCTCCACGTTCATCCTCGGTCAACCCCTGGTCCGCACTGCCTCTGGCGACTATCGGGATGAGCTGACCAGCAACGTGATCAGCCAGGATAACTTTGCACACCTGGTCGTCGATGCCGGGCAGCTCCAGGTGAATTATCACGATCGGGAAGGCAAGCTGTTGCAGTCCATTGGCATCCCGTTTCGCTGACCCGGAAATGGGTCGCAGCCAATAGCAATACTTGCAAAACTGCGAACTTTTCAGCGAATAGCATTACTTTTTGCCACCGACTGAAGAAAACCCGTCGTCTGCCGACATATTCTTATAGCACTTGGCCTTCATCTCTCTTGTCAGTCGGTGTCGCAATGATGCAACCTTGCCGCAGGCAACAGTAAAGAGGGCGTGAGCCCAGCGCGTTCAGCATATTCGAAGCGAGTTTCCCTCCATGAAAAGCCAACCCGATGCCGCCAGCCGTATGGTGGCCGAGGTAGTGACGCAGTTGCCTGTGCCCTCGCGGCTCGGCATGCTGCGTTTCGAACGGCTTAATGAACCCAGCTGGGCACTCCTGTTTCTCGATCCCAATTGCGAACGCCAGTTCGGCTTGCCCGCCGTGGAGCTGTGCGCACTGGTGGGTTCGCCCTACGCCAGCCTGATGGAGCCGGAAGCGCGCTATCAACTTCATGATGCGGTCCAGCAACAGCTGGCTCACAGCACGCATTACCTGATCCGTTACACCCTGCACACGGCCTCCGGCTCCCTGAATCTGCTGGAACTGGGCGAAGCCTACAAACAGCACAATCGTCACCTGTTGCGCGGCTACCTGCTGGTCATTGACGGCCTGTTCGAGGATGACCCGCTGCAACCGGCCCTGGATCTGGAAACCCAGAACTCGCGCCTGCAAATCGCCCTGGAGCTCAATCAGCGCGCCCAGCAGGAGCAACTGCTGCATCTGGACCGGGTGCGCGCCCAGCAGGACCTGATCCTGCTGCTTACCCGGCAGCGCTACAGCAGCAACAACTCCTTGCGTGAAGCCGCCGAGCTGATCACCCGCAGCGCCTGCGACATTTACCAAATCGACTGCGCCAGCCTGTGGAGCCTCGAAGGCTCGATGCTGGTGCCGATCTCGGCCTATCACCGCACGAACAAGGAATACCTGCTGCCGCAGCCGATCGACGCCAGCGTGTTCCCCGATTACCTCGACGCCCTGCACACCGGCCGCGCCATCGACGCCCATAACGCCATGCGCGACCCGCGCACCCGGGAGATGGCCGAAAGCCTGCGCCCGCGCGACGTCAACGCAATGCTCGACGCCAGTATCCGAGTCGATGGCCAGGTGGTGGGCGTTTTGTGCCTGGAGCAAATCGGTGCGACCCGTGCCTGGCAGTCGGATGAAATCGCCTTCGCCGGCGAACTGGCCGACCAGTTCGCCCAGGTCATCAGCAACCACAACCGGCGCACCGCTACCAGCGCCCTGCACCTGTTCCAGCGTGCGGTCGAGCAAAGTGCCAACGCCTTTCTGCTGGTCAACTGCGACGGCGTGGTGGAGTACGTCAACCCGAGCTTCACCGCAATCACCCAGTACTCCACCGAAGAAGTGCATGGTCAGCGCCTGTCGGAACTGCCGGCCCTGGAGAACCTCAGCGAACTGCTGTTCGACGCGCCTTCGGCGCTGGCCAAGAGCAACAGTTGGCAGGGCGAATTCAAGAGCCGCCGGAAAAACCTCGAACCCTACTGGGGCCAGTTGTCGATCTCCAAGGTGTACGGCGACAACCGCGAGCTGACCCACTACATCGGCATCTACGAAGACATCACCCAGACCAAGCTCGCTCAGCAGCGCATCGAGCGCCTGGCCTACACCGACAACCTGACCAATCTCGGCAACCGCCCGGCGTTCATCCGCAACCTCGATGAACGCTTCGCCCGGGACAGCGACGCGCCGATCAGCCTGTTGCTGGTGGATATTGACAACTTCAAGCGGATCAACGACAGCCTCGGCCACCAGACTGGCGACAAATTGCTGATCAGCCTGGCCCGACGTCTGCGCAACAGCTTGATCCCGAGCGGCAGCCTGGCGCGATTCGCCAGTAACGAATTCGCCGTGTTGCTGGACAACAGCGACCTCACGATGGGTCAGCAAGTGGCCAATCAGTTGCTCGCGACCCTCGACAAACCGATGTTCGTCGACAACCAGTTGATCAGCGTCACGGGTTCCGTGGGCCTGGCCTGCGCGCCGCTACACGGGCGCGACCCGCAAACCCTGATGCGCAACGCCGGGCTGGCGCTGCACAAGGCCAAGGCCAATGGCAAGCATCAGGTGCAAGTGTTCACTGAAGCGCTGAACGCCGAGGCCAGCTACAAGCTGTTCGTCGAAAACAACCTGCGCCGCGCCCTGACCCAGAACGAACTCGACGTGTTCTACCAGCCCAAGCTGTGCCTGCGCAGCGGTCGCTTGCTGGGCATGGAAGCCTTGCTGCGCTGGGATCATCCGGAAAAGGGCATGATCCGCCCGGATCAGTTCATCAGCGTCGCCGAAGAAACCGGACTGATCATTCCGATCGGTAAATGGATTGCCCGCCAGGCCTGCCGCATGAGCAAAGCGCTGACCGCCGCCGGCCTGGGCAACCTGCAAGTGGCGATCAACCTGTCGCCCAAGCAATTCTCCGATCCGGACCTGGTGGCCTCCATCGCCACCATCCTCAAGGAAGAAGCCCTGCCCGCGCATTTGCTGGAGCTTGAGTTAACGGAGGGCCTGCTGCTGGAGGCCACCGAAGACACTCACTTGCAGCTCGACCAGCTCAAGCGCCTGGGCCTGACACTGGCCATGGACGACTTCGGCACCGGTTACTCGTCGCTCAGCTACTTGAAAAAATTCCCCATCGACATCATCAAGATCGATCGAAGCTTCATCCACGAAATCCCGGACAACCAGGACGACATGGAAATCACCTCCGCGGTGATCGCCATGGCCCACAACCTGAAACTCAAGGTCGTGGCTGAAGGCATCGAAACCGCCGAGCAGTTGTCGTTCCTGCGCCGTCACCGCTGCGACGTCGGCCAGGGCTACCTGTTCGACCGTCCGATCCCGGGCAATGAGCTGATCGAAAAGCTCAAACGCTACCCGCGCGGCCCAATCGCCTGACAGACACAAAACCTGTGGGAGCGAGCTTGCTCGCGATAGCGGTGGATCAGTCGACATTGATGCTGAAAGTTATGCCCTCATCGCGAGCTCGCTCCCACAAGGTAGTGCGTATCTGGCCGGCATTGGGCACACTGACGGTCTGCTTATTTACAACTCAACCTGACTGAGAGGACTGATCATGGTTCTGCGCTCGGAAATTCTGGTGAACAAAAACGTGCTCCCTACTAAAGAACAAGCTCTGCCTGGCCGCGAAACCCCGATGAACTTGCCTGAGAAGCACTTTGTCTTCAAAGACACCCCTCTGCTGGGCCCATTCTTCGAGGACGTCGAGTTCGCGATCTTTGGCCTGGGCTGTTTCTGGGGTGCGGAACGCCGCTTCTGGCAGCGCGACGGCGTGGTCAGCACTGTTGTGGGTTACGCCGGCGGCTTCACGCCGAACCCTACGTACGAAGAAGTCTGCTCGGGGCTGACTGGCCACGCCGAAGTGGTGCTGGTGGTGTATGACAAGGCCAAGGTCAGCTACCAGGAGCTGCTGGCGATGTTCTGGGAATTGCACAACCCGACTCAGGGCATGCGTCAGGGCAACGACATCGGCACCCAGTACCGCTCGGTGATCTACGCCACCTCGCCTGAACAACTGGAAGCCGCGCTCAAGAGCAAAGAAGCGTACCAGGCTGAACTGTCCAAGGCCGGCCTCGGTGAAATCAGCACCGAAATCGACCAGGCCCCGACCGTCTTCTTTGCCGAGACGTATCACCAGCAGTACCTGGCCAAGAATCCGGAAGGCTACTGCGGGATCGGCGGTACGGGCGTGACCTGCCCGATCTGATCGCTAAAACAAAAGATCGCAGCCTTCGGCAGCTCCTACAGGCGTACGAATAACCCTGTAGGAGCTGCCGCAGGCTGCGATCTTGTTACTCGGCAATCAACCAATCCATCCGCCACCCACCCTGGGTCTGTCCAAGCTTCTCGGACAACCACGGCAGCAGCTCACGCAACTCTTCCTCCAGCCCCCACGGCGGATTGGCAATCGCCAGCCCGGAACCATTCAGGCTGTTCGGCGTATCCAGCGGATGCACCAGCAACTCCACCCGCAACAACTTCGGCGCACCGGTACCGGCCAGGTCCTGGTAGAAACGACGCAGCGCACGCTGATCCTTCACCGGGTACCAGATCGCCGCCACGGTCTGGCGCATCCGGCCAATCGCTTCCTTAAGCGACGCGGCACAACGCTGCATCTCGTCGAGCTTTTCGAACGGCGGATCGATCAACATCACCGCCCGCTTCTCCGGCACCGGCAACAAGGCCCGCGACACATGCCAGCCTTCGCCCAGGTGCACCTTGACCCGACGATCACCGGCCATGTTGTCCTTGAGCAGCACGCCGTCTTCCGGATGCTTCTCGTTGAGCAAGACGCGGTCCTGGGGACGAGTCAAGCGTCGCGCCAGCTCCGGCGACCCCGGGTAATAGCGCAACTGGCCATCCGGGTTCATCTCGTGCAGCACCTGCATGTAATCAGCGGTCAGGATCGGCAGATCCGGCTGATCCCACAAACGCGCAATGCCTTCCAGGTACTCACCGGTACGGTTGGCCTGGTCACCCTGAAGGTCATACAGACCGATGCCGGCGTGAGTGTCGAGATAGGCAAACGGCTGCTCCTTGCGCGACATCAGGGCGATGAGGCGGGTCAAGGTCAGGTGTTTGAACACATCGGCGTGATTGCCGGCATGGAAGGCGTGACGATAATTCATGGCTGCTCCTGCGAAGGCCGGGAAGTTTACCTTTTACCGGCCGGCAAGTCAGGGGTTCGGGGCTGAGTGGCCCTCAACGTAAAAAGATCGCAGCCTTCGGCAGCTCCTACAGGGATCGCGCAGATGGATCTGACACCTGTAGGAGCTGCCGAAGGCTGCGATCTTTTGATCTTGTTCTTGTGCCGATGCCTACGCCCCTGCCGAAGACCCCGCCCGCAACCGCCGTCCAACCACATCCAGCACATCACAGCCATCGCGCAACGGAATGGCGCAGAGCAAGGCGAAGTCGCTGAGGATATCGAGTGGGTGCCAACGAACAGGGTGGGCATGTCGCTGCAGTCGCTGGTCAGATGAGGCGAGCACCACGGATAGTGGAGAAGCAAAAAAAACGGCCCGCACCAAAAGCTGCGAGCCGTTCTTTTAACAGGGACGGGAAACGTTCACCCCATCACTCATCACTTGTTCAGACGATAATCACGCTCTGCAGCCTCAAAACGCTGGAACATGCCGGCAGTCGGCGTGCCCATCTTGCTGACGAAGTAGATCGCCAGGCTGGCGAAGATGAAGCCCGGGATGATTTCGTACAGGCCCAGCAGTTCGAAGTGCTTCCAGACGATCACGGTGATCGCGCCGACCAGGATACCGGCCAGTGCGCCGTTGCGGGTCATGTCTTTCCAGATCACGGAGATCAGTACGACCGGACCGAATGCAGCACCGAAACCGGCCCAGGCGTAGCTCACCAGGCCCAGTACACGGTTTTCCGGGTTGGACGCCAGGGCGATCGCCACCAGGGCAACCAACAACACCATGGCACGACCGACCCAGACCAGTTCCAGCTGCGAAGCGGATTTACGCAGGAAGGTCTTGTAGAAGTCTTCGGTCAGGGCGCTCGAGCACACCAGCAACTGGCAGCTCAGGGTGCTCATCACCGCAGCCAGAATGGCCGACAGCAGGATACCCGCGATCCATGGGTTGAACAGGATCTTGGCCAGCTCGATGAACACACGCTCGTGGTTCTCGGTGACTGCGCCAGCCACGTCCGGGTGCGCCGAGAAGTAGGCGATACCGAAGAAGCCGACTGCCACGGTGCCGCCCAGGCACAGGATCATCCAGGTCATGGAGATGCGGCGAGCGTTGGCGATCGATTTGACCGAATCGGCAGCCATGAAACGCGCCAGGATGTGCGGCTGACCGAAGTAGCCCAGACCCCAGCCCATCAGCGAGATGATGCCGATGAAAGTGGTGCCCTTGAGCATGTCGAAGTTGCTTGGATCTTGCGCTTCGATGGCCAGGAAGGTGGTGTCGACACCACCCGTGGCCAGCAGCACGATGACTGGCGTCAGGATCAACGCGAAGATCATCAGGGTGGCTTGTACGGTATCGGTCCAGCTTACAGCCAGGAATCCACCGATAAAGGTGTAGGCAATCGTCGCCGCAGCACCGGCCCACAGCGCCGTCTCGTAGGACATGCCGAAGGTGCTTTCGAACAGACGGGCACCGGCCACGATGCCGGAAGCGCAGTAGATGGTGAAGAACACCAGGATCACGACCGCAGAGATGATCCGCAGCAGGCCGCTCTTGTCTTCGAAGCGGCTGGCGAAGTAGTCCGGCAGGGTCAGTGCATCACCGTTGTGCTCGGTCTGCACGCGCAGACGGCCGGCGACGAACAGCCAGTTCAGGTAGGCACCGACGATCAGGCCGATGGCGATCCAGCTTTCGGAAAGACCGGACATGTAGATTGCGCCGGGCAAGCCCATCAACAACCAGCCGCTCATGTCGGAGGCACCGGCGGACAGTGCAGTCACGACGCTGCCCAGGCTGCGACCGCCCAGAATGTAGTCGGAAAGGTTGTTGGTGGAGCGATAGGCCATCAAGCCGATCAGCACCATTGCTGCGATGTAGATCACGAACGTGATCAGGGTTGGATTGCTTACGCTCATTAAGTTACGCCCTGGCTTTGTTTTTATGTAGCGGCGGCTGGTGAACCGCTCGCAAACGCATACGTTTGACAGACGATCCGGATTCCCGCGCATTTATGACTGATGTTTCCCCAGGAAAGCCATCAGCCGGAGCACCCGGATTCTGTCCGGGTTGCACCTTGGGCGCGAATGCTATTCAACAAAGCAAATAAGGTGCAACCAGTTTCTTGAGAATAAGTTGCACCCAGTCGGAAATAAATATCAAACACCGGTTTTTGCTCCTTTTCGGAGCAAGAAACAGAGCCAACCGCGTTAAAAAGCACCAAGCAGAGACGGCACATCCGTACCAGAATTTATTTCCTGACGAGCTGCGTAATATTCCGACAAAAAAAGGGTTGCACCCGGTTGCACCTCAACAGTCGCACGGCTAATCTTGCCGCCAGCTGATGCCACGCAGTCGTGGCAAACATGAGGATAAAAACATGGCTACCACCACCCTTGGGGTCAAACTTGACGACCCGACCCGCGAACGCCTCAAGGCCGCCGCGACCTCGATTGATCGCACGCCGCACTGGTTGATCAAGCAGGCAATCTTCAATTACCTGGAAAAACTCGAGGGTGGTGCAACCCTGACCGAGCTGAGCGGTTTGACCAAGGACTCCGACGACAGCGTCGACGCGCCTCTGGATCACGCCCACCAGTGCTTCCTCGAATTCGCCGAAAGCATCCTGCCGCAGTCGGTACTGCGCGCCTCGATCACCGCCGCCTACCGCCGCCCTGAGCCGGAAGTCGTGCCGATGCTGATCGAACAGGCTCGCCTGCCGGCACCGATGGCCGAAGCCACCAACAAGCTTGCCGCCTCGATTGCTGAAAAACTGCGCAATCAGAAGAGCGCTGGCGGCCGTGCCGGCATCGTTCAGGGCCTGCTGCAGGAATTCTCCCTGTCGTCCCAGGAAGGCGTGGCACTGATGTGCCTGGCCGAAG
Organism: Pseudomonas sp. GW821-FHT07G06; assembly: GCF_058986625.1. Classification (NCBI taxonomy): domain Bacteria; kingdom Pseudomonadati; phylum Pseudomonadota; class Gammaproteobacteria; order Pseudomonadales; family Pseudomonadaceae; genus Pseudomonas; species Pseudomonas sp. GW821-FHT07G06. The sequence continues at coordinate 269,859 of NZ_JBYSVW010000002.1, forward strand.
CGCTGCTGCGCATCCCGGACAAAGGCACCCGTGACGCCCTGATCCGCGACAAGATCAGCACCGGCAACTGGCAGCCGCACCTGGGCAACAGCCCGTCGCTGTTCGTCAACGCAGCCACCTGGGGCTTGCTGCTGACCGGCAAACTGGTGTCGACCCACAACGAAGCCGGCCTGACTTCGTCCCTGAGCCGCATCATCGGCAAGAGCGGCGAGCCGATGATCCGCAAGGGCGTCGACATGGCCATGCGCCTGATGGGCGAGCAGTTCGTGACCGGCGAAACCATCGCCGAAGCCCTGGCCAACGCCAGCAAGTTCGAAGCCAAGGGCTTCCGCTATTCCTACGACATGCTGGGTGAAGCGGCACTCACCGAGCACGACGCCCAGAAATACCTGGCCTCGTACGAACAAGCCATCCACTCGATCGGCAAAGCCTCCCACGGCCGCGGGATTTATGAAGGCCCGGGCATTTCCATCAAGCTGTCGGCCCTGCACCCGCGTTACAGCCGCGCCCAGTACGAGCGCGTGATGGATGAGCTGTACCCGCGCCTGCTGTCGCTGACCCTGCTGGCCAAGCAATACGACATCGGCCTGAACATCGACGCCGAAGAAGCCGACCGCCTCGAGCTGTCGCTGGATCTGCTCGAGCGCCTGTGCTTCGAGCCGCAACTGACCGGCTGGAACGGCATCGGTTTCGTGATCCAGGCTTATCAGAAGCGTTGCCCGTACGTGATCGACTACGTGATCGACCTGGCTCGCCGCAGCCGTCATCGCCTGATGATCCGCCTGGTGAAAGGCGCGTACTGGGACAGCGAAATCAAGCGCGCCCAGGTCGAAGGCCTGGAAGGCTATCCGGTCTATACCCGCAAGGTGTACACCGACGTGTCCTACATCGCTTGCGCGCGCAAGCTGCTGTCGGTGCCGGAAGTCATTTACCCGCAGTTCGCCACGCACAACGCCCACACCCTGTCGGCCATTTATCACATCGCCGGTCAGAACTATTACCCGGGCCAGTACGAGTTCCAGTGCCTGCACGGCATGGGTGAACCGCTGTACGAACAGGTTGTAGGCAAAGTCTCCGAAGGCAAGCTGAACCGTCCGTGCCGCGTGTACGCGCCGGTCGGCACCCACGAAACCCTGCTGGCCTACCTGGTGCGTCGCCTGCTGGAAAACGGCGCGAACACCTCGTTCGTCAACCGTATTGCCGACCAGTCGATTTCGATCCAGGAACTGGTAGCCGATCCGGTAGCCAGCATCGAGCAGATGGCAACCGTGGAAGGTGGTTTCGGCCTGCCGCACCCGCGCATTCCGCTGCCGCGTGACCTGTATGGCGCCGAACGCGCCAACTCCAGCGGCATCGACATGGCCAACGAACATCGTTTGGCGTCGCTGTCCTGTGCACTTCTCGCTACCGCGCACAACCACTGGAAAGCCGCACCGATACTCGGCTGCGCCTCCAGCAACGAAGCCCCGGCTCCCGTGCTGAACCCGTCCGATCTGCGTGACGTGGTCGGCCATGTACAGGAAGCGACCGTCGAAGACGTCGACAATGCGATCCAGTGCGCCCTCAACGCTGCACCGATCTGGCAGGCCACCCCGCCCGCCGAACGCGCCGCGATCCTGGAGCGTGCCGCCGACCTGATGGAAGCCGAGATCCAGCCGCTGATGGGCCTGCTGGCCCGCGAAGCCGGCAAGACCTTCGCCAACGCCATCGCTGAAGTCCGCGAGGCTGTGGACTTCCTGCGTTACTACGCGGTGCAGGCACGCAACGACTTCACCAACGACGCCCACCGTCCGCTGGGTCCAGTGGTGTGCATCAGCCCGTGGAACTTCCCGCTGGCGATCTTCAGTGGCCAGGTGGCTGCTGCATTGGCCGCTGGTAACCCGGTACTGGCCAAGCCTGCGGAACAGACTCCGCTGGTCGCCGCTCAAGCCGTGCGCCTGCTGCTCGAAGCCGGCATTCCCGAGGGCGTGCTGCAACTGCTGCCGGGGCGCGGCGAAACCGTCGGTGCCGGCCTGGTCGGCGACGATCGCGTCAAAGGCGTGATGTTCACCGGTTCCACCGAAGTCGCGCGCTTGCTGCAACGCAACATCGCCGGTCGCCTGGACAGCCAGGGCCGTCCGATCCCGCTGATCGCCGAAACCGGTGGCCAGAACGCGATGATCGTCGACTCTTCGGCACTGACCGAACAAGTGGTGATCGACGTGGTTTCGTCGGCGTTCGACAGCGCCGGCCAGCGTTGCTCGGCCCTGCGCGTCCTGTGCCTGCAGGAAGACTCCGCTGATCGCGTCATCGAAATGCTCAAGGGTGCGATGGCCGAAAGCCGTCTCGGCAACCCTGAGCGTTTGTCCGTGGACATCGGCCCGGTCATCGACGCCGAAGCCAAGGCGGGCATCGAGAAGCACATCCAGGCCATGCGCGACAAAGGTCGCAGCGTGTACCAGGTGGCCATCGCCGACGCCGAAGAAGTCAAACGCGGCACCTTCGTGATGCCGACCCTGATCGAACTGGAAAGCTTCGACGAACTGCAGCGGGAGATCTTCGGCCCGGTGCTGCACGTGGTTCGCTACAAGCGCAAGGACATCGATCAACTGATCGGCCAGATCAACGCTTCCGGCTACGGCCTGACCCTGGGCGTGCACACCCGCATCGACGAGACCATCGCCAAGGTGATCGACAACGTCAATGCCGGTAACGTCTACGTCAACCGCAACATCGTCGGTGCCGTGGTCGGCGTGCAGCCATTCGGCGGCGAAGGCCTGTCGGGTACCGGCCCGAAAGCCGGTGGCCCGCTGTACCTGTACCGCCTGCTGTCGACCCGTCCTGCGGATGCGATCGAACAATCCTTCGCTCGTGGCGATGCCGCCGCAGCACCGGACGTTCGTCTGCGCGACGCCATGAGCAAGCCGCTGACCGCCCTGAAAGCCTGGGCCGACAGCCACAAGTTCGCCGACCTGAGCACCCTGTGCGTGCAGTTCGCCGCGCAATCGCAAAGCGGCATCACCCGCGTTCTGGCCGGCCCGACCGGCGAGCGCAACAGCTACGCGATCCTGCCACGGGAACACGTGCTGTGCCTGGCGGAAGTCGAAGGCGACCTGCTGACTCAACTGGCGGCGGTACTGGCTGTCGGCGGTTCGGCGGTGTGGCCGGAAGGTGAACTGACCAAGGCGCTGTTCGCACGTCTGCCGAAGGAGATTCAGGCGCGCATCAAGCTGGTTTCCGACTGGAACAAGGACGAAGTGGTGATTGACGCGGTTGTGCATCACGGCCATTCCGACCAGTTGCGTGCGGTTTGCCAGCAGGTTGCCAAGCGTGCCGGTGCGATTGTCGGGGTTCAGGGCCTGTCGCAGGGCGAGACCAACATTGCACTGGAGCGCTTGGTGATCGAGCGTGCGTTGAGCGTCAACACGGCGGCGGCGGGTGGTAATGCGAGCTTGATGACGATCGGCTAAACCCGACAATCCGGGCACCTGCAACAGGTGCCCGGTTCAGCAACAATCCCTGTGGGAGCGAGCTTGCTCGCGATAGCGGTCTGTCAGTCACCTTTAATATTGACTGATCTACCGCCATCGCGAGCAAGCTCGCTCCCACAGTGGTTTGTGGCGTTTGCTAAGTTTCTGCGCGGCTCCAACATCACCCTTATCAATCATCCTGTTCAGTCTCTATTCCCAACCTTAGACTCGGCCCATCCCAATAAAAGGTAGGCCGCCATGTCCGAGACGTTGCTCAGTTCCCGCAATCTGGCTTTCGAGCTGTATGAAGTCCTCGATGCCGAGGGCCTGACCCAGCGTGAACGTTTCGCCGAGCACAATCGCGAAACCTTCGATGCAGCCATTGGCACCGCCCGCAGCATCGCCGAGAAATTCTTCGCCCCGCACAACCGCAAAGGCGACGAGAACGAGCCGCGCTACGAGAACGGTCAGGCAATCCTGATTCCGGAAGTGAAACCGGCGGTGGATGCTTTCCTCGAAGCCGGCTTCCTCAACGCCGCGCGCAGTTTCGACGCCGGCGGCATGCAACTTCCTACGCTGCTGTCCCAGGCCTGCTTTTCGCACTTCCAGTCGGCCAACGCCGCCTCGACCTCTTATCCGTTCCTGACCATGGGCGCGGCCAACCTGATCGAAAGCTTCGGTACCGAGGAGCAGAAGCGCCGCTTCCTGCAACCGATGATCGATGGCCGCTTCTTCGGCACCATGGCCCTGACCGAACCCCACGCCGGTTCGTCGCTGTCGGATATTCGTACCCGCGCCGAGCCGGCGCCCGACGGCACTTATCGCCTCAAGGGCAACAAGATCTTCATTTCCGGCGGCGATCATCCGCTGTCGGAAAACATCGTGCACATGGTGCTGGCCAAGCTGCCGGACGCACCCGCCGGGGTGAAGGGCATCTCGCTGTTCATCGTGCCCAAGTTTCTGGTCAACGACGACGGCAGCCTCGGCCAGCGCAACGACGTGTTGCTGGCCGGCCTGTTCCACAAGATGGGCTGGCGCGGCACCACCTCCACCGCGCTGAATTTCGGCGATAACGGCGAATGTGTCGGCTATCTGGTGGGCAAGCCACACCAGGGCTTGAGCTACATGTTCCAGATGATGAACGAGGCGCGGATCGGCGTCGGCATGGGCGCGGTGATGCTCGGCTACGCCGGCTACCTGTATTCGCTGGAATACGCCCGTGAGCGTCCGCAAGGCCGCGTGCCGGACAGCAAGGACCCGAACACTGCGCCGGTAGCGATCATTCAGCACGCCGACGTCAAACGCATGTTGCTGACGCAGAAAGCCTACGTTGAAGGCTCGTTCGACCTCGGCCTGTACGCGGCGCGACTGTTCGACGACACCACCACCCTTGAAACCGAAGCCGAGCGCAAGCAGGCCCATGAACTGCTGGACCTGCTGACGCCGATCGTCAAATCCTGGCCATCGGAGTTCTGCCTGAAGGCCAACGAACTGGCGATCCAGATCCTCGGCGGCCATGGCTACACCCGTGAATACCCGGTGGAGCAGTACTATCGCGACAACCGCCTGAACCCGATCCACGAAGGCACCCACGGCATTCAATCGCTGGACCTGTTGGGCCGTAAACTGGCGCAGAACGGTGGCGCGGGGCTGAAGCAACTGATCCGCCTGATCGCCGACACCGCCGAACGTGCCCAGGGGTTCGAGTCGCTGACGCCGCTGCGCGAGCCGCTGAAGAAACTGGTGGCGCGCCTGCAAACGGTGACCATTGGTTTGCTGACGGATTTGGGGCAAGGCAAGGTCAATAGCAGCCTGGCGAACTCGGCGCTGTACCTGAAGGTGTTCGGGCACACCGTCATTGGCTGGCGCTGGCTGGAACAGGCGGTTCGTGCCGAGGAAGGCCTGGCCAAGGGCAATGCGGCGGATGTGAGCTTCTATAAGGGCAAGTTGCAGGCGGCCCGCTACTTCCTGACGTGGGAAGTGCCGGGTTGCCACCATGAACTGGCGATTCTTGAGGCACGGGACGATGTGTGCCTGGGCATGCAGGATGAGTGGTTCTGATCCCGCATCTGTGGCGTAGCTGAAATTCGCGAGCAGGCTCGCTCCCACATTGGAATGCATTTCCCTGTGGGAGCGAGCCTGCTCGCGAAGAGGCCGGCACAAACGAAACATCAGCTCAGCTTGAACCCACCCATCTGCCGCGCCAGATCATCCGCCAACCGCTGCAACGTCTGACAATCCTCACGACAAGCCCTGACCTCTCCCACGGTCGCCCGCGCCAGATCGGAAATGCCCTGCACGTTGCGATTGATTTCCTCGGTGACTGCCGACTGCTCTTCCGTCGCCGTCGCCACCTGATGGTTCATATCGCTGATGCGCTCCACCTGCCCGGTGATCGCCGTCAACGAGGTGCCGGTACGCTGGCTCGACTCGACACCCGTGCCCGTCGCAGCTTGCCCGGAATGCATCGACGACACCGCGTTCTCCGCGCCTTGCTTGAGGCTGCCGATCATCTGCTGGATTTCATCGGTGGACGATTGCGTACGCCGCGCCAGAGTGCGCACTTCATCGGCCACCACGGCGAATCCACGCCCCATGTCGCCAGCGCGCGCCGCTTCGATAGCGGCGTTGAGCGCCAGCAGGTTGGTCTGTTCGGAAATCCCGCGAATCACCGCCAGCACCTGATCGATGGACGCCACTTGATGAGCTAGCTCGGCCACCGCCGTGGCCGCGACGCCGATTTCCCGGGACATGCTTTCAATATGGCGGATAGAGCCACCCACCACCTCCCGCGCCTGCATCGCTTCGTCACGGGCAGTTTGTGACGCGAACGCCGCGTTGCCGGCGTTCTGCGCGATGTCCTGAACGGTCAGGCCCATTTCGTGAACAGCGGTGGCGACCATGTCGGTCATTTCCTGCTGACGACCAGAGCGTTCGGCGGTGTTGTCCACCACCCGCGCCACCTGGCCGACAGCGGTGCGCAGGCGTTCGCTGGTGGTCAGTACTTCCCCGATCATGTCGCGCTGGCTATCCAGGAATCGATTGAAGCCACGAGCCAGATCACCCAACTCATCAGCGCGACTGGAATCTAACCGGTGGGTCAAATCTCCACCACCGCTACCGATGGCCACCAGCGCCGCTGTTACCTGGCGAATCGGCCGCACCAGCCCACGGGCCAGCAACACCACCAGCAACAGGCACACCAGCGCCACCGCCAGGCCGATGCCGCTGCTCATCCACATCGCGCGGCGGGCTTCGGCGTAGATCTGCGATTGCGGCACTTCCGCCACCAGGGTCCAGCCGAGATCGCGCAGCGGCAAGCTCAATGCGAGGAAGTCTTCGCCGTCGCGCTGGAAGCCGCTACTGGTGGCGGCTTTTTGACTCATCACCGCTTGCGCCGCCGCAGTGCCGATCTGCTCGGTCAAGGTGCGTTTGCCGCTGAATTGCGCCTCGGGATGGACCTGGATCAAACCATCGGAACGCACGAGATAGACCTTGCCGCGCTCTCCGAAGCTGAAGTTGTGAATCAGCTCCGACAGCTCTTTCATGCTCAGGCCAAGCCCGGCAACGCCCACGACTTTGCCGGCCTGCTCGACTTTGAAGTCGATGAACAGCGCCAATTCTCCGGTGGCCGTATCGTTATCGATGTTGAGGGTGCGCGGCTGGTTGCTGTCGAGAAACGAGTAGAACCATGCGTCTTTCGGATTGGATCGGCTGAGGGTCCGGTCCAGGCCTTTTTCGGTGAAGTAGTGGTTGGACGCGGTGCCGACAATAATCGCGGTAAAGGCCTTGTGCTCGGCGCGGATGCCTTCGAGATAGGTCGTGAATGTGCCAGCCTGGGCACTGTCCTCACCCCCTGCCAACCAGTCGCGCACCATGCTATTGCTGGCGATGTCCTTGGCGGCGGTGAGGGGCTGGACGAGGATCCGCTCGATGTCGTTGCGCATCGCCTCGATGCTCGACGGCAAGGCTTGCTCGACCAGATAGCTCTGGGCGAGACGGTTGACCACGAGGGTATAAATGCCAACCACGATCAGGATACTGACCAGAAGGGCGGTGCCCATGCTCAGGATCAACTGCCATTGAATACTGCGTCGCCAGAACTGCATGGAGCACCCCCAAAGAATAAGAGGCTGAAACACTGCAACAGCCGTGCCGATTGTATACAGACCAACCGACAATCTATTCTTTGGTTGTGCGCAAAGCCGATCAGGCCTGATTGATCGTCTTGGAGATAACTTCAACCGTGGCGCTGACTTGCTCTTGGTAACGGTCGAGTTCGAGCTTGTGCTGTTTCTGCATTTCAATCTGCTGGGAGCACAGATTCATCGCCGCCAGCACCAGCAGTCGGTCACCGATCAGCGTCGGGTACTTCCTCTTGGTTTCGGCCAGGGCTGCCTTCAACATCATCGCGGCGTCCAGCAGGGTCTGTTCTTCCCCGGCCGGCGCCTTGATCGAATAGTCCTCCCCCAGGATCGAGACGACTTTTACCCCTGCGGCGTTGTAACTCATGCGCTGACAGGGCCTGCGCTGACGCGCTCAACCAGGGCCTGGATGCGAGCCGCCGTGGCGCCTTGTTTCTCTTCCTGCTCCATCAGGCTCAGTTGCAGGCTTTCGTTTTCATCCTTGGCCTGGGCCAGTTCTGCAGTCAGGGTCTGGTTGGTGCCGAGCAACGTCTGGTTCTGTTGCACCAGGTCGCTGACCAGTTGTTCCAATTGGCTTAGGGATGCTTCCAACATTTTGATATTCCGGGCTTTTTCAAAGGGCGCGTACGATAAAGAAAAGTCACTGTGGATGCCAGGGTTATACAGGCGCAAAGCCTTGATTTTGCTGACGGGCGACCTTCCTCGCGAGTTTTAAAGACTGCGGCAGGCCAAACTGGTTCCTGCACTTCGTCGCCGAGGCCTTTGCTCTGATGCCGAAAAGATCGCAGCCTGCGGCAGCTCCTACATGTAACGCGAGTCTGTGCAGGAGCTGCCGCAGGCTGCGATCTTTTGATCTGCAAAACCTTTTTGACAGCATCACATTTCAACAGGTTAGAATCGCTGGCACGCAGACTGCATGGTCAGTTTGTGCCCGCCTTTCAGCTTTCTGGAGTACTGCCTTTGAATGCGACGACCATCAACAGCCTGTTCTTGATCGGCGCGTTGCTGGTAGGTGCGAGCATTCTGGTGAGTTCCCTTTCATCGCGCCTCGGCATCCCGATTCTGGTGATCATCCTGGCCGTCGGCATGGCGGCCGGCGTCGATGGCGGCGGCATTATCTTCGACAACTACCCCACGGCTTACCTGGTCGGCAACCTCGCACTGGCGGTGATCCTGCTCGACGGCGGCTTGCGTACCCGGGTCTCGAGTTTCCGCGTGGCGTTATGGCCGGCGCTCTCATTGGCCACGGTCGGGGTGCTGATTACCACCGGGCTGACCGGCATGGCGGCCGCCTGGCTGTTCGACCTGAACCTGATCCAGGGCCTGCTGATCGGCGCCATCGTCGGCTCCACCGACGCCGCGGCGGTGTTCTCGCTGTTGGGTGGCAAAGGCCTGAACGAACGGGTAACCGCCAGCCTGGAAATCGAATCCGGCAGTAACGACCCGATGGCGGTGTTCCTCACCGTCACCCTGATCGACATGCTCGCCAGCGGCCAGACCGGCCTGCACTGGAGCCTGCTGACCCATCTGCTGCGCGAGTTCGGCATCGGTGGCGTCATTGGCCTGGGCGGTGGCTGGCTCATGCTGCAACTGGTCAACCGCATCAACCTGGCCACCGGCCTGTATCCGATACTGGTCATCGCCGGCGGCCTCGTAGTGTTTGCCCTGACCAACGCCCTGCACGGCAGCGGCTTCCTTGCCGTGTACCTGTGCGGCCTGGTGATCGGCAACCGTCCGGTGCGCAGCCGCCACGGCATTTTGCATATGCTCGACGGCATGGCCTGGCTGGCGCAGATCGGCATGTTCCTGGTGCTGGGGCTGTTGGTGACACCTCACGACCTGCTGCCTATTGCCTTGCCGGCACTGGCCCTGGCGCTGTGGATGATTCTGTTTGCCCGGCCACTGTCGGTGGTGGTCGGCCTGCTGCCGTTCAAAGCATTCCATGGTCGTGAGAAAGCGTTCATTTCCTGGGTCGGCTTGCGCGGCGCGGTCCCGATCATTCTCGCGGTGTTCCCGCTGATGGCCGGCCTGCCCAACGCCCAGCTGTACTTCAACCTCGCCTTCTTTATCGTGCTGGTGTCGCTGCTGGTTCAGGGCACGAGCCTGCCGTGGGTCGCCAAGCTGCTGAAGGTGACGGTACCTCCGGAGCCTGCACCCATCTCGCGCTCGGCCCTGGAAGTGCACGTCACCAGCGAGTGGGAGCTGTTCGTTTATCGCCTCGGCGCGGAAAAATGGTGCATCGGTTCGCCCCTGCGTGAGCTGAAAATGCCCGAAGGCACCCGTATCGCGGCCCTGTTTCGTGGTCAACAATTGCTCCATCCGTCGGGTAGTACGGTGCTGGAAGTCGATGATTTGCTGTGTGTTATCGGCCATGAACACAACCTGCCGGCCCTCGGAAAACTCTTCAGCCAGGCACCACAACGAGGCCTCGATCTGCGCTTCTTCGGCGACTTCGTACTCGAAGGAGACGCCCAGCTGGCCGCGGTTGCGGCCCTGTATGGGCTGAAGGTCGAGGGCATCGATCCGGACATGTCCCTGGGTCGCTTCATTGCCCAGAAAGTCGGCGGCGCGCCGGTGGTGGGTGACCAGGTGGAATGGAACAACACCATCTGGACCGTGGCGGTCATGGACGGGAACAAGATCGGCAAAGTGGGCGTCAGATTCCCCGAAGGAAGTCGCCCGGGTCCCGGACTCTTCCTCTAAACTGCTTCCACTCTCACTTGCTTGACCGGTCTTTATGCCTAACCTGCGCTCCTTTTTCGCCATTGCCCTTCTGGGCTTGAGTCTCTCTGTCGGCCCCCTTGGTTTTTCACAAGCTGTACAAGCGGCCGAACCGCCCTCCAGCGAAGCCGTGCAAGCGAGCCTGGACAAGATTGCCGACCGCAAACTGCCGGAAGCCGATCAGAAGGCCTTGCAATCCGTCCTGCAAGGCACACTGACCCAGCTCAACAACAAGCGCGATTACGAGCAGAAGCTGATCGAGCTCAAGCAAACCTTGAGTTCTGCACCCAAGCAGACGATCGAGAACCAGCGCGAACTGACCCGCCTCAAGGCCAGCCCTGTGGTGCCGGTGGCGCAGCGCTTCGCCAAAGAGTCGATCCAGCAGCTGGAGCAAATGCTCACTGAGCGCTCCACCCAGCAAAGCGACCTGCAAAAAGCCCTGGGCGATGCCAACAGCCTGACCATCACTGCCCAGACCCGCCCCGAGCGCGCCCAGGCGGAGATATCCGCCAGTCAGACGCGCATTCAGCAGATCAACAATATCCTCAAGAACGGCAAGGACGCCGGCAAGACCCTGAGCGCCGAGCAGCGCGACCAGCTCAATGCCGAACTGGCAGCGCTGAACGCCCTGATCCCGCTGCGCCGCCAGGAACTGGCCGGCAATACCCAATTGCAAGACCTCGGCAACAGCCAGCATGACCTGTTGTCGGAGCGATCCGACCGCCTGGACAAGGAAATCCAGGAACTGCAAACCCTGATCAACCAGAAGCGTCTGGCGTTGTCCCAGGAAACGGTCACCCAGCAATCCATCGAAGCGCAGAAAGCCGGCGGCAGCAGCCTGCTGGCCACCGAAAGCGCGGCCAACCTGAAGCTCTCGGACTACCTGCTCAAAAGCACCGACCGCCTCAACGAAGTCACCCAGCAGAACCTGCAGACCAAGCAACAACTGGACAGCCTGACCCAGAGCGATTCGGCGCTGGACGAGCAAATCAACGTACTCAAAGGCAGCCTGCTGCTCTCGAAGATTCTCTACAAACAGAAACAGGCATTGCCGCGCCTGCGGCTCGACCGCAACCTGGCCGACCAGATCGCTGACATTCGCCTGTATCAGTTCGAAGTCAGCCAGCAACGGGAACTGCTGAGCAATCCGACCACCTACGTTGAAAACCTGCTGTCGACCCAGCCCCCCGAGCAAGTCACGCCGCAGTTGCGCAAAAGCCTGATGGAACTGGCCACCACCCGCGCCGACCTGCTCGAGCGGCTCAATCGCGAACTGAGCGCAGTGCTCAATGAATCCATCACCCTGCAACTGAACCAGAAACAGCTGCTCAGCACCGCACAAAGCCTGCGGGCGACGCTCGATGAGCAGATGTTCTGGATTCCCAGCAACAAGCCGCTGGACCTGGAGTGGATTCACAGCGTGCCGGATCGCCTCCAGCGTCAACTCGACTCACTCCCGGTACTTTCAAGCCTGAGCGAGCTGACCGACGGTTTGACCCAACGCCCGCTGCTGTTCCTGCCATTGGCACTGCTGATCGGTGCGCTGCTGTGGCGGCGCAAAAGTCTGTACGCACGACTGAACAAGGTTCACCAGGACATCGGTCACTTCAAGCGCGATAGCCAGTGGCACACCCCGCAGGCGATTCTGATCAACGTCCTGCTGGCGATGCCGGTTTCCCTGGGCCTCGCCTTGTGCGGGCTGGCCCTGCAAATCGACGCCCGCGGGCAGAACGCCAATATGGGCGCGGCGCTGCTGCAAATGGCCGGGGCCTGGCTGGTGTTCTACACCGCCTACCGGATCCTCGCGCCGGGTGGCGTGGCAGAACTGCATTTCCGCTGGGAAAAGCCCCAGGTGGAGTTCCTGCGCAGATGGATCCGCCGCCTCGGCATCGTGGTCATGGCCCTGGTGACCGTAGTGGCCGTTGCCGAACTGCAACCGGCGGCACTGGCCGATGACGTGCTCGGCATGCCGGTGGTGCTGATCTGCTACGCCTTGATGACCTTGCTGCTCAGCCGCTTGCTCATCAGCAGCCCGACCCACGAGAACGCCTCGCTGTTCCGCAAACTGGTGGGAATCCTGTTCACCGCCCTGCCCGTCGCGCTGTTCGTGGCGGTGTGCTTCGGCTACTACTACACCGCGCTGAAGCTCAGCGACCGCTTGATCAATACCCTGTACCTGCTGATGTTCTGGCTGGTGATCGAAGCCACCTTCGTGCGCGGCCTCAGCGTGGCAGCCCGGCGGCTGGCCTACCAGCGCGCCCTGGCCAAGCGCCTGGCCGCCAAAGAGGCCGGCGACGGCGAAACGGTGATCGAAGAGCCGACCATGGACATCGAGAAGGTCAACGAACAATCCCTGCGCCTGATCCGCCTGGCGCTGCTCGGCGGCTTCATGGCGGCGCTGTATTGGGTCTGGGCCGACCTGATCACCGTGTTCTCGTACCTGGACAACATCACCCTCTACGAATACACCAGCGGTACCGGCGCCAACATGAGCATGGTGCCAATCAGCATCGGCGACATGCTCGGTGCGTTGATCATCATCGGCATCACCTTTGCCCTGGCGCGTAACTTGCCCGGCCTGCTGGAAGTCTTCGTGCTGTCCAAGCTCAACCTGGCCCAGGGCAGCGCCTACGCGACCACCACGTTGCTCTCGTACGTGATCGCCGGCGTCGGTTTCGTCTCGACGCTGTCGACCCTGGGCGTGAGCTGGGACAAGTTGCAATGGCTGGTGGCGGCGCTGTCGGTCGGCCTCGGTTTCGGCATGCAGGAAATCTTCGCCAACTTCATTTCCGGCATCATGATCCTGTTCGAACGTCCGGTGCGGATCGGTGACACCATCACCATCGGCAACCTGTCGGGCACGGTGAGCAAGATCCGCATCCGTGCCACAACCATCACCGACTTCGACCGCAAGGACATCATCGTCCCGAACAAGACGTTCATCACCGGGCAACTGATCAACTGGTCGCTGACCGACACCATCACCCGGGTGACCCTCAAGCTCGGCGTCGACTACGGCTCGGACCTGGACCTGGTGAAAGAGTTGCTGCTCAAGGCTGCACGGGATAACCCGCGCGTCCTGAAAGACCCGGAGCCGCATGTGTACTTCCTGAATTTCGGCGAAAGCACCCTCGACCACGAGTTGCGCATGCACGTGCGCGACCTCGGTGACCGCAACCCGGTGCTCGACGAGGTCAACCGCTTCATCAACCGCGAGTTCAAGAAGCAGCACATCAACATCTCGTTCCGGCAGATGGAGGTCTACCTCAAGAACCTGCACGGCCAGGAATACAAGATGGTGCCGATCGAGCCGGAAGCGAAAACCATCGTGCCGATCGTCGACGGCAAGCCGGCGCAAGAACCGCCCGCCGCCAAACTCGACTAACCGGCCTTTCCCCAGCAGAATGCTCGGACATTCTGCTGGAGCCGGCCCTTGAAAGCCCTCGACGAACTCACCTTCGATAATCGCTTCGACCGCCTGGGCGAAGCGTTTTCCGCCCATGTGCTGCCCGAGCCCATCGATAATCCGCGCCTGGTCGTGGCCAGCCCCGCCGCCATGGCCCTGCTGGACCTCGACCCGGCCGAGGCCGAAACCCCGGAGTTCGCCGAACTGTTCAGCGGCCACAAGCTCTGGGCCGACGCGATCCCCAGGGCGATGGTCTATTCCGGGCACCAGTTCGGTTCCTACAACCCGCAACTGGGCGACGGTCGCGGCCTGTTGCTCGGCGAGGTGTACAACGAGGCCGGCGAACACTGGGACCTGCACCTCAAGGGCGCCGGCCAGACACCGTTTTCACGCATGGGCGATGGCCGGGCGGTACTGCGCTCGTCGATCCGCGAGTTTCTCGCGTCCGAAGCCTTGAACGCCCTGAATATCCCGACCACCCGCGCCCTGTGCGTGATCGGCTCCGACACCCCGGTGTGGCGTGAAAAGCAGGAGCGCGCGGCCATGGTCCTGCGCCTGGCGCCAAGCCATGTGCGCTTCGGCCACTTCGAATACTTCTACTACACCAAACGCCCCGAGCAGCAGAAAGTGCTGGGTGATCACGTGCTGGCCATGCACTTCCCGCAGTGTCTGGAACAACCGGAACCGTACCTGGCGATGTTCCGCGAAGTGGTCGAGCGCAACGCCGAACTGATCGCCAAATGGCAGGCCTATGGCTTCTGCCACGGAGTGATGAACACCGACAACATGTCGATCCTGGGGATTACATTCGACTTCGGCCCGTTCGCCTTCCTCGACGACTTCGACGCCAACTTCATCTGCAACCACTCCGACGACCAGGGCCGTTACTCCTTCAGCAACCAGGTGCCGGTTGGCCAGTGGAACCTCAGCGCCTTGGCGCAGGCCCTGACGCCATTCATCAGCGTCGAAGCCCTGCGCGAAACCCTCGGCCTCTACCTGCCGCTGTTCCAGGCTCATTACCTGGACCTGATGCGCCGTCGTCTCGGCCTGACCACGGCGGAGGATGACGACCAGAAACTGCTGGAGAACCTGCTGCAACTGATGCAGAACAGCGGCGTCGACTACAGCCTGTTTTTCCGTCGTCTGGGGGATGAGGCACCGGAGCTGGCCATCACCCGCTTGCGCGACGACTTCGTCGACCTCAAGGGCTTTGATGCCTGGGGCGAACTCTACGTCGCCCGGGTCGCCCGTGAAGGCGCGCTTGATCAAGCGCAGCGCCGCCAGCGGATGCACGCGGTCAACCCGCTGTACATCCTGCGCAATTATCTGGCGCAAAAGGCCATCGATGCGGCAGAGAGCGGCGACTATTCAGAAGTTCGACGACTGCACGCGGTGCTGAGCAATCCGTTCGAGGAACAACCGGGGATGGAAAGCTACGCAGAGAGGCCGCCGGAATGGGGCAAGCATCTGGAGATCAGTTGTTCGTCGTGAGGCGGGTCAGATAAAAACGTCTACTGGCACATTGAATCGCTTGGCCAACCAGCGGATCTGCCGCAGGTTGAGCTGGCGCTTGCCGCTCAGGATCTCGGAAACGACCGACTGAGGGCCGACGCCAGGCAAGTCGCTCTGGCTCAAGCCGTGTTCGCGCATCAAGTAGCCAAGAACCTCGACTCCGCTGGGCTTCGGCATTGGGTGATGCTTGTGATCCCATTCTTCAATCCAGTCACCAATGATGTCTACCAGACTCATCAACGGGTGAGACTCATCGTCGCCGGTCATCTCGAGCAACTCGTCCAGCGCCTGCGCCAACAGGTCATAGTCGTCTTCGCTTTTCGGTTTTCGAAGCAACGGCGAGACGAACTCCCAATGCTCGGCAGCTCTTTCGATCAGGACACTCATGCTCTTTCCTCCTTCCATTTACCGCGATCATATTCGCGGTGGTCCAGCACGTGCTTGATGTCGAATTATCGATGCTGTTATCGCACTCGCATGCAACATCCTTATCGCATTTTGCTATGGAAAGTTAATCTCAGATCGAAAATATCGCAAGTTGCGATAATGCTCTACAGACAAGCGGTCTGGCTCGGCAAGACTCAAGCCTGGATTCACCGCACGCCGCTGCACGATTGAAAACATGAGCAAACGTCTCCAACTAGGTGTTATCAGCTCCCCATTGGACCTTGCTCATGACCGACCCACTCCTCATCCCCTGCCCCCACTGCAACGGCCTCAACCGCATCCCCGCCGAGCGCCTCAATGACCACCCGAAATGCGGACGCTGCAAGGCCGACGTTCTGCTGAACAAGCCGTTTGAATTGAAACAAGGCGACTACGCCAGCCAGATCAAGGGCGATCTGCCGCTGCTGGTGGACGTGTGGGCGGACTGGTGCGGGCCGTGCAAGTCGTTTGCACCGGTGTTCGAGCAGGCGGCCGGGCAACTGGAGGGCAAGTGCCGGTTGGCCAAGCTGGACAGCGAGGCGAACCAGCAGTTGTCGGCGCAGTTGGGGATTCGCTCGATCCCGAGCCTGATCCTGTTCAAGAACGGCCGGGAGGTCGCCCGGCAGAGCGGGGCTTTCCCGTTGCCGCAATTGATGAGCTGGTTGCGTAGCCAGGGCATCTGAAGCAACACAGACCCTGTGGGAGCGAGCTTGCTCGCGATGACGATGTGTCAGTCGAAGATAATGTTGACTGTCAGTCCGCTATCGCGAGCAAGCTCGCTCCCACAGTGTTTTGTTTCGCCTGGAAGATCATGCGTTTTCCAGCAGGCTGTGCAATTCGACAAACTGCTGGGTCAGCTTGTGCCGCGGGTCGAGATGGATCAGCGGCGTGTTGGCCTGGTGGGATTCGCGCATGCGTACCGAGCTGGCCAGGTACACCGGCAACACCGGCAGGCCTTCGGCGATCAGTTCGTCGAGGATTTGCTGGGGCAGGCTGGCGCGGGCCTGGAACTGGTTGACGACGATGCCTTCGACTTCCAGGCCTTCGTTATGGTCGTCCTTCAACTCTTCGATTTCCGCCATCAGGCCGTAGAGTGCCTGGCGTGAAAAACTGTCGCAATCGAAGGGAATCAACACACGATCGGCGGCAATCAATGCAGAAACCGCATAAAAATTCAGCGCTGGCGGCGTATCGAGGTAAATCCGGTCGTAGTCTTCGCTCAGTTCCTCAAGCAACTTACGCAGCTTGTTGATCTTGTGCTTGGCTTCAAGCTTTGGCTGCAAGTCCGCCAGTTCGGCGGTGGCGGTAATGACGTGGAGGTTATCGAAGGGGGTTTCGTAGATGTCGACCTGATTCTTTTTGGAGAACGGCCCGGAAGACAGCGTCTGCTTGAAGAAATCGGCGATACCCATCGGGATGTCGCTACCCGTGAGCCCCGTCAGGTACTGAGTGGAGTTGGCCTGGGCATCGAGGTCCACCAACAAGGTGCGAAAACCCTCGCTGGCACTGACCGCCGCCAGATTGCAGGCAATGCTGGACTTGCCAACGCCACCCTTCTGATTGAACACCACGCGCCGCATGTCAAAACCCCCGTGTATCAAAGAATGACCGAGTGTAGTGGTGCACGGCGTTGCTTCGCTACCTTGTCGGCACAGGGACTACACAGTCAGTTGCCTTCTCATGCATGAAAAGCCGTGAACGGCACGATGGTTTGACGCAGGAACCGACAGACGGAGCAGTGATTGTGTGAATAATTACCAATCGCTCAGTTTTTGCGAGCCAGCCGCTGAGTCTTGCTGAGCAAAATGTAACCAGCATTTGCTACAGGTTCCCGGCACCGGGATAATGCGCGCCACTCGGCGGCAAACGCCGCGCAGGGCGAGTCTCGGCTCTCGGCCACTCCCCGCGTCAAGTAAGCCCGTGAGGGCGGGATGAATGTCTGTGATCAACTTCAACATCGCCCAATGGCGCGCCTGGGCCCCGGGGCTTGAGAGCGTGAGCGACTGGCAGGCCTGGAGCCGACAACCGGTCGTGCTGCCGGACAGCGATGCCGTTCCCGACGTTTCCTTTCTGCCGGCCATGCAGCGCCGCCGGCTCAGCCGCCTGGCACGGATGGCATTCAGTGTCGGCTGGCCATTGGCCGAAGGCCGGCAGGATCTGCCATTGGTCTTTGTTTCCCGTCACGGCGAAACGCCGCGCACCGTCGACATTCTCAGTGATCTGGCCGCCGACCAGCCGCTGTCGCCGACCCGGTTCAGCCTGTCTGTACATAACGCGATTATTGGTTTGTGGTCGATCATGCGCGGTGAAACCAGCGAAATGACGGCCCTGGCCGCCGCAGGTGATGGCCTGGAGCACGGCATGCTCGAAGCTGCCGCGCTGCTGGCCGAAGGCGCTGGCGCGGTACTGCTGGTGGTCACCGAAGAGCGGCCGCCCGAGGCTTACTCGACCTGGATCGACGACGTGCCGTTCCCTTATGCCGTCGGCCTGCTGATCACACCAGGCACCGACTGGCAGTTGTCCCTGAACAGCCCCTCGGATGCGTTGTCCAAACCCCGCTGGCCCCACGCGCTGAATCTGTTGCGTACGCTGCTCGGCCAGCAAACCACCTGCCAACATGCCTGGAAAAATCGTGTATGGACCTGGCAACGCAACCCGTGACCGAGAAAAACCGCGACGCCTATTACTGGCGCTTGCTGGCCACCGCCGCGAGCTTTGCCCTGTTCGGGCTGGGCGGGCTGTGCCTGCGCCTGGTGATTTTCCCTGCGCTGAACTGCCTGCCCGGCGACGCCCGGACCCATCGGCTGCGAGCCCGGCAAACGGTCAGCCGCTGCTTCTGGATTTTTGTGCGCTTCATGGCCCGTACCGGGGTGCTGACCTATGACATTGAAGGCGCAGAAAAACTCGGTCGTCCCGGGCAAATGATCCTTGCCAATCACCCCTCGCTGATCGACGTGGTGTTTCTGATCGGCCTGGTGCGTCACGCCAACTGCGTGGTCAAGCAAAGCCTCTGGGAAAACCCGTTCACCCGTGGACCGCTGCGCTGCACCGAATACATCAGCAACGACGGCAGCATGGACATGCTCGACGCGGCGGCCGACGCGCTGAAAGACGGCCAGACACTGATCATTTTCCCCGAAGGTACGCGCACCCAACCCGGCCAGGCACCGGCCTTTCATCGGGGCGGTGCGGCAATCGCCCTGCGGGGTGCGAAAATCCTCACCCCGGTCATTATCAAGGTCAGCCCGACCACATTGACCAAGGCCGAGCCCTGGTATCGCATCCCCAAGCGGCGCGTGCACTTCAGTTTCCGGGTCGGGGCCGATATAGACCCGCAGACCTTCGCCACACAGGGGCCGGCTCCGCAGGCCTCGCGCAAGCTCAACGATTATCTACATTCTTACTTTATTAAGGAGCTCGCCGAAGATGAGCGATCTGCACCGTGATATCAA
Source organism: Pseudomonas sp. GW821-FHT07G06 (assembly GCF_058986625.1). Lineage (NCBI taxonomy): Bacteria > Pseudomonadati > Pseudomonadota > Gammaproteobacteria > Pseudomonadales > Pseudomonadaceae > Pseudomonas > Pseudomonas sp. GW821-FHT07G06. Next base: position 288,970 of record NZ_JBYSVW010000002.1, read on the forward strand.
AATGCTTATCATCGACGCCCTTGGCCTGGAAGACATCAGCGCCGAAGACATCGGCAACGAGCAGACGCTGTTCGGCGAAGGCCTGGGCCTGGACTCGGTGGACGCCCTGGAACTGGGCCTGGCCATCCAGAAAAAATACGGCATCAAAATCGATGCCGACGCCAAAGACACTCGTAATCACTTCAGTAACGTGGCGAGCCTTGCGGCGTTCGTCACCGCAAAACAGGCAGCTTGAGACCGGACCATGCAAACTCGTGACGACATTTTCAACACCCTGCGCGATGCCCTGGTCGAGCTCTTCGAACTGGACCCCGGGCGTGTGAGCCTGGAATCCAACCTGTATCAGGACCTGGAAATCGACAGCATCGACGCCGTCGACCTGATCGATCACATCAAACGCCAGACGGGCAAGAAAATCGCCGCCGAAGAATTCAAATCGGTGCGTACCGTCAGTGACGTGGTCGAGGCGGTCTACCGTCTGGTTCAACCGGCCGCATGAGTCGACTGATTGGCCTCGGCCTGCTGCTGGCAGGCCTTCTGTATCCCTTTGCGGTGTATTTCGGCATGGAGCACTTCGCCCCCTGGCAGTTCGGCCTGCTGCTGGGCGGACTGTGGCTGGCCCGGGCGCTGACCGGCAAGCGTCGGCCCGGCAGCCTGTGGATGGCGACGGTGGCCATTGGGTTCTGCCTGTTGCTGGCACTGTTCGACAGCCCGGCGCTGTTGCGCTGGTATCCGGTGTTGATCAGCGTCTTCATGCTGGTGCTGTTCGGCTCGAGCCTGACATTCGGCCCACCGATCGTCGAACGCCTGGCCCGGGTGCGCGAGCCGCAATTGCCGGCCGAGGGCATTCGCTATACCCGTCAGGTGACCGTCGCCTGGAGCGTCTTTTTCCTATGCAACGGTGTGTGTGCCGCCGCCCTGACCCTCTGGGCGCCGCTGAGCTGGTGGACGCTGTACACCGGCCTGATCTCCTACGGATTGATAGGCCTGATGTTTGCCATTGAATGGCTGATACGACTAAGGGTACGAGGCCACCCATGAATTGGATAAAACTTGAGCACCTGCTGCTCAAGGCTCAGCCGGACCGCGCCATCACGACCGGTCCGGCACTGGATCACGCCCGACTGTGCGAACTGGCGCTGAGCCTGGCCGCCGGCCTGCAAGCCCGGGGTGTCCGGCAGATGGCCGTGCACCTTGAGGATGCCACCGACCTGGCGATTGCCCTGCTCGGCGCCTGGCGTGCCGGGGTCAGTGTGCTGCTGCCGTCCGACCTGCAACCGCAGACCCGCCAACGCTGGTCAGGCGAAGTTGATCTGTGGCTGACCGATCAATCCGGCGACACGCACCTTGGCGATTTCCAACAACCACCGCTCAGTGCCGCTGCGCTGGATCTGGATAACTGTCGGTTGAGCCTGTGCACATCCGGTTCCAGTGGCGAACCCAAGCGCATCGAAAAAAACCTGCGACAACTGGCCAATGAAGTCGAAGCCCTGGAACAGCTATGGGGGCCTGGCCTGGGCCCGGCGTGCATCATTGGCAGCGTCGCCACCCAGCACATCTACGGTCTGTTGTTTCGGGTACTGTGGCCGCTGTGCGCCGGACGTCCGTTCGTACGCAAGCAACTGGCGTTCCCGGAAGACCTGCAGCGTGCCAGCCGCGAGCACCCGGCCTTCGCCTGGGTGGCCAGCCCGGCACTGCTCAAGCGCATGGGCGACAACCTCGACTGGCCGGCCTTGAGCTGCGTACGCCGGGTGTTTTCCTCCGGCGGCGCATTGCCGGTCGAGGCCGCACAGAGCCTGCATGAGCGTCTCGGGCAATGGCCAACGGAAATTTTCGGCAGCTCGGAAACCGGCGGTATCGCCTGGCGTCAGGGCGCTGAACTCTGGCAACCCTTTGCTGATGTCACACTGACTCAAGACAGTGTGGGCGCGCTGCTTATCGCTTCGCCCTATTTGCCTGACGGTCATGTCGAACAGACCGCCGACTCAGCACGCATCGCCGTCGATGGTCGCTTCGAATTGCTCGGGCGACTGGACCGGATCGTCAAACTGGAAGAGAAACGCATCTCGCTGCCGATGCTGGAACAGGCACTGATGGCCCATGACTGGGTCTGCGAAGCGCGACTCGGCGTGGTTCACGAAAACCGCGCTTCCCTGGGGGCGTTGGTGGTCCCGAGCGAAGCCGGTTTGCATGCTCTGCGTAATCTGGGTCGACGCAGCCTCACCGAGCACTTGCGCCAACACCTGAGCCAACACTGCGAAACCCTGGCCCTGCCGAGACGATGGCGCCTGCTGCGACAACTGCCGCTGAACGCTCAGGGCAAACTGCCCCAGGCCGACGTCGACGCCCTGCTGTTGGCGCCGCGTCCCAAAACCCCAGAGGTGCTGGAGCAAGTCGAAAGCAATGGCGAGTGGAGCCTGCAACTGGCCGTGCCACCGGACCTGGCCTATTTCAGCGGTCATTTCCCCAAGGCACCGGTATTGCCTGGCGTGGTGCAGGTGGACTGGGCGCTGAGCCTGGGCCGGCAATTGATGAACCTGCCGGAGAAATTCGCCGGCATGGAAGTTTTGAAGTTCCAGCAACTGGTGCGCCCGGGCGATGAAATCCAGCTGCACCTGCGCTTCGACCCGGCGCGCGGCAAACTCTATTTCGCCTACCGCAACGAAACCGCCACCTGCTCCAGCGGGCGGATCTTGCTGGAGGTGGCGCATGCATAAGCTGTGGCAAACAGGCTTTCTGTGGCGAGGGAGCTTGCTCCCGCTGGGCTGCGAAGCGGCCCCAAAACCTTTGTGCACGGGCTTCATGGCGAGTGCTTCGCACTCGAACGGGAGCAAGCTCCCTCGCCACAAGGGTTCTGCGGAGATTTCAGTCCATGCATAGCCCCTGCGCCATTGTCCCGGTGTACAACCATGAAACTGCCATCACCACAGTGGTCGATGCGCTGATCGCCAGCCATCTGCCGTGCATTCTGGTGGACGATGCCAGCAGCCCGCGCTGCGCCCGGGTACTGGACCGCCTGGCCCAACGTGAAATGGTTTACCTGATCCGCCTCGCCGAAAACCAGGGCAAGGGCGGCGCGGTCATGACCGGCTTGCGCGAAGCTTCGCGCCTGGGTTTCAGCCATGCCTTGCAGGTGGATGCCGATGGCCAGCACGACTTGCAGGACGTCAAACGCTTCATCGAACAATCACGCCGCCACCCACGGGCGGTGATCTGCGGTTATCCGCAATATGACGCCAGCGTACCGAAAGGCCGTTTGTATGCGCGCTACCTCACCCACATCATGGTCTGGATCAACACCCTGTCGTTGCAGATTCGCGACTCCATGTGCGGTTTCCGGGTCTACCCGTTGCCACCGGTTCTGGCGTTGATCGAGTCAGCGAAAATCGGCAAGCGCATGGACTTCGACTCGGACATCCTGGTGCGCCTGGCCTGGCGCAATCAGCCGATGTTATGGCTACAAACCAAAGTCCGTTACCCGCTGGACGGCGTTTCGCATTTTCGGATGTTCCACGACAACGTGCTGATCTCCAGCATGCACACGCGGCTGTTCTTCGGCATGTTGCTGCGCTCACCCATGATCCTCTGGCGACGGTGGCGGACATGAGCGCCGACAAACAACACTGGGCCGACCGCGAGGAGCGCGGCAGTTTCTGGCTGATGAAGCTCACCGCATTCGGCGCCAAAGTGCTGGGCCGTCGAGTACTGAGCCCGGTGTTGTACGGCATCGTCCTGTACTTCTTCCTGTTCGGTCGCAGTGCCCGACACAGTGCCTGGCAATACCAGCAACGCCTGGCCGACTGGAGCGGTCGCAACGAACTGCGCCCGAGCCATTGGCGGGTATTCGGCCAGTTCATGGCGTTCGCCGACTCCATGCTCGACAAACTCGACGTCTGGAACGGCAGGCTGAGCATCGAGCAAATCGAAATCATCGACCCGGCGCAGCTTCGCGACCAATTGCGCGCTGCCCGCGGCCAGATGCTGGTGGGCGCGCACCTGGGCAATCTGGAAGTCTGCCGCGCACTGGCGGAAATCGGCGAAAAGGTCACGATGAACGTGCTGGTGCACACCAAGCACGCCGAGCAGTTCAACCGTTTGCTGGGTGAAGCCGGGGCGACCAACTTGCGCCTGATCCAGGTCAGCGAACTGGACCCCGGGATCATGCTGCAATTGAGCGAGCGCCTGGAGCGCGGCGAATGGCTGGCGATTGCCGGCGACCGCGTGCCGCTGCATGGCGGGCGCAGCGTGACCGTGGATTTTCTCGGCCATCCGGCCAGATTCCCTCAAGGCCCGTGGCTGTTGGCCGGCCTGCTGAAATGCCCGATCAATCTGCTGCTGTGCCTGAAAAAGCCCGACGGCGACTATCGACTGACCATTGAACCCTTCGCTGACGCAATCACCTGGATGCGCAGCGACCGCGAACAGGTCATTCATCAGTGGGCGTCCCGCTACGCCGAGCGCCTGAGTCACTATTGCCTCGAAGCGCCCCAACAATGGTTCAACTTTTACCCTTTCTGGAAGACCGATGACGACGCCAACGCTTGAGCCGGTAACCTTCGGCGAACGCCCTCTGCGCATTGAAGATGTGCTGGCACTGGCCAACCGCAAGGTGCCGGCGCAGTTGCAAAGCGATCCCGCCTACCGCGAGCGCATCGCCAAGGGCGCGCGTTTTCTGGACTCGCTGCTGGACAAGGAAGGCGTGATCTACGGCGTGACCACCGGTTATGGCGATTCCTGCGTGGTCGCGGTGCCGCTGCATCACGTCGAAGCGCTGCCACAGCATCTGTACACCTTCCACGGCTGCGGGCTGGGCAAACTGCTCGACGCCCAGGCCACCCGCGCGGTACTGGCGGCGCGTCTGCAGTCGCTGTGCCACGGTGTTTCCGGGGTGCGCGTGGAGCTGCTGGAACGCCTGCAGGCGTTCCTTGAACACGACATCCTGCCGCTGATTCCTGAGGAAGGTTCGGTCGGCGCCAGCGGTGACCTGACGCCGCTTTCGTACGTTGCCGCCACGCTGTCCGGTGAACGCGAAGTGATGTTCCGCGGCGAACGCCGGCAGGCTGCCGAGGTGCACCGCGAACTCGGCTGGCAGCCACTGGTGTTGCGGCCGAAAGAAGCCCTGGCACTGATGAACGGCACCGCCGTAATGACCGGCCTCGCCTGCCTGGCATTCGCCCGCGCCGATTACCTGCTGCAACTGGCCACCCGCATCACCGCGCTGAACGTGGTCGCCCTGCAGGGCAACCCGGAGCACTTCGACGAGCGCCTGTTCGCCGCCAAGCCACATCCGGGGCAGATGCAGGTCGCCGCGTGGCTGCGCAAGGACCTGGCCATCGACGCACCGACCGCCCCCTTGCATCGCCTGCAAGACCGCTATTCCCTGCGCTGCGCGCCCCATGTGCTGGGCGTGCTGGCCGACAGCCTGAACTGGCTGCGTTCGTTCATCGAGATTGAGCTCAACAGCGCCAACGACAACCCGATCATCGACGCCGAAGCCGAGCGCGTGCTGCACGGCGGGCACTTCTACGGCGGGCACATCGCGTTCGCCATGGACAGCCTGAAAAACCTCGTGGCCAACGTCGCCGACCTGTTGGATCGGCAGCTCGCGCTGCTGGTGGACGAGCGCTACAACCATGGCTTGCCGAGCAACCTGTCCGGCGCCACGGCGGACCGCGCCATGCTCAACCACGGCTTCAAGGCCGTGCAGATCGGCACCAGCGCCTGGACCGCCGAAGCGCTGAAAAACACCATGCCGGCCAGCGTCTTCTCGCGCTCCACCGAATGCCACAACCAGGACAAAGTCAGCATGGGCACCATCGCCGCCCGGGATGCGATCCGCGTATTGGAACTCACCGAACAAGTGGCAGCCGCCACGTTGCTGGCGGCCAATCAGGGCGTCTGGCTGCGCGGCCAGGCCGAAGATGCACGCCCACTGCCACCCGCACTGGCCGCCATGCACGAAGCCTTGGCCGAGGACTTCCCACCGGTCATCGAAGACCGCGCGCTGGAAGGCGAGTTGCGCCTGTGCCTGCAGCGCATCGCCGAACAACACTGGAGGCTGCATGCGTAGCAAGGGACATCTGCACACCGACACGGAAATCGTCGTACCGTTCTTTGACGTCGACAGCATGCACGTGGTCTGGCACGGCCATTACGTCAAATACCTGGAAGTCGCCCGCTGCGCGCTGCTGGACCAGATCGGCCACAACTACACGGCGATGAACGAATCCGGCTACGCGTGGCCGGTGATCGACCTGCAATTGCGCTACGTGCGCGGCGCGGTGTTCGGCCAGAAACTCAACGTGCGCGCCAACCTGGTGGAGTGGGAGAACCGCTTGAAGATCAACTACCTGATCAGCGATCTGCAAACCGGTGAACGCCTGACCCGGGCCATGACGGTACAGGTCGCCGTCGACCTCGCCAGCCGCGAGATGCAATTGGCCTCGCCGAAGGTCTTCACCGACGCCGTTGAAAGGGCCCTGCCATGATGTTCTGCCCCCCCCGCCCCCCTGTAGGAGCGAGCCTGCTCGCGATGGTCGCTAACGATGACACCGGGCCCCTGACACCCCGCAGCTTTCTCAGGTTTTTCGCGAGCAAGCTCGCTCCTACAGTGTTCTGCGTGTTACTGGGCATTCCAGGGCTGGCCAACGCCTTCGACCTGCAACAACTCAGCGAGCAACTGGCCAAACCCGAGGTGATCCACGGCAACTTCATCCAGGAGAAGCACCTGCGCGCCCTGCCCCAGCCGCTGACCAGCAAGGGCTCGTTCGTGCTGGCAAAAAACCACGGCTTGTTGTGGCTGCTCAAAACGCCGTTGCAACAGGACTATCGCATCACGACCAAAGGCATTGCCCGGCGTGACGGCATTGTTTGGCAAATGCTGCCGGGCAAAAGCGCCGGTGCCGAGCAGAACCGTTTGTTCCTCGCTGTGCTGCAAGGCGACAGCAGCGGCCTGCAACGGGATTTCGAGCTGTCTCTGAGCGGCGACGCACAGAACTGGAAGCTCACGCTGGTGCCGCGCTCGATGCTGCTCAAGCAGGTGTTCAACCAGATCAACATTACCGGCGCAGCACTGGTGCAGAGCATCGAACTGCTCGAAACCCAGGGCGACAGTACGTTGTTGCGCATGCAAGACAGCACCAGCGCCCAACCGTTGAGCGACGCGGAGCAACATGACTTTGCCGAGTGAACGGTGGTTGCCACGGCTGTTTCTGATCCTGCTGCTGGCGGTACTGGCGCTCGCGGGTTGGCAATGGCGTGACGGCGCGCCACTGTCGGCAAACCTGATGGAACTGGTGCCCGGCACGGCGCCCGACGCCCTGGAACTGCGCGCCGAACAACGCATGCAAGAACCGCTGAACCGCGAAATGCTGGTGCTGGTCGGCCACGCCGATCGCCAGCAAGCCGTCGCCATGGCGCAAACCCTCGGCGAGCAATGGCAGGCCAGCGGACTGTTCGAAAAGGTCCAGTGGACCCTGCAAGCCGACCTGCCGGCGCTGCGCACGCAATTGCTGCAAGGTCGCCTGGCGATGCTCTCGGCGGTGGACCGACAACTGCTGATCGAGCACCCCGACATCTTTATCCAGCAACGCGTGCAAGCCTTGTTCGATCCGTTCAACGGTTACAGCCTGGTGCCGAGCCAGGATGACTGGCTGGGCCTGACCGGGCGTATCCAGAACAGCCAGCCGCAACGCGGTTCGGTGCAACTGGACATCAGCAGTGGTGCCCTGGTCGCCGATGCCGATGGCAAAAGCTGGGTGCTGCTGCGCGCGCGCACCACCGGCAACGCATTCGACATGAACCTGCCGCTGCAAGTGGCCGACCTGCTCGAGCACAGCCGCGAAGAGGCTGCGCAGCACGACGTGCAACTGCTCGCCGCCAGCGGCTTGCTGTATGCGGCCCACGGGCAACAGCAGGCCGCCCGGGAAATGACCTGGGTCGGTGGCGGTGCCACCGTCGGGATTCTGTTGCTGTTGCTGTTGGCCTTCCGGCGCTGGCGCGTGTTGCTGGCGTTCGTGCCGGTGCTGGTGGGCATGCTCTTCGGAGCGGTGGCCTGCGTGGCGCTGTTCGGCCATATGCATGTGATGACCCTGGTACTGGGTTCGAGCCTGATCGGTGTGGCGGTCGACTACCCGCTGCACTACCTGTCCAAAAGCTGGAGCCTGAAACCCTGGCACAGCTGGCCTGCCCTGCGCCTGACCCTACCGGGGTTGACCCTGAGCCTGATCACCAGCGGTATCGGCTACCTGGCCCTGGCCTGGACCCCCTTCCCGGCGCTGACCCAGATTGCCGTGTTCTCTGCCGCCGGTTTGCTCGGCGCCTATTTGTCCGCCGTGGGCCTGCTGCCGGCCTTGCTCAAGGGCGTGGAGCTGCGTCCGGCGCAGTGGCCATTGCGCGTTTGCGAGCATTTGCTGGGCTGTCGTGAAGCACTGCTCAATCAGGTGAAAACGCCAGTCCTGCTGGCGCTGCTGATCGCCTTTTGCGTGGGCGGGCTGTTGCAGTTGAACAGCAAAAACGACATCCGCCAGTGGATCAGCGCACCGCAACAATTGACCGACGAAGCCCGGACCATTGCAGGGATCACCGGCTATCAACCCACCAGCCAGTTCTTCCTGATACGCGCCGCCAACCAGCAGCAACTGCTTGAACGCCAGACCGCCCTGAGCGAGCGACTCGATCAATTGATTGGCCTGGAAAAGCTCCAGGGGTATCTGTCGCTCAATCAACTGGTCAGCCCGCCGAATGCACAGCAGCAGGTGCGCGAAGCGTTGAGCAAACTCCCGGCGTTCTGGCAACCGTTGCTCGACATCGGCGTACCGGCCGAGGCGTTGCAAACCGAGCTGACGAAGCTACAGGCATTGCCGGCCGTGGACATCGACGCAGCACTCAGCGGCCCGCTGGCAGAACCCTACCGGCCCCTGTGGCTGGGGCCGACCGAAGACGGCGTGGCGGCGATGGTCAGCCTGCAAGGCATCAACAACCCGGCCCTGCTGCGGCTCCAGGGCGAGGACTTACCCGGCGTGACATTGGTGGATCGACTGGGTGAATTGAACACTGTCTTCGCCGCCACCCAAATCAGCGCCGCTGAACTGAAACTCGCCTCCTGCGTGCTGATCGTGCTGGTGCTGATCCTGCCGTTCGGTCTCGGCGGTGCGTTGCGCATCGTCTCCCTGCCGCTGCTGGCGGCGTTGTGCAGCCTGGCCAGCCTCGGTTGGCTGGGGCAGCCGTTGACCCTGTTCAGCCTGTTCGGCCTGCTGCTGGTGACGGCGATCAGCGTCGATTACGCGATCCTGATGCGCGAACAGGTCGGCGGCGCGGCCGTGAGCCTGTTGGGCACCCTGCTGGCGGCGTTGACTACCTGGTTGTCGTTCGGTCTGCTGGCGGTGTCGAGCACCCCGGCGGTGAGCAACTTCGGATTGTCGGTGAGCCTCGGCCTGGTATTCAGCTTCCTGCTGGCACCCTGGGCCGGTCGACAGGTGCATGAGTCCACGGCCGCGGAGCGTGCAGCGTGATGATCGCTCTGTTCTGGGCGATGGCCCTGGCGTTGTTCGCACTGGCGACCCGTGTCGGCCGGCATTTTGGCCTGATTCCAATCGTCAGCCAGTTGTTGCTGGCAACCCTCGGTTTGCCGCTGCTGATGTATTTCTGGATCGAGCCGCAATGGCAACTGAGCGGTGCGCAGCTGGTGTCACCGGGCTGGCTGAAGAACCTCTACAGCCTGAGCTTTGCCCTGTTGCTGGGCTACATCCTCAGCGATGTGATCGACCTGCAACTGGATCGCCAGAGCCTGAAAATCGCCTTGCCGAGCTTTTGCATTCCGTTTGCCTGTGGCCTGGCCACGGCCATCTGGCTGCTGCCACCGCAACCCTGGATCAGCTCGCTGGCCGTCGGCCTGTTGTTCGCCATCACCGCGATTCCGGTGTTGTACCTGTACCTGCGACACATCGATTACCCGCCTGCTGCCACCCGGCGTCTGGTGCAAACCGCGATTCTCATCGACCTCACCTGCTGGACTTTATTCGGTCTCGCCCAGGGCAGCCTGCACCTGAGCAGCCTGTTGCTGCCACTGGCCGGCGCCTGCCTGCCAGTGTTGCTGCGGCTGCTGGGCCTGCGCCAGACCTGGCTTTACAGCCTTAGTTTTTTCGCCCTGCTGGTCGTCGCCGAGCACTACAAGCTCAACGCGCTGATTTTCGGCATCGGCTATGTGTTGATCATGGCCGCGCTGAAAGCGCCCCTGGTGCTGCCGTTGCCGGCCATCTGGATGAGCCGTTTGCAGACGTACATCGCCATCCCGTTGATCCTCACGTTCGGCATCGTGCAGATCAACGTGCACAGCGCGATGGACAGCCTCGGCTGGGTGCAACTGGTCGCCCTGCTGCTGTTGCCGATGCTGAGCAAACTGCTGGGCAACTGGCTCGGCCTCGGCTGGGCCGGGGCCTCGTTCAGGGGCGCCAGCCGCTGGCGGGAAAGTGTGCTGCTGAACATCCGCGGCTTGAGCGAGATCGTTTTTCTCAACCTGTTGCTGCAACAGCAACTCATTAGCCCGCCGCTGTACTTTGCGCTGATGCTGATGGGCCTGATCGCTACACTGCTGCCAGCCCTGACCGGTATGCACCGAATCCCCCTGAAAGCCGCTGTCCCGGCAAGGAGCCCTCATGCCAACCGTTGAAATGGAATGCCGCCAGGTCGTGGTCATCGGTGCCGGTCCTTCGGGTGCCATCGCCGCCGCGTTGCTCAAGCGCAAGGGACACGATGTGCTGGTGATCGAGCGTCAGCATTTTCCACGTTTTTCCATCGGTGAAAGCCTGTTGTCCCATTGCCTGGATTTCGTCGAAGAAGCGGGCATGCTCGACGCCGTCAACGCGGCCGGCTTCCAGGTGAAAACCGGTGCCGCCTTTGCCTGGGGCGAACGTTACAGCGCCTTCGATTTCGGCGAGACGTTCAGCCACGGCAAATCAACGACATTCCAGGTCCAGCGCGCCGATTTCGACAAGCTGCTGGCCGATCAGGCCACGCTGCAAGGCGTGGAGATCCGCTATGGCGAAACCATCGTCAGCGTCGACATCGACCCGGAAAAACCGCAACTCGGCGTGCGCCGCGAAGACGGCAGCGAGTACCGCATCGAGGCAGGCTTCCTGCTCGATGCCAGTGGCTACGGCCGCGTGCTGCCGCGCCTGCTCGACCTCGAGGCGCCGTCGAACTTCCCGGTGCGCCAGGCTGTGTTCACTCACGTCGAAGATCGTATCGACCTCCCGACCTTCGATCGCAGCAAGATCCTCGTGACCACTCATCCGACCTTGCGCGACGTATGGTTCTGGACCATTCCGTTCAGCAATGGGCGCTGCTCGGTCGGCGTGGTCGCCGCCGAGGAACGTTTCGCCGGCCGCAGCGACAATCTGGACGAATGCCTGCGCGGCTTTATCGCCGAGACGCCAAGCCTGGCCAGCGTGTTGCAAAATGCGCAGTGGGACACCGCAGCCCGAACCATCGGCGGTTACTCGGCCAACGTCAAAACCCTGCACGGTCCGGGCTTCGCGCTGCTGGGCAATGCCGCGGAATTCCTCGACCCGGTGTTTTCCTCAGGTGTGACCATCGCCATGCGTTCGGCGAGCATGGCGGCCGGGGTATTGCACCGCCAGCTGCAAGGTGAAACCGTCGACTGGCAAACCGAATTCGCCGAGCCGCTCAAGCGCGGCGTCGACACCTTCCGTTGTTACGTCGAAGGCTGGTACGCCGGGACCTTCCAGGATGTGATCTTCCATGAGAGCAGTTCGCCGGAAATTCGCGGGATGATCAGCTCCATCCTTGCAGGGTATGCCTGGGACCCACGCAACCCGTTCGTCAGCGAAGCCCGGCGCCGGTTGAAGGTGATATCGGAGTTCTGTGCAAGGGAGGCGTCATGAACCACTTGAGCGACAACTACGTCGAAGAAACCCGTTTCGGTTTGTGGTTCCTGCGCAGCCGGATCTGGCAACACTATGTGCTGCGGCTGGCGGTCAACGATTTGCGCGGCCTGTTCAGCGAAGCGCCGCCTGCCGACCCGGTACTGCTGGATGCCGGCTGTGGTCAGGGCAAGTCATTCGCGCTGCTGCGCCAGGTCTTTGCGCCGGCTCGCCTGATCGGCATCGATGCCGACCCACAGAGCCTCACCCAGAGCGCCGAAGAAGCGGCCCGCCAGGGCATGGACGTGGAGCTGATCGGCAGCGACTGCGCGAACCTCAAGCTGGCGGACGCCAGCATCGACCTGCTGTTCTGTCACCAGACCTTCCATCACCTGGTGCAGCAGGAACAGGCTCTGGCCGAGTTTTACCGCGTGCTCAAGCCGGGCGGTTATCTGCTGTTCGCCGAGTCCACCGAGGCCTACATTGATACCTGGGTGATCCGCTGGTTGTTCCGCCACCCCATGCACGTGCAGAAAAGCGCGGCGCAGTATCTGCAAATGATCCGACAACAGGGTTTCGAATTTACCGCGCAAAACGTGTCTTATCCGTACCTGTGGTGGAGTCGCGCCAAGGATTTCGGCCTGCTCGAATACTTGGGTGTGTGCAAGCCAAAACCCTTTGGCCAACGGGAAGAGACCCTGGTCAATGTGGTGGCGCGCAAACCTTTTGAAGGAACTGTGTGATGTTTATTGCCAGTCGCTCACAACACTATCCCTGTGGGAGCGAGCCTGCTCGCGAAAGCGGTGCGTCAGTCAACATTGATGCTGCATGTACCACCGTATTCGCGAGCAGGCTCGCTCCCACAGGGGTAACCGGCATGCTGCGATTCCTGCTACTCGGCATGGCCCTGCTGCTAAGCGCCTGCACCAGCCGAGCCCCATTGCCCGAGCAAAATCCGGATCTGCCGTTGCCGCTGCAACTGCATATCCAGCTATTGAAACCCGACGACCGCCTGGACTGGGTAGTGGTGATCCAGCGCGAAGAAACGGGCATTCGCTGGTCGATGATGGACCTGCTGGGCATTCCCCAGGCCCGCCAGCTATTGAACGATAAAACCTGGCACGCCGACGGCCTGTTGCCACCCAACCCGCAAGCCCGGGAACTGTTCGCGGCGCTGCTGTTTGCGCTAACGCCGAATGATCAGCTGGCGGCCAACTATCCCGGCGCCTGGCAGCACGGCAGACAACGGTCCCTGCCCGAGCGCTGGGACATCCGCTACGCACAACCGCAGAATTTTGAATTGATGACTGCGAACGGTGCGACCTATCAAGTCACGCCCCTGAGCGGTGAAACACCATGACGGCTTACCTCAATGCCCTCGGGCTGGTCTGCGCGCTGGGCCGCGACAAGCAGGAAGTTGCCCGCCACCTGTTTGCCGGCGACTGCGGCGGCATGCGCGAACAAGCCGGGTGGGTGCCGCAACGCTCGCTGCCGGTCGGCGCGGTCCAGGGCAACCTGGCAACCCTTCCAGCCGACATGTCGCGCCATCACAGTCGCAACAATCAGCTGCTGCTGGAAGCCACGCTGCAAATCCGCCCGGACATCGACAGCGCCATCCAGACTTACGGCCGCGATCGCATCGGTGTCGTGCTCGGCACCAGTACCTCGGGTATCGACGAGGCCAGCCAGGGCCTGGCGCATTACCTGCGCGAAAAGCAGTTCCCGCCTGAGTACGACTACCAGCAACAGGAACTGGGTGCGCCGGCAAACTTCCTCGCCGAATGGCTGCAATTGAGCGGGCCGGCCTATGTCATTTCCACGGCTTGCACCTCCAGTGCCCGGGCCCTGATGAGCGCCCAGCGCCTGTTGGACCTGGGCATCTGCGACGCGGTGCTGTGTGGCGGTGTCGATACCCTGTGCAAGCTGACCCTCAACGGTTTCTCGGCGCTGGAAGCGGTCTCGGAACAACGTTGCAATCCGTTTTCGCTGAACCGCAACGGCATCAACATTGGCGAAGCGGCGGTGCTGTTCCTGATGACCAGAGACGCAGGCGGCAGCCAGCCGATTGCCTTGCTCGGCAGCGGCGCCAGCTCCGATGCACATCACATTTCCGCCCCCGAGCCGACGGGTCGTGGCGCCCTGCAAGCCATGCGCAAAGCCTTGGACCGCGCCAACCTGCAACCGGAGCAGATCGCTTATCTGAACCTGCACGGGACTGCCACCCAACACAACGACGCCATGGAAAGCCTGGCCGTGGCAACGCTGTTCCCTGCCGGCGTGCCCTGTTCGTCGAGCAAACCCATGACCGGCCACACCCTCGGTGCAGCCGGGGCGCTGGAAGCGGCGTTCTGCTGGTTGAGCCTGAGCGCCGACAATCGCGGGCATGCCCTGCCGCCGCACGTCTGGGACGGACAGCCCGATCCCGAATTGCCGCCGCTGCAATGGGTGACCCCGACCACTCGCCTGACGTCCATTGCACCCCGTTACCTGATGAGCAATTCCTTTGCCTTCGGTGGCAACAACGTCAGCCTGATTATCGGAGACGCCCCATGATTGACTGGCCGCTCGCCGAACTGCTGCCCCATGCTGGCGACATGATCCTGATCGATCAGGTCCTGGCGTTCGATGAAGAGCAGATTCACACCCGCCTGACCGTCAAGCCCGATGGCCTGTTCAACCTCCCCGACGGCAGCCTGCCGGCCTGGGTCGGCATCGAACTGATGGCCCAGAGCGTGGCGGCCTTTGCCGGTTGCCATGCGCGTCAGCGCGGCGATGCGGTGGAATTGGGCTTCCTGCTCGGCAGCCGCAAATTCGAATGCAACGTTGAAAGCTTTCCGGCCGGCACCGAGTTGACCCTCCACGGGATTCGCTCCCTGGAGGACGACAATGGCATGGGCGTGTTCGAGTGCCACATCAACGCCCCCGGCATTCACGCCACCGCTCGTCTGAACGTGTTCCGCCCACCCCAGGCTGCTCAATATCTCCATGAACCCGAAGGAGTCCAGTCATGACTGAATCCGTACTGGTCACCGGTTCCAGCCGTGGCATCGGCCGCGCCATCGCCTTGCGCCTGGCCCGGGCCGGGCACGACATCGTGCTGCATTGCCGTAGCGGTGTGGCCGACGCCGAAGCCGTCAAGGCCGAAGTCGAGGCCTTGGGTCGCCGTGCGCGCATCCTGCAGTTCGACGTGGCCGACCGCGCCCGCTGCAAGGAAATTCTCGAAGCCGACGTGGAAAGCCACGGCGCCTATTACGGCGTGGTGCTCAATGCCGGCCTGACCCGCGACGGTGCCTTTCCGGCCCTGAGCGAGGAGGATTGGGATGTGGTGATGCGCACCAACCTCGACGGCTTCTACAACGTGCTGCACCCGGTAATGATGCCGATGATCCGGCGTCGCGCCGCCGGGCGAATTGTCTGCATCACCTCGGTGTCCGGGCTGATCGGCAACCGTGGCCAGGTCAACTACAGTGCCTCCAAGGCCGGGCTGATCGGTGCGGCCAAGGCATTGGCGATCGAGCTGGGCAAGCGCAAAATCACCGTTAACTGTGTCGCCCCCGGCCTGATCGACACAGCCATGCTCGATGAAAACGTGCCGGTGGAAGAACTGATGAAAATGATCCCCGCACAACGCATGGGCACCCCTGAAGAGGTGGCCGGCGCGGTGAATTTCCTGATGTCGGCGGAAGCCTCGTACATCACCCGGCAGGTTCTGGCCGTCAACGGAGGCCTGTGCTGATGAAGCGCGTCGTCGTCACCGGCATGGCCGGCATCACCTCACTGGGCAGCGACTGGGACACCATCGCCGGCAACTTCGCGGCCAACCGCAGCGGCATCCGCCGGATGGACGAGTGGGATCGTTTTACCGAACTCAACACACGCCTGGCAGCCCCCATCGATGACTTCAAGGTGCCGAGCCACTGGACCCGCAAGCAACTGCGCAGCATGGGCCGGGTCTCGCGGCTGGCGGTGGGCGCGGCGGAGATGGCGCTGGCCGATGCCGGCCTGTTGGGCGACGAATCGATCAAGGACGGGCGCATGGGCGTCGCCTGCGGTTCCTCGACCGGCAGCACCGACGAGATCAAGGCGTTCGGCAACATGCTGCTCAACTCGGTGGCCGAAGGCCTGAACGCCAATTCCTACGTGCGCATGATGCCGCACACCACCGCGGCGAACATCAGCATCTTCTTCGGCCTCACCGGCCGCCTGATTCCCACCTCCAGCGCCTGCACCAGCGGCAGCCAGGGCATCGGCTATGCCTACGAGGCGATCAAGTTCGGCCGCCTGCCGCTGATGCTCGCCGGCGGTGCCGAGGAACTGTGCCCGACCGAAGCCATGGTCTTCGACGCGCTCTACGCCACCAGCCTGAAAAACGACACCCCACAACGCAGCCCGCGCCCTTACGACACCGCACGCGACGGTCTGGTGATCGGCGAAGGCGGCGGTATGCTGGTGCTCGAAGAGCTGGAACACGCCCTGGCCCGTGGCGCCCGCATCCACGCCGAGATCGTCGGTTTCGGCAGCAACGCCGACGGCCAGCACACCACCCGTCCGGAGCAAGTCACCATGCGCCGGGCCATGGAACTGGCCCTGGAAGACGCCGGGCTGACACCTTCGGACATCGGCTACGTCAACGGCCACGGCACCGCCACCGAACAGGGCGACATCGCCGAAACCCTGGCCACCAGCAGCCTGTTCGGCGAACACATGCCGATCAGCTCGCAGAAGAGCTTCCTCGGCCACACCCTCGGCGCCTGCGGTGCGCTGGAGTCCTGGTTCAGCATCGAAATGATGAACCGCGACCTCTACGCCCACACCTTCAACCTCGACGAAGTCGACCCGCATTGCGGCAAGCTCGACTACCTGCGCGGCGAGTTTCGGCAGATGAGTAACCGGTACGTGATGAACAATAACTTTGCGTTTGGCGGGGTGAATACTTCGCTGATTTTCAAGCGCTGGTCGTAACCTAAAATATTTTCCCTGTGGGAGCGAGCTTGCTCGCGATGGACGTCAACGATAACGCGCGGTGCCTGAATGACCGCGTTGTCTGGACGTTTTTCGCGAGCAGGCTCGCTCCCACAAGGGTTCTCGCCTCCCCGGACGATCACGGTGGATCTAGGTTATCCAACACCCGATTCACCGCCAGCTCCCCCAACATGATCGACTGCTGAATGCCCAGCAGGGTATGGCCCTGCGATCCCTTCAAGTCTCTGGCGAAGTCACTCGCCATGACGCTTGCCGAGGCCAGCGACACGCAGGCGTATTCCAGCAGGGTGCGGTTGTCGATGTCGGGGGCGATGAGGAAGATTGTACTGGTCATGATTCAGCGTCCTGAAAGTGGGCGGCCACGCCGAATCGTTGCTGATCATAAGGGTGGCAGCTGTACGCAGGTTAGCAGACCGGACGAAGTAAACCGGCGCGCCCTAAGGCGCCCTGCGCACAGCCACCGTCAAGGGCAGGTATGGACATACCTGCCTATCAGGAGCGCAAATGCGCTTACTTCGATACGGGCTGCTAAACCCGATCACTGACAATCAGTGACGCGAATCAAGTTAGCGATGCCCCTCAAAGCGCACAAGCCGGCGGATTCTGGAGTAGTTGTAGGCAGCGCCGCAAGGCGCTGTAGCCTCTCCGATGGATTTCGGAAATGTCCCACAGCGGATGGTCAAGCCTTCCGAAGGGAGCGATACGTGATGAACAATAATTTTGCGTTTGGCGGGGTGAATACTTCGCTGATTTTCAGGCGTTGGCCGTAACACCAGAAACGACAAAGGGCGCCTTTCGGCGCCCCTTCACAGACAGATCGGCTTGTCATCGCCCTTATCTGTCCGGCTCTGCGACTGCTGGTTGACCAGGATCCTCAGAGTCTCACAAGCCCCTTTCGGGAACACGATCAGTATTGCCCGAAATGGAGTCTCGGACAACAGATGGCAACTCACCTATTTTCGACAAGCTCGGCGAAATCACAAGCCCAACGCCCTGCGCACCGCGACTTTGATGGCATGAAACTCATCTGTTTCAAGTTGTGAAATGACGTACACACGATTTCCTTGGCGATCACGACTCTTGATTCGATCTAGTCTGGAGAGACTTACTGTCGCGACCATATCGCATTTCGCCCAACAGGTCGGGCTCGCTCCATGCAAATGACTGGCTAGCTCCAGATGGTGTTCAAGCATACAGTCCGGAGCGGTTGTACTCAGCGGAACAACTGTTACCAACAAGCGGTTGCTCCTGTGCTTTCGTATCACGACAACAGGTCGGACCTTGACCATCTCCGGAACTTCATAGCCCCTGAAGTCGCATATCAGCACACTGCCTTCCTTGGGTTGATATTGAAGTGGCATCCAATGGCACTCAGCCAAAGAAATCGATTCTGCGCAAGAATCGGGAAAACCACTAAGTTCAATCCATTACTTAAAATGTCCCGAGTGCAACGACTTACTTACGACTTCACTCCTTCAACCTTACGCGTCAGCAGTTCAACAAACGCCTTGGCCATCGCCGACTTCTGATCCTTGCGCTGTACCAGCCACACCGCCGAAACAGCCGCCGGATCAAGCAACGGCCGGTAGACCACACCATCAATACGCATCCGCTGATAAGACGCCGGCAGCACCGACACACCGAGCCCCGCCGCCACCAGCCCGATGATGGTCATTGCCTCGCCGGCCTCCTGGGCGAAGTGCGGGCTGAAACCGGAATCCCGGGCCAGGCTGAGCAGTTGTGCATACAGGCCACTGCCATAGCTGCGTGGAAAAAACACAAAGGGCTCAAGCGCCAGGGCTGACAGAAACAGGCCCTCTTCGCTCCCCTCTACCAACGGGTGCTTGGAACTGAGCACCGCGACCAGCGGCTCACGCATCAGTTCGACCACGCTGAGGCAGTCCGGCAGCCCGAGCGGGCGCATGATGCCGACCTCAATCGACTCGTCCACCAAAGCATCGGCCACCTGGGTGCTACTCATTTCCCGCAGGTTCAGATGCACCGCCGGGAAGCGCTGGCGAAAAGAGAAAATTGCCTGGGGAATGGTCGAGTTGAACGGCGCAGATGAGGTGAAGCCAATCTTCAATTCACCCAACTCACCCAGTTGCGCCCGTCGCGCGACATCCGCCGCTTTGTCGACCTGCGCCAGCACCAGCCGCGCCTCTTCCAGGAACAGCCGACCGGCCTCGCTCAACTCGACCCGACGATTGGTACGCTCGAACAGCCGCGCGCCGACTTCCTGCTCCAGTGCCTGGATTTGCTGGCTCAGTGGCGGCTGGGAGATGCCCAGCACCTGTGCGGCGCGGCCGAAGTGCAGTTCTTCGGCGACGGCGATGAAGTAGCGCAGATGACGCAATTCCATGAAAACCCCATTAGGTCGTAAAAGCTATCAAACAGGTCGAACAATATATTGGATTGAATCATTAGCCAGCTATATGCTTTTTTCATTGCCTGACCGGCTGCGTCCTCCGAGGTCCCCCGTGAAAACTGCTGTCGCCCCACTCGCCCATGAAGTTCCTCCCGCCGCAAAGGACGATATCGCCGTTGAGCTGGCAGAGATCTACATCGAAAAAGGCACGCCAGCGTTCATGCGCACGGTGCTGGCACTGTTCTGCGGCGGCTTTGCGACCTTCGCCCTGCTCTACTGCGTGCAACCAATGATGCCGCTGCTGTCCGACGAATATTCCATCAACGCGGCGCAAAGCAGCCTGATCCTCTCTGTCGCCACCGGCATGCTCGCTTTCGGCTTGCTGATCACGGGGCCGATCTCCGACCGCGTCGGGCGCAAACCGGTGATGGTCGCCGCGCTGTTCGCCGCCGCCCTGTGCACGCTTGCCAGCGCGATGCTGCCGAGCTGGCACGCGGTGCTGGCGATGCGGGCGTTGGTGGGCCTGTCATTGAGCGGGCTGGCGGCGGTCGCAATGACTTACTTGAGCGAAGAGATCCATCCGCAGCACATCGGCCTGGCGATGGGGCTGTACATCGGCGGCAACGCGATTGGCGGGATGAGCGGGCGCTTGATCACCGGGGTACTGATCGACTTCGTCAGTTGGCACACGGCAATGCTGGTGATCGGCGGTCTGGCCCTGATTGCGGCGGCGGTGTTCTGGAAAATCCTCCCCGAATCGCGCAACTTCCGTTCCCGCTCGCTGCACCCGCGCAGCCTGCTCGACGGCTTCACCATGCACTTTCGCGACGCCGGCTTGCCGCTGCTGTTCCTCGAGGCCTTTGTGCTGATGGGGGCGTTCGTCACGCTGTTCAACTACATCGGCTATCGCCTGCTGGCCGAGCCGTATCACATGGAACAGGCGTTCGTCGGGATGCTCTCGGTGGTGTACCTGTCGGGTATCTACAGCTCGGCGAAAATCGGTGCCCTGGCCGACAAGCTCGGTCGACGCAAAATGCTCTGGAGCACCATTGCGCTGATGATCGCCGGCCTGGCGCTGACGATGTTCACACCGCTGCCGCTGGTGATCATCGGCATGCTGGTGTTCACCTTCGGCTTCTTCGGTGCCCATTCGGTGGCCAGCAGCTGGATCGGCCGCCGAGCCACCAAGGCCAAGGGCCAGGCGTCATCGCTGTACCTGTTCAGCTACTACGCCGGGTCGAGCATTGCCGGCACGGCGGGTGGCGTGTTCTGGCATCTGGGTGGCTGGAACGGGATCGGGCTGTTCATCGGCACGCTGCTGGTGATTGCGCTGCTGATCGCGTTGAAGCTGGCGAAGTTGCCGCTGCTGCCGGGTACAGCGCAGGTTTAGCCACAACTGCACCCTAGCGGTAATCGCGAGCCAAGGTACACTGACGGCATTCGTCAGTCTTGGTAAAGGGAAGCCAGAATGCGCCTGGACCGTCTCCACATTCAGAATTTTCGTTGCTACGAAGATGCCACTTTCGACTTTCAGCCGGGTTTCAATCTGGTGGTAGGGGTTAATGGGAGCGGGAAGACTTCGTTGTTGCAGGCGGTGGCCGTTTCGTTCATTGAATATGCGAATTCGATAAAACCTCAGCCAATCGGCCTAGACCAAAACGACGTGCGCTTTGTCATCAACAAATTTGAAAGTCGTAGCCGCTTCGAAAGAGAGTTCCCGCTTCTGCTTGTAGCTAAGGGGGATATCTTAGGAGTCAATAAATGGGAAACCACTCAAGCGGGTGACCATCTCCCACCTCTGGCAGACCTCGATTTAATGCTCGCAACAGATAAAGAGCTCGCAAGGTTCGATCTCGGAGAAAGTGTCGAGCTACCTGTTCTCGCTTTCTATCGATCTAATCGTCAATGGAAAGGCGCAAATATTTCGGCCGAGTTTGCGGCACAACAAAAAATCTCCCGCCTGGATGGTTACACGAACTGGTTTGATGCAGTTACCGACTTAAAAGACTTCGAAAGTTGGCTGATCGGCAAGACGCTCGAACGCATGCAAAATTTGCTGGATTCAAAAACGCTAACATCGACATTCGATGACGAACTGGCGTTGGTCAATCAAGCAATCGAGATCGCTCTGCCGAATGCAAAAGACCTTCGTTACGACCTCAGACTTCAAAGCCTACTGATCGATGTTGAAGGTGGTACAACCATTCCCTTCAACAACCTCAGTGACGGCCAGCGAGGCATGGTCGCCCTCTTCGCCGACATCGCCCGCCGCATGTGCATCCTCAACCCTCACATGGGCAAGGACGTCCTGAAAAACACTTCAGGCATAGTCATCATCGACGAGTTGGACATCCATCTTCACCCAGCCTGGCAACGCAACATCGTGCCTGCACTGAAACAAGCTTTCCCGAAAGTCCAGTTCATCGCCGCCAGCCACTCCCCTCAAATCATCGGCAGCCTCCAACCCGAAGAAGTCATCGTTCTGCACAACGGCGATCCGTCCCACCCTCGGGTCACCTATGGTCTGGACTCCAGCAGCGTGCTGGAGGAAGTCATGGGGGTTACACAACGCGAACCCGAAATTGAAAAATTGCTCTCGGAACTGTTTTCAACACTGGAAGACAACGACCTGAAGAAAGCCAAGGCGCAACTCAAGGCACTGAAGCTGAGAGCCCCTGATCTTCCGGAGTTCGCTGGGGCAGAGGCGCTGATCAGGCGCAAGGAGATCCTCGGAAAATGAAACGAGTGCTCAAAGGAATTGAACCCGTTTCATTTACAAGATGGAAAAGCTCGGCAAACGAAGAGTGGAGTCCTACTTATCCAACACTGCAAAATCCGCAAAAGCGTGATTTGCACAACAGTTTGCTGCAAGAACAAGGTTTCCTCTGTTGCTACTGCGGTAGAGAGATAGATGCTGCCAGCAGTCATATCGAACACTTCAGACCTCAAGAACACTATGAGGCGTTGGCATTGGAGTACCACAACCTCCACGCCTCCTGCCTGCGGGAGACAACACCTGGCAATCCATTGCACTGTGGTCATCGCAAAGGCAACTGGTTTGACGAGGCGCAGCACATATCTCCAATGGATGAGCATTGCGAACACCGTTTCCGTTATCTGCAAACCGGCGAAATTCAAGCCACCAAGCGGGACGATCTGCCGGCCACGAAAATGATTGAAGTACTGGCACTCGATATTGCCTACCTCAACAATCGCCGGCAGAGCACACTCCGTGGCCTGTTCGATGACGAGTTCATCACACAGGCCAGCGAGGAAGATCTGACCCGCCTCGTTGATGCAATTCGCTCTAACAGCGCTCTTGAGCAACAAGCTTTCGATCATGTGATCGCGCGCTACGCCGAACAGCTAATCGGACACTGAAAGTCTGCACAATGAAAAGCGCCCAGCATAAGCCGGGCGTTTTTTATTGAAAGGAAGTGCAACTACCTGAGCACCAGCCGCGCCTCCAAAGCATCGTCACGTTTTTCCAGGGTCAGCGACTGCAACGCGACACCATTGCGCTCCATAGCGTCGAGCCACTGTATCAACGGTTGCACGTTGCCATTGAGGGTCAGGCGCAGCAGGTCGCTGTCGCTCTCCATCTGACGGATTTCCAGCCCCGCTGCCGCTGCACTTTCACTGATGCGCAGCGATAGTGGCTGACCAGTGTCGGCGGGGACATGGCTGCGCGGTGACACCTGTTGCAGTTGCGCGGCCAGCCCCGCCTGCCGTTGATACTGACGCTCGACAGTTTCCAGCCGCTGCCGGTTCGGTTGCCAGATCAGGCTGAAAGCCACAACCGCCAACAAGAAGGCGCCCAACACCTGCAACAGCCGTTGTTCGCGCACAGAAATGCGCCGCCATGCCTGGATCATGCCTCGTCCTCCACGGTGAGGGTGGCGTGCACCCGGTCTGCAGCTTTATTCGCACTATCGAGCCGGATGGGCATGCCTTGTTGGCGTCCGCGCTCACGCAATTGCTCCAGCTCGGCAAAGCCGCTGGCGGTCAGCTGGATTTTCCAGCCTTCACCTGCTCTGAACTCGATGCGCCGGACCTCGACCGGGCTGGCGCCGATCACCTGCTCAATCAATCGGACCAGTCCTGCAATGCGGGTGTTTTGCGATTCGACAGGCTGGTTTTGCAGGGCCTTGAGTTGCGCTGCCATATCGACGATGCGGCCTTGTTCCGGGTAAAGCGCCTTGAATCGCTGTTCATTGTGGCCGGCGAGGCGGCGGGCTTCGCTGTCGATGAAGCGAATCCGCGTCTCGCTGGCCCCCCAGGTCAACAGCGCCAGCATCACCATCACCCACCCGCCGGCACGCCAGGGCAGACGCTTGCCGCGCGGGGCGAATGCGCCTTGCAGCAGGTTGATGGCCCGGATCGGGCGGTGGGTCAGGCATTGGTCGATGACCGCGGGGTCCTCACGTTCGTCCAGCCATTGCATGTCCTTGGGCAATAGCGGGGTGAGCAGCGCCAGGTGGTCTTGCGACAACGCCATGCGTGCCGAGAGGCTTCCACCCAACAGCCAGCGACCGAACCACCACACACCGCACGGTTGAGCGCCGGACAACACATCGGCATCGACGAACACCCCGCGCACCTCGAGCCCCGTTTCGCGCAGCAGGGTGAGCACGGCGGCCAACCGTTCCCGGCCGATGACCATGGCCGGGTAGCAGCCGTCGCGATCACGAGCGCCAACACCCAGATGCACAACGTCCAGCGCCTCGCTCAGTTGATCTTCAACGGCGAATGCTATGGCCTGGGCCTCGGGTTTACGCCGCGCCGGCCACGGCTCGCTGCGTACCCAACTGCACATTTCCATGGGCAGCAGCACATCGACCGATTTCCCCTGCAATGCCGAGGCCGCCTGATTCAGTGGCATCGGCTGGCGTTGGCCGGAGGGGGACCACAGCACGCAAGGCCAGAGTGCGGATGGCACATCCCGGCCCTCGGCGGTCAGGTAAAGCCAAGTGTTCATCGCGGTCTCTCGTGGCTACTGATGGGAAGAAAACGTCGTTGCAGCACCGTCAGCTGTTGAGTCTTGGGGTCGTACCCGACATCCGTGGCCAGATGCAATTGGCGCCCGTCCCGGATCACCTGCACGCCGATCCGATACCAGCGGCTATGGGTGCCAAGGCCGTGACTGCTCAAGCCCTGCCCGGAGAGCAAGGGGTCCTGCGTAAACGCCTGGACACTCGCCCAGGGCGCGGTTGCGGCCTGAAGCGCCAGCGCATCGGCGGTCGCGGCGTCCACCTCGCCGAGCGTTCTCAACACCAGCGCCGGTGCGGTGTTGATGTTCAAGGTGACGTCGGTGGGCAGCAGTGCCACCCAGGGCTCCAGTCGTTGCAGCAGGTGGGCGTCAATGCCGGGAAGCAAGCGCAGCTGGCTCAGTTCCCGCAGTGGCCCGACCTGGCTCAGTTGCACAGGAGGAAGATCAAGCAGCTCAAGCAGGCGCGCCCAACGGTTGAGGGTGACCTGATCCACCTGGCCCTGGCGTAACAAAGCGTTGAGATTGAAACGCCCGGCGAGGTCATCGATATCGATGCGGATCTGCGCCTCTTCAACCTCGAAACCCGGCGCCATGGCCCTCCAGCCCTGAGTCCGCTCGACGGGTTTTTCCGTGTTCTGTAGCGCGTCGTGCAACAGCAGCAACGCCCAGCTTTCCCCGCCCGATGCGAGTTGGCGCAGGTGTATCTGCTGCAACTGTTGCCCGCTGCTTTGCAACGACAGGTGATGGCTGCGCAACAGGCCACCGGTGATCAGCAGCGCCAGGCTCAGGACCAGCAAAACACTGATCAACGCCATGCCGCGTTGGTGCCCGTTCATGGCAATGCACCCGGCATCGGCAACACCCGACGAATCGCTTCGAAGCGACCGACCGAGACCTGCACCTCCAGCGCCAGGGGCGCCTTCGCGTCCTGCCCGGACGACCAATTTGCGACCCAGCCGGACTGGCTGTCGAACAGGCGCCAGTTCAACTCGCGAACGTCATCCAGCAGTTTTTGCCGCTGCACGAGTTCTGTGCCTTCGCCCTGGCTTTCGCGCCACAGCACGCCGTCGTCGAGTCGATAGGTCAGCGCCTGAAGCTCACTGCGCGGCTGGTCCAGAGGATTGCGCCAGTGACTGCGCTGGAACTGCAAAAGCGGCGGTGCGAGCACCATCGGCTGCGCAGTGACATGCAGCAGATCCCGCTCGATCACCGCCACCGCGCGCTGCAGGCTCCTGAGTTCTCGCTCGTGAGTCGTCACGCCCCGTTGCACCCGCACCACGCTATCGAACAAGCCCCAACTGGCCAGCCCCAGCACGGCGAAGATCGCCAGGGCGATGACCAGCTCCAGCAAGGTGAACCCGCACTGCTTATTCATGAACCGCGAGTATCCAACCGCTGGCACGATGCAAGGCGTGCGTACTGTTTGCGGCGCTGACTTGAATGTCGACCTGGAGCAAACGCGGATCACCGGTGGCGCTGATGTGTTGCTGCAACACCCAGTCGCGCTGATCCATGGACACCACCTGTTGTTGCTGCCCAACCGCCAACCCGGGTTGCAGGCGCAATTCGTTCAACCGGTTGTCCGCCAGCCACGCCGCGAACAGTCGCGCCTCAACGGCGCCACGCTGTTTGACCACGTATTGACTGGCTGAAAGCACGGCAGCCGCCAATGTCGCGAAGACTGCCAGGGCCACCATGATTTCCAGCAGCGTGAAACCGCCCATGGCGGGTCGGGTTCGCGAGCTAGCCATCGATCTCCACCTCGCCAAGGCCATCGCCGGACAGGCTCAGCCAGGTCCGGTTGCCGGACTCGAATATCAGGGTGAAGACGCTGGTCTCATCGTTGCTGAATATCAACAACTGCGGCGGTCCTTCATCAGCGTCCAGGTCTACCGCATAGCCGTCATGCAGAAAACGCACCCGCACGCTCAGGGGCCAATCAGTAAGCTCCCCCACTGGCTCCCATCCCTGAGCACCCTGGCGCATCGCCCGGTGGCCATCGGTACTCAGCCGCAAGCCATAGTCCTGCCCCTCGAATACCGCCCGCTCACGCAATTGATGGATCACCTGCACCATCGCCTCAGTCTCCTGCCTGACCTGGCGCGCGGGATTGCCCCCTCCGGCAAAGCTCACCATGCCCAGCAAAAAGCCGACCATGACAATCACGATCATCAACTCCAACAACGTAAATCCCCGGCAACGGTAGCCCACGGTTCAATGACCCCAATTGCCGATTTCCGCTGCAAACCCTTCACCGCCGGCTACGCCATCGGCCCCCAGGGAATACAGGTCGTACGTACCATCCGTCGATCTAACACCCGGATTGAGGTACTGATAAGGCGTGTTCCACGGGTCGACCGGCATGCTCTTGAGGTAACCCTGAGGGTTCCAGCCACGCGCGGCGGGCAGTCCGGAGGGACGCTTGACCAACGCTTCCAGGCCTTGCTGGGTCGAGGGGTAATGGGCGTTGTCGAGGCGATACATTTCCAGGGCGGTGGCGATGGCCTGGATATCGATTCTGGCGGCGGTGACCTTGGCCTGATCGGGGCGGCTCATGAACTGCGGCACCACAATGGCCCCCAGCACGCCGATGATGACCACCACCACCATGATTTCAATCAGGGTAAAACCGCGTTGCACGCGGGAAAGGCTTTTGCGGACAGGTCGCATGGATCAATTCACCAATTGGTTGAGGCTGAGAATCGGGAGCAGGATGGCCATGACGATCAGCAGCACAACGCCGCCCATCAGCACCAGCATGGCCGGCTCGAACAGGCTCACCACCAGCGCGATGCGCGCGGCGAGGCTGCTTTCCTGTTGTTCGGCGGCCCGGGCCAACATGCGGTCGAGTTCGCCGGCACGTTCACCGCTGGCGATCATGTGCAGCATCATCGGTGGGATGTCGCCGCTCAGTTCCAGGCCGCGGGTGAGCGTTCCGCCTTCGCGTACGGAACGGGCGACATCGACCATCCGCGCGCGAATGGTCAGGTTGCCGATGACCGAGGCGGAAATTTCCAGTGCGTCCACCAAAGGCACGGCACTTTTGCCGAGGATCGCCAGGGTGCTGGCAAACCGCGCGGCTTCCATGGCCCGCAGCACTTCACCGATGACAGGCGCACTCAGCAGCCAACGATGCCAGCGCAGACGCCACTGCGGCTGCTGCCAGCTCAAGCGCCACAGGCCGAACAGCATCACCAGTACGCCTATCAACAACAGGAAATGGTTGCGCAGGCCGTTGCTCACGCCGATCAGTGCCTGGGTCAGCCAGGGCAACGGCTGGCCGCTGTCGACGAAGATCTTCACCACATCCGGCACCACGTAGCCGAGCAGAAAAGCGACGATTGCCGCGCTGGCCAACATCAGGATCAAGGGATACACCAGGGCCATCTGAATCTTTTGCCGCGAGGCCTGGCGGGCCTGCGTGTAGGCCGCCAGTTGCTCCAGCACATGGCCCAGATGCCCCGAGCGTTCGCCGGCGGCCACGGTGGCGCGGAACAATTCGGGGAAGGCCCTGGGGAATTGTCCCAGGGCCGAGGCCAGGGCGTGGCCTTCCATCACCCGGCTCCTGACCGCCGAGAGCAGGCCCGCGACCTTGCGCTTCGAGCTCTGTTTCGCCACCGCCTCGAGGGCTTCTTCCAGTGGCAGCCCGGCCTGAACCAGCGTTGCCAGCTGCAAGGTCAACAACGCCAGATCAGCCGCGCTCAGACCGGCACCGCGTGGTTGCTTGCCTGTGCCGCTGTCGACCCGGACCTCGATCAACACACGCGGCCACACGCCACGTTCACGCAACAGCTGTCGCGCATGACGGGGTCCATCGGCCTCCAGGCGTCCCTTGCAGGATCGGCCTTCGGCATCAAGGGAGCGGTAGTCGAAAGTGGGCATCCGTCAGTGCTCCTGGGTCACGCGCAGCAATTCATCGAGGCTGGTCAAGCCTTCCAGCACCCGCTGACGCCCGTCCTGGAACAGGCTGCGCGAGACCTTGCGCGTTGCGTCGACGAGGATTTGCTCGCTCGCGCCCTGATGGATCAGCGCCGAGACGGCGGGCGTCACACTGATCAGTTCGTAGATGCCGATACGCCCGCGATAGCCGTGCTGGCACTGCGCGCAGCCCGAGGCTTTGCACAGGGTGTGCGACGTGGCCGTGTCGAGCCCCAGGCGCTCACAGGCTGCCGCATCGGCGGTGTACGAAACCTTGCAATGGGGGCACAGGGTGCGCAGCAGGCGCTGGGCCAGAATGCCCACCAGCGAGGACGCCAACAGGTAGGCATCGACGCCCATGTCGACCAGCCGCGTGACGGCGCCGACCGCACTGTTGGTGTGCAAGGTCGACAGCACCAGATGCCCGGTCAAAGACGCCTGCACGGCGATCTCGGCGGTTTCGCGGTCGCGGATTTCGCCGACCATCACCACGTCCGGGTCCTGGCGCAGAATCGCCCGCAGGCCGCGGGCAAAGGTCATGTCGACTTTCGGGTTGACCGGCATCTGGCCCACACCCGGCAGGTGATACTCGATCGGGTCTTCGACCGTGAGGATGTTGCGGGTCTGGTCATTCAGGCTGCTCAACGCCGCGTACAGGCTAGTGGTCTTGCCGGAGCCGGTCGGCCCGGTCACCAGCAGGATGCCGTGGGGTTTGCCCAATAGCTGGCGCAGGGCCGCGAGGGTATCGTCCGGCATGCCCAGCCGATGCAGGTCCAGGCGTCCGGCCTGCTTGTCGAGCAGGCGCAGCACCACCCGCTCACCGTGGGCCGAAGGCAGCGTCGAGACCCGCACATCGACTTCATGCCCGGCCAGACGCAAGGCCATTCGCCCATCCTGGGGCACGCGTTTTTCCGCGATGTCCAGGCGCGCCATGACCTTGATCCGCGACACCAGCAGCGTTGCCAGTTCGCGCTTGGGCCTGAGCATTTCACGCAGTTGGCCATCCACCCGCATGCGCACCGACAGGTACTGCTCGAAGGTTTCCAGGTGCACGTCCGAGGCGTGCTCGCGCACAGCTTCACCGAGCAGTGCGTTGATCAGGCGAATGATCGGCGCATCGCCCTGTTGCTCCAGCAGGTCGGCGGTCTGCGGCACCTGATCGACCAGACTGAGCAAGTCCAGTTCTTCGTCCAGCCCTTGGGCTACCTGCTCCATCGCGCTTTGCCCCTCGCGATAGGCTGCCGCCAGGCGTGAGGCGTATTCTTCGGCGTCGACGATGACGAACGGCAGCGTCGACCCGCACACCCGGCGCGCCTCTGACAATGCGCTGAGCGGTGCATCGCTGCGCAGGGCAAGGCGCAGATCGTCACCGTCACGTTCCAGCAACACACCAAAACGCCGGGCGAAGCCGAAGGGCAATTGCTCGCTGAATTCGCCCATGGGTTACTGCGCCTTGCCGCGCAAGTCGAACACTGGCGCGTCACTGGCCGGTTCAAACAACCCGCGTGCCTCGGATGGCAGCAACAACGAGTTGTTTTCCCCCGCCCCTGATTTGCTCAGGTCACGCAGCGCGTTGTAACGCTGCTGGCTGACCTGGGAAAGGTCCTCCTTGCTGCGCACGATGGTCGGGCGCAAGAACACCATCAGATTGCTCTTGGTCTGGGTGTCGCGGCTCCAGCGGAACAACGCGCCGAGGTAGGGAATGTCACGCAGCAGTGGCACGCCGCTTTTCTGGGTGCGCACGCTGTCGCGGATCAGGCCGCCGATCACGATGATTTCGCCATCGTCGGCGAGGATGGTGCTTTTGAGCGCTCGCTTGTTGGTGATCAGGTCCGAGGAGTCGATACCCGACACCGAGGGGGCAATGTCCGACACCTCCTGCTCGACCTCCAGGCGCAACGTCGAGCCTTCGTTGATGTAAGGCTTGATCTTCAGGCTGATGCCGACGTCCTTGCGCTCGACGGTGGTGAACGGATTCTCCGCGCCGTTGCTGTTGGTGGCGTAGGAGCCGGTCTTGAACGGCACGTTCTGGCCGACGATGATTTCCGCTTCCTGATTGTCCAGGGTCAACAGGCTCGGGGTGGACAGCAGGTTGCTGTGGGTGTTGCTTGCCAGTGCCGAAATCAGCGCACCGAAGCGATCACTGCCCAGTTGCAGGATCGCCCCTTCCGGCGCCGATCGTTTCTCGTCGAACTTCAACCCGCCGACAATCGGAATGTCGGTGCCGGGAAAGTTGATGAAGCCCTTGGCGTCGCCCGTGTTGAGGTTCCACTGCACACCGACGGCCTCGGCGATGTCGCCGGAGATTTCGACGATGGCGGCATGGATCAACACCTGGGCCCGCGGTTGGTCCAGCTGGCGCACGATGCTTTCGATGGTCCGCACCTGTGCCGACTCGGCAATCACCACCAGCGCATTCTGGCTTTCGTCGGCCTTGATCATGAAGGCTGCGCCGCCCGACATGTCCTTGGCGTTGCCGGCGGCGGACACCTGTTTTCTGCCCTGCCCCATCGATTCCAGAATCTCGGCCAACTGCTTGGCATCGCTGTGACGCAGGCGAATCACCCGGGCGTTGTCGAGGGTCGTGGTGGCCGGTGTATCGAGCCCACGGGCCAGTTCGATCAAGCGCTGGCGAACGACCGGCGGGCCTATGAAAATCAGGCGATTGGTCCGGGTGTCAGCCAGTACCTGTATTGCCGACTCGGCATTGCGTTTGCCCATGGAGGCCTCTATCACCGGCGCGACATCGCCCGCCTGGGCATGCTGGAGCTGAAGCACCGCGTGCAGGTTGTTCTGCCCCGAGTCCAGTTCACGGATCACCCGGGCGATGCGCTTCACATTGGCGGCCGTATCGGTCAGCACCAACGCGTTGGCCGACACCGAGGGGCCGACATAACCGTTGGCAGAAACCAACGGCCGCACCAGCCCGGCAATATCGGTGGCGCTACCGGTGTTCAATCCGATGACTTCAGTCACGAACTGCGACGCCGTGCTGGTTTTTACCGTGCCCTGGCCGGCCCGGGTCCTGGCCTCGGCAACCGGGGTGATGAGAATCCGGTCGCCCTCATCGATCACCGTAAAATTGTGGGCGTCGAGCACTGAATAGAACAACCGGCGCACCCCTTCACGATCGAGGGCCTGCCGGGACATGACGGTGATACGACCGGAGACCTTGGGGTCCAGCACTACCGTGGTCCCGAGAATGCTGGAAATCTCTTCGACGATGTCACGCAGCTCTGCGTTGTTCATCGCCAGTTGCCATTTTTCTTCGGCGCCTCGAAGCGTGCCCGGGAAGGCTGCAGCCGCCAAAACGGCAAGCAAAAGCATGGAACGCAACCAATGCGCGCCGACGAAGCTGTTCATGAAATTCTTCACTCTGGTTGCCCGGAGAACGGGCGTAAAAAACGCGTGGTCGTGGTGACCGGTTGAGCATCGGCGGATGATTCGAGTCCCGTCAGGAACCGCGCGCCAGAGGGGACGAGTGTTAGCTGCTCTTCCCGGCCCTTGTTCCACAGCACAACCTGGTGGGTCTCGATACGACGCAGGACGCTGCCGCCAGGCAAACGCTCGCCCACCTGATAGAGACGAGAGCCTTGAGCATTGGCCAGCAGTGCCTTGGATAGTCCGCTGCTGACAAAGCTCGCTTGCAAGGTCAGCGGTTCGGCGCTGGGCCGCAGCGTGGCCTCCGTAGTCAGGCCGAACACGATGGCAATCGATGTTGTTTCGAGCGGTTCACGTACAGGCACCGTCTCCAGAGTTGTGACGTCGGGCAACGGTGAAGCCAGATGCTCGCGAAACGCCCGTTCCTGCCACGCCAGAAACACCGCAGCGCCCACTGGCAATGCGAGCCAGCAAATGCTGCTCAGGCATGCCCGAAAGCGTTGTCCGGAAAAATTCGAAACCTTCATTTTCAACTCGGTACTCAACAAAGACACCTGACTTCAGGCGACCTTTTTGAGGCCGTCTGAAGCCAGTTGCGGGGACTTACAACTTGTCCCACGCCATGTGCGAGTGAGCACCGACACCCGGTTCAAAACCGTTGGCGGTAGGGGTGTACTGCTTGCAATAACCCGACGCCGGGAATGGCTTGCACTCGAAGACTTCGTCGGTCTTCGGTTGCAGCACCTTGGTGCCGGCGGTGTAGTCGCTGAGGCCTTCAGGGAACACGAAGTCGTATTCGATGCCCGCGCCTTCACCGGTCAGTTGGGTGGTCTTGGTGTCCTGGCGGGTGGTGCGGCCATCCAGGGTGGTGCCGACCAGGGTCAGCGTGTGCGCGCCAGGATTGCTGCGCACATCCAGGGACAACGAGGTGGTGCCACTGGCCACTTGTGCCGACGTGGTGCCGACCGGTTTGTTGCTCTGATCGAACAAGGTCGCTTCGACGTCCATCGCGCGGTTCGCCGTCATGCTGAACTCGACTTTGGCCCGGCCTTTATTCAGAACGTATTCGGCTTGCTGAGAGCTCACCGACATACTGGCAGAAGCGTCTTCCTTCATACCCAGCTGTACTTCGTAACGGATCACGCCGCTTTCTTTTTGGGCGTAGAGGCTGTTGCTGCCTTTCACTGGCTCGACATTGCCGCTCTCGTCACGAATACCGGCACGGATGAGCGTGTGGGTCGCGTTGATTTTTTCTGCCAGCTTGAACGACCAGTTCTGCGGTACGCCGTCCTCGGCATTGTCGATACTGATCTCGACGCTGTAGTCCGGGCTCTCGCCATTGACGGTAAACGCACGGGCCTTGACCTTGTCACCCGCCAGCAAGGGGGTCGAAGGCGCAATGCTGGCCACGCGGGTCCAGCCGCCTGGCAATTCCGGCTCCGCAAGGATATTCACATCGGCCACGTTGTAAAACGCGGCATCGGTATCACCAACTGTCCAGATACCCAGGATGACATGGTGGCCCGACTTGTCTGCAGGGATAGTGCAGCTATGTTTGTCGCTGTTGGACGGTTTCTGATTGCCGCCATCGATGGTGCAAAACGGCGTGCTCTCAAAGGTGGCACGCTTAAGGGACTCGTTTGGATTCCAGCCATTGCGGCTGATGAAATACTCATGCCTGGTGGCAGGGTGAACGGCGGTGTAACGCCATTGGAAATCGATGTTGCGATCCCTGATTTCCGTCAGGTGCCAGCGGGTGGCGGACTGTGCGTCCAGTGCGGAGAACAGCGCGTGACCGCCGCTGGCGATCTTGCCATCGACAGGCCCCTGCAAGGGAGCACCGCCGACACCAGCCGGAAAGCCCTTGAAGGTTTCACCGACACTCTGCGGCTCGTACTGGGCGCCACCACAGTTGGTGTTCAAGCCTTTCTGGCAAGCCAGTGCGCGCGAAGGCGGCACATCCAGATAACCATGGGCGGAAACGGTTTGAGAGGCCAGCATTGCCGATAACAGGATCATCGATGAGGTGCAGGCCGTTAATGCACTTCTTTTATCAAATGTAATTTTCATGATGTGTTCCAGACTGCTTATCGAAAACAAGGCGCCGTGCAGGCGGCGATGTTTGCTTCGTTACCGTTCAGCGTTGTGCTGAACAGGGATCTGGAACCTTACGGGGATGACGAGGAATTCTATGTAGGAGTAATCATCGAGCCGGGCAGGAATAGTCTGCTCATTCGAATTTCACTCAGGAAAGAAAACACCCTGCCAACAGAAACGCTACATCCGGAAAAAAGGTTCCTCACGGAATCCCGGGGGAACACAGATAACGAAATATCTGTAGGAGCTGCCGAAGGCTGCGATCTTTTGATCTTGATCTTCAGCAATCTCCAGATCGCAAAATCAAGATCAAAAGATCGCAGCCTTCGGCAGCTCCTACAGGGGAACACGTGCACCACCAGACAACGAGGCCGAGCGCAGGTTCTGCGCAATGGGCAATCCGGCATGGATGGCCGATCGCGGCGGGCTTTGTAGGAGCGAGCTTGCTCCGGGCGGCGTTCCGACGAAAAACCTGAGAGCACCGCGGGGTGTCAGGCTCCCCGCATCATCGTTGACCTCCATCGCGGCAGTTATCGGTGTTCCCCGACATTGCGTGAACAACCATAAAAAAACCTGTCCGGCACGAGGCGGGACAGGTTTCTTGAAAACGGCGTTGACCGTTACTCGTGATATTGCGCCGACAATTCATGCACGGCCCGCAGGAATGCACCGGCGTGTTCCGGATCGACTTCCGGCGTAATGCCATGACCGAGGTTGAACACGTGGCCGCTGCCCTTGCCGTAGCTGGCGAGAATGCGCCCGACTTCAGTGCGAATGGCTTCCGGTTTGGCGTAGAGCACGGTCGGGTCCATGTTGCCTTGCAGCGCGACCTTGTCGCCAACACGGGCACGGGCGTTGCCGATGTCGCAGGTCCAGTCCAGGCCCAATGCATCAGCACCGGCATCGGCGATGCTTTCCAGCCACAGGCCGCCGTTCTTGGTGAACAGGATAACCGGCACCTTGCGGCCTTCGTGCTCGCGGATCAGGCCGCTGACGATTTTGCGCATGTAGGCCAGGGAGAACTCCTGGTACGCCGCTGCCGACAGGTTGCCACCCCAGGTATCGAAGATCTGCACCGCTTGCGCACCGGCCATGATCTGGCCGTTGAGGTAGCTGGTGACCGACTGCGCAAGCTTGTCCAGCAACAGGTGCATGGCTTGCGGGTTGTCGTAGAGCATGGCCTTGGTCTTGCGGAAGTCTTTCGACGAGCCGCCTTCGACCATGTAGGTCGCCAGGGTCCATGGGCTGCCGGAGAAGCCGATCAACGGTACACGGCCGTTCAGCTCACGACGAATGGTGCTGACCGCGTCCATCACGTAGCCGAGGTCTTTCTGCGGGTCGGGAATCGGCAGGGCTTCGATGTCCGCCAGGGTGCTGACGACTTTTTTGAAGCGCGGACCTTCGCCGGTTTCGAAGTACAGGCCCTGGCCCATGGCATCGGGGATGGTCAGGATGTCGGAGAAGAGGATCGCCGCGTCCAGTTGCGGATAACGGTCGAGCGGTTGCATCGTGACTTCGCAAGCGAACGCCGGGTTCATGCACAGGCTCATGAAATCGCCGGCCTTGGCGCGGCTGGCGCGGTATTCAGGCAGGTAGCGACCGGCCTGACGCATCATCCACACGGGGGTGACGTCTACGGGTTGCTTGAGCAGGGCGCGCAGGAAACGGTCGTTCTTCAGGGCAGTCATGTCGGCATCCGGAAAAAAAGTGAGGGCATTTTCTCAGAGCCGGACGCAAAAGGCACGGCAAGAGCGGAGGCTTTTGTCTATCGGGTCAATTTGTCGCAATGAAATACAGAGTTTAGCAACACCGCGAAACAACTGTGGGAGCGAGCCTGCTCGCGAAGAGGCCGGCACATCCAACAGTGAAGTTGGCTGACAGACCGCTTTCGCGAGCAGGCTCGCTCCCACAGGGTTACTGCATTTCAAGTCTGGATCGGGTGCTTAGACGCCCAGGTAATCCAGAATCCCTTCAGCCGCATTACGGCCTTCGAAGATCGCCGTCACCACCAGGTCCGAACCGCGCACCATGTCGCCACCGGCGAAGATTTTCGGGTTGCTGGTCTGGTGCTTGTACTGACCTTGCTCCGGAGCCACAACGCGGCCCTGGCTGTCCGTCTGGATCTCGAACTGCTCGAACCATGGCGCCGGGCTCGGACGGAAACCGAACGCGATGACCACGGCGTCGGCCGGGATGATCTCTTCGGAACCCGGGATCGGCTCGGGGCTGCGACGGCCACGGGCGTCCGGCTCGCCGAGACGGGTCTCGACCACTTTCACGCCTTCGACCTTGTCTTCGCCGACGATTGCGATCGGCTGGCGGTTGTAGAGGAACTTCACGCCTTCTTCCTTGGCGTTCTTCACCTCTTTGCGCGAACCCGGCATATTCGCTTCGTCACGACGATAGGCGCAGGTCACCGACTTGGCGCCCTGGCGGATCGACGTACGGTTGCAGTCCATCGCCGTGTCGCCACCGCCCAGTACCACAACCTTCTTGCCTTTCATGTCGACGAAATCTTCCGGCGACTTTTCAAAGCCCAGGTTGCGGTTGACGTTGGCGATCAGGAAGTCCAGCGCGTCGTACACGCCCGGCAGGTCTTCACCGGCAAAACCGCCCTTCATGTAGGTATAGGTGCCCATGCCCATGAATACCGCATCGTATTCTTCGAGCAGTTGCTCCATGGTCACGTCCTTGCCCACCTCGGTGTTGAGGCGGAACTCGATGCCCATGCCGGTGAAGACTTCGCGGCGATTGCTCAACACGGTCTTTTCCAGCTTGAACTCGGGGATGCCGAAGGTCAGCAGGCCACCGATTTCCGGGTTCTTGTCGAACACCACCGGGGTCACGCCGCCGCGCACCAGCACATCGGCGCAACCCAGGCCCGCAGGCCCGGCACCGATGATCGCGACACGCTTGCCGGTCGGCTTGACCTTGGACATGTCCGGGCGCCAGCCCATGGCGAACGCGGTGTCGGTGATGTACTTCTCAACCGAACCGATGGTCACCGCGCCGAAGCCGTCGTTGAGGGTGCAGGCACCCTCGCACAGACGGTCCTGCGGGCACACCCGGCCGCAGACTTCCGGCAGGGTGTTGGTCTGGTGCGACAACTCGGCGGCCTGGAGGATGTTGCCCTCGGCCACCAGCTTCAGCCAGTTGGGAATGAAGTTGTGCACCGGGCACTTCCATTCGCAATACGGGTTACCGCAACCCAGGCAGCGGTGGGCCTGGTCGGCCGACTGCTG
Organism: Pseudomonas sp. GW821-FHT07G06; assembly: GCF_058986625.1. Classification (NCBI taxonomy): domain Bacteria; kingdom Pseudomonadati; phylum Pseudomonadota; class Gammaproteobacteria; order Pseudomonadales; family Pseudomonadaceae; genus Pseudomonas; species Pseudomonas sp. GW821-FHT07G06. Next base: position 325,831 of record NZ_JBYSVW010000002.1, read on the forward strand.
GGGTTTGAAGGGTTCGTAGATTTCCACGAACTCTTTCTTGCGTTGACGCAACAGTTTCTTCTTCGGATCCTTGCGCCCGACCTCGATGAACTGGAAGTCATTATTCAGACGTTCAGCCATTTTAAAACCTCATCAAACTCTTCAGGCGCATATCACTGCGGGTTGGCACGGGTGCTGGAAAGCAACGACTTCAGGTTGGCAGCCTTGGGCTTGACCAGCCAGAAACGGCGCACGTAATCATCGAGGTTCTCGGCGAGTTCACGACCCCACTCGCTGTCGGTTTCCTCGACGTACTCGTTCAGCACGCGTTGCAGGTGGCTACGGTAGGCTTCCATCGCCTCGCCGCTGATCCGCTGGATTTCCACCAGTTCGTGGTTGACCCGGTCAACGAAGGTGTTGTCCTGGTCGAGCACATAGGCGAAACCGCCGGTCATGCCAGAGCCGAAGTTGTAACCGGTCTTGCCCAATACGCAGACGAAACCACCGGTCATGTACTCGCAGCAGTGATCGCCAGTGCCTTCCACCACGGTGTGGGCACCGGAGTTACGCACGGCGAAACGCTCGCCCGCGGTGCCGGCGGCGAACAGCTTGCCGCCGGTGGCGCCGTACAGGCAGGTGTTGCCGATGATGGCACTGTCCTGGGTGCGGTAGACGCTGCCTTTCGGCGGAACGATCACCAGCTTGCCGCCGGTCATGCCCTTGCCGACGTAGTCGTTGGCGTCGCCTTCCAGGTACATGTTCAGGCCGCCGGCGTTCCACACACCAAAGCTCTGGCCCGCAGTGCCCTTGAAGCGGAAGGTGATCGGCGCATTGGCCATGCCCTGGTTGCCGTGCTTGCGCGCGATTTCGCCGGAGATCCGTGCACCGATGGAACGGTCGCAGTTGCAGATATCCAGGGCGAATTCAGCGCCGCTCAGGTCGTTGATCGCCGAGGTGGCCATGTCGACCATCTTCTCGGCCAGCAGGCCTTTGTCGAACGGCGGGTTGCGGTCTACGCCACAGAACTGCGGTTTGTCCGCCGGCACGTGGTCGCTGCCCAGCAACGGAGTCAGGTCCAGGTGATGCTGCTTGGCGGTCTGGCCTTCGAGGACCTCCAGCAGATCGGTACGGCCGATAAGCTCCTCGAGGGAACGCACACCCAGCTTGGCCAGCCACTCACGGGTTTCTTCGGCGACGTAGGTGAAGAAGTTCACCACCATGTCGACGGTACCGATGTAGTGGTCCTTGCGCAGCTTCTCGTTCTGGGTCGCAACGCCAGTGGCGCAGTTGTTCAGGTGGCAGATGCGCAGGTATTTGCAGCCCAGGGCGATCATCGGCGCGGTGCCGAAGCCGAAGCTTTCAGCGCCGAGGATGGCCGCCTTGATCACGTCGAGGCCGGTTTTCAGGCCGCCGTCGGTCTGTACCCGGACTTTGCCGCGCAGGTCGTTGCCGCGCAGTGTCTGGTGGGTTTCGGCCAGACCGAGTTCCCACGGAGCGCCCGCGTACTTGATCGAGGTCAGCGGCGATGCACCGGTGCCACCGTCGTAGCCGGAGATGGTGATCAGGTCCGCGTAGGCCTTGGCCACACCGGCGGCGATGGTGCCGACGCCCGCTTCCGCTACCAGCTTCACCGAAACCAGCGCCTTCGGGTTGACCTGTTTCAGGTCGAAAATCAGCTGCGACAAGTCTTCGATCGAATAGATGTCGTGGTGCGGCGGTGGCGAAATCAGGGTCACGCCTGGCACTGCGTAACGCAGCTTGGCGATCAGACCGTTCACTTTACCGCCCGGCAGTTGACCGCCCTCGCCCGGCTTGGCGCCTTGGGCGACCTTGATCTGCAGCACTTCGGCGTTGACCAGGTATTCCGGGGTCACACCGAAGCGGCCAGTCGCAACCTGCTTGATTTTCGAGCTCTTGATGGTGCCGTAGCGCGCCGGGTCTTCGCCGCCTTCGCCGGAGTTGGAACGCGCACCGAGGCGGTTCATGGCTTCGGCCAGGGCTTCGTGAGCTTCCGGCGACAGGGCGCCCAGGGAGATACCGGCGGAGTCGAAGCGCTTGAGCACCGATTCCAGCGGTTCGATCTCGCTGATATCCAATGGAGTGTCGAGGGTTTTGACTTTCAGCAGGTCGCGGATCATCGACACCGGGCGGTTATCCACCAGCGACGTGTATTCCTTGAACTTGCTGTAGTCGCCCTGCTGCACAGCCGCCTGCAGGGTGTTGACCACGTCCGGGTTGTAGGCGTGATATTCGCCACCGTGGACGAACTTCAGCAGACCGCCTTGCTGGATCGGCTTGCGCGGACTCCAGGCTTCGGTCGCCAGGGCTTTCTGCTCGGCTTCGATGTCGACGAAACGCGCACCCTTGATGCGGCTCGGTACGCCACGGAAGCTCAGGTTGCAGACTTCCTCGGACAGGCCGATGGCCTCGAACAACTGCGCACCGCGGTACGACGTGATGGTCGAGATGCCCATCTTCGACAGGATCTTGAGCAGGCCCTTGGTGATGCCTTTACGGTAGTTCTTGAACACCTCGTAGAGGTCGCCCAGTACTTCACCGGTACGGATCAGGTCACCCAGCACTTCGTAAGCCAGGAACGGATAAACGGCAGAGGCACCGAAACCGATCAACACGGCGAAGTGATGCGGATCGCGAGCGGTCGCGGTTTCCACCAGGATGTTGGAGTCGCAACGCAGGCCTTTTTCGGTCAGGCGGTGGTGCACCGCGCCGGTGGCCAGAGACGCGTGGATCGGCAACTTGCCCGGGGCGATGTGACGGTCACTCAGCACGACCTGAGTACGACCGGCGCGCACGGCTTCTTCAGCCTGATCGGCGACGTTGCGGATGGCCGCTTCGAGGCCGACGCTTTCGTCGTAGTTCAGATCGATGATCGCGCGCTCGAAGCCCGGACGATCGAGGTTCATCAGCGAACGCCACTTGGCCGGGGAAATCACCGGCGAGCTGAGGATCACGCGCGAGGCGTGTTCCGGCGACTCCTGGAAAATGTTGCGCTCGGCACCGAGGCAGATTTCCAGCGACATGACGATGGCTTCACGCAGCGGGTCGATCGGCGGGTTGGTGACCTGCGCGAACTGCTGGCGGAAATAGTCGTACGGCGTGCGCACGCGCTGGGACAGCACGGCCATCGGCGTGTCGTCGCCCATCGAACCCACGGCTTCGTAGCCTTGCTCGCCGAGCGGGCGCAGCACCTGGTCGCGCTCTTCGAACGTGACCTGGTACATCTTCATGTATTGCTTGAGCTGATCGACGTCGTAGAACGCCGAACCGTGGTCGTTGTCTTCCATGGTCGCCTGGATGCGCAGGGCATTCTTGCGCAGCCATTGCTTGTACGGATGACGGGACTTCAGACGGTTGTCGATCGCATCGGTATCGAGGATCTGACCGGTCTCGGTGTCCACGGCAAAGATCTGGCCCGGGCCAACGCGACCCTTGGCGATCACGTCTTCAGGCTGGTAGTTCCAGACACCGATTTCCGAAGCCAGGGTGATGAAGCCGTTCTTGGTGGTGACCCAACGCGCCGGACGCAGACCGTTACGGTCGAGCAGGCACACCGCGTAGCGACCGTCGGTCATTACCACGCCGGCCGGGCCGTCCCACGGTTCCATGTGCATCGAGTTGTATTCGTAGAACGCGCGCAGATCCGGGTCCATGGTCTCGACGTTCTGCCACGCTGGCGGAATGATCATCCGCACGCCACGGAACAGGTCGATGCCACCGGTGACCATCAGCTCCAGCATGTTGTCCATGCTCGAGGAGTCGGAACCCACGCGGTTGACCAGCGGGCCGAGTTCTTCCAGGTCCATCAGGTCGTTGGTGAACTTGGTGCGACGGGCCACAGCCCAGTTGCGGTTGCCGGTGATGGTGTTGATCTCGCCGTTGTGCGCCAGGAAGCGGAACGGTTGAGCCAGCGGCCATTTCGGCAGGGTGTTGGTGGAGAAGCGCTGGTGGAACACGCAAATCGAAGTTTGCAGGCGCTCATCGCTCAGGTCCGGATAGAAGGCGGTCAAGTCCGCCGGCATCATCAGGCCTTTGTAAATGATGGTCTTGTGCGAAAAGCTGCAGACGTAGTGATCGGTGTCGGCGGCGTTGGCCACGGACGAACGACGACGGGAGGTGAACAGCTTGACGGCCATGTCCTGGTCGCTCAGGCCTTCACCGCCGATGAACACTTGCTCGATCTGCGGCAGGCGCTCAAGGGCCAGGCGGCCGAGGACGCTGGTGTCGATCGGCACTTTGCGCCAGCCGACCAGTTGCAAGCCGGCGGCCAGGATCTCGCGGTTCATGTTCTCGCGAGCGGCTTCGGCTTTGACCGGGTCCTGGTTGAAGAAGACCATGCCCACCGCATATTGCTTGGGCATTTCGACGCCGAAGGTTTCCTGGGCGATGGCTCGCAGGAACACGTCCGGCTTTTGAATCAGCAGACCGCAACCGTCACCGGTCTTGCCGTCGGCATTAATCCCACCGCGGTGGGTCATGCAGGTCAGGGCCTCGATGGCCGTTTGCAAAAGGGTATGACTGGGCTCGCCCTGCATATGGGCTATCAGGCCGAAACCACAGTTATCCTTGAATTCATCTGGTTGGTACAGACCTGCTTTCATAGACACTTTCTCACCAGGCTGCCTCTGTACGAGGCAAATTTCTTTTCAATTCAACCACTTGCCATCCGCGCCGAACGTACGCCAGCTTTGCGGGGACAAAAGGGAGGTCATTGTACACACCGACACTTGGCCTCACAAATTTGACGACGAAATGTCGCAAATCTATGTCGCATTTGTGAAAGGTTTAAAGCGATATGCTGTGCTAGTCAAAACTTTTTTAATTTTGACCGCAACGACTCAAAGACTACTGTGACGCAGACACCACAAGGCACGCAGCCCGGAAGGTTGCGCGCACTTGTAGAAATTTTGAGGTGCTTGGAGAGGCGGCCTGGGTAAGGCCGCCGAATCTTCAGCGAGTTGTTGCCAGTTCCTGTTGGACGCTGGCGACAGTGCGAGGCCAAGGTTTACCAGCCTGAACCTTCGCTGGCAAGGCCTTGATGGCGGAAACGGCTGCATCACGATTGGCGAAGTTGCCATAGGTGATCACGTAGAGCGGCTTGCCATTGAGGACTTTCTTGAAATAACGGTACTCGCCGCCCTGCTCCTTGACGAAGCTTTGTGCGGCAGTTTCGGAGCTGGTGCCGAGGATTTGCACCACGTAGTTGCCCGGTGCCTGACCGGCGTACCAGGTGCCACCCGCCGCCTTGGCCGCCGGAGCCGGTTTCTCGGCAGGCTTGGCCGCCGCCGCAACGGCTGGCTTGGCAGGCGCTGGAGCAGGCTTGGTCACTGGAGCTGGAGCTGGCACTGGCTTGGCGGTGGCGACCTGAGTCGGCGCAGGTGCCGGCTTGGCCGCTGGTGTCGGCGCAGGGCCGGCAGGAACGCCCACAGGCGGTGCAGTGGTGGTCACTGTAGGCGGTGTGGCGCTGGAGCCTTCGACCGGAACGCCGTCGTCGCCTTCGGTGATGCCGCCTGCGGCCTCAGCCAGCGGGGCACGCATGACCGGTTGCGAGTTACCGACCAACGGCAATGGCATCGGCTGCGTGTTGCCGGCGAATTCGACGGCCGGAGCACCGCCATTCGCGGTTGGCTGGCCCTGGCCAAGCGGCAGTTGCGCCTGTTCATTGGCGGGCGCACCGGTGGTCGGTGCCTTGTTGCGACCCGGCATCATCCAGGCGGCAGCTACCGCAACCACGACAACGGCGGAAATCGCCAATACGTGTTTCTTCGGCATATTGAACCCCATTTTTGGACGCTTGACCGCAGAGCGGCTGGCGATCATGGCTTCGATCATTGCATCGCGGGCGACCTGATTGATGCTGCCAGGCCAACCTTCGGAGCTTTCGTGAATATCAGAGATCTGATCCGCGGTGAAAAGTTCGATGCCGCGGCCAGCACCCTCGAGCCGCTGCTCCAGATACTCGCGGGTTTCGTCCTCGGTATAGGGCTGCAGTTCGATGACGTGGAATCGCTCTTCCTCGAGATGCAAAGCCTCCAGCTGAGCGATCAGCGAGGTTTCACCGAACAGGAACACATGCGGGCGACCTTCAGGCGCGCCGGCCGCCAGGACCATCAGAACCTCAAGGGCGGACTCGTCGAGCTGTTCGGCGTCATCGACCAGCAAATAGACTTCCTGGCCGGTGAGCGCAAGCTGCACCACCTGGGCCAGGATAGCGTCGGCATCCGCCTGGGCGACATTCAGCGCCTGGGCCACCTGACGCAGCACCCCGGCCGCATCTCCCGCGCCTCGGGCGGACACCACCACACTTTGTACCGACTGCTTGTTGGTGCTGGCGACCAGGGCCTGACGCAACAGGGTCTTGCCACTGCCCTCGGGGCCAGTGACCACCAGCAGCAGCTGACTGTAGCGGGCCAGGTGATGCAACTGTCCCAGCACGGGTTTGCGCTGGGCCGGGAAAAATTTGAAGCCAGGCACCCGTGGAGCAAAAGGGTCATGACTCAACTGGTAATGGCCGAGGAAAGCCTCGTCGGCATGCAAACTAGTCATCGTGTTCTTATTAACCTTTAAGCTGAGCCAGGGCGCGGTAGTCTGCCCCCAGCGTGGCCTGTAGAACCTCTTTCGGATAATCGTCGGTCACCACCGCTTCACCCATGTGGCGCAGCAGCACCAGGCGCAAACGACCGTCGATCACTTTTTTATCAATGGACATATGTTCGAGGAAATCGGCTTCTGTCATCTCTTCTGGCGGAATGACCGGCAGCCCTGCACGCTGGAACAGACGAATGCCGCGATCACGTTCCTGCTCGCTGATCCAGCCCAGTCGCGCGGACATTTCCAGCGCCATCACGGTGCCAGCAGCCACCGCTTCTCCATGTAGCCAGACACCATAGCCCATGTGGGTTTCGATGGCGTGGCCAAAAGTGTGGCCCAGGTTCAACGTGGCACGAACGCCCGTCTCTTTCTCATCGGCACCGACCACCGCGGCCTTGGCCGCGCAAGAGCGCTCGATGGCATAGGTCAGGGCTTGCTGGTCCAGGTTGCGCAGACGGTCGACGTTGTCTTCGAGCCAGGTCAGGAACGGCTCATCACAGATCAGTCCGTACTTGATGACTTCGGCCAGACCGGCGGACAGTTCGCGCGCCGGCAGGGTATTGAGGCTGGCGGTATCGATCAGCACCACGTTCGGCTGATAGAAGGCGCCGACCATGTTCTTGCCCAGCGGATGGTTGATCCCGGTCTTGCCGCCCACCGAGGAGTCGACCTGCGACAGCAGCGTGGTTGGAACCTGGATGAAATCGACGCCGCGCTGGTAGCAGGCGGCGGCAAAGCCGGCCATGTCACCGATCACACCGCCACCGAGGGCGATCACCGTGGTGCGGCGATCATGCCGTGCGGTCAGCAGACCGTCGAAAATCAGTTGCAGGGTTTCCCAGGTCTTGAAGGCTTCACCGTCGGGCAGCACCACGGAAATCACCGAGAACTGCGCCAGGCTGCGGGTCAGACGCTCGAGATAGAGCGGTGCAACAGTCTCGTTGGAGATGATCGCCACTTGCCGTCCGCGAATGTGCGGGGCCAGCAGCTCAGGCTGATCCAACAAACCTTCGCCAATATGAATCGGGTAGCTGCGCTCGCCTAGATCGACCTTGAGTGTCTGCATGTGTCCCCACAGTGAAGATGAATCAGGCGTCCTGCCTTGAGTTAACGAATATCCACGGCCCCTGCTGGTGTGACGCCGTTCGGTAGCCATCCGCCACAACCTTGAGCGGTCATGGCGAGACGCCGAGGATAGCGCATTTCGCGCGGCGCTTTAACGGGGTGGCAACTGCTGCAGGCGCTCTAGAATGTCGAGTACGACCATTCGCGGTGGTCGCTCATCGGTTTCGACCACCAGGTCGGCAATTTCCCGGTAAAGCGGATCGCGGATCGCCAACAGGTCCCGAAGGGTCTTGGCCGGATCGGCGGTACGCAACAATGGCCGATTGCGGTCACGGGCCGTGCGGCCGACCTGCTGCTCGACCGACGCATGCAGATAAACCACCCGCCCACCGGCATGCAGCGCCCGACGATTGGCTTCGCGCATGACCGCGCCCCCACCTGTCGCCAGCACCACACCGTCGTAGTCGCACAGCTCGGCAATCATTGCCTGCTCGCGATCACGAAAGCCCGGTTCGCCTTCTTTATCGAAGATCCAAGGGATATTGGCGCCCGTGCGCAATTCAATTTCCTTATCGGAATCTTTGAATGGCAGGCGCAGCTCTTTGGCCAGCAACCGGCCGATGGTGCTTTTTCCAGCACCCATCGGTCCTACAAGAATCAAATTTCGCACAGAATCAATGACTCACAGCAATCGCCTGATTATTCATGATACGCGGAGTGAGGAATACCAACAGCTCGGATTTTTTCTCCGAAACCACATCACGCCGGAAAAGGCGGCCAAGATACGGCACATCGCCAAGAAATGGCACCTTATCTACGACCTTGCTCTGAGTATTTGAGAAAACGCCGCCAATGACGATGGTCTCGCCATCGTTGACCAGGACCTTGGCGTTGACTTCGTTTTTCTTGATCGGCGGTACATCCTGGACCTTGTTCAGGTAGTCCGGTTCGTCCTTGGTCACCTTGACCTCCATGATGATCCGGTTGTCGGGCGTGATCTGCGGCGTCACCTCCAGCGACAGCGAGGCCTCCTTGAACGACACCGAAGTCGCGCCACTGGAACTGGCCTCCTGATAGGGAATCTCGGTGCCCTTGAGGATCTTGGCGGTTTCCTTGTCGGACGTGACCACCTTGGGTTGCGAGACGATTTCCCCGTTGCCGGTTTTCTCCATGGCTGTCAGTTCCAGGTCCAGCAAGACGTTATCGGTGATGAACGCGATGCCGATTCCCGAGGTGTTGTTGGCTACGCCCATGTCGACGAACGGTGAGTTGGTGCTGGTACTGCCGGGCGTGCCAATGGTCGATGAGCCATTGAGTCCATTGCTGACACCGGAGGTGTTCCAGTTGCCCCTGTTCTGTATCGATCCGCCCCAGCGCACCCCGAGGCTTTTGTCATAGTCGACGTTGGCTTCGACAATGCGCGCCTCGATCATGACCTGACGCACAGGGATATCCAGCTGCGTGACGATCCTGCGCAGCTCATCAAGCCGCTCCTGGGTCTGGTAGGCAATGATGTTGTTGGTGCGCTCGTCGACGGTGATCGACCCCCGTTCGTCGGGTTTCGCTTCGGCACTGGTCACCGACTGGAAGAGCTTGGCAATGTCCGCCGCCTTGGCGTAATTCACCTGCAACAGTTCCCGACGCAATGGCGCCAGATCGGCAATCTGCTTTTGTGATTCCAGTTCCTGACGCTCACGGGCAGCAATTTCATCGGCCGGCGCAACAAGCAGGACATTACCGACCTTGCGCTTGTCCAGCCCCTTGGTTTTCAGCACCAGATCCAGCGCCTGATCCCACGGCACGTTCTGCAGGCGCAATGTGATGCCACCTTGCACCGTGTCGCTGGCCACCAGATTGAGATTGGTGAAATCGGCGATCAATTGCAGCACCGAACGCACATCGATGTCCTGGAAATTCAGCGAAAGCTTCTCGCCGCTGTAAGCCTGTAGCCCGGCATTGCGCTTTTGCAGGTCGTCGACCGTCGCCGGGCGAACGCTGACCGTGAGTTTGCTGTCGGTCTGATAGGTCGAGTAGTCGAACGCACCACCGGGCTCGATGCTGATGGTGGCTCGATCGCCGCTTGCGCTGGCATTGACGAACTGCACGGGCGTGGCGAAATCCTTCACATCCAGACGCACGCGCAACGGCTCGGGCAATCGGGTTTTGGCAAACCCGACAATAATCTTGCCCTCGCGCTGTTGTATGTCGGGCGCAATCGATGGATCCGACAAGTCGATCACCACGTTGCCCTCGCCCTGTGTCCCTCGCTGAAAATCCACACCCCGAATGGCCTTGCCCGGCGTCGCAGCGGCTCGCGCCGGAACCGGCATTGCCGGGGCCGCCGGCCTGGGCGTCGACGGTTTGACACCCTGCCCGACAACCACCAGCAAATTGTTGCCTTCAATTCGCGAGTCGTACGGGGCCGACTGAGTCAGGTTGATGATCAATCGCGTACGGTCCCCGGCCTCCACCACCGTTGCACTACGGGCATTTCCACTGCCGAGATCGCGAGTCCTGCTGGCCAGTTGACTGGCGACACCCGGCAAATCCAGCGCAATCCGCGCCGGCGACTCCGTCATGTAACCCTGAGGCAACGGGGGCGGTGCATCGAACGACAACTTCAACTCGACCCGGTCTCCCGGCAGCGCAGCGACATCCAGCGCCTTGAGATTGGCCGCTTGTACCATCGGCGACAACATCGCTATCCATAGCGAAAGGCCGAAGGCGGAGAAAATCCTGTTCATTATTCGGGTTCCACTATGAGTGCTCTTTCAAAGGGATGGTCCGGGGACGCTCCAGCCACGCGCCCTGACCATCAGGGACAATTTCAACCACATCGACTTGCGAACCACTGATCGCAACGATCCGTCCGTCGTTACGCCCCAGGTAATCACCGACTTTCAGGCGGTGCACGCCACCCGCCCCGCGCAACAGGGCAAAGGAGCCTGTCGCATTGGAAAGGGTGCCGACCATTTCAAACTGCTCGATGTTGAATCCTTCGAGGTATTGCCTGACCCGGTCAGGGTCGGGCTTGACGTTGCGCGAACCCCGCCGATGGGCCGCCAGATCAGTGCTGACCTGCGATGAAAACGGACTGCGCAGACTCCCTGCGTCGTAGGTGAATGTCGGGTAAGACCGGAATACCGGCGTTGGTTCAATACTGCCCGGCCCGCGCAGGCGTATTTCACTCAGGTAGGCGTCCAGATCGCTGTAGTCATCGCCTGCGCCACAACCGGACAGAACAGACAGCAACAGCACCATCGGAAAACAACGTACCGGCTTCATGGATGCCGCCCCATTTCGTTGTAGCGGTAGGTCTTGGCGAGGATGCTCAAGCGCAGTTTCGGAGCACCCTGAGGACTGACGGGGACAAGGTCGAAATCATGCAAGGTGACGATTCGCGGCAACCCGGCCACACCACTGACGAAGGTCGCCAGGTCGTGGTACCCCCCGGTGACTGTGATCTGGATCGGCAACTCGATGTAGAACGGCTGGGCGGCCTCCGGCAGCAGCTTGATTTCCTCGAACTCCAGGCCACTGCCCAGACCCGTACGCGTGATGTCTTCCAGCAAGCCGGGCACTTCGGTGTCGCCAGGCAGTTGTCGCAACAGCACACCGAAAGCGCTCTCCATCTCTTTCAGCTGCTGGGTGTAGAGATCGAGATTCGCCGCCATGCGGGCTTTGCCGGCGAACTGCTCCTTGAGCGCCGACTCTTCCTCGTGCTTCAGATCGAGCTGGCTCTCAAGGTCGCGAGTGGAAAAGTTGTAGCCCAAGGCCAGCACTACAAGCATGAGCAAACCGGCCACCAGACACTTGATCGCCGGCGGCCAGGCCCCCATGTTGCCGGTGTCCAGATCGTTGAAGTCAATCTTGCGCAGCCCTTCGAACCATTCGGACAGGCTCATTTGCCGCCCTCCGGTGCTGCCGGTTGAGTCTGGCGAACGGTCAACTGGAAGACGTTGGCCTGCTCCACCTGACCGGCAGCTGCGGCCTTGACTTCGGTCAGGCTCGGCGCATCGAACCAGTCTGATGCCTCGAGGTTGCGCATCAAGTCTGAAACACGGTTGTTGGATTGCGCGGCACCGGTGATGGACAAGGTCTTTCCGGTCATTCTCACTTCGGTGAAATACACGCCCTCAGGCAGTGCCCGCGCCAACTGGTCAAATATTCGCCCGCTGATTTGGCGGTTGTCTTGCAGGTCCTGGATGATGCGCATGCGCTCGACCAGTTGCTGGCGGCGCTCCTTGAGATCGTTGATCAGCGTGATCCGCTCATCGACCACGGCGATTTGCCTGCCGATGTAATCGTTACGGGCGATTTGCCGGTCGATGGCACGGCTGATGGCCTGGTTGGCAACCAGCACCGCGCCCACCGTGCCCGCCATAGCGGCCACCAGGACCAGCAGGAAGCGTTTGCGGCGGATTTCACGCCGCTCCTCGCGCCAGGGCAAAAAGTTGATCCGTGCCATCAGTCGAAGCTCCTGAGGGCCAGACCACAGGCGATCATCAACGCCGGTGCATCACTCGCCAGGGCAGCACCATTGACCTTGCTGCCCAGCGTCATTGCGGAAAAAGGGTTCGCGATCAGCGTCGGCGTGCCCAATTGCTGCTCGATCAAACGGTCCAGCCCCGGGACCGACGCGGTACCGCCGGCCAGCAGGATATGGTCGACGGCGCTGTACTGGCCGGCGGCAAAGAAGAACTGCAACGAGCGTGACACCTGCTGCACCAGCGCCTGTTGAAATGGCTGCAAGACCTCACCGGCATAGTCATCCGGCAGGCCGCCCTTCCTTTGCGCCAGGCTCGCCTGCTCCAGCGTCAGGCCATAGCGGCGCTGGATTTCCCCGGTCAACTGCCGACCGCCGAACAATTGCTCTCGGGTGTAGATAATCCGCCCGTTGTGCAGCACGCTCAGGGTGGTCATGGTGGCGCCGACATCCACCACTGCGACCGTCAAAGGTTCCTCGCACGCCGCAAGCCGACTGGCCAACAACGCGAATGAGCGCTCCAGTGCGTAGGCCTCGACATCGACTACGCGGGCGGTCAGCCCCGCCAGGGCCAGGGCGGCCTCGCGGACTTCGACGTTTTCCTTGCGGCAAGCCGCGAGCAGCACGTTGACGCGCTCCGGGCTGCGCGCGGAGGAGCCCTGGACTTCAAAGTCGATCGCGACTTCATCCAGGGGATAAGGAATGTATTGATCCGCCTCGATCTTCAGCTGGCTTTCCATCTCGTCTTCGGAAAGAGCGGCATCCATCTCGATGATCTTGGTGATCACCGCCGAGCCTGCCACAGCCACGGCCACACCCTTGAGGCCGGTTCTGGCCCTGGTCAGCGCGCGCGCGAGTGCCAGCCCCACGCCTTCGAGGTCAGCGATGTTCTTTTCGATTACCGCGCCGACCGGCAACGGCTCGACCGCATAAGCCTCGACCCGGAAGCGTTCGCCCTGACGGCTCAATTCCAGAAGCTTTACCGAGGTAGAGCTGATATCGATTCCGAGGAGCGTACGGGATTTTTTGTTGAAGAGTCCTGGCACTACCAATTCCCTATGACTTTCCGTGAGTTACGGACTCTGCAATGTCCATTGCGTTCAATCCGCCCGTCTTGACAGCAGCGCCAACCGCGCTCCCGATCAGAAAAATGCTTATAATGCCCAGCGTTTTTTTTCCGCATTTGCTCAAGCGCGGGTCGTTCTCATTTAGCCTGAACCCTGTTGCCCAATTCATTTTTGCCCTGGATATCCAAAAGCCTTGATTCGTCTGCTGAAGTTTTTCGGTTGGTCCATCGTCGCGGTTTTCTGCGGACTCCTTCTGGGTCTGAGCGGGGCGTACCTCTACCTTAGTCCCGGGCTACCGTCCGTGGAGGCACTGAGAAGCATCCAGTTGCAGATTCCTTTGCGGGTCTACAGCAGCGATAACAAGTTGATCGCAGAATTCGGCGAAATGCGCCGCACACCGATCCGTTTCGCCGACATTCCCCCCAATTTCATTAATGCGTTACTAAGTGCTGAAGACGACAATTTCGCCAACCACTATGGCGTCGATCCCAGCAGCCTGATGCGTGCCGCGACCCAACTGGTCAAAAGCGGACACATCCAGTCCGGCGGCAGCACGATCACCATGCAGGTGGCGAAGAACTTCTTCCTGACCAGCGAACGCAGCTTTTCGCGCAAGACCACCGAGATCCTGCTGGCCCTGCAGATCGAACGACAGCTGACCAAGGACGAGATCCTCGAGCTGTACGTCAACAAGATCTACCTGGGTAACCGTGCCTACGGCATCGAGGCGGCGGCGCAGGTCTATTACGGCAAATCGATCCGCGATGTCAGCCTGGCGCAGATGGCAATGATTGCCGGCCTGCCCAAGGCGCCGTCGCGCTTCAACCCGCTGGCCAACCCGGCGCGCAGCAAGGAACGTCGCGACTGGATCCTGGGGCGCATGTACAAGCTCGGCAAAATCACCGAGGCCGACTACACCGCCGCGATCAACGAGCCACTGAACGCCAGCTATCACGTACCGACTCCGGAAGTGAACGCGCCGTACATCGCCGAAATGGCCCGTGCCGAAATGGTCGGGCGTTATGGCAGCGACGCGTATACCGAAGGCTTCCGCGTCACCACCACGGTGCCGAGCGACCTCCAGGAACTGGCCAACACCGCAGTCCACGAAGGCCTGATGACCTACGATCAGCGCCACGGCTATCGCGGCCCCGAGTCGCGGCTCCCGGGCAAGACTCGTGAAGCCTGGGTAACAGAGCTGACCAAGCAACGCACCATCAGCGGTCTGGAACCGGCCATCGTGACCCAGGTCGACAAGAGCGGCCTGCAGGTGCTGACCCGCACCGGCCAGGAACACGTCAGCTGGGACACCATGAAGTGGGCCCGTCCGTTCCTGAACACCAACAGCATGGGCGCCAATCCGAAGCAGCCTTCGGACGTGGCCCAGGTCGGTGACCTGATTCGCGTGCAGCGTCAGCCGGACAACTCGCTGAAGTTCAGCCAGATCCCGCAGGCCCAGGGCGCGCTGGTGTCCCTGGACCCACAGAACGGTGCCATTCGCGCCCTGGTCGGCGGCTTCGCTTTCGAACAGAGCAACTACAACCGCGCACTGCAGGCCAAGCGCCAGCCGGGTTCGAGCTTCAAACCGTTCGTCTACGCCGCCGCACTGGATAACGGCTACACCGCCTCCAGCCTGGTGAACGATGCCCCGATCGTGTTCGTCGACGAGTACCTGGACAAAGTCTGGCGGCCGAAAAACGACACCAACACGTTCCTCGGCCCGATCCGCCTGCGTGAAGCGCTGTACAAGTCGCGCAACCTGGTGTCGATCCGCTTGCTGCAAGCGATGGGCGTTGGCAAGACCATCGATTACATCGCTCGATTCGGCTTCAACAAACAGGACCTGCCACCCAACCTGTCCCTGGCGCTGGGCACCGCGACCCTGACGCCAATGGAGATCGCCACCGGCTGGAGCACCTTCGCCAACGGCGGCTACAAGATCACCCCGTACATCATCGACAGAATTGAAAGCCGCAACGGCGACACGCTGTTCGTCGCCAACCCGCCGAGCGTGCCTCAGGGCGGCGCTGCCAGCGATGGCATTGCCGCACCAGCGCCTCAAGCCTTCACGGTCAACGCAACGCCGGGCGAAGTCCCTGGCGCTGCTGTGCCGACGCCACAGGCACCCGCCGTGGCCGAACGCATCGTTGACGGGCGCACCACGTACATCCTCAACAGCATGCTTGAGGACGTGATCAAGCTCGGCACCGGTCGCCGCGCACTGGCCCTGGGCCGCCCTGACATTGCCGGCAAGACCGGTACGACCAACGAATCCAAGGACGCCTGGTTCTCCGGTTACAACGCCGATTACGTGACCACCGTTTGGACCGGTTTCGACCAGCCGGAAAGCCTGGGCCGCAAGGAGTTCGGCGGCACCGTCGCGTTGCCGATCTGGATGAACTACATGGGCGCTGCTCTCAAAGGCAAGCCGCCGCATACGCAAGCGGAGCCGGAAGGCCTCCTCAGCCTGCGGGTCGATCCGGTCAGCGGTCGCGCGGCCAGCCCGGGCACGCCAGGCGCCTATTTCGAGCTGTTCAAGGCCGAAGATACGCCGCCGTCGGTCAACGAACTCGGTAACGGCAATGCGCCGGGCAGTCCATTGCCAGCGGATGAAGCTGCGCCGATCGATTTGTTCTGATTGCAGCAATGATGAAAAGCCCCGCCTTCGAAAGAAGAGCGGGGCTTTTTTGTGCCTGCCGGTTTTGATGTTGTCTGGTCCGGCCTCTTCGCGAGCAAGCTCGCTCCCACAGGAATCAGCGGTGTACATAAATTCGATGTACACCATCGCCCACTGTGGGAGCGAGCTTGCTCGCGAAGAGGCCCTTACAGGTGGCACAAAACTGTCAGGCACAAAAAAGCCCCGACTCTCGCAAGCCGGGGCTTTTCGTTGAAACGTTACAACGGCTTAGCCGTTGAACACATCATCCACGCTTTTCAGCGGGTAGTTCTTCGGATACGGCAGGGTCGCCACGCCGGTCTCGATGGCGGCTTTAGCCACGGCATCGGAGATCAGGGTGATCAGACGGGCATCCATTGGCTTCGGAATGATGTACTCACGGCCGAATTCCAGTTTGATGCCGCCATAGGCGTCGCACACTTCCTGAGGCACTGGCAGCTTGGCCAGTTCACGCAGGGCGTTGGCCGCAGCCACTTTCATTTCTTCGTTGATGCGCTTGGCGCGAACGTCCAGGGCACCACGGAAGATGAACGGGAAGCCCAGTACGTTGTTGACCTGGTTCGGGTAGTCGGAACGACCGGTGGCCATGATCACGTCGCTACGGGTGGCGTGTGCCAGCTCCGGGGAGATTTCCGGATCAGGGTTGGAGCACGCGAACACGATCGGGTTGGCCGCCATGGACAGCAGGCCTTCAGGGCTCAGCAGGTTCGGGCCGGACAGGCCTACGAACACGTCAGCGCCTTGCAGGGCGTCAGCCAGGGTGCGCTTGTCGGTCGCGTGAGCGAACACAGCCTTGTACTGGTTCAGGTCGTCACGGCCGGAGTGGATCACACCGGTACGGTCGACCATGTAGATGTTTTCGATGTTGGCGCCCATGCTCACCAGCAACTTCATGCAAGAGATGGCGGCGGCGCCGGCACCCAGGCAGACGATCTTGGCTTCCGGCAGGGTTTTGCCAGCGATTTCCAGGGCGTTGATCATGCCGGCCGCGGTCACGATAGCGGTGCCGTGCTGGTCATCGTGGAATACCGGAATATCGCACTGCTCGATCAGGGCGCGTTCGATTTCAAAGCACTCGGGTGCCTTGATGTCTTCCAGGTTGATGCCACCGAAGGTGATGGAGATGCGCTTGACGGTGTCGATGAAGGCCTGCGGGCTTTCGGAGTCGACTTCGATGTCGAAAACGTCGATGCCGGCGAAGCGCTTGAACAGTACGCCTTTACCTTCCATCACTGGCTTGGAAGCCAATGGGCCGAGGTTACCCAGGCCGAGAATCGCGGTGCCATCGGAAATGACTGCAACCAGGTTGCCTTTGCCGGTGTACTTGTAGGCCAGCTCAGGATCGCGGGCGATCTCGCGTACTGGCTCGGCTACGCCCGGGCTGTAGGCCAGCGACAGGTCGCGAGCGGTAGCAGTGGCCTTGGTGAGCTCGACACTCAGCTTCCCTGGACGAGGATTGGCGTGATATTCGAGAGCGGCAGTTTTCAGATCAGACATTTTGGCATTCCGCTTTTTACTGTTGGACAGACTGGTCAGCGAGGATACGCGCCTCGCAAAGTCCCCACAAGACTGACTGGTCACCCCTGTCAAGCGCCCGCCCCTACGACTTTGGGCCAAGAGCCACGGCACACAAGGCTTAGACTGTTCACAATCGAATGAAAAAATGTCTACAATTTTTTATCACTGTACCGCTTGAAGCATCGCCGGGTCGGTCAAGGGCAACATCCAGCGCGCCTGCCCTTCTTTCAGTCCGCCACGTCGCGAACGATCCAGCACCCAGCCGCGCGCCTCGATCTGCTTGCCCTTGAGGCTTTCCAGCGAGTTCACATCGAAACGCGCCAGCAGATTGGGTGCAACGCGCAATACAACCGAGTCCTGCAACTCGATCCAAACCCCGCCTCGATTGCGCTGCACCTTGCTCACACGACCGCTGAGCACGGCAAAACCGGAAGTGCTGATCTGCTCCGCTTTCAGTACAGGCGACTGGCGCCACACACCGAGCCCGGCCCGTCGAGCGTTGCGCTCTGCGGCTTGCTGACAGGCGACCAGATCGACGTTCGGCGCCACGGCCACCTGGAAACCCAGGCCTTCGGCGAGCATCTGCGCTTCAAGGTTGGCGCCATCTGCACCGTAGACATGGGCCAGCGTGCGGCCGTAATGGTCCTTGCTTTCTTTACCAGGCACCAACCCGACCCGCCCGTCACTCGCCGCCACCAATGCCTCAAGGCGTTTGCGCGCGGCCACGGCGAAGGGTTCGTCGGAACGGCCCTGCTTGCCCAGCTCCGGCGTGTTCAAGCCGATCATGCGCACATTGCGGCCATCGCTCAGGCGCAGGGTGTCGCCATCCACCACCCGCTGCACCGCGACGGGCGTCAGGCCGCCTGGCGTCGGACAAAAGGCCTGCGCGCCAGACAGCCAAATCGCGGACACAAAAAAGGCGCCCGCGAGGGACGCCTTTTTCATCAGCATGGAAAAACCGTAGCGGCTTCCCAAGTTGATCGGCCTTAGGCCTTTTTCGCGCCGAAAGCACCGAAACGGTCTGCGAAACGCTGAACGCGGCCGCCAGTGTCCAGAGTCTTCTGCTTACCGGTGTAGAACGGGTGGCATTCGTTGCAAACGTCGATCGCCAGGGCTTTGCCGAAGGTCGAACGGGTTTCGAACTTGTTGCCGCAGCTGCAGGTAACAGCAACTGCCGGGTATTCTGGATGGATATCAGCTTTCATGGTGTTTTCCTCGGGCTAGCGTGCCGCCACCCAACACTATTGTTGAATACCGCACGTAATTAGGCCGCGGATTCTACCAGACAATCCCGTTCACGCAAGCTGTCGCTTCTACCGACCGTCTGCTAGGCTCCCGGCCCAAAGCACATTCCCCTGTGGGAGCGAGCTTGCTCGCGATAGCGTCGTGTCAGGCAACATAAATGCTGACTGACAGGGCCTCATCGCGAGCAAGCTCGCTCCCACAGGTTATGGGTCCAGCCTTTCATTTACTGCCCGCAAAGAGAATCCCCCGCGTGCCCGACGCCATTCTGCGCCTCGCCCTGCCTTCGCCGCTGCGCCGCCTGTTCGACTACCGCGCTCCGGCCGGCGTCCTGCGTGCCCAACTGCACCCCGGCATGCGCCTGCGGGTACCGTTCGGCCGGCGCGAGATGATCGGGATTCTGGTGGAAGTCACCGACACCAGCGAAGTGCCGGCCGAGAAACTCAAGCCGGCCCTGGCCCTGCTCGACGCTACGCCACCGCTGCCGCCCGCGCTGTTCAAGCTGTGCCTGTGGACCTCTCAGTACTATCAGCACAGCCTCGGCGACACCTTGAGCTGGGCATTGCCGGTGTTGCTGCGCCAGGGTGAGCTGGCCGAAGCGCGCCAGGAACGCTTCTGGTCTGCCGCGCCAGGCGCCAGCCTCGATGATCCGCGCATCG
This sequence comes from Pseudomonas sp. GW821-FHT07G06, assembly GCF_058986625.1. Lineage (NCBI taxonomy): Bacteria > Pseudomonadati > Pseudomonadota > Gammaproteobacteria > Pseudomonadales > Pseudomonadaceae > Pseudomonas > Pseudomonas sp. GW821-FHT07G06. The sequence goes on from NZ_JBYSVW010000002.1 coordinate 345,133, forward strand.
CCCGCGCTCCGCGTCAGCGCGAAGCCCTGGCCACGCTGGCCCAGCATCCCCACGGCGTCGCTCATCAGTTGCTGAGCAAACTGATGCTGAGCAAGGACAGCCTGGACTTGCTGCTGGCCAAGGAACTGGTGCAGGTCGAGATCCGTCGCCACGCCCCCGGTGCACGTCACGAACACTGGCTGGCGCAACCGGAACTGCCGCTGAACCCGGAGCAGCGCGCCGCCTATGAGGCCATTCGCGCCGGCTTCGACAGTTACCACGCGTTCCTGCTGGCCGGCGTCACCGGCAGCGGCAAGACCGAAGTCTATCTGCAGTTGATCCGCGAAACCCTGGAGGCCGGCAAGCAGGCACTGGTGCTGATCCCGGAAATCAACCTCGGCCCACAGACCCTGGCGCGCTTCGAACAGCGCTTCAACGCCCGCATTGCGCTGATCCATTCGGCGGTCAATGACCGCGAACGCCTTGATGCCTGGCTGGCCGCCCGGGACGGCGAGGCCGACATCATTATCGGCACCCGTTCTGCCTTGTTCACGCCGATGAAGAACCCCGGCCTGATCATCATCGACGAAGAGCACGACGGCTCCTATAAACAGCAGGAAGGCTTGCGCTACCACGCCCGTGATCTTGCGCTGGTGCGGGCGCGACAGGAAAACATCCCGATCGTCCTCGGCTCCGCCACGCCCTCGCTGGAAAGCCTGCACAACGCCTACACCGGCCGCTACGGGCTGCTGCGCCTGAATGAGCGCGCCGGCGGGGCCAAACAGCCGCGCTTCCTGCGCCTGGACGTAAAAAGCCGCCCGCTGGACAGTGGTATTTCCGGGCCGATGCAGCAGGCCATCGGCCAGACCCTGGCCGCCGGGCAGCAGGTACTGGTGTTCCTCAACCGCCGCGGTTTCGCCCCGACCCTGCTGTGTCACGATTGCGGCTGGATGTCCGAGTGCCAGCGCTGCGATGCGCGAATGACCGTGCATCAGCGTTACGGCGAGCTGCGCTGCCACCACTGCGGCTACGTCGAACGCGTGCCGCGCCAGTGCCCGAAATGCAACAAGGTCGATCTGCGCCCCGTCGGCGCCGGCACCGAACGGGCCGAGGAGCGCCTGGCGATTCTGTTCCCGGACTATCCGGTGCTGCGGGTCGACCGCGACAGCACATCGCGCAAGGACGCGATGAACCAGCTGTTCGCGACCATTCAGAAAGGCCAGCCGTGCATCCTGATCGGCACGCAAATGCTTGCCAAAGGCCACCACTTCCCACGGGTGACGCTGGTGTCGATCCTCGACGCCGACGGCGGCCTGTTCTCCGGCGACTTCCGCGCCAGCGAACGCATGGCGCAGTTGATCGTCCAGGTCGCCGGCCGCGCAGGCCGCGCCGAAGAGCCGGGCAAGGTGATTATCCAGACGCACCTGGCCGACCACCCGCTGCTGGTGCAACTGACCGAGCAAGGCTATTTCGCTTTCGCCGAACAGGCCCTGAGCGAACGCCGCGCGGCTGGCTTGCCGCCGTTTGCGCATTTGGCGCTGCTGCGGGCCGAAGCGCATAAACCGGGCCAGGCCGAAGGTTTTCTCGATGAGGCGTGCAGCGAGGCCGAGCGCTTGCTGGCTGAACAGGGTTTGACCGGGATCGAACTGTTGGGGCCGGTGCCGGCACCAATGGAGCGGCGGGCCGGGCGTTATCGCGCGCAGTTGTTGTTGCAGGCTACGGCGCGGGCGCCACTGCATCGGTTGCTGGCCAGTTGGTTGTTGGTGCTGGAGCAGATGCCGAGTGGGCGGGCGGTGCGCTGGTCTTTGGATGTCGATCCTGTCGATTTGTATTGATTTCAAAACCGTAATCGCGAGCAAGCTCGCTCCCACAATGGTTTTCAGGGGGCATACAATTTGTGCCCACCACAAAACCTGTGGGAGCGAGCTTGCTCGCGATGACGGCCAATTTGTCACCACACATCCACAACCTGCCTGCTAAGGTTGGCAAGCCCGTCTTCGCAACGGATAATGCCCAGTTTTTCCACCAGCGCATGATGCGCCGCCGCGCCTGCGGTCGAAAGAGAAGACCATGAAAGACACCATTCGCCAGCTGATCCAACAAGCCATCACCCAACTCGTCAACGAAGGTGTGTTGCCTGAAGGCCTGTCGCCGGCGATCCAGGTGGAAAACTCTCGCGACAAGAAGAACGGCGACTTTGCCAGCAACATCGCCATGATGCTGGCAAAGCCGGCCGGCATGAAGCCACGTGATCTGGCGGAAAAAATCATCGCCGCGCTGCCGGCTGACGAAAACGTTTCCAAGACCGAAATCGCAGGTCCCGGCTTCCTGAACTTCTTCCAGAACACCGACGCCCTGGCGACCCGCCTGGACACCGCCCTGGCCGATGACCACATCGGCGTGCGCAAGGCCGGTCCGGTACAGCGCACCGTGGTCGACCTGTCGGCACCGAACCTGGCCAAGGAGATGCACGTCGGCCACCTGCGCTCGACCATCATCGGCGACGGCGTGGCCCGCGTTCTCGAATTCCTCGGCGACACCGTGATCCGTCAGAACCACGTCGGCGACTGGGGCACCCAGTTCGGCATGCTGATGGCTTACCTGCAGGAAAACCCGATCACCAGCGACGAGCTGTCGGACCTGGAGAACTTCTACCGCGCCGCCAAGCAGCGCTTCGACGAATCCGAAGAGTTCGCCGACCGCGCCCGCGGCCTGGTGGTCAAGCTGCAGGCCGGCGATGCCGACTGCCTGGCCCTGTGGACCAAGTTCAAGGACATCTCGCTGTCCCACTGCCAGAAGATCTACGAACTGCTCAACGTCAAACTGACCATGGCCGACGTGATGGGCGAAAGCGCCTACAACGACGACCTGATCAACGTGGTCAACGATTTGAAGGCCGCTGGCATGCTGGTCGAGAGCAACGGCGCCCAGTGCGTGTTCCTCGACGAGTTCAAGAACGCCGACGGCGACCCGCTGCCGGTGATCATCGTCAAGGCTGACGGCGGTTACCTCTACGCCACCACCGACCTGGCGGCCGTGCGCTACCGCAGTGGCAAGCTCAAGGCCGATCGTGCGCTGTACTTCGTCGACCAGCGTCAGGCCCTGCACTTCCAGCAGGTGTTCGCCGTGGCGCGCAAAGCCGGTTTCGTGACCCATCCGATGGAAATGGAACACATGGGCTTCGGCACCATGAACGGCGCTGACGGCCGTCCGTTCAAGACCCGTGATGGCGGCACCGTGAAGCTGATCGACCTGCTGACCGAAGCCCAGGAACGTGCCTACACCCTGGTCAAGGACAAGAACCCGGAACTGGCCGAGGCCGAGTTGCGCAACATCGCCAAGGTGGTGGGCATCGGCGCAGTGAAATACGCCGACCTGTCCAAGCACCGCACCAGTGACTACAGCTTCAACTTCGACCTGATGCTCAACTTCGAAGGCAACACCGCACCCTACCTGCTGTACGCCTACACCCGCGTGGCCGGCGTGTTCCGCAAACTCGGCAAGGACTTCAGCGAAGTCGATGGCCAGATCGTCCTCGAAGCGACGCACGAACTCGAACTGGCAGCGAAGCTCGCGCAGTTTGGCGAGATCCTGAACAACGTGTCCGAAAAAGGCACCCCGCACATCCTCTGCACCTACCTGTACGACGTCGCCGGCCTGTTCTCCAGTTTCTACGAGAACTGCCCGATCCTCGCCGCCGATACCCCGGCACAAATGCAGAGCCGCCTGCGCCTCGCCGCGCTGACCGGACGCACCCTCAAGCAAGGCCTGGAACTCTTGGGCCTGGAAACTCTGGAGCGTATGTAAGTTGGCTGCCAAGAAAAAACCTGCACCCAAGCGTGGCGCCAGCCGTTACCAAGCTCCTGCAAAGCAACCGATCCCGGGCTGGCTGTGGATGGCCATCGGCCTGACGGTCGGCGCGTTCATCGTGTTCCTGATGAAGCTGGAACCGGGCAAGGGCAGCGACACGGTCAAGCGTGAAAAGGTCGAGCAACAGCAAAAAGCCAGCAAGATCGCCGAGGCCAACAAGACCCCGCCGAGCCCGACGCAACCGGTGAAGCCGAAGTACGACTTCTACACCTTGCTGCCGGAATCGGAAGTCATCGTGCCGCCGGATGCCGTGCCGGAAAAAACCCTGCCGACACCGCAAGTGCCGGCCATCCCGACAACGCCGGTCACCCCGGCCGAAGCGGCGAAGATCGACACGGCTCGCGCCCAGGCTGCATTGGCCGGGATCACGCCGCCGCCAGCGCCGCCGGTCAAGGCTGCGCCTGTGACGAAGTTTTTCCTGCAGGCTGGCTCGTTCCGCAAGGAGACCGATGCGGACAAGGTTCGGGCGCAGATCATTCTGCTGGGCCAGGCTGTGGCGGTTGAGTCCGGGACGGTGAAGGACGAAACCTGGTATCGGGTGCTGGTCGGACCGTTCAGCAACCGCGAACAACTGACGACCGCCCAGAAACAACTGGCCGGCGCCGGCTTCAGCAATCTGTTGTTACAACAACGCCAGAGCCGCTGATTACCTGCCCGCCCGGGAATCACCGCCCCCTGTAGGAGCTGCCGCGGGCTGCGATCTTTTGATCTTGAAAAAACAAAATCAAAAGATCGCAGCCTTCGGCAGCTCCTACGCGCCTCGCACCACTCGTCCCCTCTCCCGTCCTACAGTTGAAATCCACTCCAGCACCCCCATATGAATGGGCATAAGGCATTTTCGCCCCGCTGCGTGGAGACTCTTCCCTTGACCACCATCGTTTCAGTTCGCCGCCACGGCAAAGTCGTCATGGGCGGCGACGGCCAGGTTTCCCTTGGTAATACCGTGATGAAAGGCAACGCGAAAAAAGTTCGCCGCCTGTACCACGGCCAGGTCATTGCCGGTTTTGCCGGTGCCACCGCCGACGCCTTTACCCTCTTCGAACGTTTCGAAGGCCAGCTTGAAAAACACCAGGGCCACCTGGTGCGCGCCGCCGTCGAACTCGCCAAAGAATGGCGCACCGACCGCTCCCTGAGCCGCCTTGAAGCCATGCTCGCGGTCGCCAACAAGGATGCCTCCCTGATCATTACCGGCAACGGTGACGTAGTCGAACCCGAAGACGGCCTGATCGCCATGGGTTCCGGTGGCGCCTACGCCCAGGCCGCAGCCAGCGCGTTGCTGAAAAAAACCGACCTGTCAGCCCGGGAAATCGTCGAAACCGCCCTCGGCATCGCCGGCGACATCTGCGTATTCACCAACCACACCCAGACCATTGAGGAGCAGGACTGCGCCGAGTAAGCCCGTGCAGCCACCGCACTACGGCTCATTCTTGCTTGAGGTCCACTGAATATTATGTCCATGACTCCCCGTGAAATCGTCCACGAACTCAACCGCCACATCATCGGCCAGGACGATGCCAAGCGCGCCGTCGCCATTGCCCTGCGCAACCGCTGGCGTCGCATGCAGCTGCCTGAAGAGCTGCGCGTTGAAGTCACGCCAAAGAACATCCTGATGATCGGCCCGACCGGCGTCGGTAAAACCGAGATCGCCCGTCGCCTGGCAAAGCTGGCCAATGCGCCGTTCATCAAGGTCGAAGCGACCAAGTTCACCGAAGTCGGCTATGTCGGCCGCGACGTCGAATCGATCATTCGTGACCTGGCCGATGCCGCGATCAAGCTGCTGCGCGAGCAGGAAATCGTCAAGGTTCGCCACCGCGCCGAAGACGCCGCCGAAGAGCGCATCCTCGACGCCCTGCTGCCACCGGCGCGCATGGGCTTCAGCAACGACGATGCCCCGACTGCCGATTCCAACACCCGCCAGCTGTTCCGCAAGCGCCTGCGCGAAGGTCAGCTGGACGACAAGGAGATCGAAATCGAAGTCGCCGAAATGGCCGGCGTCGACATCTCCGCGCCACCGGGCATGGAAGAAATGACCAACCAGCTGCAAAGCCTGTTTGCCAACATGGGCAAGGGCAAGAAAAAAGCCCGCAAGCTCAAGGTCAAAGAAGCGCTGAAGATGGTGCGCGACGAAGAAGCCAGCCGTCTGGTCAACGATGAAGAGTTGAAGGCCAAGGCCCTGGAAGCCGTCGAGCAGCACGGCATCGTGTTCATCGACGAAATCGACAAGGTCGCCAAGCGTGGTAATTCCGGTGGCGTCGATGTATCCCGCGAAGGCGTGCAGCGCGACTTGCTGCCGCTGATCGAAGGCTGCACCGTCAACACCAAGCTGGGCATGGTCAAGACCGACCACATCCTGTTCATTGCTTCCGGTGCGTTCCACCTGAGCAAGCCAAGCGATCTGGTGCCTGAGCTGCAAGGCCGTCTGCCGATCCGTGTCGAACTCAAGGCCCTGAGCCCGGAAGACTTCGAACGCATCCTCAGCGAACCGCACGCCTCGCTCACCGAGCAATACTGTGCGCTGCTGAAAACCGAAGGCCTGGGCATCGAGTTCCAGCCGAGCGGCATCAAGCGCATCGCGGAGATCGCCTGGCAGGTCAACGAAAAAACCGAAAACATCGGTGCCCGTCGCCTGCACACCCTGCTCGAGCGCCTGCTCGAAGAGGTGTCGTTCAGCGCCGGCGACCTGGCCAGCGCCCATGACGGCAAGGTGATCCAGATCGACGCCGACTACGTCAACAGCCATCTGGGCGAATTGGCGCAGAACGAAGACCTGTCCCGTTATATCCTGTAAGCAACTCTTACAGCGATAGAGAACCTGTGGGAGCGAGCTTGCTCGCGATGAGGCCATCTCATTCGATACTCATGTTGAATGTGATACCGCAATCGCGAGCAAGCTCGCTCCCACAAGGATCTCCACAAAGCGGACATCCGGTCATGATCCCCACCGACATCAAGCTGCACAAAGCCTCGAAAACCCTGTCGCTGAAATACGCGTCCGGCGAGGAATACACCCTGCCCGCCGAGTTCCTGCGCGTGCACTCTCCTTCCGCCGAGGTCCAGGGCCACGGCAAACCCATCCTGCAATTTGGCAAAATCAACGTCGGCCTGACCAAGGTAGAACCGGCCGGTCAGTACGCACTGAAACTGACCTTCGATGACGGTCACGACAGCGGCCTGTTCACCTGGGAATACCTCTACGAACTGGCGCGACGTTATGACGCACTGTGGGAAGATTATCTGGCCGAACTCAAAGCCGCCGGAAAAACCCGCGACCCGAACGAATCCGTCGTCAAGCTGATGCTCTAATCCGAGCCTCTTGCTCTTTAGAGGGCATTTTCTAATTTCATCTGTTTGAATGCTCCGCTTCAGGGCCGTCGATTGGCCTGCTTGCGAAAAAAATTAAACTCGGGTAACCAATGGAACTGGCAAGTTCCCTGCAGTGCTCACTGCGAACAAAAGCAGCGATGCAGTATTAACGGTCACCCGAGCAGCAGTACCTGGCATTGGTTGTGTGACTGCACAGCAGGCCCCGGGTACTCGTCTCAGGACATTGGAGCGTCGTAGATGAGTAACAAGAATAACGATGACTTGAAGCAACAAGCCTCCGAAAACACCTTGGGGCTGAATCCTGTCGTTGGATTGCGTGGAAAAGATCTACTGGCTTCTGCTCGCATGGTGCTCAGGCAGGCCATCAAACAGCCGATTCACAGCGCCAAGCATGTCGCCCATTTCGGTCTTGAACTCAAGAACGTACTGCTCGGCAAATCCGAACTTCTTCCGAATGGCGATGACCGTCGCTTCGCCGATCCGGCCTGGAGCCAGAACCCGCTCTACAAACGTTATCTGCAAACCTATCTGGCGTGGCGCAAGGAACTCCACGACTGGATCGATGACAGCAACCTGCCGGCCAAGGACGTCAGCCGCGGGCACTTCGTGATCAACCTCATGACCGAAGCCTTCGCCCCGACCAACACGGCGGCCAACCCGGCAGCGGTCAAACGTTTCTTCGAGACCGGCGGTAAAAGCCTGCTCGACGGCCTCTCGCATCTGGCCAAGGACCTGGTACACAACGGCGGCATGCCGAGCCAGGTCAACATGGGGGCATTCGAGGTCGGCAAGACCCTGGCCGTGACCGAAGGTGCAGTGGTGTTTCGCAACGACGTGCTAGAGCTGATCCAGTACAAGCCCACCACCGAACAGGTGCACGAGCGCCCTTTGCTGGTGGTGCCACCGCAAATCAACAAATTCTACGTTTTCGACCTCAGCCCGGAGAAAAGCCTGGCGCGGTTCTGCCTGCGCAGCAACGTGCAAACCTTCATCGTCAGCTGGCGCAATCCGACCAAGGAGCAGCGTGAGTGGGGCCTGTCGACTTACATCGAGGCGCTCAAGGAAGCGGTCGACGTGGTCACCGCGATCACCGGCAGCAAGGACGTGAACATGCTCGGCGCCTGCTCCGGTGGCATCACCTGCACCGCGCTGCTGGGCCATTACGCAGCGATTGGCGAGAACAAGGTCAATGCCCTCACCTTGCTGGTCAGCGTGCTCGACACCACCCTGGACAGCGATGTGGCGCTGTTCGTCGATGAACAAACCCTCGAAAGCGCCAAGCGCCACTCCTATCAGGCCGGCGTGCTGGAAGGCCGCGACATGGCGAAAGTCTTTGCCTGGATGCGCCCCAACGACCTGATCTGGAACTACTGGGTCAACAATTACCTGCTGGGCAACGAGCCACCGGTGTTCGACATCCTGTTCTGGAACAACGACACCACCCGCTTGCCGGCCGCGTTCCACGGCGACCTGATCGAAATGTTCAAAAGCAATCCATTGATTCGTCCGAATGCACTGGAAGTGTGCGGCACACCGATCGACCTGAAGCAGGTCACCGCCGATATCTTTTCCCTGGCCGGGACCAGCGACCACATCACCCCGTGGCGCTCCTGCTACAAGTCGGCGCAACTGTTCGGCGGCAATGTTGAATTCGTGCTGTCCAGCAGCGGGCATATCCAGAGCATTCTGAACCCGCCGGGCAATCCGAAATCGCGCTACATGACCAGCACTGAAATGCCCGCCAATGCCGATGACTGGCAGGAAGAGTCGACCAAGCACGCCGATTCGTGGTGGCTGCATTGGCAGGCCTGGCAGGCACAGCGCTCGGGGAACCTGAAAAAAGCTCCGCTGAAACTGGGCAACAAGGCGTACCCGGCGGGCGAAGCTGCACCGGGCACTTACGTGCATGAGCGGTAACTGACACACCTCGACTTCCCTGTGGGAGCGAGCTTGCTCGCGATGACGGTGGCAGGTTTGGCATATGCGCTGACTGACACTCCGCTATCGCGAGCAAGCTCGCTCCCACAGGGGGCGGGGATGAACTGGAAAAAGCGACCCACAGGGCCTGAAGCATGCCGCAACCCTTCATATTCCGTACCGTCGACCTGGATGGCCAGACGCTCCGCACGGCGGTACGCCCCGGCAAGCCTCACTTGACGCCCCTGCTGATTTTCAACGGCATCGGCGCCAACCTGGAGCTGGTGTTCCCGTTCATTGCGGCGCTGGACCCGGACCTGGAAGTCATCGCCTTCGACGTACCCGGTGTCGGCGGTTCGTCGACGCCAAACCGGCCGTATCGTTTTCCGGGGTTGGCCAAGCTCACGGCGCGGATGCTCGACTATCTCGACTACGGGCAGGTCAACGTCATCGGCGTGTCCTGGGGTGGCGCCCTGGCCCAGCAGTTCGCTTATGACTATCCGGAGCGCTGCAAGAAACTCGTGCTGGCCGCCACGGCGGCGGGTGCAGTGATGGTGCCGGGCAAGCCGAAAGTGTTGTGGATGATGGCCAGCCCGCGACGCTACATCCAGCCGTCCCACGTGATCCGCATCGCGCCGATGATCTACGGTGGTGCGTTCCGTCGCGACCCGACACTGGCCGCCAGCCACGCGGCCAAGGTGCGTTCGGCGGGCAAGCTCGGTTACTACTGGCAACTGTTCGCCGGCCTCGGCTGGACCAGCATCCACTGGCTGCACAAGATCCGCCAGCCGACCCTTGTGCTGGCCGGCGACGATGACCCGTTGATCCCGTTGGTCAACATGCGCTTGCTGGCCTGGCGGATTCCCAACGCCCAATTGCACATCATCGATGACGGTCATCTGTTCCTGATTACCCGGGCCGAAGCGGTGGCCCCGATCATCATGAAATTCCTGGAGGAGGAGCGCCAGCGCGCGGTGATGCATCCGCGTCCGGCGCCATTGGGCAGTTAAAGCGCTGCATCAGCGGTCGGCAGGACGCCACGCCGCGCAACAACCCGTTACAGCGTCTATGGTGTTCTGGTTCAGTGTGTTTGTTTTTGGCCTGAAGACGAAGGAGTGTTGAATCATGCGCGAGAAACCAGCGAGGGAATCCTTAGCGACTCCCGCCGCGTTCATCAATGCACAGAGTGCGATTACCGGCCTGCGCGGCCGGGATCTGCTGTCGACCCTGCGCAGTGTGGCCGCCCATGGCTTGCGCAACCCACTGCACAGCGCCCGGCATGCCCTCAAACTCGGCGGTCAGCTTGGTCGCGTGCTGCTGGGCGAAACCCTGCACCCGACCAACCCGCACGACGCTCGCTTCGCCGACCCGGCGTGGAGCCTCAACCCGTTTTATCGCCGTAGCCTGCAGGCCTATCTGAGCTGGCAGAAGCAGGTCAAAAGCTGGATCGACGAGAGCAACATGAGCCCGGACGACCGCGCCCGCGCCCACTTCGCCTTCACCTTGCTCAACGACGCCGTATCGCCCTCCAACACCCTGCTCAACCCACTGGCGGTCAAGGAGCTGTTCAATTCCGGCGGTAACAGCCTGGTGCGGGGCATCGGCCATCTGGTGGACGATCTGCTGCATAACGACGGCCTGCCCCGGCAAGTCACCAAGCAAGCGTTCGAGGTCGGCAGGACGGTCGCCACGACCACCGGTGCCGTGGTGTTTCGCAACGAGCTGCTGGAGTTGATCCAGTACAAACCGATGAGCGAAAAGCAGTATTCCAAGCCCCTGCTGGTGGTGCCGCCGCAAATCAACAAGTACTACATTTTCGACCTGAGCCCGCACAACAGTTTCGTCCAGTACGCCCTGAAAAACGGCCTGCAAACCTTCATGATCAGCTGGCGCAACCCGGATGTGCGTCACCGCGAATGGGGGCTCTCGACCTACGTCGAAGCCGTGGAAGAAGCGATGAATGTCTGCCGGGCGATCACCGGCGCACGCGAGGTCAACCTGATGGGCGCCTGCGCCGGCGGGCTGACCATTGCCGCGCTGCAAGGCCATTTGCAGGCCAAGCGGCAGCTGCGCAGGGTGTCCAGCGCGACGTATCTGGTGAGCCTGCTCGACAGTCAGCTGGACAGCCCCGCTACGCTGTTCGCCGACGAGCAGACGCTGGAGGCTGCCAAGCGCCGCTCCTATCAAAAAGGTGTGCTGGACGGCCGTGACATGGCCAAGGTCTTCGCCTGGATGCGCCCCAACGATTTGATCTGGAGCTACTTCGTCAACAACTACCTGTTGGGCAAGGAGCCACCGGCGTTCGACATCCTCTACTGGAACAACGACAACACGCGCCTGCCGGCCGCCCTGCATGGTGACCTGCTGGACTTCTTCAAGCACAACCCGCTGACCCACCCGGGCGGACTGGAAGTGTGTGGCACGCCGATCGATTTGCAGAAGGTCACCGTCGACAGCTTCAGCGTCGCCGGCATCAACGATCACATCACGCCGTGGGATGCGGTGTATCGCTCAACGCTGTTGCTCGGTGGCGAGCGGCGCTTCGTGCTGTCCAACAGCGGACATGTGCAGAGCATCCTCAACCCGCCGAGCAACCCGAAAGCCAACTACGTCGAGAACGGCAAACTAAGCAGCGACCCGCGCGCCTGGTACTACGACGCCAGGCATGTCGACGGCAGTTGGTGGACCCAATGGCTGAGCTGGATTCAGGAACGCTCCGGCGCGCAGAAGGAAACCCACATGGCGCTCGGCAACCAGAACTACCCACCGATGGAGGCAGCACCCGGTACTTACGTGCGCGTGCGCTGACGTTCAACGAGCCACGGCCGCTGCCGGCCGTGGCAAGACCCGATCATTAAGAAGACTGGATGAAAACCCGCGACCGGATCCTCGAATGTGCCCTGCAGTTGTTCAATCAGAAGGGCGAACCGAATGTCTCCACCATGGAAGTTGCCAATGAAATGGGCATCAGCCCGGGCAACCTCTACTACCACTTTCACGGCAAGGAACCGCTGATACTCGGGCTGTTCGAGCGCTTTCAATGTGAACTGCAACCGCTGCTCGACCCACCGTCCGACGTCGAATTGGGCCCCGAAGATTACTGGTTGTTCCTGCATTTGATCGTCGAGCGCCTGTCCCACTACCGGTTTCTGTTCCAGGACCTGTCGAACCTCGCCGGACGCCTGCCGAAACTGGCCAAGGGCATTCGCAACCTGCTCAATGCACTCAAGCGCACACTGGCGTCGTTGCTCGCACGATTGAAGGCTCAAGGGCAATTGGTCAGCGACACTCAGGCGTTAGGGCAACTGGTGGAACAAATCACCATGACCCTGCTGTTTTCACTGGATTACCAGCGGATTCTCGATCGCGAAGGCGAGGTACGGCTGGTGGTTTATCAGATCATGATGCTGGTGGCGCCGCATCTGTTGCCACCGATCAAAGTGGCGACGGAGCAAATGGCGATGCAGTACCTGGATGCACACGAGTAAGCCTGACACCCCCCCAACCCTGTGGGAGCGAGCTTGCTCGCGATGGCGTCTGTTCAGCCAACATGGATGTCGACTGATACACCGCTATCGCGAGCAAGCTCGCTCCCACAGTGGGCTTGTGTCGCTCAGAAGTCCGCGCACAAACAAAAACGCCCGACCTTGGCAGGCCGGGCGTTTTCTTGAGCCCTGAAAATCAGGACTGACTGGTTGGCGTCGATGGAGCTGGCGCGGCAGTCGGGGTGACAGCAGGGGTTGGCGCGGTCGCGGAGTTCGAAGCGCTGACCGGAGCTGCTGCCGGGGTTGCAGGCTTGGCAGCTGCCACTGCTGGTTTTGGCGCGGCGGCTTTTGGAGCTGCCGGCTTCTTCACTGCAGGTTTTTTCGCAGCAGCAGGTTTGGCTGCCGGCTTGGCGGCGGCGGGTTTTGCTGCAGCCGTTTTAGCCGCAGGCTTGGCCGCTGCTGGCTTGGCAGCCGGTTTGGCGACAGCTTTCGCTGCAGCCGGTTTGGCCGCTGCAGTTTTAGCGGCAGGCTTGGCAGCAGGTTTAGCCGCTGCTTTTGCCAGTGGCTTGGCAGCGGTTTTCGCGGCAGGCTTGGCGGCGGCAGTCTTGGCAGCAGGCTTGGCTGCCGCGGTTTTCGCCGCAACAGGCGCAACCTTGGCACCGGTCAGTTTTTCGATTTGCTTGGTCAGGGTCTCGACCTTGCTGTGCAGGGCCTTGACTTCGTTGCGGCTCGGTACGCCCAGACGCGAGATGGCGCTGTTCAGACGCTTGTCGAAAGCACCTTCGAGCTCATCCCACTTGCCCAGTGCACGATCTTTCACGCCGCTGATGCGCGATTTGGCCGAAGAAGCGGAGTCCTTGGCGGCGTCGACTGTCTTGCCAACAGCGCTCTTGGTGAGCTTCTCGGCTTTCTCGCCGTCCTTAACCAATGCATCGAAGAGTTTGCTGCCGTCAGTGTCGATCTTCGAGTACACGCCTAAACCAGCCAGCCAGATTTTTCGGGAGTAATCTTCAACCTTCCCGATCCACGAGCTGCCTTCTTTTTCGGTTTTCTTTTTAACAGCCATCCCGTTCTCCTTAAGATTTACGCGCGACACGTTCGAGCAATGCCGTCAGCTCATCGAGCTTAGCAGAGAGTGTCTCAACGTCATGTTTAGACGGAATGCCGATACGATTCAAGGCACTTGCGACACGCGTGTCGAACGCCTTCTCGACCTTGTCGAGTTGAACTTCGACACGGCCTTTGAAAGTGCTGACTTCACTCTTGACTTCAACGATCTCGGCATTGGCCGCTTCGAGTTTCTCAGCGACTACTTTTTTGCCTTTCTTTTCAACAACCTGACCAGCCTTGATCAGCTCTTGAAAGTATTCGCTGCCCTCTTGGCCGACCTTGGCGTAGGCGCCCAGGCCTGCCAGCCAGATCTTGCGGGCATAGGATTTGACGTCGCCCAGCGTGCTGGTCGATGCGTCGATTTTTTTCTTCAAAATAACTTTGGCCATGGTGCACCTCACGCGCAAAAGGTTTGAGGAACTGCCCGGATAAGTGGCGGGCTCTGGCACAAAGTAGGGAGAAAAATTAGAAACGGCACCCTAACAAATGACATAAATGAGTGGTGCCTTTCGGAAAAGATCGCAGCCTTCGGCAGCTCCTACAGGTAAACGCGAGCCTGTGTAGGAGCTGCCGAAGGCTGCGATCTTTTCGGGATCACACGAGGGCCTTGTCCAGCGCCTTCTCGATTTCCGCTTTGATCATGCCGCTCATGGCCGACATCATCAGGCCCAGCTCCACGTCGACACGAATCGAATCCTCGGTGACATGCACCGCACCCTTCACACCCGAGCGCTTGAGGTTCAGGGTGTCGCCGGACCACTGCGGCTCCAGGCCATACTGATCGGAAAGTTTCTGCGCCAGCTTGTCGGCCTTCTCGCGAGCCGCTTCCTTGCCCAGGCCGTGGGCACGTTCAACACTAATACGGGCCATTGAATGACTCCTGCTTTATGGATGCTTTCCCGGGTCATCTTGACCTCTGCTGCGTCAAAACGTCCCGATGGTTGCCCATCTTACCTTCAGCCTTGCCAAGACAAAGCATGCCTTGGGGATTAGAATGTCGCGCATTCTCTTTTGGTGACAGCGATATGACTGATCAGCGCAAAGGCAGCGATGCCGAACCCACCACTCACTTCGGCTTCAAAAACGTTCCGGAAAGCCAGAAAGCGGAAAAAGTCGCTGAGGTTTTCCACTCGGTAGCCGCCAAGTACGACCTGATGAACGACCTTCTGTCGGGCGGAATGCACCGTCTATGGAAGCGTTTCGCGATCGAGCTGTCGGGCGTTCGTGCCGGCAATCGCGTGCTCGACATCGCCGGTGGTACCGGCGACCTGACCAGGAAGTTCTCGCACCTGGTAGGCCCGACCGGCCAGGTCGTACTGGCCGACATCAACGAGTCCATGCTCAAGGTCGGCCGTGACCGCCTGCTGGACCTGGGTGTGGCCGGCAACGTCGAATTCGTCCAGGCCGATGCGGAAAAACTGCCGTTCCCGGACAACCATTTCGACTGCGTGACCATCGCCTTCGGCCTGCGCAACGTGACCCACAAGGAAGATGCCCTGCGCTCGATGCTGCGCGTGCTCAAGCCAGGTGGCCGTTTGCTGGTGCTGGAATTCTCCAAGCCGACCAACGCGCTGATGTCCAAGGCCTACGACGCCTACTCGTTCGCCTTCATGCCGTTGATGGGCAAGCTGATCACCAACGACTCGGAAAGCTATCGCTACCTGGCCGAATCGATCCGCATGCACCCGAACCAGGAAACCCTGAAGTCGATGATGGTCGAGGCCGGTTTCGACCGCGTGACCTATCACAACATGACCGCAGGCATCGTTGCCCTGCACCGCGGCATCAAGCCCTGATGCTGCTTGCCGGCCTGCTCGCCAGCGTTGAACTCGGTCTGAACCGGGTGCTGCGCCTCGACAGCACGGCGCTGCCGCGGCTGGCGCATCTGACCGGCAAAGTGATTGCCGTCGATTGCCGCAGCCCGGCGCTGCACCTGTTCATCCTGCCCAGCGACGAAGGCCTGATGCTCGCCTCCCAGTGGGAAACCGGCGCCGACTGTACCTTGCGTGCACCGGCTTCAAGCCTGTTGAAACTGGCCATGAGCAAGGACAAGACCTCGATCCTGCACAGCCCGGAAGTCGAACTCGACGGCGACAGCGGCGTGCTGCTGGAACTGGCGGCGATCCTCCAGGACCTGGAGCTGGACTGGGAGTACGAACTCTCGCGCTGGCTGGGTCCGGTCGCCACGCAACTGGTCGGCGGCCACCTGCGCAGTCGCGCCCGCTGGTACCAGCAAGGCTTTGCCAGCCTGGGCCAGAACCTGGGCGAATACCTGGCCGAAGAATCGCGCACCCTTGTCGGTCAGCGCGAAGCCGAAGCCCGATTCAGTGAACTGGACCAGATCAAGCTCGATCTGGAACGTCTCGAGGCGCGTTTCGAGCGCCTTTCCCGATCCCTCGACCCAAGCGATAACGCATGAAGCTGCTTGCCGTCCGCCGTTTGTTGCGCATCCAGCGCGTCGTGATCCGCTACCGCCTCGATGACCTGCTGTTCGCCCTGCCACTGCCGTGGTTTCTGCGAGCGCTGCGTTACGCGTTGCCGTGGCGCTGGTTCCCGCGCAAGACCCTGGACCTGAGCCGTGGCGCGCGCCTGCGCCTGGCGTTGCAGGACCTGGGGCCGATTTTCATTAAGTTCGGGCAGATCCTGTCCACTCGCCGCGACCTGTTGCCCGAAGACATCGCCGATGAACTGATGAAGCTGCAGGACCGCGTGCCGCCGTTCGACTCGCAGGTGTCGGTCAAGCTGATCGAAGAACAGCTGGGCAAGAAAATCAGCGACGTGTTCAGCCGTTTCGATGTCGAACCGCTGGCCTCGGCTTCGGTGGCGCAGGTGCATGCCGCGCAACTGAAAACCGGCGAAGAAGTGGTGGTCAAGGTGATCCGTCCCGGCCTCAAACCGGTGATCGCCCAGGACCTGGCGTGGCTGTTCATCCTCGCCCGCGCCGCCGAAAAGCTCTCCGCCGATGCGCGCCTGCTGCACCCGGTGGACGTGGTCAGCGATTACGAAAAAACCATCTACGACGAACTCGATCTGCTGCGCGAGGCGGCCAATGCCAGCCAGTTGAAGCGCAACTTCGATGGCTCGCCACTGCTGTACGTGCCGCAAGTCTATTGGGACTGGTGCCGGCCGAAAGTACTGGTGATGGAGCGCATCTACGGTATCCAGGTCACCGATCTGGCGACCCTGGCCGACCAGCGCACCGACATGAAAATGCTCGCCGAGCGTGGCGTGGAGATTTTCTTCACCCAGGTGTTCCGCGACAGCTTCTTCCACGCCGACATGCACCCCGGCAACATCTTCGTCAGCACCGTGAACCCGTGGAGCCCGCAGTACATTGCGATCGACTGCGGCATCGTCGGCAGCCTGACCCCGGAAGACCAGGATTACCTGGCGCGCAACCTGTTCGCCTTCTTCAAGCGCGATTACCGTCGCGTGGCGCAGTTGCACATCGATTCGGGCTGGGTGCCAGCGGAAACCAAGCTCAACGAATTCGAAGCGGCGATCCGTACCGTGTGCGAGCCGATCTTCGAAAAACCGTTAAAAGATATTTCCTTCGGTCAGGTGCTGATGCGCCTGTTCCAGACCGCTCGACGCTTCAACATGGAGGTTCAACCGCAGTTGGTCCTGCTGCAAAAAACCTTGTTGAACATCGAAGGCCTGGGCCGTCAGCTGTACCCGGACCTCGACCTGTGGAACACCGCGCAGCCGTTCCTCGAACGCTGGATGCGCGAGCGGGTCAGCCCCAAAGCCCTGCTCGGCAACGTGCAGAGCCAGTTCGAACAGATCCCGCACCTGGCCAACATGGCCCGCGACCTGCTCGAACGCATGTCCCAGCCCCACGCCTACGACCCGCCGCCCGCGTGGCACCGACGCCGCGACGACTGGTTCCTGCGCCTGCTCGGTACGGCCCATCTGGCCGGTGGCGCCATCCTTGCCGCTGGCGGGCCACTGAATCAGCTGGACTATTGGCCAGCTGGCATCATGATGGCGGTCGGTTTGTATCTGGTCGTGCGTCGATAGCATGTATCAGCTGCAAGTTATAAGCTTCAAGCTTCAAGCGATGTTCGTAGCAATCATGTTTAATTCACGCCTGTAGATATGCGTTGCACAATACGAAGGATCGAAGCGCACTGGCTTTTACTTGCGGCTTGAAGCTTAAGGCTTGGGGCTGCTTCAGGAACTGAAGATGAAAAACTGGCTGGACCAGATCAAGTGGGACGCCGATGGCCTCGTGCCGGCAATTGCCCAGGATCACAAGACCGGGCGCGTCCTGATGATGGCCTGGATGAACCGCGAAGCACTGGAGCTGACCGCTGCCGAGAACCGCGCCATTTACTGGTCGCGCTCCCGTGGCAAGCTGTGGCGCAAGGGCGAAGAGTCCGGCCACGTGCAAACCCTGCACGAGATGCGCCTGGACTGTGACGCCGACGTCATCATCCTGATGGTCGAGCAGATCGGCGACATCGCTTGCCATACCGGACGCCAGAGCTGCTTCTACCGCGTCTACGAGAACGGCGACTGGACAACGGTCGACCCGGTCCTGAAAGATCCGCATGCCATCTATTCCGCAGGGCACAAACATGAGTGACACTCTCAATCGCCTCGCAGAGGTACTGGAAGAGCGCAAAGGCGCAGCCGCCGACAGCTCGTATGTCGCCAGCCTGTACCACAAGGGCCTGAACAAGATTCTGGAAAAAGTCGGCGAAGAGTCGGTCGAGACCATCATTGCCGCCAAGGACGCCGCCGTCAGCGGCGACTGCAGCGATGTGATCTACGAAACCGCCGATTTGTGGTTCCACAGCATGGTCATGCTCGCCCAATTGGGGCAGCATCCACAGGCTGTACTCGATGAACTGGACCGTCGTTTCGGTCTCTCCGGACACGCCGAGAAAGCCTCGCGCCCGTCCGCCTGAATAACTATTAGAGAGGAGCAGCAGCATGGGCATTTTTGACTGGAAACACTGGATCGTCATCCTGGTTGTCGTGGTACTGGTATTCGGCACCAAGAAACTGAAAAACCTCGGCACTGACGTCGGCGAATCGATCAAGGGCTTCAAGAAAGCCATGAACGACGACGAAAAACCGGCCGACCCGAATGCGACCCCGGCCCAACCGGTTCCGCCGGTCCAGCCACAGACCACTGTGAACCAGCCGCACACCATCGACGTGCAGGCACAGAAAGTCGAAGAGCCGATCCGCAAAGACGTGTGAGCGCAGACTAATGTTTGGTATCAGCTTCTCTGAACTGCTGCTCGTCGGCCTCGTCGCCCTGCTGGTGCTGGGCCCCGAGCGCTTGCCGGGCGCTGCGCGCACCGCTGGCCTGTGGGTCGGGCGCCTGAAGCGCAGCTTCAACGCAATCAAACAGGAAGTTGAACGTGAAATCGGTGCCGACGAGATTCGTCGGCAACTGCACAACGAACACATCCTGTCGCTTGAGCAGGAGGCGCGGAAAATCTTCACGCCGACCCAGCAGGAGCCGACGCCGGTCGAGCATGTGGGTGCGCAGACGATTCAAGCGCCTGCCGCCACTGTCGACTCGACACCTGCTCCCGTTGTAGCGCCTGTCGAACCTGCGCGCGTTGTTGCAGCCGCTCCGGTTGAACCCGCTGCGCCCGTTGCGCCGGCCCCTCATGACCCAACACTGCCACCGCGAGCCCCATGAGCGATCTTCCTGAAAACGACCAGCACATGCCGCTGGTTTCGCACCTCACCGAGTTGCGTACCCGTCTGCTGCGCTGCGTAGCGGCGATCTTCATCATCTTTGCCGGGCTGTTTGCCTTCACCCAGCAGATCTACACCTTCGTCTCCACGCCGCTGCGTGCGTACCTGCCCGCCGGCGCGACGATGATTGCCACCGACGTGTCGTCGCCATTCCTGACGCCGCTGAAGCTGACGATGATGGTCTCGCTGTTCCTGGCGATTCCGGTGATCCTGCACCAGATCTGGGGTTTCATCGCCCCGGGCCTGTACAAGCATGAAAAGCGTATTGCCGTGCCCTTGCTGGTTTCCAGCATCTTTCTGTTCTACGCCGGCATGGCCTTCGCCTATTTCCTGGTGTTCCCGCTGATCTTCAAGTTCTTCGCCGCCGCCACCCCGGCCGGTGTGGAAATGATGACCGACATCACCAGCTACCTCGATTTCGTCATGACGCTGTTCTTCGCCTTTGGCGTGGCGTTCGAAATCCCGGTGGCCGTGGTGCTGCTGGTGTGGATCGGCGTGGTCGACGTCAAATACCTGAAGAAGATCCGCCCGTACGTGATCATCGGCTGCTTCGTGGTCGGCATGATCCTGACACCACCGGACATCTTCTCGCAGACCTTGCTGGCCGTGCCGATGTGGCTGTTGTTCGAGATCGGCATCCTGTTCGGCAGCCTGATCAGCAAGCGTGGCGACCATCCGGAAGACCAACCGGCTGACGATCACAACGACCAGCCGCCAGCGACCCAAGCGTGAACCTGCTGCTCCTGGAAGAAGCCGACTTCATTGCGGCCGACCGGGTGATCCTGCGTGATCGCCGGTTGACGCACATGCAGGAAGTCCACCGCTGTGAAGTGGGTGACAGCATGCGCGTCGGGCGAATCGGCGGGCTGATGGGCTCGGCCGAAGTACTGCGCCTGGACGCCGACGAAGCGGAATTGCGCGTCACCCTCGACCAGCCGCCACCGGCCAAGCTGCCGCTGACCCTGGTATTGGCCCTGCCGCGCCCCAAGATGCTGCGCAGGGTGTTCCAGACCGTGGCGGCCATGGGTGTGCCACATATCGTGCTGGTCAACAGCTATCGCGTCGAGAAGAGCTTCTGGCAGACTCCCTTCCTGGAGCCCGAGGCCATTCGCGAGCAATTGATTCTCGGCCTCGAACAGGCCCGGGACAGCGTGCTGCCGGAAGTCGTCATCGAGAAGCGCTTCAAGCCGTTCGTCGAGGACCGTTTGCCGGCAATCACCGACGGCACCCTCGGCCTGGTGGGGCATCCCGGCAATTACCCGCCCTGCCCTCGCGCACTCAGCGAACCGGTGACCCTGGCCATCGGCCCCGAGGGTGGCTGGATTCCCTACGAAATCGACCTGCTGGGCAAATCCGGCCTGCAACCGGTGCAACTGGGCGAGCGCATCCTGCGCGTCGAAACCGCCGTGACCGCGCTGCTGGCCCGCCTGTTCTAACACTGCCCCCCTGTAGGAGCTGCCGAAGGCTGCGATCTTTTGATTTTGCTTTTAAAGATCAAAAGATCGCAGCCTGCGGCAGCTCCTACAGAATCTCTGCGCGCCGCCGATACAGTCCCCATAAAACCAAATTGTGGTCCGGGGAGTTTCAGCATGTACCAATGGCTAGCCGAGAATCTGGGAAACGTCAGCGTCAAACGCAAGCTGGGGATCGGCTTCGGCCTGGTGCTGTTACTGACCCTGCTGATCACCTTCACCGGTTGGAGCGGCCTGAGCGGCGTCACCAGCCGTGGCGATAAACTGGGGTTCATCGCCAGCCTCAACGACCTGACCAAGGACCTGCGCATTGCACGCCTGGATTACGAGATGCGTCGCGGTGAACAAGGTCCCGGTGCCGTCAACGATCTGCTGGGCAAACTCGAAAGCGGCCTGCAGACCGCCCGCGGCCTGATCGAACAACCGGCTGACACGGCCATGGTCGATCAACAACTGGCCGCTGTCGCCGAATACCGTCGTGCCTTCAACGACATGACCCAAGCGGGTGCCCAGCGTGAAGATGCCCGCAGCAAACTCGGCGCCACCGCCGACAACGCCGTAGCCCGTGTCGCCGAAGTGGAAAAATCCATGCTGCAAGGTGACAGCGTCGTAACGTTCAATAGCGTGATCGACCTGAGCAAACTGATTCAGCAGGCGCGCTTCCAGGTTCGTGGCTACACCTACAGCGGCAAGAGCGAAGCCGAACAGCCAGCCTTCGACGCGATCGACAACGCCCTGAAGAACCTCGAGAGCCTGCCGGCCAAACTGCCTGAAGAACACATCGCCAACCTGCAACAGGCGACTGATTCACTCAAGGCCTACCGCGCCGCCGTCAGCCAGTTCCGCGACTCCCAGGTAGCCAGCGCCAAGGCCCTGGTACGCATGTCCGCCCAAGGCGACATCCTGTTGGACATGAGCCAGAAACTCACCGTCTCGCAAACCGTCGTGCGTGACAGCGACGCCGCCCACGCCAAGAACATGCTGACCCTCGCCACCGTTCTGGCCATCGCCTTCGGCCTGCTGGCCGCCTGGGCCATCACCCGGCAGATCATCATTCCGTTGAACCAGACCCTGGCCGTCGCTGAGCGCGTTGCCAGCGGCGACCTGACCCACAACCTGACGTCGCAACGTCGCGACGAACTCGGCCAGCTGCAGCGCGCCATGCAGAGCATGACCCAGGGCTTGCGCGAACTGATCGGCGGCATCAGCGATGGCGTCACGCAGATCGCCAGCGCCGCTGAAGAGCTGTCGGCGGTCACCGAGCAGACCAGCGCCGGGGTCAACAGCCAGAAAGTCGAGACTGATCAGGTCGCGACGGCCATGAATGAAATGGCCGCCACCGTGCAGGAAGTGGCGCGCAACGCCGAAGAGGCCTCCGAAGCGGCCGTCGCCGCCGACCAGCAGGCCCGTGAGGGCGATAAAGTGGTGGGCGAAGCCATCGCCCAGATCGAACGCCTGGCCGCGGAAGTCGGCCACTCCACCGAGGCCATGGGCGAACTCAAGCGCGAAAGCGACAAGATCGGCAGCGTGCTCGACGTGATCAAGTCCGTGGCCCAGCAAACGAACCTGCTGGCACTCAACGCCGCGATTGAAGCCGCCCGAGCCGGTGAAGCCGGACGTGGGTTTGCCGTGGTCGCAGACGAAGTCCGCAGCCTGGCCCAGCGCACCCAGAAGTCCACCGAAGAGATCGAAGAGCTGATCGTCGGCCTGCAAAACGGCACGCAGCAAGTGGCGACCATCATGGACAACAGCCGCACTCTGACCGACAGCAGTGTCGAACTGACCCGCCGCGCCGGTGGCTCACTGGAAAGCATCACCCGCACCGTCTCGGCGATTCAGGCGATGAACCAGCAGATCGCCGCTGCCGCCGAACAGCAAAGCGCCGTGGCCGAAGAGATCAACCGCAGCGTGCTGAACGTGCGGGATGTGTCGGACCAGACCTCGGCAGCCAGTGAAGAGACCGCAGCCTCCAGCGTTGAGCTGGCACGACTGGGGACGCATTTGCAGATGCTGGTGGGCAAGTTCAGGGTTTGAGGTGATCTGCAGACCTCGGCTCACTCAGGACCGAGGTGATGCCTTCGCGGGCAAGCCCGCTCCCACACTGGAATGCGGCCCCTTGTGGGAGCGGGCTTGCCCGCGAAAGCGATCGACCAGACACTGCTGTTACCGAATTTTCTGCAAGCTCAAGAACAAACTTCAAGCCATAAAAAAACCCGCTTTCGCGGGTTTTTTTATCATGCCAACTGAGGCTGTTCGCTCATCGGCTTGAGCGGTAGCAACGGTGCATGGGGGTCGGCCTGGACCGACTTGCGCCATGCGCCCAGCCACTCGGCATGCCCTTCGCTCCAGACCTGCTCGTGCAAGCGAGCCAATGCCACCGGGTCGCTCAACAGTTGCACACGCTCATTGTTGGTCAGGCCTTCAGGTCCAACCTTCATCGCGTGCCGCACCCGCTCGATCCGCAACCACTCGATCGGCTCAGCCTGATTGTGCCGCGAGGTCGCCAGCGAGCACGCCAGGGCGTTCTGCTGTGGATCGACCACCGAACGGACGAAGCCGTCGTTCAGCGCGTGCCAGCGGTTTTCATGGGTGTACTGGTCGGTGGCCAGCAAGGCCTGCGGCGGATTGTATTCCTCAGGGATCAGGAACAGGCTCTCGTCACGGGACTTCAGGCCCAGGCCGACGCGGCTGGAGATCACCGACACCGGGATCGACAGCATCAACGAACCGACGATCGGCACCAGCCACCACAGGAAGCTCGGGTTCAGCCAGATCACCAGCATGGCCCAGAAGAAGCCCAGCAGGGTTTGCGGACCATGGCGCTTGATCGCTTCGCTCCACGGAGTGGAGTCGTCGTCACGCTGCGGCGAGTTCCAGGTCGCGGCCCAGCCGAGGAACGCGGCGAGGACGAAACGGGTGTGGAAGATCATCCGCACCGGTGCCAGCAGCATGGAGAACAGCATCTCCAGCAGCATCGACAGGGTCACCTTGAACTTGCCACCGAACTCTTTCGCGCCCTTGGCCCAGATCAGGATGATGCTCAGCAACTTCGGCAGGAACAGCAGCACGATGGTGGTCGAGAACAGCGCAATCGCCTTGTCCGGGTGCCATTGTGGCCACAGCGGATAGAGTTGGCGCGGTTCAAGGAAGTACTGCGGCTCCATCAGCGTGTTGACCGCCAGCAGCGCGGTCGACAGCACCAGGAAGAAGAACCACAACGGCGCCGACAGGTAGGACATCACGCCGGTCAGGAACACCGCGCGATGCACCGGGTGCATGCCTTTTACCAGGAACAGGCGGAAGTTCATCAGGTTGCCGTGACACCAGCGACGGTCACGCTTGAGTTCGTCCAGCAGGTTCGGCGGCAGTTCTTCATAGCTGCCCGGCAAGTCGTAGGCAATCCACACGCCCCAACCGGCACGGCGCATCAGCGCGGCTTCAACGAAGTCGTGGGACAGGATCGAGCCAGAGAACGCGCCTTTACCGGGCAACGGCGCCAGGGCGCAGTGGTCGATGAACGGCTTCATGCGGATGATCGCGTTGTGGCCCCAGTAGTGCGACTCGCCCAGTTGCCAGAAGTGCAGGCCGGCGGTGAACAGCGGGCCATACACGCGAGTGGCGAACTGCTGCATGCGCGCATACAGGGTATCCATGCCCGACGCCCGTGGCGCGGTCTGGATGATCCCGGCGTCCGGCGTGGCTTCCATCAGGCGCACCAGACTGGTCAGGCACTCACCGCTCATCACGGAGTCGGCGTCGAGTACGACCATGTACTTGTAGTCACCACCCCAGCGACGGCAGAAGTCGTCGAGGTTGCCGCTCTTGCGTTTTACGCGACGGCGACGGCGGCGATAGAAGATCTTGCCGAACCCACCGGCTTCGCGGCAGACGTCCAGCCAGGCCTGTTGCTCGGCCACACAGATATCGGCGTCGTTACTGTCGCTGAGGACGAAGAAATCGAAGCGGTCCAGGTCACCCGTGGCCGCGACCGACTCGAAGGTCGCCCGCAGGCCGGCGAATACCCGAGGCACGTCCTCGTTGCAGATCGGCATCACCAGTGCGGTGCGCGCATCCTTTGGAATCGGCTCGTTACCGGCACTTTTACCGGAGATACGGTATTTATCGTGGCCGGTCAGCAACTCGAGGAAGCCCATCAGCGCGGTCCAGAAACCGGCCGATACCCAACAGAACAGAATCCCGAACAGGATCAGGATGCTGGTCTGCAAGGCGTACGGCAGCACTTGCGTGGCGGTTTGCAGCAGCGGTTGGTGCAGCACTTCGTTGAGGTCGACGAACGACCAGCCCTGGTACGGCATGATGCCTTTCATGTACCAGCCGGCGACGATGGTCTGGCCGAGCATCAACAGCAACAGAATGTAGCGACGGATCGAGCCGACGGTACGCCAGCGCGCAGCCGGCAGTACACGCTCGTCCTTCGGCGGCTTCGGCGGATTGGTACGACCGGTCATCCGCCGCCAGCCACGCACCAGAATGTTGGTGCGCCACGGCTCCGGCACGACCTTGGTCCGCCGGATCGGCGGGGTCGCCTTGAGGCAGACCCGGCCGTTGGCGTCGAGCACCAGCATTTCCGCGTCCTGCAGCTCTTCGGCGGTACTCAGGGTCAGGCGTTTGCCGACCGAAGCCTGGGCGGCTTCGGTCGGGGCGTCGAACGTCGAAGACGACAGGCGTTCGTGCAATTCGCTGAAAGACTGGCAGCCCGCGAGTTCCGCGCGCTGCTCGTCGGTCATCGGCAGATGCGCCAGATACTCGGAAAGAGTTTCTGGCCGTACTTGAGAGTTACTCATCGGCAGGCAACTGATAGCTCCAGGTCTCGGTCAGGACTTCTTCAGTCGGCGCCGATTCCGGTGTGGCTGGGGCCGCGTCGGCAGCGACTGGCTGCTTGGCGTCTTTATTGGCCTTGTCCTTGGCATCTGCAACAGGCTTCGCTTCAGCCTGCTTGGCCTCCGCTTGCTTGGCTTCCTTGTCTGCTTTCTCTTGTTGCTTGGCGGCAACCTTGTCGGCCTTGGCAACCGACGAGTTGGACGACGGAATCGAGGTCTTGGCCAGGTCCGCCGGCACGATGTTCTGCACCAGCGCGGCACGCATCTCGGTGGCCTTGCTCGGATCCTTGATCTTCATCCGCAGGGTCAGGCGCCAGCCCTTGGTTTCAGGGTTGTAGCGAACACTGTTTTCCACCAGCTCGGCGTTGTCGCCGACGCTGACCTGGCTGCGAACCTCGGAGTCGGCCGGCAACGCTGCCAGGGACGGGCCTTCGAAGTCCACCAGGTAGGCAACGCTGCCGTCCGGCTGACGAATCAGGTTGGACTGCTTGACGTCACCGGTCGAACGCAGAGTCTGCTTGACCCAGGCGCTGTCCGGCGCGTGAATCGCCGCTTCGTCCATGGTCCAGTGCATACGATAAGCGACATCGAGCGGCTGGCCAGGTTCCGGCAATTTTTCCGGGTTCCAGAAGGCCACGATGTTGTCGTTGGTTTCGTCGGCGGTCGGAATCTCGACCAGGTCGACAGTGCCCTTGCCCCAGTCACCCTTCGGCTCGATCCAGGCGCTTGGGCGCTTGTCGTAGCGGTCGTCGAGGTCTTCGTAGTGGCTGAAGTCGCGGCCACGTTGCAGCAGACCGAAACCGCGCGGGTTTTCCACGCTGAAGTTGCTCACCGCCAGGTGTTTCGGGTTGTTCAGCGGACGCCAGATCCACTCGCCGTTGCCGGCATGAATCGCCAGGCCGCTGGAGTCGTGCAGTTCGCGGCGGTAGTTCAGTACTTTCGACGGCTGGTTGGCGCCGAACAGGAACATGCTGGTCAACGGGGCGATGCCCAGTTTGCCGACCTTGTCACGCAGGAACATCTGCGCCTTGACGTCGACGATGGTGTCGCTGCCCGGACGCAGGGTCAGGCGATAGGCGCCGGTGGCACGCGGAGAGTCCAGCAGGGCGAAGATCACCAGGTGCTTGTCGCCTGGCTTGGGCTGTTGAATCCAGAATTCGCGGAAACGCGGGAATTCTTCACCGGACGGCAAGGCAGTATCAATGGCCATGCCGCGAGCGGACAAGCCATAGACGTGACCCTTGCCGACGACGCGGAAGTAGCTCGCGCCGAGCATGGTCATGATTTCGTCTTGCTTGTCGGCCTTGTTGATCGGGTACAGCACACGGAAACCGGCATAACCCAGCTGTTCGGTGGCCTTCGGATCGAACTGCATGTCGCCGAAGTCGAAACGACTCGGGTCGTATTTGATCTCTTCGACGGTGTTCGCGGTGATTTCGTTGATTTTCACCGGCGTATCGAAATGCATGCCCTGGTGATAGAAGGACAGCTTGAACGGCGTCTTCTGATCAGCCCATTCGGCTTTTTCCGTCAGAAAACGAATTTTCTGATAGTCCGCGAACTTCATGTCGCGGAACTCGTTCGGCAGGTTACTGCGCGGCGCTTCGTATTTCTGCGCGGCCAGCTCTTTTGCCTTGGCCGATACATCATCCAGACTGAATGCCCAAAGCTGGCCGGCGCTGAGCAGGCAGAGCAGTGCAGAGCCCGCTACCAGGGCGCTGCGTAACCGTTTGGCAGACAATTTTGGTGCGTTACAGGGACTAACAATCACGAGCAACCCTCGCCGAAAACAGATCAAAAAACCAACGGCCAGTTAAAGGGTCTGCAGGGTGTACGGTATGAAAAAACCGCCCTTGCAAACCACTCTTGCCAAGTTGGCGAGCATTGTTCCGACTCCGCTGGGGCGAAATGATTCCCCAATCGGATCCAGACAAGTCTCTACCTAAGTCAAAATGGACCAACGAACGCTGATCCCCGTAGCGCGCGATTATCTAGTAGGCCGCGTTACAACGCATCAGGGGTAACAAAGTATTTATCGCGATAAAGCCCTGTTTTCAGTCGAAATGAGCGTAAAAACTTGTTTCAAGCGCTTTCAGGTCTGTAACAGGAAGGTGACCGGGCCATCATTGACCAGGTGCACCTGCATATCCGCGCCGAATCTACCTGATGCCACAGTGCCATGCACCTGTTTCGCTTTGCTTAATAGATAGTCGAACAATTCCTCTCCCAACGCCGGAGGGGCCGCAGTCGAGAAACCCGGACGCAGCCCGCTTCTGGTATCGGCAGCCAGGGTGAACTGAGAGACCAGCAGCAGCCCGCCGCCCACATCCGCCAGGGACAAATTCATCTTGCCCTCAGCGTCACTGAACACCCGATAGTTAAGCAGCTTATTAAGAAGTTTGTCGGCGCTGGCCCGCGTATCGTCTGGCTCAACGGCCACCAGGACCAGCAGTCCCTGATCAACGGCACCCACGACTTCGCCGGCAACCTCGACTCGCGCGCCACGCACCCGTTGCAGCAGGCCCTTCATGCCTCGTCAGGCGCCAGGTCGAGCAGACGCCGGGCCATCTGATCGGCGGCGCGGACCAGCGCGTCGGTGATGCCCGGTTCGGAAGCGGCATGACCGGCATCGCGGATGACCTGCAGTTCGCTGTTCGGCCAGGCTTGATGCAATTCCCAGGCGTTATCCAGCGGGCAGATCACGTCATAGCGGCCATGGATGATCACGCCGGGCAAATGGGCGATCTTGCCCATGTCGCGGATCAACTGGTTCGGTTCCAGGAAGGCGTGGTTGCTGAAGTAGTGGCATTCGATGCGGGCAATCGACAATGCACGCTGTGGCTCGGAGAAGCGATCGACCACCAGCGGGTTCGGACGCAGGGTCGCAGTACGGCCCTCCCAGGTGGACCAGGCCTTGGCCGCGTGCATCTGGGCAATCTGGTCGTTGCCGACCAGACGCTTGTGGAACGCGGTGAGCAAATCGCCGCGCTCGTCCAGCGGGATCGGCGCGATGTAGTCCTGCCAGTAATCGGGGAACAGACGGCTCGCGCCAGCCTGATAGAACCATTCGATTTCCTGCGGACGGCACAGAAAAATCCCGCGCAGGATCAGACCGTGTACGCGCTCAGGATGGGTTTGCGCATAGGCCAGCGCCAGGGTCGAACCCCAGGAGCCGCCAAACAGCACCCACTTGTCGATGCCCAGGTGCTGGCGAATCCGCTCCAGGTCGGCGACCAGATCCCAGGTCGTGTTGTTTTCCAGGCTGGCGTGGGGAGTGGAGCGACCGCAGCCGCGCTGGTCGAAGGTAACAATGCGATACAGATTGGGATCGAAGAAGCAACGACTCTGGGCATCACATCCGGCACCGGGGCCGCCGTGGATGAACACCACCGGCAAACCTTCCGGTGAACCGCTTTCGTCGACATACAGCGTGTGGGTCTCGTCGACGGCCAGATCGTGCCGGGCGTAGGGTTTGATCTGCGGGTACAAAGTCTGCATTGCGCACTCCGTATGGGGTCGAGGTCATCCCTGGGGGGACTTCTATTATTCTGCCGTCCGGCATCATAAACCCGAATTACGTCAATGAGCATGCCCTGGCGGAGTCAGAGTTTTGCCGCCAGGTATCCGAACAGGGTCTGGTACAGCTCATCGACCTCGGCCACCTGCCCGCGGGCCCGCAAACAGCCATGAACCAGGCCCTCGCCGACATACAGCGTGGCAGCCCCGCCCGCAGCGTTCAGTCCCTCGGCATACCGCACGCCGTCATCACGCAACGGGTCGAACTGCGCCACGGCGATCCAGGCCGGTGGCAATCCCCTGAAATCCGTGGCGAGCAATGGCATGGCGTAGGCGCTCGGCTGGCGGGTGCCGCGCAGGTAAAGGGCGTGATAACAATCGACGTCACTACTGCTGAGTAACGGCGCGTCGATGCACTCACTGCGTGATGGCAGCCGGTGATCGCCGCCCAATCCCGGATAGATCAGAACCTGCGCGCACGGCAACAGCTCGCCGGCATCACGCAGTGCCAGGCACAACGCTGCTGCGAGATTGCCACCGGCACTGTCACCGGCCACCAGCATGCGCTCCGGATCAAGTTGAAACGGCCCGGTGCGCAGCGCTCGCCAGACCTTCAGGCAATCATCGAACGCAGCGGGGAACGGATGCTCCGGTGCCCGGCGATAATCGACGGCGATCACCAGCACACCGAGTGTCGATGCCAGTTCGGCGCAGATGAAATCGTGGGAGTCCAGGTCCCCCACCACCCAGCCGCCGCCATGCAGGTAAACGATGCACGACGTACCGCTGACGGGTGGCTGATAGGAGCGAACAGCAACGCCGGACAACACGAAGTCGACCACATACAACCCGGCGGGACGTGCCGGAGTAAACGCCCTGCACATCTCGCTGTAGGCCTGGCGCAATCCGGCGAGGCTGCTGTCGGTGCTGTTGAAACTGACGGTTTTCTCGACGAATGCCGTCATCTGCCTGGAAAGCGGGTAAGAAGCCATGAGCCGGGTGCCCGTTCAGGGAAATGTGTGGGACCCACCCTGTGGGAGCGAGCCTGCTCGCGAAGAGGCCGGCACATCCAACATCAATGTTGACTGTCAGACCGCCTTCGCGAGCAGGCTCGCTCCCACAGGTATTGCACAAATCAGACGGGGGGTCAGTTCTTCAGGCTGGCCTGAACCGTGGCGATGCCGTCCTTGCCATCGAAACTGCTGACACCCGCCAGCCAGCGCTGCAGATCTTCGGGATGCTCGCGCAGCCATTTTCTGGCGACATCCTGAGCCGTCTGGCGCTCCATGATCGGTACCATCAGCTGGCTTTCCTGGGCAGCGGTGAACGTCAGGTTCTCCAGCAACCGATTGACGTTCGGGCAGCGCTCGGCGTAATCCGGGGCGGTGACAGTGGATACGGTCGCCGCACCTTCGTTCGGCCCGTACACGTCTTCGCTGCCGGTCAGGTAGTCGATCTTCATGTTGATGTTCATCGGGTGCGGGGTCCAGCCGACGAATACCACGAACTCCTTGCGATTCACCGCCCGCTGCACGGCTGCCAGCATCCCGGCCTCACCGGACTCGATCAGCTTGAAGTCCTTCAGGCCGAAGTGATTGGTCTCGATCATCGTCTTGATCGTGGTGTTGGCACCGCTGCCCGGCTCGATGCCGTAGATCTTGCCGCCGAGCTGGTCTTTGAACCTGGCGATGTCGGCGAAGGTTTTCAGGCCCGCCGCTGCCACATAGTCAGGGACCGCGAGGGTGGCCTGGGCATCGGCCAGGCTCGGCTTGTCCATGACCTTGACCTGATTGGCAGCCACGAAGGGTGCGATGTTTTTATCCATCGCCGGTTTCCAGTAACCGAGGAAGATGTCGAGGCGCTTGTCGCGGATGCCGGCAAAGATGATTTGTTGTACGGCGCTGGTTTGCCTGCTTTCGTAGCCCAGACCATTGAGCAGCACATCGGCCATGCCACTGGTGGCAATCACATCGGTCCAGTTGACCACGCCCATGCGCACGGTCTTGCAGGAGGGATCATCAGCGGCCAGGACGCTGGTGCTCAGGAAAGCGGTGCCGCAGAGGATTGAGAGACAGCGGGCGAACAGACCTTTGGGGCTAGTCATAGAGAGTATTCTCGTGCGGCAGCGGATTATTATCGGGCCGGTGTCTTTGTGCACCGTGGCCAGAACAATACGCAGCAGACGAGCGGTAAAAGCGACCTGTGGCGACCGTGTTTTGCACGGTGGCGACAAAAAAGATCGCAGCCTTCGGCAGCTCCTACAGGTAAACGCGAATCCCATGTAGGAGCTGCCGCAGGCTGCGATCTTTTGATCTCAAGCGCCGTAGCGCTGCTGCCCCCACGCGAGCAAACCTTGCAGCAACTCCTTGAGCACCACCCGCGTAGGCTCCGCCAGATCCGCCCGATAACGGAACGGCTCGAACTCTTCCATGTACGTGCACTGCCCGAGTTCCAGTTGCACAGCGTGGATGTTCTCGCCCGGGTTGCCGTAATGACGGGTGATGTGGCCGCCCTTGAAGCGTCCGTTCAACACATGGGTGTAGTTGTTGTGGCGCGCGCAGATCGCTTCCAGTCGGGTCGCCAGCTGAGGATCGCAACTGGCGCCATTGAAGGTGCCGAGGTTGAAGTCCGGCAGCTTGCCGTCGAACAGGTGCGGGATAATCGAACGGATCGAATGCGCATCGAACAGCAGCGCATAGCCGAACTCGGCCTTCAGTCGCGCCAGTTCCTGCTGCAGGGTGCTGTGGTACGGCGTCCAGATCTTTTCCAGATAGGTTGCGCGCTCCTCTTTCGAAGGCTCCAGCCCTTCACGGAATAACGGGATACCGTCGAACAGCGTGGCCGGATACAGGCCGGTGGTCGCGCCGACGTACAGCGGCTTGTCGTCGGACGGACGGTTCAGGTCGATGACGAAGCGCGAGTATTCGGCGGCCAGGGTGCTGGCGCCCAGTTCGCTGGCAAAGTCATAGAGTTGAGGGATGTGCCAGTCGGTATCCGGCAGGCTTTTCGCGTCGGGGATCAATCCAGCCTCGACCGCAGGCGTCAGACGTACGCCAGCGTGAGGCATGCTGATCAGCAGCGGTACGCGGCCTTGTTTGAAGTTAAGTACCTTATCCACAACGGCTCTCCTACAGATGTGTCTCGACGCCGTGGCGCACGACGCGTTTTTCCAGGTCGCCGCCCAGCCAGTACGACAGGTCGGCCGGACGATCGATTTGCCAGGCGACGAAATCCGCGACCTTGCCGGCTTCCAGCGAGCCGTGGGTATCGGCCATGCCCAGCGCGGTAGCGGCGTGAATCGTGGCACCCGCCAAGGCTTCTTCCGGGGTCATGCGGAAGCAGGTGCAGGCCATGTTCAGCATCAGGCGCAACGACAGTCCCGGTGAGGTGCCCGGGTTGAGGTCGCTGGCGATGGCGATTTTCACGCCGTGCTTGCGCAGGGCATCCATCGGCGGCAATTGGGTTTCGCGCAGGAAGTAAAAGGCCCCGGGCAACAACACCGCGACGGTACCGGACTCAGCCATGGCGATGGCGTCGTCTTCGGTCATGAACTCCAGGTGATCGGCGGACAACGCGTGGTAGCGCGCCGCCAGGCTCGAGCCGTGCAGCGAGGACAATTGCTCCGCGTGCAGCTTCACCGGCAAGCCCAGTTCCCGGGCGGTGATGAATACGCGCTCGACCTGCGCCGGCGAGAACGCCAGGTATTCACAGAATGCATCCACCGCGTCGACCAGCCCTTCGGCCGCCAGGGCCGGGAGCATGTCGGCGCAGATGTGATCGATGTAGTCGTCGGCGCGATCGGTGTATTCCGGCGGCAAGGCGTGAGCGGCCAGACAGGTGCTGCGCACGCTGACGGGCAGTTCGGCACCGAGGCGACGGGCCACGCGCAGCATCTTGCGCTCGTTGGCCAGGTCCAGGCCGTAGCCGGACTTGATTTCGATGCTGGTGACGCCATCGCGCATCAGGCTTTTCAGGCGCTTGGCGGCACTGGCGAACAGTTCGTCTTCGCTGGCCGCGCGGGTGGCGCGCACGGTGCTGGCGATGCCACCACCGCTGGCGGCGATTTCAGCGTAGCTGACGCCTTGCAGGCGCTTTTCGAATTCACCGCTGCGATTACCGCCGAACACCGTGTGGGTGTGGCAGTCGATCAGTCCCGGGGTGACCCAGGCGCCTTCAAGATCGTTGACGGCCGGGTAATCCCCCGCCGGCAGTTCAGCGCGCGGGCCGATCCACTCAATGAGCGCGCCTGACGTCACGATGGCCGCATCCTCGATGATCGAGTAGACGCCTTGCGCCATGGTTGCGACGTGACAGTGTTGCCAGAGCGTTTTCATCCTTGGCCTCCGTTAGGTTATCGATGAGAAAAAGTCGGGTCCGGCGTCACCAGGGCAGCCTGGCCTGCCGCCGGTTTCACCCAGGTCAGGTAGGCCAGCACCAGCAGCACGATCCACACCACGCCGACTATCAGAGCCGCCTGGGTGTCCGGGAAGTAGCCCAACACGCCGAAGACGAACAGCATGAAGGCAATCGCCGCTATCGGTGCATAAGGCCAGAACGGTACCGGGAATTTCAATTGTGCGACCTGCTCGGCGCTCATGGAACGACGCATGGCCACCTGGGTAAACAGAATCATCAGCCAGACCCAAACCGTGGCAAAGGTCGCGATGGAGGCGATCAGCAGAAACACGTTTTCCGGGATCAGGTAGTTCAGCAACACGCCCAGCAACAGCGCGGCGCTCATCACCACAACGGTCATCCATGGCACGCCATTGCGCGACAGCCGTGCGAAGCCCTTGGGCGCGTGGCCCTGCTGAGCCAGGCCGTACATCATGCGGCCAGCACCGAAGATGTCACTGTTGATGGCCGAGATCGCCGCCGAGATCACCACGATATTGAGGATGGTCGCCGCCGAGCTGATGCCCAGATTGTCGAAAATCTGCACGAACGGGCTGCCCTGGCTGCCGATCTGCTGCCAAGGAAAGATCGACATCAGCACCAGCATCGTCAGGACGTAGAACAACAGGATGCGCAACGGCACGGCATTGATCGCCCGGGGCAGCACATGCTGCGGGTCTTTGGCTTCACCGGCGGTCACACCGATGATTTCAATCCCGCCGAACGCGAACATCACCACGGCGAACGAAGCGATCAGACCGCCCACGCCATTGGGCATGAAGCCGCCATGGCTCCAGAGATTGCTGATGTCGGTCGCCTGGGCGCCGGGCGCCGTGCTGATGCCGAACAACATGATGCCGAAGCCACCCAGGATCATCGCGACAATGGCCCCGACCTTGAGCAGCGACAGCCAGAACTCCATTTCACCGAAGACTTTGACGTTGCACAGATTCAGGCCGCCTACCACCGAGACGATGCCCAGCACCCAGATCCAGCGGGAAACCTCCGGGAACCAGAAGCCCATGTAGATACCGAATGCAGTGACGTCGGCCATGCCGACGATGACCATTTCGAATGCGTAGGTCCAACCGAGGATGAAGCCCGCCATCGGCCCGAGATAGGTGCTGGCGTACTGGCCGAAAGAGCCGGCCACCGGATTGTGCACAGCCATCTCACCGAGGGCGCGCATGACCATGAACACCGCCGCGCCACCAATCAGGTACGCGAGCAGCACCGCAGGCCCGGCCATTTGAATGGCCGAGGCAGAACCGTAAAACAGCCCGGTGCCGATTGCCGACCCCAGCGCCATGAAGCGAATATGTCGGGCAGAGAGCCCGCGTTTCAAACCCTTTGCTGACTGTTGCATTGCTCGTCCCTAATTATTGTTATGCGACGCAAAACCGAATCGCCTCCTGCAGGAGCTGTCGAGTGCACCGAGGCTGTGATCTTTTAAAAGCAAGATCAAAAGATCGCAGCCTGCGGCAGCTCCTACTGAGAAGACCGCAGCCCCCCTGTAGGAGCTGTCGAGTGCAACGAGGCTGCGATCTTTTAAAAGCAAGATCAAAAGATCGCAGCCTGCGGCAGCTCCTACATTGGAACCCTTACAAGCTCGGCAGCAACTTCGCCGAAACCAGCTCGTTCAGGCAGCGCGAAGCCAACAACTCGGTCGCCGCATTGATGTCCGGCGCGAAGAAGCGGTCCTTCTCATAGAACGGCACTTCGTTACGCAGGATGGCGCGGGCCTTTTCCAGCTTCGGCGAAGTCTTCAGGCCATTGCGCAGGTCCAGGCCCTGAACCGCAGCCAGCCATTCTACGGCGAGAATGCCACGGGTGTTTTCAGCCATTTCCCACAGACGCTTGCCGGCTGCCGGCGCCATCGACACGTGGTCTTCCTGGTTGGCGGAGGTCGGCAGGCTGTCCACCGAATGCGGATGGGACAGCGCCTTGTTTTCGCTGGCCAGTGCCGCGGCGGTCACCTGGGCGATCATGAAGCCGGAGTTCACGCCGCCGTTGGCCACCAGGAACGGCGGCAGTTGCGACATGTGCTTGTCCATCATCAGCGAGATGCGACGCTCGCTCAGGGAGCCGATTTCGGCGATGGCCAGGGCCATGTTGTCGGCTGCCATGGCCACCGGCTCGGCGTGGAAGTTGCCGCCGGAGATCACGTCACCTTCCGCGGCGAACACCAGCGGGTTGTCAGAAACGGCGTTGGCTTCGATGGCCAGCACTTCGGCGGCCTGACGGAACTGGGTCAGGCAGGCGCCCATGACTTGCGGCTGGCAACGCAGGGAGTACGGGTCCTGGACCTTCTCGCAGTTTTCATGGGAGTCGGAGACTTCGCTGCGCTCGCCCAGCAAATCGCGATAAGCGGCGGCCGCGTCGATCTGGCCTTTCTGGCCACGGGCCGCATGGATGCGAGCATCGAACGGCGAGCGCGAGCCCAGTACCGCTTCCACGGTCAGGCCGCCCAGTGCCAGGGCACCGGCGAACAGGTCTTCACCTTCGAACAGGCCACGCAGGGCAAACGCAGTGGATACCTGGGTGCCGTTGAGCAGCGCCAGGCCTTCTTTCGCGGCCAGGGTCAGCGGGGTCAGGCCGGCGACTTTCAGCGCTTCGGTGGCTTCCATCCACTCGCCTTTGTAGCGTGCCTTGCCTTCACCCAGCAGCACCAGCGACATGTGGGCCAGAGGCGCGAGGTCACCGGAAGCACCGACCGAACCTTTCAGGGGAATGTGCGGGTACACCTCGGCGTTGATCAGGGCTATCAGCGCATCGATCACCACGCGGCGGATGCCGGAGAAACCACGGCTCAGGCTGTTGACCTTGAGCACCATGATCAGGCGCACCAGTTCGTCGCTGATCGGCTGGCCGACACCGGCGGCGTGGGACAGCACCAGCGAGCGCTGCAGGTTTTCCAGGTCTTCGCTGGCGATGCGGGTCGAGGCCAGCAGGCCGAAACCGGTGTTGATGCCGTAGGCGGTGCGGTTCTCGGCGAGGATCTGCTCCACGCAGGCCACGCTGGCTTCGATCTGGGCTGCAGCGCTGTGGTCGAGGGTGATTTTGACCGGTTGCTGATAGACATCACGCAGTTGGGCAAGGCTCAGTTGGCCGGGGATCAAATTAAGCGCAGTCATGTTCATTCTCCTTTTGAGAGTTTGTTGTTAACTACCAGACGCTCCGGAAATATCCGTTGTCCGTCGCTTCCCCCTTTTTAAGGGGGCTGGCGCCTTGGCACGCTGGTCTTGTTTGGAAATCAGTTCAAGTTCGGTAAGGTTTTTTGCAGCAAAGCAGGGTCTTTCAGAACGCCGGCAGCGGCAGCGATGTCCGGCGCCAGCCAGCGATCCTGGTCATAGGCAGGAACGCGCTCACGCAGCAGACGCCAAGCGGCATCGGTGCCCGCGCCGAAGCGTTGCTCTTTCAAGAATTCGAACGCCTGGGCCGCCAGCAGGTACTCGATGGCGAGGATCTGCGTGCAGTTTTCCAGCGCGCGATGCAGCTTCAGCGCGGCGTTGGTGCCCAGGCTCAGGTGATCTTCCTGCAGGCCCGACGTCACGTAGTTATCCAGCACCGCCGGTTGTGCCAGCTGACGGTTTTCCGCACACAGGGAAGCGGCCACGTATTGCACGATCATCATCCCGGAGTTCACCCCAGGGTTGGCCACCAGGAACGCCGGCAAGCCGCTGACGTGCGGGTTGATCAAGCGGTCCAGGCGACGTTCGGCAATGGAGCCGATTTCCGCCATGGCAATCGCCAGCAGGTCCGCGGCCATTGCCACGGACTGGCCGTGGGGGTTGGCCTGGGACACCACGCGGTAGTTATCGGCAGTGCCCAGCACCAACGGGTTGTCGGTGGCGCCGTTGAGTTCGGTTTCGATCTGTTTTGTCGCGTGTACCAATTGATCGCGCGCGGCGCCGTGCACTTGCGGGATCGAGCGAATGCTCAGGGCGTCTTGCGTGCGAATGCCTTTGCTCTGGGCAATCACTTCGCTGCCGTCGAGCAAGGCGCGCAGGTTGATCCCGACCTGTTGCATGCCAGGGTGCGGCTTGAGCGCGATGATCTCGGCATCGAACGCGTCGATCTGCCCGCGCTGGGCTTCGAAGCTCATGGCGCCGATCACGTCGGCCCACTCCAGCAGGCGCGTAGCGTCGGCAATGGCCAGGCAGCTCAGGCCGGTCATGCACGGCGTGCCGTTGACCAGGCACAAACCGTCCTTGGCGCCGAGCTTGACCGGTTGCAGGCCTTCTTCGGCCAGCGCCTGTTGCGCGGCAACGATCTGCCCGCGATAGCTGACATTGCCCACGCCCAGCAGCGCGATGCCGATGTGGGCCATGTGGGTCAGGTAGCCCACGGAACCCTGGGACGGCACCTGCGGGGTGATGCCCCGGTTGAGCAGCGCCAGCAGCGCTTCGACGACCTGACGGTGCAGGCCGGATTTGCCGTGGCTGTAGTTGACGATGGCGGCACACATGATCGAACGGGTCTGTTCGTCGGCCAGTGGTGCACCAACGCCGCAGGCGTGGCTGAGCAAGGTATTGCGCGACAATTGGCTGAGTTGCTCGTCCTGCAGCGAGACGTTGCACAGCGCACCCAGGCCGGTGTTGATGCCGTAGGCACGTTCGCCGCTGGTGACGATGCGCTGGACGATGGCCTGGGCGTTTTCGATGCGCGCCCAGATCGGCGCCGACAGCTCAAGCTGCGCACCATGACGAGCGACAGCGACCACATCCTGCCAAGTGACCTGCGCTTCGGTGATAACGATTTTTTCAGCCTGGGACATCTTCAACCTCATCCAAATAGTGATACAGCTTCACCGCCGCCTTCGCGAGCAGGCTCGCTCCCACATTGGAATGCATTTCCCTGTGGGAGCGAGCCTGCTCGCGAAGAGGCCAGCTCACTCACTGCAAATCTCTTAAACCACCGCCGCCCGACGCTGCACAAAGCGGTCGACATACTCATCCGCCGGCGAGTGCAGGATCTCTCTCGGCGTGCCGACCTGGATCAGGCGGCCATCCTTGAGGATCGCGATGCGGTTGCCGATGCGCACGGCCTCGTCGAGGTCGTGGGTGATGAAGACGATGGTCTTGTGCAGGGTCTTTTGCAGTTCCAGCAACTGGTCCTGCATCTCCGCACGAATCAGCGGATCGAGGGCACTGAAGGCTTCGTCCATCAGGATGATGTCGGTGTCCGCCGCCAGGGCGCGGGCCAGGCCCACACGCTGGCGCATGCCGCCGGAAAGCTGATGCGGGTATTTGTTTTCGTAGCCCTTGAGGCCCACGGTGTTGATCCAGTGCAGCGCACGCTCGGCGCACATGGCTTTGCTTTCGCCACGGATTTTCAGGCCGTAGGCGACGTTGTCCAGCACGCTCTTGTGCGGCAACAGGCCGAAGCTCTGGAACACCATGCTGATCTTGCGTCGGCGAAATTCGCGCAGGGCTTCCATGTCGTATTGCAGGATGTCCACGCCGTCCACCAGGATCGCGCCGCTGGTCGGATCGATCAGGCGGTTGAAGTGGCGTACCAGGGTCGACTTGCCGGAACCCGACAGGCCCATGATCACGAAAATCTCGCCGCTGCCGATGCTCAGCGACAGGTCGTTCACGCCGACCACGCAGCCGGTTTCGGCCAGCACCTGATCCTTGGTCTTGCCCTGGCCGACCATGGCCAGCGCGTCCTTGGCACGGTTGCCGAAAATCTTGAAGACGTTTTTGACTTCGATCTTGCTCACGGTTGCGTTGTTCATTTGCTCACCTCATGCCGTGCACGACCGTACGCCTGTGTAATGCGGTCGATCACCACAGCCAGAATCACGATCGCCAGGCCGGCTTCAAGGCCACGTCCGACGTTCAGGGTCTGAATCCCCACCAGCACGTCTTCACCCAAGCCACGGGCACCGATCATCGAGGCGATCACGACCATCGACAGGGCCATCATGGTGGTCTGGTTGATGCCCGCCATGATGCTCGGCAGGGCCAGCGGCAGTTGCACGCCGAACAGTTGCTGCCAGCGGTTGGCACCGAAGGCGTTGATCGCTTCCATCACTTCGCCGTCGACCTGGCGAATGCCCAGATCGGTCAGGCGGATCAGCGGCGGCGCGGCGTAGATCACGGTGGCGAAAATCGCCGGGACCTTGCCCAGGCCAAACAGCATCAGCACCGGGATCAGGTACACGAAGCTCGGCATGGTCTGCATGATGTCCAGCAACGGCATCAGCACCGAACGCAGGCGATTGCTGCGCGCCGAGAGAATGCCCAGCGGTATGCCGATCAACACCGAAATGATCGTCGCCACCATCATCAGCGCCAGGGTCTGCATCAGCTTGTCCCAGAGGCCGACCGCACCCACCAGGAACAGCAGGCCGACGATCACCGCCGTGGTCACGACTTTACGGGTCGCGTGCCAGGCCACGCCCGCCACGATCGCCAGCATCAGCCACCAGGGCGCTGCACGCAGCAGGCCTTCAAGATTGACGATGGCCCACAGCAGCGTATCGGAGATGTGCCGGAACACGTCGCCGTAGTTGGTGACCAGCGAATCGACCCAACCGTTGACCCAGTCGGCGATGGAAAAGGTAAAGCTTTCGGGAAACATAAGAGACTCTCAATCAAGGGGTTGCGATCAAGCGTCCGACTGCCGTTGCCGGCAGCCGGAGAAGCCCAACCTACAAGGCCGCGTCGATTTTCTTGGCTGCGTCTTCGCTCACCCACGCGTGCCAGACTTCAGGATGTTCCTTCAAGAAGATCTTGGCCAGTTTTGGCGACTCGATCCGCTCTTTGGTCATGCGTCCCAGGTTCTGGTTCAGCAGGTCGATCGGCACGTTGACCTTTTCCAGCACGGCCACCAGTTCCGGGGCTTCGTCGTGGAAGGTCTTGGACAGGCCGACCTTGATGGTCACAGTCTTGTTCACGCCTGGTTTCTCTTCGAGTTTCACCACATCGACCTGGCCCATCAGCGGGGTTGGCGACCAGTAGTAGAACAGGATCGGCTCGCCACGCTTGTAGCTCGACAGTACGGCGGCATCCAGCGCCGGGCCGGTGCCTGGGCGGAAGTTGGTGTAGGTGCTTTCCAGGCCGTAGCTCTTCAGCATTTCGCTGTTGTCGAGTTCACAGGTCCAACCGGCCGGGCAGTTGTAGAAACGGCCCTTGGATGGCTCTTCGGCGTCCTTGAAAACGGCCGAGTATTTGCCCAGATCAGCAATGTTTTTCAGGTCCGGCGCCTTGGCTTCCAGCTTGCGCTTGGCGTCGCCTTCGATCACGTAGCGCGGCACGTACCACCCTTCGATCGCACCCACCACCGGCGCGCCGACACCGACGACCTTGCCGGCCTTCTCAGCCTTGTTCCAGACTTCGCTGCGACCGACCCACTCTTCGGCAAACACTTGAATATCGTTGCTGCTCAGGGCGTTTTCCATGGTGATGGAGTTGCCCGGCAGGCTGTCGGTCTTGCAGTCGTAGCCTTTCTCCAACACGACTTGCATCACGTCGGTCAGCAGCATGGCGCTTTCCCAGTTCAAACCGGCGAATTTCACCGGTTTGCCCGACTCGCACCAACCCGCCGCCTGAGTGGCGCCAGCGCTGGCCAGCAGGCCCATGGAAAGCAATGTGGTCAGCAGGGTCTTGTTCGATTTCATTGTTGTGACGCTCCTAATCATGAATTGGCTTACGGCAGTCAAGAGGCATCCAGCCCTGTCCACGTCCAATCAGGCCTGCGCCGCAGCGCGACCGACATTCAGCTTTTGTTCGGTGACCGCGTCCTGCTCGACCGGCAGGATCAAACGATCAGGCACTGTGCCGTGCCATTTTTTCGCACACAGGTAATACAGGGCTGCGGGAATCACCAGACCGATGATCCAGGAGATATCCACATCACCCAGAGCCGCCACCAGTGAACCGGTATAGAACTTGGTGGAGATGAACGGCAGCTGCACCAGCACACCGAACACATAGACGCTGATACCGAGAAGGTTCCAACGACCGTAGCGACCGTTCGGATCGCCCAGCGCCGGCACGTCATAGCGCTCGCGAGTGATGCAGTAGTAGTCCACCAGGTTGATCGCACTCCATGGCGTGAAGAATGCCAGCAAGAACAGGATGAAGGACTTGAACGCACCGAGGAACGAGTGCTGGCCGAGCAATGCCATCAGGGTCGCAGCACCGACAATGACCAGCACGAAGACCAGACGCTGCAAGCGCGTGACTTTCAGGTCACCGCGGAAACCGCTGATGATGGTCGCGATGCACATGAAGCTGCCGTAGGAGTTCAGCGTGGAAATGGTGACCTTGCCGAACGCGATGCTGAAGTACAGCAGCGCAGCGGTGGCACCGGTCCCGCCCAGACCCACGATGTACGCCACTTCGTGGCCGGCGAATTGCCCGTTGGCCGAAGCGGCAGCGAACACGCCGAGGACCATCGCCACCTGTGCACCAATGACCGAACCTGCGCCTGCGGCAAAAAAGGTTTTCACCGAGGAAATCTTGCTCGGCAGGTAGCGAGAATAGTCAGCCACATAAGGGCCGAAGGCGATCTGCCAGGACGCCGCGAGCGACACCGCGAGCAAGAAACTGCTCCAGCTGAAGTGGCGGATCTGCAACAGAGCGCCAACGTCAACCTGGCTGATCAGACGGCTGAACAGATAAACAAAGGCAATCACGCCAATGACACTGGCAACACGGCCGATCCAATGGATCACCCGATAACCGAGCACCGTGACCAGCACGATGACACTGGCGAAAAGGAGGATACCGACGGTGTCGCTGACCCCAAACAACTGGCCCAGCGCCTGGCCGGATAACACGGTTCCCGTTGCGGTGAAGCCCAGGTACATCAAGCAGACCAGCACGATCGGGATGGCCGCGCCGTACACGCCGAACTGTACCCGGCTGGAAATCATCTGCGGCAGGCCAAGCTTGGGGCCTTGCGCCGCATGCAGCGCCATCACGCCGCCACCCAGTAATTGACCGATCAAAAGACCGATCAATGACCAGAACACATCACCGCCCAGCACCACGGCGAGCGCCCCGGTGACAATCGCGGTGATTTGCAGGTTGGCACCCATCCACAGGGTGAATTGGCTAAACAGACGACCGTGTCTTTCCGCTTCCGGGATGTAGTCGATCGAGCGTTTCTCGATCAACGGTTTACTGCCTGCACGCTCGCTGTTGACAGCCATGGTTCAACCTCTGTGGATTGTTATTCTTGGTTGGTTAGATCTTTGTAGGAGCTGTCGAGTGAAACGAGGCTGCGATCTTTTAAAAAGCAAGATCAAAAGATCGCAGCCTGCGGCAGCTCCTACAGGGTTCCGGGTTATTTACCGGTAATCATCGGCAGGTTCAGCCCTTGTTCCTTGGCGCAGTCGATGGCGATCTGGTAACCGGCATCGGCGTGACGCATAACGCCAGTGGCCGGGTCGTTGTGCAGCACGCGAGCGATACGCT
This sequence comes from Pseudomonas sp. GW821-FHT07G06, assembly GCF_058986625.1. Taxonomy (NCBI): domain Bacteria; kingdom Pseudomonadati; phylum Pseudomonadota; class Gammaproteobacteria; order Pseudomonadales; family Pseudomonadaceae; genus Pseudomonas; species Pseudomonas sp. GW821-FHT07G06. The sequence goes on from NZ_JBYSVW010000002.1 coordinate 388,194, forward strand.
CGGCCGCTTCGTCAGTACCGTCGCAGACGATCACCATGCCCGAGTGCTGGGAGAAGCCCATGCCGACGCCGCCGCCGTGGTGCAGGGACACCCAGGTCGCGCCGCTCGCGGTGTTGAGCAGGGCGTTGAGCAGTGGCCAGTCGGACACGGCGTCGGAACCGTCTTGCATCGATTCGGTTTCGCGGTTCGGGCTCGACACCGAACCGGAGTCCAGGTGGTCACGACCGATCACGATCGGCGCGGACAGCTCACCGCTACGCACCATTTCGTTGAACGCCAGGCCCAGCTTGGCGCGCAGGCCCAGGCCAACCCAGCAGATACGTGCCGGCAGGCCCTGGAAGCTGATGCGCTCGCGCGCCATGTCCAGCCAGTTGTGCAGGTGGGCGTCGTCCGGGATCAGCTCTTTTACTTTAGCGTCGGTCTTGTAGATGTCTTCAGCGTTGCCCGACAGCGCAGCCCAACGGAACGGGCCGATACCGCGGCAGAACAGCGGACGGATGTAGGCCGGTACGAAACCTGGGAAGTCGAATGCGTTTTCCACGCCTTCTTCCTGGGCCATCTGACGGATGTTGTTGCCGTAGTCGAAGGTCGGCACGCCCATTTTCTGGAAGTCCAGCATCGCTTTGACGTGCACGGCCATCGATTGCTTGGCGGCCTTGATCACAGCGGCAGGTTCAGTCTTGGCGCGAGCGCGGTACTGGTCCCAGGTCCAGCCGGCCGGCAGGTAACCGTTGAGCGGGTCGTGGGCGCTGGTCTGGTCGGTGACCATGTCCGGGCGTACGCCACGCTTGACCAGTTCCGGCAGGATTTCAGCCGCGTTACCCAGCAGCGCGATGGAGATCGCCTTGCCTTCCTTGGTGTACTTGTCGATACGCGCCAGCGCGTCGTCGAGGTCTTTGGCTTGCTCATCGACATAGCGGCTTTTCAGACGAAAATCGATGCTGACCTGCTGACATTCGATGTTCAGCGAGCAGGCACCGGCCAGGGTTGCAGCCAGAGGCTGGGCACCGCCCATGCCGCCGAGACCGGCGGTCAGGACCCACTTGCCCTTGAGGTTGTCGTTGTAGTGCTGACGACCGGCTTCGACGAAGGTTTCGTAGGTGCCCTGGACGATGCCCTGGCTGCCGATGTAGATCCAGCTGCCGGCGGTCATCTGGCCGTACATGGCCAGGCCTTTGGCGTCGAGTTCGTTGAAGTGTTCCCAGCTCGCCCAGTGTGGAACCAGGTTGGAGTTGGCGATCAGCACGCGCGGAGCGTTGGCGTGGGTCTTGAACACGCCGACCGGCTTGCCGGATTGCACCAGCAGGGTCTCGTCGTCGTTCAGGTTGGTCAGGCTTTCGACGATCTTGTCGTAGCATTCCCAGTTACGGGCGGCGCGACCGATACCACCGTAAACCACCAGCTCCTTAGGGTTCTCGGCGACTTCCGGGTCGAGGTTGTTCATCAGCATGCGCAGCGGCGCTTCGGTCAGCCAGCTCTTGGCGGTCAGCTTGTTACCGCGGGCAGCGCGGATTTCAACGTCACGAAATTTAGTCACGAAAAGAACTCCTCAGCAATCAATCCAAAACCAACCCAGGCAGTGGGCGAGCAAGCCAATGGGCATCAGTGCACACCGGCGAATCAGTGGACGATGGTTGAGTCCTCGTGACTCATACACATACGTCTTTACTTGTACATACAAGCATATGCAATCAAGCGGCCAACTTGTTGGATGAGCATTCAAGAAAAATCCTGAAACGGCTGGAGAGCGCCTGGAACAAGGGCTCCGGGGAAGATGAAATTTTTCGGAGGGGATTTTTGGCGGGTGTGGGGTTTGTTACTTGGGCGTGGTTTTGCGCCGCACTGGGGCGTTCGGTAACAAGTTGGTGCGCTTTTGGGAACGGTTAAAAGCAAAAGATCGCAGCCTTCGGCAGCTCCTACAGGGGAACGCATTCCAAATGTAGGAGCTGCCGAAGGCTGCGATCTTTTGACGATTTGTGAATCAGCGTGCGGTCAGCTCAATCACGCAGCAGGCGGCGCTGGTGGAGACTTCCAGCAACCCACTGTTACCGACCAGTTGCAGGCAATCATGGCGACCCAGTTGCGAGGCGTCGGCATTGACCTTCACCTCCAACGCTTCACTGACACTGAAAACCAGCACAGTCCCCGCCTCGCTGAAAAACCGCTGTTCACCGTCCAGCCACTGCAACCGTGCACGGTAACGCTGCGGCGCGTAGATCAGGTTGAAATCACGGATCGGCCCGCCGAGCAGTGTGCAGGAGACATGACTCTCGCCACTGAAGGCAAACGGGTCGAGCGGTAACAGTGAGCGCGTGATCTGGCCATCCACCGACAAGCTCATGCCGTCGCCCTGCAACACGGTGATGATCCGCTCATAACCGGCGAAGGTGGAAAACCCGCCCGACTCACCGATATCGGCAATCGACAGGCGCCAGCCAAACCCATCCAGGCCGGTGCCGGCATCGCGGGTGATTTCTTCGGTGCTGCCGCCGCCGTTTTTCCACGGCATGCGCGGGTAGTCTTTTGCGCGCAGGACTTTTACGTTATTCATTTATGAAACCGACCTTCCAGACGATGACGGGAACCGGGGTGGATCAAGCGAGCGGCGGTCACCGGCTGGCGGCCGGACCAGGTGCGGCGACGGATCAGCAGGCACGGCTCGCCTTTTTCAATCTGTAGCAATTTGCATTCGGACGGCTCGGCCAGGATCGCCTCGACCACGTGCTCGCCTTCGGTCAGCGGCGCGACCTGGTTCAGGTAGGCGTAGGGCGTTTGCAGGGTGAAGTCCTGCTTGAGGTAATCCGGCGCCACCAGCGCGTTGACGAAACGGTCTTCGATCTGCACCGGAATATCGTTCTCGAAATGCACGATCAGCGAATGGAACACCTTCTGCCCTTCGCGCATGTCCAGGGCCAGGGCGCGCTCGGAACCGGCGGCCTCTTCTTCAAGGGTGATGACCTTGCAGGTGTGGCGATGACCGCGAGAGGCGATTTCATCGGCGATGTTGTGCACTTCGAACAGCGCGGACTGGCTTTTCGGCTCGGCGACGAAGGTGCCGACGCCTTGCATGCGCACCAACAGACCGTCGGCAGTCATCTCGCGCAGGGCACGGTTGATGGTCATGCGGCTGAAGCCCAACTGGCTGACCAGCTCGCTTTCCGACGGAACCCGGTAGTGCGGCGGCCAGTTTCCGCTGTCGATTTGCTGGGTGATCATTTGTTTGACGCGGGCGTACAAGGGCGCCGGACTGTCGCCCATGTTCGCGGCCAACGGAGAGACTGGAGGCGGAGTCGGCACGGTTAATCCTTGGTCGTTTAGTTGATGTCGCTAGCTTGCCGGAGTTTACCGGGCAGGCAAACGTCTGTATATGTATATACAAATAACACACGATGGGGTGCTGAACCATGTCCGCCTTCTTTGCCGAACGCGCGCTGCTGCCTAGTGGATGGGCCAACAATGTACGTCTTGAGGTCAGCGCCGATGGCGTATTGACCCATATCCAGGCCGATTCTCATGCAGATGGCGCCGAGCGGTTAAGCGGTCCGCTACTGCCTGGCATGCCGAATCTGCACTCCCATGCCTTCCAGCGGGCCATGGCCGGGCTGGCGGAAGTGGCGGGCAATCCGAACGACAGTTTCTGGACCTGGCGCGACCTGATGTATCGCCTCGTCGGAAAAATCAGTCCGGAGCAACTCGGCGTCATCGCCCGTCAGCTGTACATCGAAATGCTCAAGGCCGGTTACACCTCGGTGGCGGAATTTCATTACGTACACCACGACATCAGCGGCCAGCCTTATGCCGACCCGGCTGAACTGGCCCTGCGTATCAGCCAGGCAGCAGGTTCCGCGGGCATCGGTTTGACCCTGTTGCCGGTGCTCTACAGCCACTCCGGTTTCGGTGGCCAGACCCCGAACGAAGGCCAGCGCCGCTTCATCAACAGCACCGAAAACTACCTCAAGCTGCAATCGCGCCTGCAACCGGTCCTGGCGCAGCAACCGGCGCAAGCCCTGGGCTTGTGTTTCCACTCGCTGCGCGCGGTCACACCGCAGCAGATCAGCGAAGTGCTGGCAGCCAGCGACAAGCAGTGCCCGGTGCACATCCACATCGCCGAGCAGCAGAAAGAAGTCGACGACTGCCTGACCTGGAGTGGCCGTCGTCCGCTGCAATGGCTGTACGAAAACATCGACGTCGATCAACGCTGGTGCCTGGTCCACGCGACCCACGCCAACCCGGAAGAAGTCACGTCGATGGCCAAGAGTCGCGCCATCGCCGGCTTGTGCCTGACCACTGAAGCCAACCTCGGCGACGGGATCTTCCCGGCGGTGGACTTCCTCGCCCAGGGCGGCCGCATGGGCATCGGTTCCGACAGCCATGTGTCATTGAGCGTGGTGGAGGAATTGCGCTGGCTGGAATATGGCCAGCGACTGCGTGACCAACGGCGTAATCGTTTGTATGGCGCGGAGCAGCCGATGGTCGGGCGCACTCTGTTTGATGCCGCGCTGGATGGTGGCGCTCAGGCACTGGGTCAGCCGATTGGTGCGCTGGAAGTCGGCAAGCGCGCCGACTGGCTGGTGCTCGACGGCAGCGATCCGTACCTGGCAACGGCCAGCGGCGACGGGATTCTCAACCGTTGGCTGTTTGCCGGTAGTGATCGTCAGGTCCGGGATGTGCTGGTCAATGGCCAGTGGGTAGTGCGTGACGGGCGCCATGCCGACGAAGAAGAAAGCAGCCGCGCCTTCACCCAAGTCCTGCGCGAATTGCTCGGGTAAAAGCAAAGATCGCAGCCTTCGGCAGCTCCTACAGGGATTGATGTTCGCCCTGTAGGAGCTGCCGCAGGCTGCGATCTTTTTTTCAGTTCGAGGTCTTGGCCATCTGCTGTTCCGACGCCCGCCAGATCAACCGGGTGGTGTCGTAACCCTGCTGACGCGCCTTGCTCAGCAGTTCCTCACGCACCACTCCGTTCACGGTCGGCGTGCGCGACAAGAGCCACAAATATTTCCGGCTCGGATCACCGACGATGGCGGTCTTGTAGTCATCGCTGACGTACAGCACCCAGTACTCGCCCTTCGCCGTACCCGGGATCAGCCTGGAAAACCAGGTATCGAACTCGACCCGCAGCTTGTCGTTCTTGCCGGGCACCTCAGGATAAGCCGTGCCCTTGACCTCTTCCCATTGCCACTGCGCTGTCAGGCAGCGGTTCAATACCGCGACGTTGCCATCGGGTTTAAGCGTGTAATGGGCTTCGGATTGCGCGCAGTCGCGCTGGAAGTACATCGGCAGACGGGCCAATTCGTACCAGGTGCCCTGGTAGCGCTTGAGGTTGACGCTGTTGGCCGTCTTGGGCGCCAAAGGGTCCGGGCCAGACGTGGCACAGCCAGCCAACACCAGGCCGGCAAAAAGGATGATCAATAACCGCTTCATTATTTTTCTCCCGTGGGCGATCGCCCCGGTTTACTTCAGGCCTTGGCCGGAAAACATCAGCACTTTGTCACCGGCGAACTGCACGCTGATAAAGCTGTTCTTGTCGCCCCAGGTGCAACTGGACATGCCGAGCGCGCCTGAACAATCGGCGGGTTTGCCCAACAGGGTTTCCACATCGGCCTTGGCCATGCCGGCCGAGAGCTTCGAGTAGTTTTCCTGATTGACCTTGCTGCAGGCAGCGAGCAATACGCAGAACGAAAGCAGGGCGATGGAACGCAACGACATGGTGAAACTCCGGGGGGCGTAGGGGATTGGCATGGCTGCCAAGCTGAAGCTTAGAAGAGAAAACCCCTGTGAGGTTCCGTGCCCGGCAGGCTATTTATCGGGCCACTCGTCTGCCTTTTGCCGAAAATCAACCACTTTCCTCGTTCACCAAGCATTTCGTCGTTTTTCAGAAAAATCCGCCTAATCTTTAGCGCCGTTCAGTCGACATAAATGCAACGCAATGCCACGCCGGTGGCATTTGCTCCCCCATTTTGTAGAACAGCCCCTCTGCGGTAGCTCATCCCATGACCAGAAACATGAAGTTCAGCCACAAGATCTTGCTGGCTGCCGCCCTCGTGGTGGCCGTCGCATTCGCTTGTTTCATCCTGTTCAACGACTATCGCCAGCGCGAAACCCTGCGCAACAGTACCGAAGCCTCGATGCAGGAACTCGGCAGCCTGACCACCAGCAACATCCAGACCTGGCTGGAAAGCCGCATGCAGTTGCTGCAGTCGATGGCCCAACAGGTCAGCGCCGATGGCAATGCGCCCGCCGGCCTGAAACGGATCATCGACTTGCCCGCCTACACCGGCAACTTCCAGCTGAGCTACTTCGGTGGCGTCGACGGCGTGATGTTCTCGGTACCGGCCGGCAACCGCGCGGCGGACTACGACCCACGTGCCCGTGGCTGGTACAAAGCGGCCAATAGCGCACAACAGACCATCGTCACCGAACCCTACATCGCCGCCTCCTCCGGCAAACTGGTGATCACCGTGGCCACCCCGGTAAAGCACCAGGGCCAGATGATCGGCGTCGCCGGCGCCGATATCGATCTGTCCAGCGTCAGCGCGATCATCAACTCGCTGAACTTCGGCGGCCACGGCCATGCGTTCATTGTCGGTGCCGACGGCAAGATCCTGATTCACCCGGACAGCAAGCTGGTGCTCAAGAACCTGGCCGAGGCCTATCCGAGCGACACGCCGAAAGTCAGCCCGGGCATGAAAGAAGTCGAGATCGACGGCAAGCGCCAGTTCATCTCCTTCACCCACGTCAACGGCGTGCCATCGGCAGACTGGTACGTGGCACTGGTGCTCGACCAGGAAACGGCGTTCTCGATGCTCAGCGAATTCCGCACCTCGGCGATCATCGCCATGGTGATCGCCGTAGTGATCATCATCGCCCTGCTGGGCATGCTGATCAGCCTGCTGATGCAGCCGCTGCTGACCATGGGTCGCGCCATGCACGACATCGCCGAAGGCGAAGGTGACCTGACCAAACGCCTGACCATTCACGGTCACGACGAATTCGGCGCGCTGGGGCTGTCGTTCAACCGCTTCGTCGAACGCATTCACACCTCGATCATCGAAGTGGCCTCGGCCACCGGGCAGGTCAACGAAGTAGCGCTACGTGTAGTGGCCGCGTCGAACTCATCGATGTACAACTCCGACCAGCAAGCCTCGCGCACCAGCAGCGTGGCTGCGGCGATCAACCAGCTCGGCGCCGCCGCCCAGGAAATCGCGCAGAACGCCGCCCTCGCCTCGCAGCACTCCAGCGACGCCCGCAGCCTGGCCGAAGACGGCCAGCAGGTGGTGGATAAAACCATCGCGGCGATGCAACAGTTGTCGGCGAAGATCAGCGACTCGTGCGGCAACATCGAAACCCTCAACAGCAACACGGTCAACATCGGGCAGATCCTGGAAGTGATCACCAGCATCTCCCAGCAGACCAACCTGCTGGCGCTCAACGCCGCCATCGAAGCGGCCCGCGCCGGGGAGGCCGGTCGCGGTTTTGCCGTGGTGGCCGATGAGGTACGCAACCTCGCTCACCGCACCCAGGACTCAGCGCAGCAAGTGCAGACGATGATTGAAGAGTTGCAAGTCGGCGCCCGCGCAGCGGTGGGCATCATGACCGACAGCCAGCGCCAGAGCGAAAGCAGCGTCGGCATCGCCAACCAGGCCGGCGAACGCCTGGGCAGCGTGACCCAGCGCATTGGTGAGATCGACGGCATGAACCAGTCCGTGGCGACAGCGACCGAAGAGCAGACCGCCGTGGTGGAGTCGATCAACGTCGACATCACCGAAATCAACACGCTGAACCAAGAGGGTGTGGAGAACCTGCAGGCGACCTTGCGGGCGTGTGCCGATCTTGAGCAGCAGGCGGCGCGGTTGAAGCAGCTAGTCGGAAGCTTCAGGATCTAAGGCGCACTCACCGGCCCCTTCGCGGGCAAGCCCGCTCCCACAGGGATCAAGGGCAGGCACAAATTTTGTGTCCGACCAAATCAACTGTGGGAGCGGGCTTGCCCGCGAAGGCGGCATCAGCCGCCATGAAGATCTAGAACCTCGATCCAGGCTTCGACAGAAACGCCAGTTCCTCAGCCGTACTCTCGCGCCCCAACACCGCATTCCTGTGCGGAAACCGACCGAATTGCGCAATCACTTTCTGATGCCTTTCGGCGAAATCCAGATAGTCGGCAAACAATGCCCGATCCTCTTCCGGCAACTGTGAAATCAGATTGATATAGCGCGAGACACCTTCGTTCTGCACCGCCAGGTTCTCGCTATGCTCGAACACCAGGTAGATGAACACCCGCTGAATCGGCTGCAACTGCCGGTCGAAATCCGCGGCAATGCCTTGCGCCACCAGTGCCTGAGCCCTGATATCACCGGAAAAAGCCTTGGGAGAATCGCGAAAGATCATTCGCGGGAGTTGATCGAGCAACAGCACCAGGGCCAGCCAACCTTCGGGACGTTGCATCCACTCGGTCAATCCGCCGGCCAGTGCCTGCTCGACCCAGTCCCCGAAACGCTCACGCGCTTCGAGGTCCTGGCTGTCGCGCTTGCCGAACCATAACCTGCCCTTCTGCGCCGCCACTTCGCTCGCTGACCCGGAACTTCCGAACCACCAATCAAGCAACGGCTGCCAGGGCGCGGTCATGGTTTACTCCTTGTGGTAAGCCGTGACGCGGGCCACTTCTTCTTTCGAACCGAGGAACACCGCCACACGCTGGTGCAGGCCTTCCGGCTGGATGTCGAGGATGCGCTGGTGGCCGTCGGTGGACGCACCGCCCGCCTGCTCCACCAGGAACGACATCGGGTTGGCTTCGTACATCAGGCGCAGCTTGCCCGGTTTGGACGGCTCGCGGCTGTCACGTGGGTACATGAACAGACCGCCGCGGGTCAGGATGCGGTGCACGTCGGCCACCATCGCGGCAACCCAACGCATGTTGTAGTTCTTTTTCAGCGGGCCTTCATCGCCTGCCAGCAACTCGCTGACGTAGCGCTGTACCGGTGCTTCCCAGTGACGCTGGTTGGACGCGTTGATGGCAAATTCCTGGGTGCTTTCAGGAATGGTGATGTTCTCGTGGGTCAGTACGAAGCTGCCCATTTCACGGTCCAGGGTGAAGCCTTTCACGCCGTCGCCCAGGGTCAGGATCAGCATGGTCTGCGGACCGTAGATCGCGTAACCGGCGGCCACTTGCTGGGTGCCTGGCTGCAGGAAGGCCTTTTCATTCAAAGGCTCGTTCTGGCTCAGGTACTCGTTCGGGCAACGCAGTACCGAGAAAATAGTGCCGACCGGGGCATTGATGTCGATGTTCGACGAACCGTCCAGCGGGTCGAATACCAGCAGGTACGCACCTTTCGGGTATTTGCCCGGAATCTGGTAGGCGTTGTCCATTTCTTCGGACGCCATGCCGGCCAGGTGACCGCCCCATTCGTTGGCTTCGAGCAGGATTTCGTTGGAGATCACGTCGAGCTTTTTCTGCACTTCGCCCTGGACGTTTTCAGTGCCCATGCTGCCCAGTACACCACCCAGGGCGCCTTTGGACACGGCGTGGTTGATCTCCTTGCAGGCACGCGCCACCACTTCGATCAGGAAGCGCAGATCGGCAGGAGTGTTGTTGCTGCGGGTCTGCTCAATCAAATAGCGACTCAAGGTAACGCGGGACATGGAAGGCTCCGGTGGAATGGGGGGCTAAAAACCCGCGCAGTTTAACGCGAGTCGGGGCGCATTTCCTCCTATCAGACGTGATCCGCCGAAGAGAGTTCATGCGCGGGGTTGAGCGTAGATGGAAATGAGCGGGGTGTGAGCTGGAAAGTAGCGCTCATCTCAGCATTTTTATTGACTGATATACCGCTATCGCGAGCAAGCTTGCTCCCACAGGGACAGCGCAATACCTGTGGGAGCGAGCTTGCTCGCGATTGGGTGCGCAGCACCCACGGTCAGGATTTGACAGAAGGCTTGCGCAGCAAACTGAACGCCATCGCCACCAGGAACACCACGCAGAGCAGCAACACCGCCCACAACCCGAATTTCTTCCAGTGGCTGTCGACCGGCGCAGACGTGGCGCCTGCCGACGGCTGCGTAGCCACCGCCCCGACATCCACCAGGGCCCGGCCCAGGGTAGACAGCTTCTGCGGGCTGTAATCCGGAATCAGCGTTGACAGCGGCAAGTTCGCCGCCTTCGCCGTCGCGCTCCCCACCACCAGCGTGTAAGGCCCCGGCCCACGTGCCAGAAACACCAGTTGCGTGGCGCGCATGGCAAACTTCAGCGTCGGCGCCTGATCACCCAGGCCGCCGCCGCGTTCGTCCACGGTCAGTTTCAATTGCTGGACGATTTGCCCAGACAACTGCAATTGGTTTTGCACCACGTCCTGACCATTCTGCGTCAGGCGATAGAGCAAACCTCTGCCCAACGACTGCCATGGCAGACTGCTGTCGCGCCGGCCGGCCAGGCTCACTGGCGCCAGGCTGTTGGGCTGGCTCAACTCGACCTGCACCCGCTCGACATTCAGCCCCATCGGCAACTGCCAGGTGTATTCACCCGCCTTCTCGGTGCTGCCGGTCAACGCCTGGGACCAGACCAACGGCAGCGGCAGGCTGCGGGTACTGAAGCTTTGCAGTTGCGCCGAAGTCAGTGTCGGCGCCGAATGCGGAGTGATCCACAGCAACCGCAGGTAACGCGCCGACTGGCCCGGCAGGCTGACCTCATGCTGTTCGACCCGCTCGTCGGAAAAGGTCAGGCGCGCCACCTGCCCTTCGCCCCAGGACTGCCAATGCTGCAGATCATCGCTGGCTTCGACGGTGAAACGCTGGAAACCGTCGCGTTCGCTGGTCCAGTCGAGAATCAATTGCTGCAATGGCGCCTTGATAGCGGACGCGTCAAGCAACCAGCCGCGCAACTCTTCCTCACCCGCCTCCAGCTGACTGGAGGGCTGCACCTCGACCAAGGTGCCGTTGGTGCTCGATTGCACCCGCACACTCGGCGCGGTTTCAGTGGCGTCCACCGAGTTGTACAGCGGAAACCATTTCACCTCGGTCAAGGTGCGCGTTTCATTGCTCCGCGCCGACTCCCGGGCCAAGGCATAAGCCTGAACTTCACCCACGGCGTTGAATACACGCACATCGCTCAGGTCAGCCTGCCGTGCATTCAGTTGTACGCTCAGGGGCAGTTCAAGGCGATACCAAGGTCCTTCGCCCGTTACCGACAAAGGCACTTGGGTGGTGAAGTCCGCCGGTTTTTCCTGGGCAACCGCCGACAACACCACACCCATGGCAACAATGCCCAGCCAACTCAGGTTCAGCTTCTGACTCAAGACGACACTCCTTGTGATTCCGGGACCGGTTTGCCGGTATCCGGCACGGCTTCGGCGCGCTTGGGCGGTAGCGGAGCGAAATAACCCACCACCAGCAACAACACGCCGACACCAATAAACGACACGATCCGCGCCAGCCCGCCGCGATTGCTCAATTCGACAAAAAACAGCTTGGCCACGACCACACCAATCAAGGCTGCACCGATCAGCCAGACTTCGCGACGGCGACGCAAATGGCCGCCGATCATCAGGCTCAGGGCCATCAAGGTCCAGACAATGGACAGGCCGGCTTGTACCCGCATCGACTCCAGCAACAGATCCAGCTCGAACGGCACCCCGCTCCAATGGTGCGCCGTGCGCATCACCAAGGCCGTAAAGAACACGAACAGCGAGGCACCTGCGACCCCTTGCGTGGCGACGGCCGCGTAATCCTTGCGGACAGCCAGTTGGGGCATGGCGCTGCGGGACCAGACATAAACGCCGAACAACGCAAACAACAGGCCCAGTTCCAACGGGTTGATCAATGGCACGTAAGGCAGTGGTTCAGCGTTGCCCTCACTGGCGATATTCGCCAGCCAGAACCAGCCGAGCATCAGCAAGGCCAGCGGCGCAGCGGCGTACACGCGGTATTCCCGAGGATAGGCCGACACCGGCCAAGGCCATGCGCGAGGTGCTGCCATCAGCACCAGATACAGACTTGGCAGAATCGCCCAGCCCAACCAGCGCCAGGCGTTGTATTGCTCGGACAACACCAGCAAGGCGTAACGCAGTTCCAGCGCCAGCACGCCCATCAACAGCCAGCAGCCGAGCACATGGGCGACGCTCAGTACGGGCGCTGGCAGCATGGGCGCCAGGCGTCGCAGGGACATGAAATGCACGACGAACACGGCGGCCCACGCCAGCCAGCCGAAGTTGGCCGCCGGGTGATAACGCGAGTGCCAGGCCGCGAGCAGCACCAGTGCCGCAGCGGGAATCAACACCGTGCCGAGTCCCCCCAGTGACGACCATTTCAGACGCAGCGCCAATACCGTCCACAGCGCAACACTCACGGCAGCGATGCCCAACAACAAAGTCGCCTGTATCGACTGCGGCGCAAAATGCAGCACTTCGATGACCCAGGCCAGCGCCCACCAGCCCGCGCCCCACACCAGCAACGCCTGGGACAATCGCAACAGACTCAGCCCTTTGAACGCGGTGAACGAATGGCCGATCTGCAAACGCCAGGCCCCGACCATCGCGGCCAGCCCCAGCACCAGCGGCGCCCAGAACCCGCCATGGGCCAGGGGCTGCAGACCGTCACTGAACTGCGGCCCTGCCGTCAGGAACAGCGCGCCACCCAACAGTTGCACAGCGAGCGCGGTGAACACGAACGTGCGCGATTGCAGGTGCAAGCCAACAAACAACGTGAGCGCCCCGGCCAAGGCCCAACTGATCACCGTGCCATGGCTGAAGAAAAACAAGGGCGCCAGCAAATAGAGAAACGCCAGACCGAGACAAGCCAATACAGGCAGGCCTTTGAGCTCCCATGGCCTGATCTGCTGCGGCAAGGCTTTATGTAATTGGTAGAAGCTGAACAGCAACGCGACGCCCAGCAACAGCGCGCCCAGCGGTACACCACCGAGCAGGCTGCTCTCGCTGTCGTGCAACTCGCTGAGAAACGCCAGCGCCGCCCCCAATTGCAGCAGCAAGGCAAAGGCCCGGCCCAGGGGCCTTTGTTGGCGCAGACCGAGCCAGAAGATCCCCGCGCCTTCCACCGCCCATGCCGCCGTCGTCCAGCGCGCATCGAGCCCCAGCGGTATCGCCAGGCTGGCGAAGATCACGCCCAGGGCCAGGCAGGTTTCTCCCAACAACAACGTGCGCCCGGCCATCAGCCAACGGGCAAGCCCCATGTAAATCATGCCCAGTGCCAAGGCACTGAATGCAGCAGCGAATTCCAGATGCTGCACCAGCGCGAACTGCAAGCCGAAACCTGCCAGTGGTGGGCCGAACAGCAGTGTGCCGTCGACGTAGTCACCCTTGCGCGCCGACCAGCGCAGCAGTGCTTCGCGACTACTGTCTGCGGGTGTATCGCCCATCTCCATCAACCTGCGCCGGGCGAACAGCAGACCAATGGCCACGTACATCAGGAAAAACAAAATCAGAAACGGCTCGGTGCTCCACAACAGCTCCGGCGAGTAGGAGCGCAGGCCCCAGGCGAATCCGATGCCGAAGGTGCCGGTAAAGCCGATGACATTCAACAGCCGCCAGGCCTTGAACCAGGCGATGGCGAAGATGCCGGCGTTGAGCAGGGTAAAGTAGCTGAACAGCGCGACATGGCTGCCGGCGCCGGTGGAGGCCAGGATGGGCGCGGCGAATCCGCCCAGTGCGGCCGCGGCAGCCAGCCCCAGGGAATCCTGGGCAATGGCGAGAATCGCCGAACAGACCGTCACCGCCACCAGCAGGCCAAACCCCGCCGAGGGCTCGAGCAGCGGATGCAGGCGCATCGCGGCAAACACCGTCAGGTACAACACGGCAATCCCGGCGCCCTGCAGGATCAACGCGTAACTGCTGTTGCGAGCCCTCAACCACCAACCCAGCCCGAGCAGGCCCAATGCTGCGGCAGCCACGCCTGCGTAACGCAGCTCAACCGGCACCACCACGCCTTCGGTGGCGTAGCGCAGCAGAAAGGCCAGGCCGAGGAACAGCAGCACCACGCCGACGCGCAACACGGTATTGCCGCCGAACAACCAGGCGCGGGCGCGACTGATGGCGCGGTCGATGAGATTCGGGCCACGCGGGGAGCCAGGCGATTGTGCTTCGCGAGCGGTCGGTTCGGGTTTCCAGGCATCGGCGGCCGGCCCCCTGATTTCGCTGGCCGCTGCCTGGATTGGCTCGAGTTCGGGCGGCAGTTCCCAGATCAAGTCCGAGGCTGCGGCAGGGGCTTCATCAAGGAAAGTTTCAGGTGAGACAAGCGGTTCGCGGGTTTCCGGCGCCTTGCTGCCAGATGCTTCGAGCAGCGCCAGCCGTTGCTCGACCGCCTGCAGGGCTGCCTGCGCCTGAGCCAGCAAACGCTGCTGCTCGACGGCCTGCGAGTCCATGCGGGCCAAGCGAAGGGCCTGGCCGATACCCAACCCGAGTAACGCGCCCAGCAGCGCATCGCTGAATGACTCGTCGAGTATCCAGCCGAGCACCAGCCCTATCAGCATGAACATCCATTGCATGGTCGATATCCCTAAGCGCATTGGCCAATCCGGAAAGATTAGCTCAGCCGTATCCATAAAGATCGCAGCCTTCGGCAGCGCCTACAGGATGGGTGTAGGAACTTCCGAAGGCTGCGATCTTTTCCGGCGCGCCAGTATATCCACCTGCCTGAAGACTTACTCCAGCGCCTTCCAGATTTCCGTGGCGTACTCGCGAATGGTCCGGTCCGACGAGAACCAGCCCATCCGCGCCGTGTTCAACACTGCTGAACGCCACCACTCCTTCGAATCGTGCCAATGGGCTTCGACGCGCATCTGCGCGTGCCAATAGGAATCGAAGTCGGCGCAGACCAGGAAGCGGTCGTAATCCACCAGCGAATCGATCAACCCGGTGTAGCGGGACGGATCATCCGGCGAGAACACCCCGCCACGAATCGCTTGCAGCACATCGTTCAGGCGATGGGACGCGGCGATGTCCGGTACGGCGCTGAACTCATGGTTCTGCTTGCGCGCCTCCACCTGCTGCGCGCTGAGGCCGAAGATGAACATATGCTCGGCACCGATGCGATCGCACATTTCCACGTTGGCCCCGTCCAGGGTGCCGATGGTCAGCGCGCCGTTCAGGCCGAACTTCATGTTGCTGGTGCCTGAGGCTTCGAAACCGGCGGTGGAGATTTGCTCGGACAAATCCGCCGCCGGAATGATGCTCTCCGCCAGGCTGACGTTGTAGTTGGGCAGGAACACCACTTTGAGCAAGCCACGCACGGTCGGGTCGTTGTTCACCACCCGGGCGATGTCATTGGTCAGTTTGATGATCAGTTTGGCCTGGTGATAACTCGCGGCAGCCTTGCCGGCGAAGATTTTCACCCGTGGCACCCAGTCGATTTCAGGTTCGGCGCGGATCGCCTGGTACAACGCCACGGTGTGCATCAGGTTGAGCAGCTGGCGTTTGTATTCATGGATGCGCTTGACCTGCACGTCGAACATCGCCGCCGGGTTGACCGCGACACCCAAGCGCTCATGAATCAGGTACGCCAGGGCTTTCTTGCTGTGCAGGCGTTGCTCGGCGAATGCCTTGCGGAACGCGCTTTTCTCGGCGAACGGCTCGAGGGCGAGCAAACGCTCTTCCGGGTTGTCCAGCACCTCGGGGCCCAGGGCATCGACCAGCATCGAGGTCAGCTCGGGATTGGCCTGGTACAGCCAGCGGCGGAAGGTAATGCCATTGGTCTTGTTGTTGATTCGCTCCGGGTACAGCTTGTGCAGTTCGGAGAACACCGTCTTGCGCATCAGTTGCGTGTGCAAACCGGACACGCCGTTGACGCTGTGGGAGCCGAGAAACGCCAGGTTGCCCATGCGCACCCGACGACCGTTGTCTTCCTCGATCAGCGACACCGCGCGCAGCACGTCGAAGTCGTGGATGCCTTTGGCCCGCAGGGAGTCGATGTGGTGGGCGTTGATCAGGTAAATGATCTGCATGTGCCGCGGCAACATACGCTCCATCAAGCCGACCGGCCAGGTTTCCAGCGCTTCGGGCAGCAAGGTGTGGTTGGTGTAGGACAGCGTATCGACGGTGACCTGCCACGCTGCATCCCACGCCACGTCATAGACGTCGACCAGTTGCCGCATCAGTTCAGCCACGGCAATCGAGGGGTGAGTGTCGTTGAGCTGGATCGAGGCGTGATCGCCCAGGGTCAGCACCGAAGTGTGCATGTTGCGATGGCGGCGCAGCAGATCCTGCAACGAGGCGGCGACGAAGAAATACTCCTGGCGCAGGCGCAACTCCTGGCCGGCCTCGGTGCTGTCCGCGGGGTACAGCACTCGGGAGATGCTTTCGGCCCGGGCCACTTCGGCCACGGCGCCCAGGTGGTCACCGGCGTTGAAACGCTCCAGGTGCAGATCTTCCATGGCGCGGGCGCGCCACAGGCGCAGCGTGTTGACGCTCGCCCCGCGCCAGCCGACCACCGGCGTGTCGTAGGCAATCGCCCGCACGGTTTCCGCCGGGGACCAGACTTGCCGGGATTTGCCGGTGTCGTCGGTCAGGGTCTCGACGCTGCCGCCGAAACCGATGGTGTAGACCACTTCCGGCCGCTCGAACTCCCACGGGTTGCCGAAATCCAGCCAGTGTTCGGTCTGCTCCTGCTGCCAGCCGTCGACAATCGCCTGGCGGAACAACCCGTGCTCATAGCGGATGCCGTAGCCATGACCGGCGATGCCGAGGGTCGACATGCTTTCCAGGAAACACGCCGCCAGACGCCCGAGACCGCCGTTGCCCAGGGCCGCGTCGGGCTCCAGCAGACGGATGCGTTCAAGGTCGACGCCAAGTTCGGTCAGGGCTTCGCGCGCCACGTCGAGCAGGCCGAGGTTGCTCAGGCTGTCGAACAGCAGCCGGCCGATGAGGAATTCGAGGGAAAGGTAATAAACGCGCTTCTGACCTTTGCGGTAGATCTGCCGCGTGTGGTCCATCCAGTGCTCGACCATGTGATCCCGCGCGGCCAGGGCGATGGCTTCGAACCAGTCATGGTCGAAGGCGTGATCCGGGTCTTTACCCACTGCATAAGTGAGCTTGGTCAAGACGGCGTCGCGGAATGCGGCCACCTCTGCTTCGCGAACAAGTGGTTCTTGAGTCATCGATAGGACCTCGAGCGAGCTTGGAGTTGTCTGAGCCTAGACGGTCTGACAGGCGGTACAGGCTCTGGTTCGGCAGTTTTTCCTGTTAGTGCGAATCGGGTCGGCAATACATTGTCGAGTACCTGATTCAATGCAGGGGCCGTGCCGGATTAGCGGTTTATTGGCCGGCAGTGAAAAAATCTGGCGAAAGGTTGTTCAAAAATCCACCAGTCCCGGTATGATCGCGCGCCCTGATGCACACGCTGGTAACAAACGATGATGAAGCCGAACCTGATCGCTGCCGCAGAGATCGACCGCCTCGATACCTGGGCCAAGTACTCTGCCCCGATGTGCGGCTCGTGCATGTCCAGCTGCTGCACTTTGCCCGTCGAGGTCAAGATCAAGGACCTGATCCGCATCGGCGTGGTCGATGAGTTCGAGCTGGGCGATCCGCCGAAGAACATCGCCAAACGCCTGCAAAAGGAAGGTCTGGTCGAGCGCTTCAACCAGAAGTCGGGAATCTTTACCCTCCAGCGCATGAGCAACAACGATTGCCTGTACCTGGATCGTAAGAGCCGTCTGTGCACTATTTATGATAAGCGCCCGGATACTTGCCGCAACCACCCGAAAATCGGCCCGCGGCCGGGGTATTGCGCGTACAAGCCGAAGGAAGTGGAGCGCGAGCGGAATTCGCGGAGTATCGAGCGGTTCTGATATTTCCTGAAACCAGTGGCGGCTGATCGGCCGCCATCGCGAGCAAGCTCGCTCCCACAGTGTTCGAGGTGAACCACAAATTGTGTGAACACCATAGAACCCCTGTGGGAGCGAGCTTGCTCGCGATGAGGCCGGCACAAACACCGCACAAACCCCAGACAAACAAAAACGCCCCCGGCCTTTCGACCGGGGGCGTTTTCGTTAAGCCAGGCTAAATCTTATGCCTTGGCTTTCTTGGCAGCGCGGGTACGCTCGCTTTCGTCCAGGATCTTCTTGCGAAGACGAATGGACTTAGGCGTCACTTCGCACAGCTCGTCGTCCTGGATGAATTCCAGAGCCTGTTCCAGGGTGAAGCGAACAGGTGGAACCAGAGCGATGGTTTCGTCTTTACCCGAAGCACGCATGTTGTCGAGCTTCTTGCCCTTGGTAGGGTTGACGCCCAGGTCGTTGTCACGGCTGTTCAGACCAACGATCTGACCGTTGTAGATTTCCTGACCGTGTTCTACGAACAGCTTGCCACGCGCCTGCAGGGTTTCCAGGGAGTAGGTCAGTGCCTTGCCGGTTTCAACCGAAACCAGAACGCCGTTCTGACGGCCGGACATGTCGCCGGACTTCATCACGTCGTAACGGTCGAAGATCGAGGTCAGGATGCCAGCGCCGTTGGTCAGGGTCAGGAACTGGTTACGGAAACCGATCAGACCACGAGCAGGGATGTTGTATTCCAGACGTACACGGCCCTTGCCATCCGGCACCATGTTGGTCAGGTCGCCCTTACGCAGGCCCATCTCTTCCATCACCTTGCCCTGGGATTCTTCCGGCAGGTCGATGGTGACGTTTTCGAACGGTTCGTGCTTCACGCCGTCAACCAGACGGATGATCACTTCCGGACGGCCTACAGCCATTTCGAAGCCTTCGCGACGCATGGTTTCGATCAGTACCGAGAGGTGCAGTTCGCCACGGCCGGAAACCTTGAACTTGTCAGCCGAGTCGCCTTCTTCAACGCGCAGTGCAACGTTGTACAGCAGCTCTTTGTCCAGACGTTCCTTGATGTTACGGGAAGTCACGAACTTGCCTTCTTTACCGCAGAATGGCGAGTCGTTTACCTGGAAGGTCATGGAAACGGTTGGCTCGTCGACGGTCAACGGCTTCATCGCTTCAACGGTGTCCGGGTGGCACAGGGTGTCGGAGATGAACAGCGAGTCCATACCGCTGATGCACACGATGTCGCCTGCAGCAGCTTCTTCAACGTCTACACGGTGCAAACCGTGGTGACCCATCAGCTTCAGGATACGACCGTTACGCTTCTTGCCGTCGGCGCCGATAGCCACAACCGGGGTGTTCGGCTTGACGCGACCACGAGCGATACGGCCAACGCCGATAACACCCAGGAAGCTGTTGTAGTCCAGTGCGGAGATCTGCATCTGGAACGGACCGTCACGGTCGACTTTCGGCGCAGGTACGTTGTCGACGATCGACTGGTACAGCGGGGTCATGTCTTCAGCCATTTCGGTGTGGTCCAGACCGGCAATACCGTTCAGGGCCGAGGCGTAGACGACTTTGAAGTCCAGCTGTTCTTCGGTGGCGCCCAGGTTGTCGAACAGGTCGAAGATCTGGTCCAGAACCCAGTCCGGACGCGCGCCTGGACGGTCAACCTTGTTGATGCACACGATTGGACGCAGGCCGGCTTCGAAAGCCTTCTTGGTCACGAAACGGGTTTGCGGCATAGGGCCGTCTTGAGCGTCAACCAGCAGCAGAACGGAGTCGACCATCGACATTACGCGTTCAACTTCGCCGCCGAAGTCGGCGTGGCCCGGGGTGTCCACGATGTTGATGTGGTAGCCGTTCCAGTTGATGGCGGTGTTTTTCGCCAGAATGGTAATACCGCGCTCTTTTTCCTGGTCGTTGGAGTCCATCACGCGCTCGTCGTTGAGCTCGTTGCGCTCCAGGGTGCCGGATTGACGCAGGAGTTTGTCTACCAGGGTGGTTTTACCATGGTCAACGTGGGCAATGATGGCGATGTTGCGTAGATTTTCGATCACTTGTGTATCTCGATCAGAGGATTCGGTGTGCTGACAAGTCTTGGCAGCGATTAACAGTAGCGTCCGTGAAAGCCGTTACAGCTTGACGGTGGCGTCGGGGGGCCGGTGACGCAGGCCACAGGCAAACAGCCCCGGGCACTTAGCTCGGTCGATAAACGCGCACATTGGCATGCCCCTCACTGAGCAAATGGTGGGCATGCAGGCGACTCATCACGCCTTTGTCGCAATACAGCAGGTACTGGCGAGTAGGGTCCAGTTCCTTGAAACGAGCGTTCACTGCATAAAACGGCATCGTTTGTACCTCGATGCCAGCGAGTTCCAGCGGGTCGTCTTCAGCGGCATCCGGGTGACGGATGTCGATGACGATCTGACCGGCCAGCGCTTCGCTGACTTCTTCAATCTGCAAGTCCTGGCCCAATTCGTCGATCACGCGATCGATCGGCACCAGCTTGGCGTTTTCGAGCGCACGCTCGAGCACCGCCATATCGAATTCTTTCTCTTCGTGCTCGACGCGATAGCGCTTGGCCGCGGTCTTCGGATTGACCGAGATGACGCCGCAGTATTCCGGCATGTGCCGGGCGAAATCGGCGGTGCCGATTTCGTTGGCCGTGTCGATGATGTCCTGCTTGTGCGCGACGATCAGTGGACGCAAGACCAGTTTGTCGGTCACGCAATCGATCACCGACAGGTTCGGCAACGTCTGGCTCGACACCTGGGAGATCGCCTCACCGGTGACGAGGGCCTCGATGTGCAGTCGATCGGCAATCCGGGACGAAGCGCGCAACATCATACGCTTCAATACTACGCCCATATGACTGTTATCGACTTTGCCGAGAATTTCGCCCAGCACTTCCTCGAACGGCACACTGACAAATAGCACGCGTTGGGAGCTGCCGTACTTCTTCCAGATGAAATGCGCGACTTCCATGACGCCCAGTTCGTGGGCACGTCCGCCCAGGTTGAAGAAGCAGAAATGCGCCATCAGGCCGCGGCGCATGATCTGGTAGGCCGCCACGGTGGAGTCGAAGCCGCCGGACATAAGCACCAGCGTCTGCTCCAGGGCACCCAGCGGATATCCGCCGATGCCGTTGTGCTGGCTGTGGATCACGAACAACCGTTGGTCGCGAACTTCGATGCGGACTTCGATTTCAGGCTTTTTCAGGTCGATCCCGGCGGCACCACACTGACGGCGCAACTGGCTGCCGACATATTTCTCGATATCGATCGAGCTGAACGGGTGCTTGCCGGCACGCTTGCAACGCACCGAAAAAATCTTGCCGGCCAGAGCATCGCCGTAGTGCTGCTTGCACTTTTCAACGATGTCGTCGAAATCACCCAGCGGGTACTCGTCGATTTGCAGGAAGTGCGCGACGCCCGGCATGCAGCTCAGGCGCTCGCCCATCTCCTTCAGGGCCTTGGGGTCGCTGACGCGGGTTTCCAGCTCGAGGTTGTCCCACACGCCGTTCACCACCACAGCCGGGTCCAGATCGCGGAGCACGGCACGGATGTTCTTGGCCAATTGGCGGATGAAACGCATCCGTACCGGGCGGCTCTTGATGGTGATCTCGGGGAAGACTTTTACGATTAATTTCATGGAAACAGCGCGCGCAGGGCCTGCCGAAAAAGGGGGGCGCGGATTATAGCGGAAATTGCTCAAGGTTTAACCAGTTAATGTGCAGAAGGTTTTGCGCGCACCAAAACGGGTCACTTATTCATTTTGACGCCACATTAAGGGGCGGTATTTTCGACTTTAAAGTGCATTAATGGCTGATAAGCGTGTTTTTGGGGCAAAAAACCCATGCTGGGGCACTGGCATGCAATTTGCTCCCTTGTGAGGCAGGTTGCCTTGGCAGAGTATTCGCGCCGGCATCACCCACATTTAAGGGCATCCACTACTAGCCCGAAGCCACCCGGAGGACACTATGTCGAAGTCGGTTCAACTCATCAAAGATCATGACGTCAAATGGATTGATCTGCGCTTCACGGACACCAAAGGCACTCAGCACCACGTGACCATGCCGGCTCGCGATGCGCTGGATGACGACTTCTTCGAAGTCGGCAAAATGTTCGACGGTTCCTCCATCGCTGGCTGGAAAGGCATCGAAGCCTCCGACATGATCCTGATGCCGGACGACTCCACCGCTGTTCTCGATCCGTTCACCGAAGAACCGACCCTGATCCTGGTCTGCGACATCATCGAGCCTTCGAGCATGCAAGGCTACGACCGCGACCCACGTGCGATCGCCAAGCGCGCCGAAGAGCACCTGAAAGCCACCGGTATCGGTGACACCGTGTTCGCCGGTCCAGAGCCAGAGTTCTTCATCTTTGACCAGGTGAAGTTCAAGTCCGACATTTCCGGTTCCATGTTCAAGATCTACTCCGAACAAGGCTCCTGGATGTCCGACCAGGACATCGAAGGCGGCAACAAGGGCCACCGTCCAGGCGTCAAAGGCGGCTACTTCCCGGTTCCACCGTTCGACCACGACCACGAAATCCGTACCTCCATGTGCAACGCACTGGAAGAAATGGGCCTGACCGTCGAAGTTCACCACCACGAAGTGGCAACTGCCGGCCAGAACGAAATCGGCGTCAAGTTCAACACCCTGGTGAAAAAAGCCGACGAAACCCAAACCCTGAAGTACGTCGTGCACAACGTTGCCGATGCCTACGGCCGCACCGCGACCTTCATGCCTAAGCCGCTGTACGGCGACAACGGCTCGGGCATGCACGTGCACATGTCCATCTGGAAAGATGGCAAGAACACCTTCGCAGGCGAAGGCTATGCCGGCCTGTCCGACACCGCTCTGTACTTCATCGGCGGCATCATCAAGCACGGTAAGGCCCTGAACGGCTTCACCAACCCGGCAACCAACTCCTACAAGCGTCTGGTTCCAGGCTTCGAAGCGCCGGTGATGCTGGCCTACTCGGCTCGCAACCGTTCCGCTTCGATCCGCATTCCTTACGTGTCGAGCCCTAAAGCCCGCCGTATCGAAGCACGCTTCCCGGATCCGGCTGCCAACCCGTACCTGTGCTTCGCAGCACTGTTGATGGCTGGCCTGGACGGCATCCAGAACAAGATCCACCCTGGCGACGCTGCTGACAAAAACCTGTACGACCTGCCGCCTGAAGAGGCGAAAGAGATTCCACAAGTTTGCGGCAGCCTGAAAGAAGCCCTGGAAGAGCTGGACAAAGGTCGTGCGTTCCTGACCAAAGGTGGCGTTTTCAGCGACGACTTCATCGACGCTTACATCGCCCTGAAAAGCGAAGAAGAAATCAAGGTACGTACCTTCGTACACCCACTGGAATACGAGCTGTACTACAGCTGCTGATCCGGTAGCGCTGCAGCACGCAGCGTGACAAAAAAGAGGCCTCCTTCGGGAGGCCTTTTTTGTGCCGAAAGTCAAAAGATCGCAGCCTTCGGCAGCTCCTACACGGGATTGGCATACATCCTGTAGGAGCTGCCGAAGGCTGCGATCTTTTGATCTTGTTTTACTTGGGACAACCACCTCCCCTGACCTATGCTGCAACCCAACGTTTTCGCTTCCGGTCGATTCCATGGGTCGTGGTTTTCTGTTCATCCTGCTGCTGATCGCCCTGCCCGCCATGGCGCAGATCTACAAATACACAGACGCCAACGGCGCCACCGCGTACAGCAATCAACCGCCTGTCGGCACCAGTGCCCAACCGGTCCACTTGCCGCCCCTCAACAGCATTGAGCGCCAGCCTCCCGGTGAAGCCGCGCCCGTTGCTGAAGCCGCCCCGAATGAGCCCCAAAAGCCCTATGAAGTGCTGGAGCTGACCGGCCTGCCCAATACCGAAGCTCTGCGCGCCAACAATGGCACCTTCACGATAAACGTACTGATCAAGCCGCGCCTGCAAGCCCCCCACCTGATGCGCCTGCTGCTGGACGGCCAGCCCTACGGCCAGCCAGTCAATGTGCCGATCCTGCAACTGGTGAACATCGACCGCGGCGAGCATCGCCTCGCCGTGCAAGTGATCGATGGCGAAAACGTCGTGCAGCAGAGCCCTGCGGTGACATTCACCGTACAGCGGGTGCACAAGCCTTGAAGGCCTGGCTGTTGATCGCCTGCCTGATCGGCCCGCCCGCCTCGGCAGAGGTCTTCATGTACATCGACGCTCAGGGCAACCGGGTTTTCACCGACCAGCCCAAACCCGGCGACACAGGGCGCGTACAGCTGACAACGACCAATCGAATAGCAGCCAACCCCACCAATGCAGCGCCGCTGATCGCACAGAGCAGTCCTGAAGTAGAAGCGCTGTTCCACTATGAGGTGCTGCGCATCCTGATCCCGGAACCCGACGCAACCATCCGCAGCAACACCGGCGAAGTCATCATCAGCGCCACCAACGAACCCGCCCTGCAGCCCGGTCACCGCTACCGGTTGCTGCTCGACGGCCAGCCCACCGCCGAACCCGGCTTGAGCCCGGTGTTCGCCTTGAGCAACATCGATCGCGGCAGCCATACCCTGTCCGTGGAAATCCTCGATGAGCAGGGACGCATCATCGAACGCACCGCCAGCCAACCCTTCCATATGCAGCGCACGTCTCTCGCCCAGAAGCGCAAGATCAAACCCTGCACCCTCGATGACTACGGCCAGCGGCCGGAATGCCCGCTCAACGACAAACCCGCCGAAGAAAAAAATCCTTTCCTGCGACTTTTTTAACCTCGTTCAGGTTTGCGCACTATATTGGTGCAACTGCTTGCACCGTACTCACATTCCAACCCATTTTGGTTCGAAATTACCCGTGAAAGCCGGCAGAACGCCACGCAAGCGAGCGTCAAACGCCCGTTTCAGGCCTTTGGCGCTTCTTTTCGGAGCCTTGGTTTACTTTTTGCAACTTCTAATTACCAACACTTGTTTCTTGCGCATGCTCCGCCCCAAAAGAGGTCCCGATGACCATTAGCGACGCACTCCACCGTTTGCTACTCGACAACCTCACCACCGCCACCATTCTGCTCGATGCCGAACTGCGCCTCGAGTACATGAACCCGGCGGCGGAGATGCTGCTGGCCATCAGCGGCCAGCGCAGCCATGGGCAGTTCATCAGTGAACTGTTTACCGAATCGACCGAAGCGCTGAACTCCTTGCGCCAGGCTGTCGAACAGGCCCACCCGTTCACCAAGCGCGAAGCCATGCTCACCGCCCTGACCGGCCAGACACTGACCGTCGACTACGCGGTAACGCCGATTCTGAGCAATGGCGACACGATGCTGCTGCTCGAAGTCCACCCGCGTGACCGCTTGCTGCGGATCACCAAGGAAGAAGCACAGCTTTCCAAGCAGGAGACCAGCAAGATGCTGGTGCGCGGGCTCGCCCATGAAATCAAGAACCCCTTGGGCGGGATTCGTGGCGCAGCGCAATTGCTGGCCCGGGAACTGCCGGAAGAAAGCCTGCGCGACTACACCAACGTCATCATCGAAGAAGCCGACCGCCTGCGTAACCTGGTCGATCGCATGCTCGGCTCCAACAAGCTGCCGTCACTGGCCCTGTGCAATGTCCACGAAGTGCTGGAGCGCGTCTGCCAACTGGTGGAAGCCGAAAGCCAGGGTTGCATCACGCTGGTGCGCGACTACGACCCAAGCATTCCCGACGTATTGATCGACCGCGAACAGATGATCCAGGCCGTACTGAACATCGTGCGCAACGCGATGCAGGCCATCAGCAGCCAGAACGAGCTGCGCCTGGGTCGAATCAGCCTGCGCACCCGTACCATGCGCCAGTTCACCATCGGCCATGTGCGCCATCGCCTGGTGACCAAGATCGAGATCATCGACAACGGTCCGGGCATCCCTGCAGAACTTCAGGAAACCATCTTCTTTCCCATGGTCAGCGGACGTCCGGACGGTACCGGGCTCGGCCTGGCCATAACCCAGAACATCATCAGCCAGCACCAGGGCCTGATCGAATGTGACAGCCACCCCGGCCACACCACCTTCTCGATCTTTCTGCCACTGGAACAAGGAGCCACATCGACATGAGCCGTAGTGAAACCGTGTGGATCGTCGATGACGACCGTTCTATCCGTTGGGTCCTGGAAAAAGCCTTGCAACAGGAAGGCATGACCACGCAAAGCTTCGACAGCGCCGATGGCGTGATGAGCCGTCTGGCGCGCCAGCAACCGGACGTGATCATTTCCGACATCCGCATGCCCGGCGCCAGCGGCCTGGACCTTCTGGCGCGGATTCGCGAGCAGCATCCACGGTTGCCGGTCATCATCATGACCGCTCATTCCGATCTGGACAGCGCTGTCGCGTCCTATCAGGGCGGCGCCTTCGAATACCTGCCCAAGCCGTTCGATGTCGACGAAGCGGTTTCCCTGGTCAAGCGCGCCAACCAGCACGCCCAGGAGCAGCAAGGCCTGGAAGTCGCCCCGGCATTGACCCGTACCCCGGAAATCATCGGCGAGGCGCCGGCGATGCAGGAGGTGTTTCGCGCCATTGGTCGACTGAGCCATTCCAACATCACCGTGCTGATCAATGGCGAATCCGGTACCGGTAAAGAGCTGGTGGCCCACGCCCTGCACCGTCACAGCCCGCGCGCCGCTTCGCCGTTCATCGCGCTGAACATGGCGGCGATCCCCAAGGACCTGATGGAATCCGAACTGTTCGGCCACGAGAAAGGCGCGTTCACCGGAGCGGCCAACCTGCGTCGCGGGCGTTTTGAACAGGCGGACGGCGGCACGCTGTTCCTTGATGAAATCGGCGACATGCCCGCCGACACCCAGACCCGCTTGCTGCGGGTGCTGGCCGATGGCGAGTTCTACCGCGTCGGCGGCCATGTGCCGGTGAAGGTCGATGTGCGCATCATCGCCGCGACTCACCAGAACCTGGAAACCCTGGTGCATGCCGGGAAATTCCGCGAGGACTTGTTCCATCGCCTCAACGTGATCCGCATCCACATCCCGCGTTTGTCGGATCGTCGCGAAGACATCCCGACCCTGGCCAAGCACTTCCTCAGCCGCGCAGCCCAGGAGCTGGCAGTCGAGCCGAAGCTGCTGAAAAGCGAAACCGAGGAATACCTGAAAAACCTGCCGTGGCCCGGCAACGTGCGCCAACTGGAGAACACCTGCCGCTGGATCACGGTGATGGCTTCGGGTCGCGAAGTGCACATCGGCGACCTGCCGCCGGAGCTGCTGAGCCTGCCGCAGGATTCGGCACCGGTCACCAACTGGGAGCAAGCCCTGCGCCAATGGGCCGACCAGGCGCTGGCTCGCGGTCAATCGAGCCTGCTCGACAGCGCCGTGCCGGCCTTCGAGCGGATCATGATCGAGACAGCCCTCAAACATACCGCCGGTCGCCGTCGCGACGCCGCCGTCTTGCTGGGTTGGGGGCGTAACACCCTGACGCGCAAGATCAAGGAATTGGGGATGAAGGTGGATGGCGGGGATGATGATGAGGGGGATGAGGGTTAAACAGCCTTTAGTTATTCGCTGATCGTTAGGCCCAATCGCGAGCAAGCTCGCTCCCACAGTGGTTTTTCGGCGTTTTCACTATCGTGTAGACACCATTGAACCCTGTGGGAGCGAGCTTGCTCGCGATGCTTTTAGAGCCATCAATGCACCGACTGAATGCACCGTGAACCGCAATCGCGCACGAAAGCTAAATCGAAACACCGCCTCCATCTGCCGCAAAACTCACCCCCAAAAAACACCAAAGCCCCGAATTACGGGGCCTTGAGTATTACTTCAGAATTTTCTGTTACCACATATGAAAACCTGGCACGCCCCCTGCAATAACCCTTTCAAGTGATTCAGATCACCGACCCGGTTTCGGGGACCTTGGTACAGGCAGGCCGGGGATTCCCCTCTTTACACCGGGCTCACACCGCAGCCGCGACGAGCCCAGCCGTTTTGGGGCCCTTGATACAGGCAGGTCAGGGGTTCCTTCTTTACACCAGGCTCACACCGCACTCGCGACGAGCCTCCCGTTTCGGGAACCTTGGTACAGGCAGGCCGGGGATTCCCTCTTTTATTGCTCCCGGAGATGGATCTCCAGCCGCCAGCGGTCATCGACCTCGCTGCCGGCCCACTCGCTCTGCAGCGGCCGGGCCGCCACCAGCGTCAGCAGCAACCCTCCATCGCTCAAACGTACCCGCCAGTTCACATCCTTGCCGCCAAGCTTGAGCTGGCCTTTCTGCGCCTGGCCCTCGGCGCCAAACAGCAGCGCGACACTGCCGTCGACGATTTCGCCATGGACCTTGGGTTCGTTGTTGAACCACACCACCAGCCCGTCGCCCGTCACCTCAACCTGCTGCAACTGACTCGGGTCTGGCGTGGTCAGGCGACCGATCATCAGGCCGATCATCATCCCGACGATCGCCAGCGAACCCATCACCCGCAGGAATAGTTTCGAACGCACGCCTGCTTGCGGCGTAGAATGCGCGTCATCTTTACCTTCGGAGCCGTGCATGTTTCACGTCATCCTTTTCCAACCAGAAATTCCGCCGAATACCGGCAACGTTATCAGGCTGTGCGCCAACAGTGGCTGCCACCTGCATTTGATCGAGCCGCTGGGCTTCGAGATGGACGACAAGCGCCTGCGCCGCGCCGGCCTCGACTACCACGAGTATGCCACCTTGCAACGTCACGCCGACCTCCCCAGCTGCCTGGAAAGCCTCGGTCATCCACGGCTGTTCGCCTTCACCACCAAGGGCTCGCGGCCATTCCACGATGCCAGTTTCGTCGAAGGCGATGCGTTCCTGTTCGGCCCGGAAAGCCGGGGTTTGCCCGCCGAGGTGCTGGACGCCCTGCCCCCCGAGCAACGCCTGCGCCTGCCGATGCGCGAAGGCTGCCGTAGCCTGAACCTGTCGAATACCGTGGCGGTGGCCGTGTACGAAGCCTGGCGCCAGAACGACTTCAAATAACACCACGACCCAATGTAGGAGCTGCCGCAGGCTGCGATCTTTTGATCTTGAAAAATCAAAGTCAAAAGATCGCAGCCTTCGGCAGCTCCTACAGGGGGCAGTGCATCCAGCGGTTTCGTTTGCTCCATGAAAAAAGCGCCTTCAGAGGCGCTTTTTTCATGGAGCAAACGAAGCTTTTACTGAACGGTCGGCGTCTCGCCGGCAGCCTGCATGCGTTGCAGCTCTTGTGCGTACAGCGCATCGAAGTTCACCGGGGCCAGCATCAGTGCCGGGAACGAACCGCGGGTCACCAGGCTGTCCAGGGTTTCGCGAGCGTACGGGAACAGGATGTTCGGGCAGAACGCACCCAGGGTGTGGCTCATCGAAGCATCGTCCAGGTTCTTGATCAGGAAGATACCGGCCTGTTGCACTTCAGCGATGAACGCCACTTCGTCACCGTTTTTCACGGTAACCGACAGGGTCAGCACGACTTCGTGGAAGTCCGACTCCAGTGCCTTTTGACGGGTGTTCAGATCCAGGGCGACGCTCGGCTCCCACTGCTGGCGGAAGATCGCCGGGCTTTTCGGAGCTTCGAAGGACAGGTCACGCACATAAATGCGCTGCAAGGAGAATTGCGGTGCAGTTTCTTCTTCGTTCGCAGCAGTGTTCTGTTGGTCAGTCATCGCAGATCCTTCTTGATCCAGGGTTCTTTTAGGTTTGCTTGTTTGGGGTATTGCCGTCAGGCCCTGAGCAGCGCGTCCAGCTTGCCGGCGCGCTCCAGGGCAAACAAATCATCACAACCGCCCACGTGGGTGCTGCCAATCCAGATTTGCGGCACGGACGTCCGTCCGGCCTTCTGGGCCATCGCAGCGCGCACCTGCGGTTTGCCATCGACCTTGATCTCTTCGAAGGCCACGCCTTTGTTCTCGAGCAGGTATTTGGCTCGCGAGCAGTAAGGGCAGTAATCGCTGGAATAGACGACGACGTTGCTCATATCACTTCACCAGCGGCAGATTGTCGGCTTTCCAGCTGGAGATACCGCCGGACAGCTTGGCGGCGGTGAAGCCGGATTTCATCAATTCGCGGGCGTGAGTGCCAGCGGTCTGGCCCATGGCGTCGACCAGGATGATGGTCTTGGCCTTGTGCTTTTCCAGCTCGCCAACGCGGGCGATCAGTTTGTCCTGGGGAATGTTCAGCGCGCCGACAATGTGACCGGCGGCGAAATCCTTGGTTGGACGAATGTCGATCACCACGCCTGCGTCCTTGTTGACCAGGCCAGTCAGTTCGCCGGTGCTCAGGCTACGGCCGCCGCCCTGCATTTGATAGGCAATCAGCAACGCCAGCAGTACGACGAAGATACCGACGAGAATGTAGTGGTTAGTGGCGAATTGAATCAGGTTAGCAACCATCGAAGGAGGTTCCAGGGCGTTAAAATGTCGGCCAGTATACACAGCCACTATGGTGGGCCAAACCCCGTCCGGCGGTGACGCGGCCGGAACTTCGCTTTAAACTGCGACTCCCTTTTTCCATTACCCCTTTTACCTCAGCCACGAGTGGATTCCATGACTACCACGCCTAAACCTTTGGTCCTGATGATTCTCGACGGCTTCGGTCACAGTGACAGCCCCGAATCCAACGCCATTTTCGCGGCGAAGAAGCCTGTACTGGATCGCCTGTGGGCCACCGTGCCGAACGGCCTGATCTCGGGCAGCGGCATGGACGTCGGTCTGCCGGATGGCCAGATGGGCAACTCCGAAGTCGGTCACATGAACCTCGGTGCCGGCCGCGTGGTGTACCAGGACTTCACTCGCGTCACCAAATCGATCCACGACGGCGAGTTCTTCGAGAACCCGACCATCTGCGCCGCTGTGGATAAAGCCGTTGCCGCCAGCAAAGCCGTGCATTTCATGGGCCTGTTGTCCGATGGTGGCGTTCACAGCCACCAGGACCACCTGATCGCCATGGCGGAACTGGCGTTCAAGCGCGGCGCCGAAAAAATCTACCTGCACGCTTTCCTCGATGGCCGCGACACTCCGCCGAAAAGCGCTGAGTCCTCCATCGAACTGCTCGACGCGACCTTCCAGGCCCTGGGCAAAGGCCGGATCGCCAGCCTGATCGGCCGTTACTACGCCATGGACCGCGACAACCGTTGGGACCGCGTGTCCCAGGCGTACAACCTGATTGTCGATGGCCAGGGCGAATTCAACGCCGCCACCGCTCAGGAAGGCCTGCAAGCGGCATACGAGCGTGGCGAGAGCGACGAATTCGTCAAAGCCACCTCTATCGGCGAGCCGGTAAAAGTCGAAGACGGCGATGCCGTGGTGTTCATGAACTTCCGCGCCGACCGCGCCCGCGAGCTGACCCGCGTGTTCGTCGAACACAGCTTCAGTGAGTTCGAGCGTGCCCGCCAGCCGAAACTGGCCGGTTTCGTCATGCTGACCCAATACGCTGCGAGCATCCCTGCGCCGTCGGCCTTCGCCGCCGGCAGCCTGGAAAACGTGCTGGGTGACTACCTGGCGAAAAACGGCAAGACCCAGTTGCGCATCGCCGAAACCGAAAAATACGCCCACGTGACCTTCTTTTTCTCCGGCGGTCGCGAAGAACCGTTCCCGGGCGAAGAACGCATCCTGATTCCGTCGCCGAAAGTCGCTACCTATGACTTGCAGCCGGAAATGAGTGCGCCGGAAGTCACCGACCGCATCGTCGACGCCATCGAAAACCAGCGTTACGACGTGATCGTGGTCAACTACGCCAACGGCGACATGGTCGGTCACAGCGGCGTGTTCGAAGCGGCGGTCAAGGCTGTTGAATGCCTTGACCTGTGCGTGGGCCGCATCGTCGATGCCCTGGAAAAAGTCGGCGGCGAAGCCTTGATCACCGCTGACCATGGCAACGTCGAGCAAATGTCCGATGCAACCACCGGCCAGGCGCACACTGCGCACACCACCGAGCCGGTGCCGTTCATCTATGTCGGCAAGCGCGACCTGAAGGTCCGTGAAGGCGGCGTGCTGGCCGACGTGGCGCCGACCATGCTGAAGCTGTTGGGCCTTGAGCAACCGGCGGAAATGACCGGGACTTCGATTCTGGTCTGACCGGATTTCCAAAACGCCACAAAATCTGTGGGAGCGAGCTTGCTCGCGATAGCAATCTGACAGCCAACATCTATGTTGAATGATCGGACGCCATCGCGAGCAAGCTCGCTCCCACAGTGGTTTTTGGAGTTTTTGAAATGGAATTCAGTCTGTCGCTTGCTCCAGTCATCACACAGTCAGAAATGGGCATTTTTTTTGCCGCCCATGGCGGGCATACTAGGCCGTCCCTTTCCCTGGTGCCGCCCGCCCCTATGCTTCGCGTCCTGATAGCCCTAGCTCTGACTTGCCTGCTCCAACCGGCCTTTGCTGACGAGCGCGCAGACACCCAACAACAGTTGGACGCCACGCGTCAGGACATTGCCGAGCTGAAGAAGCTGCTGGGCAAGCTGCAGGAAGAAAAGTCCGGCGTGCAGAAAGAGCTCAAGGGCACCGAAACCGAAATGGGCAAGCTCGAGAAGCAGGTCGATGCCCTGCAAAAAGAGCTGAAGAAAAGCGAAGCCGAGCTGCAGCGACTCGATGCGGAGAAAAAAAAACTCCAGAGCGCGCGCATTGAACAGCAACGACTGATCGCCATTCAGGCCCGGGCGGCCTACCAGAACGGTCGCCAGGAATACCTCAAGTTGCTGCTCAACCAGCAGAATCCGGAAAGATTCGCCCGTACCCTCACCTATTACGACTACCTGAGCCAGGCTCGCCTGGAGCAGTTGAAGAATTTCAACGAAACCCTGCGCCAACTGTCCAATGTCGAGAAAGACATCGCCATGCAGCAGGCGCAACTGCTGGTACAGCAAAGCAGCCTCGACACCCAGCGTGACGAGCTCGAGAAAGTCCGCAAGGAGCGCCAGCAAGTCCTGGCCAAGCTCAATGACGACGTAAAGGCTCGCGATCAGAAACTGGCGGCGCGCGAGCAGGATCAGGCAGACCTGTCTAAAGTCCTTAAAACCATTGAAGAAACCCTGGCCCGCCAGGCCCGTGAGGCAGAAGAAGCGCGACAAAAAGCGCTGATTGCCCAGCAGGAAGCCGAAAAAAAGCGTTTACGTGAGGCCCAGGCGCAGGCAGATGCCAGCGACGACGCCCCACGCAAACCGGTCAGGTCGACTCCCGGCGCACTGGTTTCCAGTTCCGGCGAGACCTTTGGTGGTCCGTTTGCATCAACCCGCGGCAAACTTCCCTGGCCTGTCGATGGTCGACTGTTGGCGCGCTACGGTGAAAGCCGTGGCGACGATGCCCGGACCAAGTGGGATGGCGTGATGATCGGCGCGTCTGCCGGCAGCACCGTGCATGCGGTGCATGGAGGTCGCGTAGTGTTTGCCGACTGGCTGCGAGGCGCCGGGTTGCTGGTGATCCTCGACCACGGCAACGGTTTTTTGAGTCTTTATGGTCACAACCAGACGTTGCTCAAGTCTGCGGGTGATGTGGTTAAAGCCGGTGAGTCCATCTCCACTGTCGGCAACAGTGGCGGGCAGGACACGCCAGCGCTGTATTTTGCTATTCGTCAGCAGGGTCACCCGAGTGATCCGGCGCAATGGTGCCGCGCGCAAGGATAAGCGCGTTACCTAATTCAGGAGTTTGTTAGACATGCTGCATTTGTCCCGCCTTACCTCGCTGGCCCTGACGATCGCCCTGGTGATCGGCGCGCCTCTGGCGTTTGCCGCTCAACCGGCCCCGGCGGTTGCGCCTGCGGGCACTGCTGCGACCACCAAGGCGCCACTGCCGCTGGATGAGTTGCGCACCTTTGCCGAGGTGATGGACCGGATCAAGGCCGCTTATGTCGAACCGGTGGACGACAAGACCCTGCTGGAAAACGCCATCAAGGGCATGCTCAGCAACCTCGACCCGCATTCGGCTTACCTCGGCCCTGAAGATTTCGCCGAGTTGCAGGAAAGCACCAGTGGCGAATTCGGCGGCCTGGGCATCGAAGTCGGCGCCGAAGACGGCTTCATCAAGGTGGTGTCGCCGATTGACGACACGCCTGCTTCCAAGGCCGGCATTCAGGCCGGCGACTTCATCGTCAAGATCAACGGCCAGCCCACCCGCGGCCAGAGCATGACCGAAGCCGTCGACAAGATGCGCGGCAAGATCGGCCAGAAAATCACCCTGACCCTGGTACGCGACGGTGGCACGCCGTTCGACGTGACCCTGTCCCGCGCCGTCATCCAGGTCAAGAGCGTGAAGAGCCAGCTGCTGGAGTCGGGCTACGGCTACATCCGCATCACCCAGTTCCAGGTCAAGACCGGTGAAGAGGTTTCCAAGGCCCTGGCCAAGCTGCGCAAGGAGAACGGCAAGAAGCTCAAGGGCATCATCCTCGATCTGCGCAACAACCCGGGTGGCGTGTTGCAGGCGGCGGTGGAAGTGGTCGACCACTTCATCACCAAGGGCCTGATCGTCTACACCAAGGGCCGCATCGCCAACTCCGAGCTGCGTTTCTCTGCTACCGGCAAGGACGAAAGCGAAGCCGTGCCAATGGTCGTGCTGATCAACGGCGGCAGCGCCTCGGCTTCGGAAATTGTCGCCGGCGCCCTGCAGGACCAGAAGCGCGCCGTGGTGATGGGCACCAACAGTTTCGGCAAGGGCTCGGTGCAAACCGTGCTGCCGCTGAACAATGATCGCGCATTGAAGATCACCACGGCGCTGTATTACACGCCGAACGGCCGCTCCATCCAGGCCCAGGGCATCGTCCCGGACATCGAAGTGCGCAAGGCCAAGATCACCAGCGAGCAGGACAACGACTACTTCAAGGAAGCCGACTTGCAGGGTCACCTGGGCAACGGCAACGGCGGTGCGGACAAACCGACCGGTTCCAGCAAGGCCAAGCCGATGCCACAGGACGATGATTACCAACTGGCCCAGGCCCTGAGCCTGCTCAAAGGGCTGAGCATCACGTCCGGCCGTTGAGGATGCGCCTGCGGTACGTTCTCAGTCTGCTTTGCTGCCTGGCGGGTGTTGTTCACGCAACGCCCGCCTCGACCACGCCGCAAAAAGCCTACCTGACGCTGATCATCGATGACCTGGGGCAGAACCTGCCAAGGGATCGCCGCGTGTTGGCCCTGCCCGGCCCGGTGACCACGGCGATCATGCCCGACACGCCTCACGCCACCGAATTCGCCCGCGAAGCCCATCGCGCTGGCAAGATCGTCATTCTGCACATGCCCATGGATCCGGCCACCGGCCCGTTCGCCTGGCATCCCGAATTGCCTGTCGATGAGCTGGAAAAGCGCCTGAACGCCGCCTTCAAAATGGTCCCGTACACCAGCGGTATCAACAATCACATGGGCAGCCGCATGACCGCACAACCCGCGGCCATGGCCTGGTTGATGGCAGACTTGCAACAACGGCACAAATTCTTCGTCGACAGCCGCACCAGCGCCCGGACCGTGGCCGCGGCCGAAGCGCAGAAGATCGGTCTGGCCAGCGTTTCGCGGGATGTGTTTCTCGACGATGAACGAACCGAAGCCGCGATCTTCAACCAGTTGCAGACAGCGATCAGCCTCGCGCACAAGCAGGGTTCAGCGGTGATGATCGGGCATCCGTATCCGCAGACGCTCGCGGTGCTGGAGCGGGAGTTGCCGAAGCTGAAGGCTCAGGGAGTTGAGTGGATTGATATCCGGCAGATGATCAGTGTGCGCGGTAATCAGGCGACTGCGGCGCATGGGAAGGATGGGGTGTACCGCTAATAGCTACACCGCAGAACCACTGTGGGAGCGAGCTTGCTCGCGATAGCGATCCGTCATTCAACAATGATGTCGACTAACACGACGCCATCGCGAGCAAGCTCGCTCCCACAGTGATATGCGCATGGCTGAATGTGGGTGTCGGGGGTTAGAGATACCGCGCCATGATCTCGTCGACCTTACCTTCCTTGCGCATCTGGTCCAGCGCCGCCTGGAGCTTGGCCACCGTCTCGTCCGGCACGTCCTTGTTCAGCGCCAGGTACAGTTCGGCACTGTTGAAACGCAATACGGTTTTCAACCCGTTGACCCCTTCCTGACGCGCCAGATACCGCCCGGCCGGGTCACCGGTGGCCCACAAGTCGATCTGCCCGTTGACCAGTTTTTTCGCGTTGTCCTGATCGCGCAGTACAACAATCGGATTCAGCCCCTGCTTGGCCAGCGTCTCGGCAATCGCGTCGCCCTTGTAGGCGCCGATCTTGTACTTGCGCGCATCATTCAAGGTTTCGAGGGTGATCTTGCTGTCAGCCTTGGCCAACATGATCCAGTCGTCCGGGCCGATTGGGCCGACCCATTTGAACAGCTTCTCGCGATCCGGCAACCGCGCCATGACGAACACGCCATAGCCGGGTTTTTCCAGGGTGAGTTTGTAGATTCGCTCCCAAGGGAAACGCAGCGTCAGGCTGTAGGTAATGTTGGCGCGCTTGAATATCTCGCGGACGATATCGGTGGCGATGCCATCGATGTTCTCGTCCTGAGCGAAGTTCTTGCCATTCTTCGCCATGTTGTAGGGCGGGAAGTTTTCAGTCAGCAATACCATGTCGGTATCGGGGCTGTCTTTTGCGTGTGCTCCGTTGATGAACAACAGAGCAGCGCTGGCAAGGACGAGAAGAAAGCGTTTAAGCATGTCTGGCTACCGAAATCCATGGCGTACCCAAGAGTGCCTTGGGCACGCCATGATGTCCACTGGCCTGCATTGGTTTGTTCAGCGCATCACAATTCCGCGATGGGCCATATAAGCCTTGGCTTCCTGCACGGTGTATTCGCCGAAGTGGAAAATACTCGCCGCCAGAACCGCGCTGGCGTGACCTTCGATAATGCCGTCGGCCAGGTGTTGCAGGTTGCCGACGCCGCCGGAAGCGATCACCGGAATGCCCAGCGCATCGCTGATGGCGCGGGTGACGCCCAGGTCGAAACCGTTTTTCATGCCATCCTGGTCCATGCTGGTCAGCAGGATCTCACCGGCACCCAGGCCTTCCATTTTCTTCGCCCACTCAACGGCGTCGAGGCCGGTTGGCTTGCGACCGCCATGGGTGAAGATTTCCCAGCGCGGGGTTTCGCCCGGCCCGGAAACCTTCTTCGCGTCGATCGCGACCACGATGCACTGCGAACCGAAATGCTGCGCGGCTTCGCCGACGAACTCAGGGTTGAACACCGCTGCAGTGTTGATCGAAACCTTGTCCGCACCGGCATTGAGCAGGTTGCGGATGTCCTGCACGGTGCGCACGCCACCGCCCACGGTCAGCGGGATGAACACCTGGCTGGCCATGCGCTCGACGGTGTGCAGCGTGGTGTCGCGGCCATCGACGCTGGCAGTGATGTCGAGAAAGGTAATCTCGTCGGCGCCCTGCTCGTCATAGCGACGGGCGATTTCCACCGGGTCGCCGGCGTCGCGGATGTTTTCGAATTTCACACCCTTGACCACCCGGCCGTTGTCCACGTCCAGGCAAGGGATGATGCGTTTGGCCAGCGCCATGATCAGTCCTCAGCCTTTGTACGAATCGCAGAAAGCTTGCGCTTCGGCGACATCGAGGGTGCCTTCGTAAATCGCACGGCCGGTAATCGCGCCGATGATGCCCGGCGCCTTGGCGTCGAGCAGGGTCTTGATGTCGCCCAGGTTGTGGATGCCGCCGGACGCGATCACCGGAATCGAAGTGGCAGCAGCCAGCGCAGCGGTGAACGGTACGTTGCAGCCCTGCATCATGCCGTCTTTGGCGATGTCGGTGTAAACGATGGCGGAGACGCCGTCGGCTTCGAATTGCTTCGCCAGGTCGATGACCTGAATGGTGCTGATTTCAGCCCAGCCGTCGGTGGCAACGAAACCGTCCTTGGCGTCCAGGCCGACGATCACCTTGCCCGGGAACGCGCGGCAGGCTTCGGCAACGAAGGCCGGATCTTTCACAGCCTTGGTGCCGATGATCACGTAGCTGACGCCCGCTTTCACGTAGTGCTCGATGGTTTCCAGGGAGCGGATACCGCCGCCGATCTGGATCGGCAGGTTCGGATAACGCTTGGCGATGGCGGTGACCACTTCACCGTTGACCGGCTGGCCTTCGAAGGCGCCGTTCAGGTCGACCAGATGCAGACGGCGGCAACCGCCTTCCACCCACTTGGCAGCCATGCTCACCGGGTCATCGGAGAACACTGTGGAATCTTCCATGCGGCCCTGGCGCAGACGAACACAGGCACCGTCTTTAAGATCGATAGCGGGAATAATCAGCATCTGGCAAACCTTCAAATTTGAATGTTCAGCTTGGCTCGGAAATCAGTTTTTCTCGAGCGCCCACAGGTCGCTTTCGATGCTTTCGAACCTCTCTTTGAGGTGCGCCTGCACATCGAAAATCGCCCTGTTGTAATAGTGCGGAGCAATTTCACGAGTAAACAGCTCAAGAATCTCCGCCGCCTCGAACGAGCCGAGGTCGAGTTCGAAGCGGTCTTCCATGAAACGCTTGATCTTGTGATTGGCCTCGCTCTCCTGCTCGGGAGTGAGGGTCAGAATCGGCGGTTTCTTCTTGACGGCCATTTACCAGCGACCGTCCCACGCAGCGAAGTTCTGCAGCAACTGCAGGCCATGGGTATGGCTTTTCTCCGGGTGGAACTGCACGGCGAAACGCGAGCCTTCGGCCAGCGCCGCGGCGAAATCGACACCGTAGTGACCGCCACCCACCACCTGGCGCGCGTTGGCGGCGGCGATGTAGTAGCTGTGCACGAAGTAGAAACGCGCCAGGTCTGGAATGTCGTGCCACAGCGGGTGACTGACCTTCTGCTTCACTTCGTTCCAGCCCATGTGCGGGACTTTCAGGTGTTCGCCGTCTTCGACCAGATCCTTGCCGAAGAACTTAACCGCGCCCGGGAACAGGCCGATGCAGTCAACGCCGTCGTTCTCTTCGCTGGTGTCGAGCAAGGCTTGCATGCCCACGCAGATGCCAAGGAACGGACGGTCCTGGCTGACTTCACGCACCAGCGAATCGAAGCCGAGGCGACGGATCTCCGCCATGCAATCGCGAATCGCGCCAACGCCGGGGAAAACCACCCGGTCGGCTTCGCGAATCACGTTGGCATCGCTGGTGATCAGCACCTTGCCGGCACCGACGTGCTCGAGGGCCTTGGCCACCGAGTGCAGGTTGCCCATGCCGTAATCGATAACCGCGACTGTCTGCATTACAGGACGCCCTTGGTCGAAGGCATTTGCCCGGCCATGCGGTCATCGAGCTCGACGGCCATGCGCAGGGCGCGACCGAAAGCCTTGAACACGGTTTCGATCTGATGGTGGGTGTTGTGCCCACGCAGATTGTCGATGTGCAAGGTGACGTTGGCGTGGTTGACGAAGCCCTGGAAGAATTCCTGGAACAGGTCAACGTCGAAGCCACCGACGGTGGCACGGGTGTAGGGAACATGCATCTGCAGGCCTGGACGGCCGGAGAAATCGATCACCACGCGCGACAGCGCTTCATCGAGCGGCACGTAGGCGTGACCGTAGCGACGGATGCCTTTCTTGTCGCCGATGGCTTTGGTGAAGGCCTGGCCGAGGGTGATACCGACGTCTTCCACAGTGTGGTGGTCATCGATATGCAGGTCGCCCTTGCTGACAATATCCAGGTCGATCAGCCCGTGACGGGCGATCTGGTCCAGCATGTGCTCAAGAAAAGGTACACCGATATCGAATCGGGCCTTTCCGGTGCCATCGAGGTTGATCGAGGCTTTGATCTGGGTTTCCAGAGTGTCGCGCTCGACAGACGCCTTACGTTCGGCCATCACCAGCTCCGCAAAATCATTGGGCGAAAAAGGCAGCCATTATAGGGGTGCGGGCGCCAAACAGAAACACGCGAGGTGATATCACTGACGGAGTGAATCCGGGGGTGCCGGCGATAGACATGTCCATACAAGCTATTTGGCACACCACAAAACAACTGTGGGAGCGAGCCTGCTCGCGAAAGCGGTGGCTCAGCCAACACTTATGTCGACTGACACTCCCTCTTCGCGAGCAGGCTCGCTCCCACAGGCTGGGTGTCGGCCTGAGAGTTCTCAGGCCAGTCCCTTAGTGAAAGAGCACTGCCGTCTTCTGCAAGGTCACCCACACACCCCACGCCAATGGAATACCCACCACCAGCCACGCCGCAACCGCCAGCGGCTTGGTGCCAGGCGCGGCTTTCCACTCCAGCACGGTGCTGTTGTCAGCGCCTTTGTCATGGCCCAGCGCCTGTTCGGCGGCCAGTTCGGCGTCGGTCATGAAGTACTTGTCCGCCACCGGGCGCACCAGCAGGTTGCACAGGAAACCCAACACCAGCAGGCCGGCGAGGATGTACAGCGTGATGTCGTACGCTGCTGCACGCTCGACGCCGATGCTCAGCTGATACTCACGCAGGTAGTTCACCAGCACTGGACCGAGCACGCCGGCAGCCGCCCACGCCGTCAGCAGACGACCGTGAATCGCACCGACCATTTGCGTACCGAACAGATCCGCCAGATAC
Source organism: Pseudomonas sp. GW821-FHT07G06 (assembly GCF_058986625.1). Lineage (NCBI taxonomy): Bacteria > Pseudomonadati > Pseudomonadota > Gammaproteobacteria > Pseudomonadales > Pseudomonadaceae > Pseudomonas > Pseudomonas sp. GW821-FHT07G06. The sequence goes on from NZ_JBYSVW010000002.1 coordinate 428,387, forward strand.
GCAGGAACAGTCGCGAAACCACCGCCGTACATCGACAGGATGACGCAGAACGCCGCCACGAACAGCGCGATGCTGCCCAGATGACCGAGGTTCGGAATCAGTCCGTACAGGGCAAAGCCCAAGGCGAAGAACACGAAGTAGGTGTTTTTGCGACCCAGGTAATCCGAGAACGAAGCCCAGAAGAAGCGCCCGCCGATGTTGAACAGGCTCAGCAAACCGGTGAAACCGGCCGCGATGGCGGCGATCGAAGCCAGTTGCGAAGCGTCGAGTTGGCCGAACGCCAGGTCATTGCCCAACAACTTGCCACCGAACACTTCCTGCAACAGCGGCGACGCCATGCCGAGAATGCCGATACCGGCCGATACGTTCAGGCACAGCACCAGCCACACCAGACGGAACTGCGGCGTCTTCCAGGCCACATTCACGTGAACATGACGATGAGTAATCATCGCGTTGGAGGCTTTTTTCGCCGGGGCGGTCCAGCCTTCAGGCTTCCAGCCGGTTGGCGGGACGCGGTAGGACAATGCGCCACCGATCATGAACACGAAATAGATCGCGGCCATGACCAGGAAGCTCTGCCACACGCCGACGCTGGTTGGCGAAGCGAAATGCCCCATCAGCGCTGCCGCCAGCGGAGCACCGACCATCGCACCACCGCCGAAGCCCATGATCGCCATGCCGGTGGCCATGCCGCGCTTGTCCGGGAACCACTTGATCAGGGTCGAGACCGGCGAAATGTAGCCCAGGCCCAGGCCGATACCACCAATGACCCCGGAGCCGATCCACATCAGCCAGATCTGGTGGGTATACACGCCCAGCGCCGAAATCAGTAGACCGCCGCACCAGCACAGAGCCGACACTACGCCAGCCTTGCGTGGCCCGGCATGTTCCAGCCAGCCACCCCAGATGGCGGCCGAGCAACCCAGGAAGATGAAGAACAAGGTGTAGATCCAGCCGAGCATCGAGATCGGCCAGTCACACTGGGACGAAAAGACCTGTGCGATAAAACCCGTGTCCGCTGCGCAGGCCACTGGAGCCGTGATGCCCAGCGCCTTGGACAGCGGCAACCAGAACACCGAAAAACCGTAGGCCATGCCGATGCACAAGTGGATGGCCAGCGCGGCCGGTGGCACCAGCCAACGGTTGAAGCCGGGCTTGGCGATGATCCGCTCCTTGGACAGGAACGCGGGCTGGTCGGCGCTGAGGCCGTCCGCCGTGATGCTCGTGGTCATTGTAATTCCCCCAATTATTAGTAGGGTTCGCCAGCCACGCTCCCGGCCTTTATGCACGCAGACATGACCGTTTTTTGGTGGAGCGCCTTGTTGTGCGACAACAGGTCGCAGAAGGACGGACGAACGGGCAAAGGTTACCATCTGCCAGTGACAGAAAAACCAAACTGACATCACCTTTTGTACGTCGTCTGATCTCCATCGCTTCATGACCCCACAGGAATCACCATGCCGATCATTGTCGAGCCGCTCAACCAAGCCACGTCCCAGGATCGGCAGGATCTGCAGAAGATCTACCGCGACGCTCCAGACTGGTTGTTCGCCCCTTTTTCCGGCGAAGCGCAGTTGATCGAAGACTGTTTAAGCGACGGCACACTGATCGCCGGACGCTTCAATGATCGCCTGCTGGGCGCAGCCCGCCTGCAAAGGCACCAAGACGCCTGGCACTTGTCCCACCTTTGTGTGCGGAAAATTACCCGTCGCCGTGGTGTTGCCGAGCGACTGGTGGCCGAAGCGCAAAAAATGGCCGCGCAATCGGGTATGACCCTGCGTCTGTTGGCGCCTGCCGGGCATCTGGAGGCGCAGGCGCTGGCCGCCAAGCTGAAACTGCCGCTGGATGTATTGCCGGCGTGATCACTGACCGGTCGTCTGTTCGGGGGCGCTATACTCCTCGGCTAAATTTTGAATTCGACTAATTACAAGGACTCGCCCATGAAAGCGTTCGGCAAAATCCTGGGTCTGGTACTTCTCGGGCTGTTGCTGATCATTGTGGCGCTGGGCTTTGCCCTGACCCACCTCTTCGATCCCAACGACTACAAAGACGAGATTCGCCAGATTGCCCGCGACAAAGCCCACATCGAGCTGACGCTCAATGGCGATATCGGCTGGAGCCTGTTCCCGTGGCTGGGCCTGGAGCTGCACGACGCCAGTGTCGCGACCATGGTCAAACCGACCGAACCGTACGCCGATTTGCAGATGCTCGGCCTGTCGGTGCGCGTACTGCCGCTGCTGCGCCGTGAAGTACAGATGAGCGACGTGCGCGTCGAAGGCCTGAACCTGCGCCTGAACCGCGACAAGGAGGGTCATGGCAACTGGGAGGACATCGGCAAGCTGCCTGCAACGGCCGGCACCGACGCGACCGGCACCCCGCCAGCCACTCCCGAACCGGCGCCCGAAACCGGCGGCGCGGCGGAAAAACCGCCTCAACCGATCCGCCTGGACATCGACAGCCTGACCGTGAACAACGCGCGGGTCGAATACACCGACGAACGAACCGGCAAGAGTTTCAGCGCCGAAAGCATTCAGTTGAGCACCGGCGCGGTCCACGACTCCGTCAACATTCCGCTCAAGCTCACGGCTTTCCTGTCAGCCAACCAGCCGGCACTGCGGGTGCGCACCGAGCTCAACGGTGAGTTGCGCATCGCACGTGCACTGCAGCGCTATCAGTTCGAAGACATGAGGCTGTCGGGTGAAGTGACCGGTGACCCCTTGCAAGGCAAGGCCGTGACGTTCTCCGCCCAGGGCCAGTTGGTGCTGGACAGGGCCGCCAACGTTGCCGAGTGGACCGGCATCAAGGTCTCTGCCAACCAGTTGCGGGCACTGGGTGAACTGAAGGTCAACGATCTGGACAAGACTCCACAGGTCAGCGGCGGCATCTCGATTGCCCAGTTCGACCTGGCGAAATTCGTCGACAGCATCGGCCAGAAGCTCCCAGCCATGGCTGAAGGCAGCCTGAGCAAAGTCGAGCTGGTCAGCCGGTTGGCCGCGACACCGACCAGCCTGGCGCTCGACAACCTCAACCTGAAAGTCGACGACAGCACCTTCAGCGGCCGCATTGCCGTCGAAGACTTCGCCAAGCAATCGCTGCGCGCCGTGCTCAAGGCCGATACCTTCAACGTCGACCGTTACCTGCCGCCGAAATCCGCCGAGGCCAATAGCGCGACACAAGTGCGTCAGGCCGAAGTCGCCAGCACCGAAGCCGATGCCATGGCCGGCGCCGGCAGCACGCCGTTGCCACCCGCGCCGACCAAGGACGCGTGGAGCAGCGAGCGCCTGTTGCCAGTGGAACGCTTGAGCAAGCTCGATGTGGACGCCGACCTGACCTTTGGCCAGTTGACCCTGCAAAAACTGCCGATCCATAACGCTGCGCTCAAGGCCACCGGCCAGGGCGGCCTGCTGACGCTGGCCAACCTGCGCGGCGACCTGTACGAGGGCAACTTCGAAACCACCGGCACGCTCGATGTGCGCCAGCCAGTGCCGGCGCTGAATCTGCAGACGAAGATCACCCGGGTACCGGCGGAAAAAATCCTCGAAAGCCAGGGCAAGAACCCACCGGTCAAGGGCCTGGTCACGCTCAACAGCAACCTGACCGGCAACGGCAACAGCCAGAAGGCGTTGATCGAAACCCTCAACGGCAACGCCAGTTTCGTCATCAACAATGGCGTGCTGCTCAACGCCAACCTCGAGCAACAGCTGTGCAAAGGCATCGCTACGCTCAACCGCAAAACCCTCAGCGGCGAGCCGCGAGGCAAGGACACTCCGTTCCAGGAGCTCAAGGGCAATCTGACCTTGCGTAACGGTGTCGCCAGCAATCCGGACCTGAAAGTGCGCATCCCGGGCATGACCGTCAACGGTGACGGTGACATCGATCTGCGCGTGTTGGGCATGGACTACCGCGTCGGCATCATCGTTGAAGGCGATACCAGCGCCATGCCGGACCCGGCCTGTCAGGTCGGCGAGAAGTTTGTCGGCATCGAGTGGCCACTGCGCTGCCGTGGCCCGCTGGAGCTGGGCGCCAAGGCTTGCCGCTTGGATAACGACCGCATGAGTCAGGTCGCGACCAAGTTGGCTGGCGAGAGGATCAGCGAAAAAATCGACGAAAAATGGGGCGACAAAGTCGACCCGAAACTGAAAGACGCGCTCAAGGAACTGTTCAAGCGATGAGAGCCGAGCAGTTTTCAACGGCGGTGCTGGACTGGTTCGACCGCCACGGCCGTCACGATTTGCCCTGGCAGCAGGACATCAACCCGTATCGGGTATGGGTCTCGGAAATCATGCTGCAGCAGACCCAGGTCAGCACCGTGCTGAACTACTTCGACCGCTTCATGGCCTCGTTGCCAACGGTCGAAGCCCTGGCGGCTGCACCGGAAGACGAAGTGCTGCACCTGTGGACCGGCCTGGGTTACTACACCCGCGCGCGCAATTTGCAGAAGACCGCGAAGATCGTCGTCGAGCAGTACGGCGGCGAATTTCCCCGAGACGTGGAAAAACTCACCGATCTGCCGGGAATCGGCCTGTCCACCGCCGGCGCCATTGCCAGCATCAGCATGGGCCTGCGCGCTCCGATCCTCGATGGCAACGTCAAGCGCGTCCTGGCGCGCTTTACCGCGCAAGAGGGCTACCCGGGCGAGCCGAAGGTCGCCAAACAGCTCTGGGCCAACGCTGAGCGCTTTACGCCGCACGACCGGGTCAACGCCTACACCCAGGCGATGATGGACCTCGGTGCCACGCTCTGCACCCGCAGCAAACCGAGCTGCCTGTTGTGCCCGCTGGAAAAAGGCTGCGAGGCGCACATGCTCGGCCTGGAAACCCGCTACCCGATCCCCAAGCCGCGCAAGGCCATCCCGCAGAAGCGCACGCTGATGCCGATGCTGGCCAACACCGAAGGCGCCATCCTGCTTTACCGTCGCCCCTCTACGGGCCTCTGGGGCGGCTTGTGGAGCCTGCCGGAACTCGACGACCTCGACGACCTGTCACACCTCGCCGCGCAGCACTCACTGGAACTGGGCACCCAACAGGCATTGCCGAGCCTGGTGCACACCTTCAGCCATTTTCAGTTATCCATCGAACCCTGGCTGGTTCAGGTCCAGGAGACCGGCCATCACGTGGCCGAGGCCGACTGGCTCTGGTATAACCTCGCCACCCCGCCGCGCCTGGGCCTTGCCGCCCCGGTCAAAACCTTGCTCGAACGCGCGGCCGCCGTATTGAACGCAGGAGAGTCGTCATGACCCGCACCATCATGTGCCGCAAGTACAAAGAAGAATTGCCAGGCCTGGAGCGCGCTCCCTTCCCGGGCGCCAAAGGCCAGGACATTTTTGACCACGTCTCGGCGAAGGCCTGGGCCGACTGGCAAAAACACCAAACCCTGCTGATCAATGAAAAACGCCTGAACATGATGAACGCCGAAGATCGCAAATATCTTCAGGGCGAAATGGACAAGTACTTCTCCGGCGAGGATTACGCCAAGGCCGAAGGCTACGTACCGCCGTCGGAATAACCCCGATTTTTCGGGGGTCGGAACGTAAGCGACGGTAATAATTAAAATTTTTTTGAAAACTTGCTTGACGACCCCCTGAAAAACCCGTTTAATGCGCCCCGTTGCCCAGATAGCTCAGTCGGTAGAGCAGGGGATTGAAAATCCCCGTGTCGGCGGTTCGATTCCGTCTCTGGGCACCAAATACCGAAAACCCTGAATCGCAAGATTCAGGGTTTTTTTATGCCTGCGATTTGATTAGGCACTGGCCCGGTCACCTTCAAAGCGACAATTCCCCCCCCCTATCACCACACCCGCCAGCATCCGCAACGGTTGCCGGGGCCAAGCCCCGAAAAGCTTCAGGCATTGGAGATCAGCCCTTCCTGGCAGTCTTTGGTCTGTAAGAACGCTCCGTATGCTTTACCGGAAGCGGATGACATACGCTGATCTTCAGTTTGTGCAGAATCGAAGGAGGAGCTGCCGCATAACCGGGAGCGGATACACAACAGGGATGTAGACAATGACTGACGCCATCAAACCAGACGTCGAAACCACTGGGTTATTTACTGAACAAGAAATCAGAACTTTCAGCTTTGATATTCACCAGTCAACACTGCTTCACACGTTCACCAAAAAACTGGCCGCCATCGGCGGGCCACAGGCACCAGGAGCCAAGTCCAAAGCGTTTCTGGCAGCGACCGAATTAAAGCTCTCGTTTTCGAAAAACCAATGTGAACTGTTGGGCGCCTATTCCGATGGCCTTATCTCCGTGTTGATTTTTGAAGGGCTGCAAAAAATCACCGAAATCAGCCCTCCAAATGAACTGCCAGATCTGGCATCCCTGGAAAATCGTTACGACGTACTTTGCCTGGCCGCCCGCAATCAGATCTTGTTGAAACTGGTGGATAACAGTGCCTTTGCCTATGACATGGACAATGAAGGAAAACTGATTCGACTGGTGGCCAACTTCAAGGGCGGCGGACTGACCAAGATCCCAGCCGAGCCGGACATCAAGGAACTGAGTTCCCATTCCGGCCTCGCGCTTGGACCGCAAACAGAGGCGCCTTACTGGTGCGCCGTGACCGCGAAAGACGGGCACTCGCCCTCTCCGTCGTCGCTCATACTTTCCGCCTTGTGGAACCCGAGCCTGGAACCTACGCGAGTCATTGCACTACCCCCCATACTCGAAAAAATCGGCATCACCAACTGCCTCGCACTGACCACGGGCAACTTCCAGTTCACTCGTAGTGACTCCTTTGTCAGTGGCAAAGGGGAGGATGGCCGCAACGTTTCGATTCTGGAGTTCGACGATAAGGTAGGGTTCGCAGCCCGCTTCAACTCGTATCGCTTTTCGGTCAATGACAGCGCCTCGACCTTTGTGAAAACGGCTTACACCGCCCTTTGCCAAGGTGTAGATGAAGCAACTCCGGTCGAATGCACGCTGACCCAGGAATCGGCCATGGTTATCAATAACATCCGGGCTCTGCACTGTCGCGATGTCATCAAAGACAACAGACGGGTCTTGGTTCGTATTTTCGGACTTTCAAAATTTTCTACCCCCATCGTTGTTTCAGAGGACCCGTTAGTGCTGCAGGGCTGATTCCTTATGTGATCAGGCTGTTGAACGACCAGTCATGTGATTACTGGCCAATAACCATAAAGAGAGAATGCAATGTCCTTGGATGTAATTGGCATGTTGGCGCTCGTCGCTTTTTGCGCCGGCTTTTTTGATGCGATTGCCGGTGGGGGTGGTTTGATCACCTTGCCTGCATTGTTTCTGGCAGGTGTAGATCCGATCAGTGCAATTGCAACGAACAAGTTCCAGGCCGCTTCGGCAACTGTTTCGGCAACGGTGACCTTTGCTCGCAAAGGATTGATCGAGTGGCGCGAAGGCCGTTTCCTGGTTATTTGCGGATTTATTGGTGGCGCTAGTGGTGCCTTGCTGGTCAGCTCTATTGATAAGCACTACCTGGAAGTTTGCGTGCCTATCATGCTGATTCTGGTAGCGATCTATTTTGCGCTATCTCCGAAGCTGGCCAATGAAGATCGACGCAAGAGAATTGGTGTTCTGCTGTTTTCGTTTACCGTGGCGCCTATCCTGGGCTTTTACGACGGTATATTTGGCCCCGGCGTGGGCTCTTTCTTCATTGTCGGATTTGTACTGCTCTGCGGCCTGGGTATGATGCGGGCCATGAGTTTTACCAAGCTTGCCAACGCCTCTTGCAACCTCGGCTCTCTGTCGGTCTTTATCACCAAAGGTGTGATTATCTGGCCGGTAGCCATAGCCATGGCTTTGGCGGCCTTCATCGGCGCTCAATTGGGTGCACGGGCCGCCGTCCGAGTCGGACCACGGTTGATCAAACCCATGTTGATCGTGGTCTGCTGCGCCTTGGCCATCAAGCTGCTGAGCGTAGAAACCAACCCTTTACGCGTTGCACTCATCCAAGCGTACGCGGGCGTTAATAACGATAAACCCTGAGTCGCAGGACTCAGGGCCTAGAGCGTCTCGCTAACTCGCATCATTCCAGTGGAAAACCAGGTTACGGGCTGCACCACTGCCAACATCGGCAACGTCCTGCCGTGTTTCGCCCTTGCGCGTCGCAATGACCGTGTATTTACCGGCAGGCAGCTTCACGTAAACCAACGGACCGGCGTTATTGAGCGTCAGCACGGTTTGCCCCGGGGCTTTCTGAATGACCACGCTCACGTCAGGAATGTATTCATTTCCCGTCCCGACAGAGAACGTCATGTGCAGGTTGTAGCCGGTGGTCTGCTGGATGGCCCTGGACTCATCCTCGCCGATACCGCCGGACAGGTAGGCGATGCCGTTTTGCTCCTGGCGCTGCACCTGCACGCCAGTGCTGTCGATTGGATCAAGGCTGGCGGCGGGCGACATCGATGGAAACATCAGCACGCCGACGGCGGTGAGAGGCAACAGGAGGGAATGGAGGTACTTCATGATGACGACTCCCGGGTTCTGCAGAACCCAATCGTTACATTCGTTGGATTTCCAGTCGCAGGGAGGGGTTTTAGATTGATTTGGCCTGAGTACGAAACGTACTACGCCATTTGCTCCTCAGACCTCGCCTGCCCTCCGACACGTCCTGCCAGCGAATCCGGTTTTTCCTTCCTGTTTTTCAGTCACTCCCGGCAGCTTCGAAGGGTGCCCACTTGCCATTCTCTTTCGCTGTCCAATCTGCTGCGGAAGACCTCATGACGGCCCTCACACCCAACGACACTCACGACCCATATCTGGCTTCGCTGCTGGGTAGCCTTGGCAAATTGATCCATCAGGCACGTCAGAAGGTGCTTCGTGCGGTCGATACCGTTCAGGTGCAAACCTGTTGGCAGATCGGGCGACATATTGTCGAGTTCGAGCAGGAAGGGGCTCGGCGGGCGAGGTATGGCAAACGCTTACTGGCCACTTTGGCAAAAGTGCTCAGTGCCGACTTCGGCAAAGGTTTTGACGAACGCAATCTGCGTTATATGCGGGATTTTTATCAAACTTTTCCAATTTGGAACGCAGTGCGTTCCGAATTGAGCTGGACCCACTACCGCCGCCTGCTTCGGGTCGACAACGACAGCGCCCGTCTCTGGTACATGAACGAATCGGCCACCCAAAACTGGTCGAGCCGTGCCCTGGAACGCCAGATCAATACGCTGTACTACGAACGCCTGCTGGCGAGCCGCGATCGCGGCAGTGTCAAGCAGGAGGCCGCCACCAACATTCAAAACATGAAGGCCAGCCCTCGGGATTTCATCCGTGATCCGGTGGTCCTGGAGTTTCTGGGCCTACCCAATGCCGGCAAGCTTCAGGAAAGCGAGATCGAACAGGCGTTGATCGAACAGCTGCAAGGCTTCTTGCTGGAGCTGGGCAAGGGCTTCGCGTTCATTGCCCGCCAGCAACGCATCAGTACCGACAGCAAAGACTTCTACATCGACCTGGTGTTCTACAACTACTTGCTCAAGTGCTTCGTCATCTTCGATATCAAACGCGGTGAACTGACCCATCAGGATGTGGGGCAGATGGACATGTACGTGCGCATGTACGACGACCTGAAACGCGGCGTGGAAGACGGCCCCACTGTCGGCATCATTCTCTGTGCGCAAAAGGATGAATCCGTGGTGCGTTATTCGGTGCTTGAAGGAAACGAACAACTGTTCACCAGCAAGTACAAGCTCGTCCTGCCGAGTGAAGAAGAACTCCGTAACGAACTGGATCGGGAACGGGCGGCCCTTGAAGAACGACTGCTCGATCAATCACTGCGCTGAGGCCAATGGATTGTTCATCAACGCTATCAAGACTATCGTTGGCAGCTACCCGCAAAGGTCCGACGCCGATGAATTTGCAGGAAACGCCTTCACTCGCCCCAACTCAAATCGAGTTGCCATTGCAATGCGTCACGTCCGGCGAACCATTCAAGGAAACCGCTGCAGACGGCTTTGTCCTCGGTGGCTTCACCTGGCGACACCCTTCTCGGGATGCCGCTCGTCCGGTCGTGATCATCAATGCCGCCACCTCGGTTCGTTGTCGTCATTACTCGCGCTTCGCCGACTATCTGTCCAATCATGGCTTCGATGTCATCACCTATGACTACCGCGGCATCGGCGAGTCGCGGCCGGCATCGCTCAAAGGCCTGAAGGCTACATGGACCGATTGGGGAGCGCTGGATTTCGAGGCGATGCTCAAGCGCGCACAACGTGAGTTCACCGGTCAGCCTATCGATGTGGTCGGCCACAGCTTTGGCGGCTGTGCAGCGGGCCTGGGAGCGTCCGGGCACCTGATCCGGCGCCTGGTGACGGTCGGTGCGCAATTCGCCTACTGGCGCGACTATGCGCCCGCCCATCGCTGGCGGATGTTTGGCAAGTGGCATGTGCTGATGCCACTGCTGACGATGATCTACGGCTACTTTCCGGGCAAACGCCTCGGATGGCTGGAGGACACACCCGCCGGCGTGGTCCGTGACTGGAGCCTGTCCACTGCCCGTTACGAAAAACGCTCCAGCGGCCGCGCGATCAGCACAACAAGCGGGCAACTGCCCTTTGCCGATGTCACCGCACAAACCCTGGCCATCAGCATCAGCGATGATCCTTACGGCACGGTCCCGGCCATCGAACGCCTGCTCAGCTACTTCACTGGCAGTACAAACGCTCACCTGCGTATCCATCCCGAAGACATCGGCGAACAAGAAGTCGGACATTTCGCCTTTTTTCGCAGCCCATACCAAGCCACACTATGGCCCATTGCATTGGCCTGGCTGCAAAACGGCGAACTGACCCCCGATACCCCCGGGCGGCGAGTGCCGCGCAGCTAGGGGGCGTTCTCAATTAGTTTTCACGCCGGGCCGGGAAAACTAATTGAGAACACCCCCTAGGCCTCTTGCCCTTTCAACGAATACGGAACGACGCCCATGGCCTCCGCCAACAAGCAGCACAAACGCGCCTCCCGCGCCAAGGCCAAGGCCAAGCAGAACCGCACCCAGCGGGCTGCCGCGCCGGTCGAACTGGACCCGAACGACGATCGCATCGACTTCGAATCGGTGGACCTGACCGAACTGTTCAAGAAAATGATCGACGCCGAAAAGATCAGCCAGCAAGCCATGTGCACGGCCTTCCTCGAAGACCCGTTGCTGGAGCTGGTGTACGAGCAGGAAGGCGAAGAAGGCGCGATGGACTTCATCCTCGCCGCGCTGATCGAATATCGCCAATGGTCGGCCGAAACAGACGAAGCCGGCGCCCTGGCGTGGATCGAATCTCCGACCTTCCAGGCCGACTATGTGGCGGCGTCCGACGCCATTGCCGCGCAAACCCAACAGAAACCGAACTGAGTTCCCATGGCCTCCCTGAACAAGCAACAGAAACGCGCCAAGCGTGCAAAAGCCAAAGCCAAGCAGATCAATATCCACGGCAGGAAACCCGCTGCTCTGGACGATGATGAACTCGGCCACCTCGCCGAGCCGATCCCGGAATACACCTTGGCGATGTTCAGCAAAATGCGCGACGCCGAAGCCGTCAGCCGCAGCGAAATGCTCTCGGTCCTGCTGACGAACCTCGCCTTTATCATCGTTGACCACCCAGAATTGCTGGACATGGAAAACGCCGACGACGAAGGCATGGCCGCCACCCACCTGGCCGCCGACATGCTGATCGACTACCGCATGTGGGCCGACGGCATGGACCGCGACGCCGCCCAGGCATGGCTGAGCGAGCCACAGTTCATTGCTGACTTCGGCACTGCGCTGGACGCCTACCGCGAGTCGCAGGAAACGCCAGAAGAAAAAGCCGAGTAAGGGTTACGGCACAAACAAAAACGGCCGCTTGTCATCACTGACAGCGGCCGTTTTGCATTACGCGATATGGATCAGTTCAGCACTACCGCGCCACGCTTTTCCAGTTTGCGACGGCGAGCCACCAGCAAGCCGGCCGCCACTACCAGGGCACTGAGCAAGCCGGTCGCGAGGATTTCCACACGATGGGCATCCTGGAACAGCATGATGGTCAGGGCCGCAACGATGAAGACGATCACCGCGTAGGTCAGGCCCGGGAACAGCCACATGCTGAAGACGATTTTCTCACCACGAGCCATACGCTGCTTGCGCATGCGCAGTTGCGAAATCGCGATCACCAGGTACACCAGCAATGCGATGGCGCCGGAGCTGGCCAGCAGGAATTCGAACACGGCAGCCGGGGCCACGTAGTTGGCGAATGTTGCCAGGAACGCTGCGCCAGTGGACAACATCACCGCCCAGTAAGGCGTGCCACTTTTGTTGGTGCGCGTGGACATGGCTGGCGCATCACCGCGCTTGCCCAGGGAGAACAGCATACGCGACGAGGTGTAGAGCGCCGAGTTCAGGCAGCTGGTCACTGCAACCAGTACCACGATGTCGACAATCATCTTGGCGTTCGGGATGCCCATGCGTTCAAGCACGGTCTGGTAGGAGCCCAGGCTTGCCAGTACCGGGTCGTTCCATGGCACCAGGGCCACAACGATGAAGATCGATACGAGGTAGAACAAGCCGATCCGCCAGATCACCGAGTTGGTGGCCTTGGAGATTTGTTTGCCAGGGTTCTTCGATTCCGCGGCCGCGATGGTCACGATCTCGGTGCCCATGAAGGAGAACATGGTGGTCAGGATCGCGCCCAGTACCGCGCCCATGCCGTTTGGCAGGAAGCCCTGGGTGTCGAACAGATGCGAAACGCCGCTGACCTGGCTGTTCGGCAGGAAGCCGAAGATCGCCGCTACGCCGAGAATGATGAAGCCGATGATGGCCAACACTTTGATCAGGGCGAACCAGAACTCGAATTCACCGTAGTTCTTCACGCTGAACAGGTTGGTCACGGTCAACAGCATCGTGATGACCAGGGCGAAGGCCCAGATGTCCACGCCAGGGAACCAGGCATGCAGGATGGTCGCGGCAGCGTTGGCTTCCAACGGGATCACCAGAACCCAGAACCACCAGTACAACCAGCCGATAGTGAAGCCGGCCCAGTGACCGATCGCGCGGTCGGCGTAAGTCGAGAACGAACCGGTGTCCGGCGAGGCAACGGCCATTTCGCCGAGCATGCGCATCACCAGCACCACCAACATGCCGGCGGCGGCGTAAGCCAACAGAACAGCCGGACCTGCAGCGGCGATGGCGTGACCCGAGCCGACGAACAAGCCGGCGCCGATAACCCCGGCAATCGACAGCATGGTCACGTGGCGCGGTTTGAGCCCCTGTTCGAGGCCATTAGAGCTTTGGGTACTGCTCATTAAAACTACCTTTGTAAGGAGAAGCGAATGCGTGCATCCCGTTCAGCGATCCTTCTCGTAAAAAGAAGCCAACGGGGCGTTCTGGATTCTGCACGCAATAATTGCGCCAAAATGTTTCAAATCCCTCTAGTCCGGCGATCTCACTTCGACCGGACAGTCATCGCAACCCATTGAATTTAATGGCACTTCGCCAGAGCGTTACCCTGCGACCCACTTTGTGGGGCAAATCCGCGCACCGGAAACACACCTGAAAATAGCTCTGCGCACATTAAAAGTGCACAACCGCTGCATTTGGCCGGATAGCGCTTCCAACACCCCGTCAAAGCTGGCAACATCGCGCCTTTTTTTGCGACAGCCACCGCGCTTTTTGTCGACAGGCAAGGTTCAAACGGCTGTTCGGTTGTTGATGGGGCGACAGTCTGCTGCGCCGATGCGACAACCTGCCACACGCCAGCCGTTTACCGTCCGTAGCGCTGTTGGCTGCCATTGAAACGCTATGCTAGGTTGGCCGCCTCGCCAGGAAGGCCGCCAACAGCAGGAGCGCAACATATATGAGGAACGCACATGGCTGAGGCCACGCCCGCGCTTGAAATCCGCAACTTGCACAAACGCTACGGTTCGCTGGAGGTGCTCAAAGGCATCTCGCTGACCGCCCGCGACGGCGATGTGATCTCGATCCTGGGTTCCTCCGGCTCCGGCAAGTCCACGTTCCTGCGCTGCATCAACCTGCTGGAAAACCCGCACCAGGGCCAGATCCTGGTCGCCGGCGAAGAACTCAAGCTCAAGGCTGCGAAGAACGGCGAACTGGTGGCCGCCGACGGCAAGCAGATCAATCGCCTGCGCAGCGAAATCGGTTTTGTGTTTCAAAACTTTAACCTGTGGCCGCACATGAGCGTGCTCGACAACATCATCGAAGCCCCGCGCCGCGTGCTCGGCCAGAGCAAGGCCGAAGCCATCGAAGTGGCCGAAGCCCTGCTGGCCAAGGTCGGCATCGCCGACAAGCGCCACGCCTACCCGGCGCAATTGTCCGGCGGCCAGCAACAACGCGCGGCCATCGCCCGCACCCTGGCCATGCAGCCCAAGGTCATCCTGTTCGACGAGCCCACCTCCGCGCTTGACCCGGAAATGGTCCAGGAAGTACTTAATGTCATCCGCGCGCTGGCCGAAGAAGGCCGCACCATGCTGCTCGTGACCCACGAAATGGGCTTCGCCCGTCAGGTCTCCAGCGAAGTGGTGTTCCTCCACCAGGGCCTGGTAGAAGAGCAAGGATCGCCACAGCAGGTGTTTGAAAACCCGCTTTCGGCGCGCTGCAAACAATTCATGTCCAGCAACCGCTAACGGAGCTACCCACATGCAGAACTACAAAAAGGTCTTCCTGGCTGCCGCCGTCACCCTGGCGTTCAGCGCCGGTGCCATGGCCGAAACCCTGAAGATGGGCATCGAAGCGGCCTACCCGCCGTTCAACAATAAAGATGCCAGTGGCAATGTCGTCGGCTTCGACAAAGAGATCGGCGACGCCCTGTGCGCCAAGATGAAAGTCGAGTGCACTGTCGTGACCTCCGACTGGGACGGCATCATCCCGGCCCTGAACGCCAAGAAGTTCGACTTCCTGATCTCCTCGATGTCGATCACCGACGAGCGCAAGCAAGCGGTGGACTTCACCGACCCGTACTACTCCAACAAGCTGCAGTTCATCGCCAAGAAAGACGTCGACTTCAAAACCGACAAGGCCTCGGTCAAAGGCAAGATCATCGGCGCCCAGCGTGCGACCCTGGCCGGCACCTTCCTGGAAGACAACTATGGTGACGACATCACCATCAAGCTCTACGACACCCAGGAAAACGCCTACCTCGACCTGACTTCCGGCCGTCTGGACGGCATCCTGGCCGACAAGTACGTCAACTACGAGTGGCTGAAAAGCGACGCTGGCCGTGCCTACGAGTTCAAGGGCGACCCGGTGGAAGAAAGCGACAAGATCGGTATTGCCGTGCGTAAAAACGATCCGATCCGCGCGAAGCTGAACACCGCGCTGAAAGAAATCGTCGCTGACGGCACCTACAAGAAGATCAACGACAAGTACTTCCCGTTCAGCATCTATTGATTCTGACTTGCCTGACCGGCGCCTGATGGCGCCGGTTCTCGGCCTTGCCTGCCGCGATTTGAAAAGAAATCCATGATTATCGACCTCTACGGATTCGGCCCGGCGCTCGCCGCTGGCGCGCTGATGACTGTGAAACTGGCACTCTCGGCCCTGTGCCTGGGGCTGGTGCTCGGTCTGCTCGGCGCCTTGGCCAAGACTTCCCCGTACAAGCCGCTGCAATGGCTTGGCGGCACTTATTCGACCCTGGTTCGCGGCATCCCGGAATTGCTCTGGGTGCTGTTGATCTACTTCGGCACAGTCAACCTGATGCGTGCCCTGGGCGAGTTCTTCGGCAACCCCGACCTCGAACTCAACGCCTTCGCCGCTGGCGTGATTGCGCTGGGACTGTGCTTCGGCGCCTACGCCACGGAAGTGTTTCGCGGCGCGATCCTCGCCATCCCCAAAGGCCATCGTGAAGCCGGCGTGGCCCTGGGCCTGTCGAAATGGCGCATCTTCACCCGGCTGATCATGCCGCAGATGTGGCGCATCGCCCTACCCGGCCTGGGCAACCTGTTCATGATCCTGATGAAAGACACCGCGCTGGTGTCGGTGATCGGTCTGGAAGAAATCATGCGTCATGCGCAAATCGGCGTGACCGTGTCCAAACAGCCGTTCACCTTCTATATGGTGGCCGCGTTCATGTACCTGAGCCTGACAGTGCTGGCGATGACCGGCATGCACTTCCTGGAAAAACGTGCCGCCCGCGGCTTCGCGAGGAGCACCCAATGAACTGGGAAGTCATCATCAAGTGGCTGCCGAAACTGGCCCAGGGCGCGACTCTGACCCTGGAACTGGTGGCCATCGCCGTGATCGCCGGTTTGCTGCTGGCCATTCCGCTGGGCATCGCCCGCTCGTCGCGCCTGTGGTGGGTGCGGGCCTTTCCCTACGGCTACATCTTCTTTTTCCGGGGCACGCCGCTGCTGGTTCAACTGTTCCTGGTCTACTACGGCCTGGCGCAGTTCGACGCGATCCGTAACAGCTCGATGTGGCCCTATCTGCGCGATCCGTTCTGGTGCGCCACGGCGACCATGACCCTGCACACGGCAGCCTACATTGCGGAAATCCTGCGCGGCGCCATTCAGGCGATTCCACCGGGCGAGATCGAAGCGGCACGGGCACTGGGCATGTCCAGGCCAAAAGCGCTGTTCTTCATCATGCTGCCACGCGCCGCGCGCATCGGCCTGCCAGCCTACAGCAACGAAGTGATCCTGATGCTCAAGGCCAGCGCCCTGGCCAGCACCGTGACCTTGCTGGAACTGACTGGCATGGCCCGTACCATCATTGCCCGGACCTACCTGCCAGTGGAGATTTTCTTCGCCGCGGGCATGTTCTACCTGGTGATGGCTTACGTGCTGGTGCGCGGCTTCAAGCTGCTGGAGCGCTGGTTGCGCGTCGATGCCTGCCAAGGGCGTTGATACGAGCGTGTTGACGGGCGAGGCCTTGCTCGCCCGCTTCACCGCGCTGGATGCTTTTCTGACAGAGCACCAGGCACTGTGGAAACCTCGGCCGTTCACTCATCTGCAGCTTCCCTGGGAAGCGTCCTACCCGGAGCTGGCCGCATGGCTACGCGAGCGGTCGCTGGAAGACGCGGAAAGCGCCCACAATCAACCCGCCCTTCTGAATGCGCCGGCCCCCTTTGCTTCCTTGGCATCAATCGCCGTTGCCTTGAGTGCTGTGGATGAATTGCCTGCGCACACACTCGAAGCGGCAAGCCACAGACTGAACGTCGATGTTCCGGGGCGTAAATGGCAACAGATCGAAGCCTTCGCCAGTCGATTGCAGTTCTGCGAAACACCGAAGCATTGGCTGGACTGGTGCTCGGGCAAGGGACACTTGGGGCGCCGCCTGCTGCAACCGGGGCAACAACTGACTTGCCTGGAATACGACCCGGCACTGGTAACCAGCGGCCAGACACTCAGCCAACGTCATCACCTGCATGCGCTGCACATTGAACAGGATGTGCTCGCGACAGACGCCGCTACTTTACTGAGTGCGCACCACACGCCCGTCGC
This sequence comes from Pseudomonas sp. GW821-FHT07G06, assembly GCF_058986625.1. Taxonomy (NCBI): domain Bacteria; kingdom Pseudomonadati; phylum Pseudomonadota; class Gammaproteobacteria; order Pseudomonadales; family Pseudomonadaceae; genus Pseudomonas; species Pseudomonas sp. GW821-FHT07G06. Next base: position 445,773 of record NZ_JBYSVW010000002.1, read on the forward strand.
GCTTCACGCCTGCGGTGATTTGCATGTGCGGTTGATACAACTCGCCAGCGCCACAGGCTGTAAACAACTCGCCATTGCACCGTGCTGCTACAACCGGATCAGTCTTGCCCAATACTCGCCGATTTCCTCGGTCGCCCAAGGCTCCGGCCTACAGCTTTCCCTCGACGACCTCGCGTTACCCATGAGCGAAACCGTCACCGCTGGCGCCCGCGTGCGCCGTCAACGCGACACCTCCATGGCCCGCCGCCTGGGTTTCGACTTGCTGCAACGGCAACTGCGCGGCATGGACGAGTACCTGCCAACCCCTTCCCTGCCCAGCGCCTGGCTGGACAAACCCTTCGCCGATTACTGCCATCACCTGGCCGCACTCAAAGAGTTATCCACAGTCGGCCCGCAAAATTGGCCAGCCCTCGAAGCCGCCGGTTGGCAGCGACTGGCCGAAGTGCGCAACCTTGAGCTACTACGTGGACTGTTCCGACGTCCGCTGGAGCTTTGGCTGGTTCTCGACCGGGCACTTTTCCTCGCCGAACGGGGCTACAGCGTCCGCGTCGGTACCTTCTGCGAAACCCCGCTCACACCGCGTAATTTCCTGCTCCTGGCCGAACGCGCTTAAACACATCCGCCCTGTGGATAACTCTGTTGATGAAATAATCGTGGATCCAATATCTACGCCTGTTTCAGGGCTAAATCCACACTGTTCATTTTTTGCACACCCGCATAAAAAATCGAAAAAACAGGTATTTGCAGACAAATGAGAACAGATCCACAAATTTGGCCTAAACCCGGTGCGCTGCCAATGCCATTGTGCATAAGCATTTAATCAAAACGACATAAACGCCTAATCCCGGACCGCAGACAGGGGAAATTGCACCCTTTCCCTTCTCTTGATATACACACACGCAAGGGCGCCGGCAGCGCGGCCACGAACAAGAACATTCCTCCGACAGGATGCGCCAGTGACGTTCATTTCCTACGCACAGAATTTCGAAGACATACGCCTGTGGCGCGCCCTCAAAACTGTCGAGAACGGCTTCTACATCGACGTCGGGGCAAACGATCCCACCCAAGATTCGGTCACCAAGGCGTTCTACGACAACGGCTGGACCGGCATTAACGTCGAACCGATGCCCAACTACTACCAAGCTCTGTCCCAGCAACGCCCCAAAGACACCAACCTGCAATGCGCGGCCGGGGAAAGTGCTGACGAACTGACCTTCTACGGCATCGCGGGCACCGGCCTCTCGACCCTCGACCCGGCCATGGCGAAAATGCACAAAGACGCCGGAATGGACGTGCGCACCCAGACGATCAAGTCCCGCACCCTGAGCTCCATCTGCGAAGAACACGCCCGGGGCCGCGCCATCCACTTCCTGAAAATCGATGTCGAAGGCCACGAAGAAACCGTCCTGCGCGGCATGGACTTCACCCAATGGCGGCCATGGGTGATCCTCATCGAAACCCCTTGGGCCCGCGACCAGGCCTGGGAAACCCTCGTCACCGACGCCGGCTACCACTCCATCCTGTTCGACGGCATCAACACCTACTACCTCGCCGAAGAACACCTGAACCTCAAACCCGCCTTCGACATCCCGCCGTGCAACCTGGACGAGTTCCAGTTCTGCAAGGGCCACAAGTTCAGCCACCCCGTCAGCGATGCCGAACAGCAACTCGCCGCCGCCCTGCAACGCGCCGAACAGGCCGAAGCACAGCTGCGCGCAATGCAAAACAGTCGAACCTGGAAAGCCATCCAGAAACTCAAGAAAACCCTGCTGCGCGCCTGACCCGAAGCCCGCGCAAAAATAGTCAGAATTCAGGGGTTTACAGAACCTATCCAATCGCTATAATCGTCGCCCTGACACGCCGGTATAGCTCAGATGGTAGAGCAACTGACTTGTAATCAGTAGGTCCCGGGTTCGATTCCTGGTGCCGGCACCACACCTCAAAGCCCCGCTCTGCGGGGCTTTGTCATTTCTAAGGCTTAACATCTCCCACCTTCACTTCTGCCTCAGCGTCCACGGAATGTCCACACCCCATTGCTAAAGGGTTGAGATTGACCACTTCAGCTAGGTGTCCTGGGCTGAAATGCGCGTACTTCATGGTCATATCCAAAGAGGCATGCCCCAGCACCCGCTGCAAGGTCAGGATGTCACCGCCATTCATCATGTAGTGACTGGCGAAGGTATGGCGCAGTACATGCGTTAACTGTCCAGCTGGCAGCTCCAGGCCAATGGCAGCAACAGACTCCCCAAACTTCTTGTAGCAACCCGGGAATGGCAACGCCGCCTTGATCCGCTTTTCCAAATCTGACGCCACCGGGACCACTCGATTTTTTGAGGATTTCGTATTGGTGTAATGAATTCGGCCATGGCGCACCTGCCTTGCAACCAGACCTTCAGCCTCAGACCATCTAGCCCCAGTAGCCAAGCAGATCCTCGCTACAAGTCCAGCAGCGACTGAGAGCCCATCCAGGGAATCGAGCAGCGGCGGAATCTGCTCGGCGCTCAAGTAGGCCATCTCGGTTTCATCGAACTTCAACGCCCGTACCTTGCCCAGAGGGTTATCCCCCTTCAGCTCGCCCAATCGCTCAAGTTCATTGAACATCGCTCGCAGGTATGCGAGTTCATGATTCAACGTATTGGCACTGACGGGCTTTGCATCCTCCCCCTGCTTCCTACCGCTACCGATACTCGCCCTGGTGAATTTCCCCGCCAAACGATCAGCTCGGTACTGAGTAAAGTGGGTGGTGTTGAAGTCGGCTGCGCGAGGATTTCCCATGCATTCGATCATGGCATTGAGTGCCCGCTGGCGCTCTTCTCCCCGCTTCAGGCTACGTCCATGAGAGTTAAACCAAAGCGTGACTAGCTCCGTCAGGCGGCGTTCGTCCCGCTTTGGCTTTTTCTCGAACTCGCCTCGGGCGCCATCACCCATTATTTTATTCTGGTAGTGCAAAGCTTCGTTTTTTGTCCGGAGTTTCTTCCGGATCCGGGGGCCATTGCGGCCTTCCGGACGGCAGTCAACTTCATAGCGTCCGTCTTCTAGTTTCTTGATGCTCATAATCAGGCCAGTAACGCTTTCAACTCGTCAGACTCGGAGTCGATAATTTCAACGGAAAGCACGTTTGCCATTTTGAAAGTCCGGCTCTTATTTCTCATCAAGCAAAAGCCAGTCAGGTCAATAGGCTTGCCCGCTTCACCACTAATTTTTCGCAGTTTTACCTCTCGTTCGCTCTCCTCCCCCTTGCTATTGCGGTATCGGAAACACACTAAGTGATCGCCTTCCCACAGCACTGTCTTAGCTCGACTGGGCGCTTTGCGGAAAGCGGAGATCTCGACAGCTGGAGACGTACCCAACAATTCTCGGAGCCCCTGAGAGTTCATACCCATCCAGTCAATCCAATGATTTTCGTGAAGCAAAGTAATGCTTTGCCCCTCCATCAAAAGCCGCAGGGCGGAATCAATAGCCACGGTGCTCCCTGCCAACTTTGAGCCAATCAAAAGAAAATCTACCTTCCCGCTCACGTCCTCCACGACATGATGGCCGGACAAAGTCAGCACTGCTGCCACTTCATGGCAAGTCCCGAAGCTGAAGCCTCCAGTCAGGCTGAATGTGGCAGGAGATTCTTTTTTGGTGTTTCTAGGCATGCAAAATCCTTACTTCATTAGAGAGACTTATCCACACCAGCCAGAGGGCCGACTCCAGTGGATAAGTTAAGTACGATGGAGAGGAGGAATGTCCAACTCCCTCATCACAGTCCAACCAACGGGCTGATTTGGCCGCATTCAGGGGCAATTTCATCGGTCACCAACCACAACGCATACTTCTTGAAGCGCTGGTGCGTGGTGATTTTCAACAGCTCCGTCGAGCTAACCGACGCTCGCCTCCCGTACTCGTAACCCTTCCAGGTCTCTAACTTGATGCCTACGACCTCACACATCTCTGCCTGAGTCAGGCGCTCAGTCAACCGAATCTCTTTGAGTTTTATGCCGAGTTCCATACGCCCCCCTTGACAATGTGCGCTTGCACACTTAACTTGCGCATATGCCACAAAAATAGGCATATATAGCTAAGGAGCTTAACAAATGCAGATCGCTATAGACACGCCGTACACCACCATGCGCGAACTTTCGCGGCGCACAGGTCAGTCCGTATCAGCCATCAAAAATGAGATAGCTCGCGGCCGGATCATCATTCGCGAAAAAAAAGAGGGCTCCAAAGAAGCTGCGCTGATCAACATGGTTCACCTGACTCTTGAGGCTGCCGAGCAAGCAGAGCGCGTGCGCTCAAGTGACAAGAAAGCTAAGGGTGCCGCGTAATGGGGCGGCACATGCCACTGGACCAGAAGGTCTTCGACAACATCTATCAGGATGAGGTCGTCGAAGCCCTGAAGAACGATGCCGATCTGGACTTCAAACGCATCAACGACAAATCCATGCAGCAAGGGAGGTGTCCTCGATGCGGCGAGCGCGAACTGTTTATCAGTGTGCTCAAGCCATTTGTCTTGAAGTGCCAGCGTGAAAACAAATGCCAGTTCGTAGAGAAGACCCGCGAGCGCTACAGCTACCTGTTCGAAAACCTCAGCAAGCGTTTCCCCAAGACCGAGGACAATCCTCACGCTACGGCCGACGCCTACCTGCAGCGCAACCGCGGCTTCACTATTGGCCCGATGAAAGGTTGGTACGAGCAAGGCAAACGCTGCATGAAGGATGGCCAATGGGCCGACACCGTTCGTTTCCCACTGTGCGATGGCTATTGGGAACGCATCATCGACGCCACCATGGTGACCGCCAACGACAGCGTTAAGGCCGGTATAAAGAAAGGCATGAGCTACCAGGCTAAAGGCTGGATGCCACCGGGACAGACGCTCGAAAAAAGCGACAAGGTGTACATCGTCGAGGGCATTTTTCACGCCATCGCTTTACACCTGGCCGGCTTCAAAACCATCGCGTCTATTAGCTGCGTCAACTTCCCTTGGGAAATAATCGAAGCCAACAAAGGCAAGTCGATCACCTGGGTGATCGGCCTGGACGACGATGCCGCTGGCCACAAATACATTCCCAAGTATCTACGGCAGATCCGCGAGCTGCGCGAGATCGGCTGGGTAGCCTTGGCAGGCGACCGAGATTGGGACGACGTGTACCGCCATGGCCAACTCGACTCCACCTTCATGGCCGAGGCCGAGTACCAGGGGCGGCTGTTCACGGCGGAAAACACCGGCAAACTGGCTTACCTGCTCTACCTACGCCGACCGTCTGGTTTCTATCTGCTGGAGTTTCGCAACAACCTGTACTCGGCGCGGGTTAACCAGGCCGATCTGAGCAAGGACCTGGGCGAAGAGAAAGTCGAAGGCAACCGGGAAATTTTCAGCAAGCACGTCAAGATCCGCCAGGAAGCCAACTGCATCCCGAACCTGGAGTACTTGGAAAAAGACATTGTTACCCAGGAGCAACGCTACTTCTTTGACTTCCAGTTCCCGGACAAGGGGCGCAGCTGCAAAGCGCCGCTAGCCCCCAATTCCATCACCGACCCCCGGGGCTTTGCCCGCTCGCTGCTGGAGCATACGCCCGGTGGCAACTTTGAAGGCGGTGAAAGCGTCCTGAAGATCCTCAAGCACAAATGGTTCAACGACCCCACCAGGGCAGTCCGTACCGTGCGCAGCCTGCCATTCGTAGGCTATGACGACAGCAGCGGGATCTATTGCTATCCACAGTTTGGTTACTGCAAAGGTAGCGAGCTGGAGATCAACTGCCACGGCTTCATTGAATTGGGCAGCGATGGAGTGAAGACCGTGCTGTCGAACTTCAAGCTTGAGCGCGGCACCGAGTTTGATCCGGAGTGGTTCGAAGACTTTCTGGCTGTAAACGGGCTCAACGGGCTGGGCTGTTTGTCCTGGTGGACGGCTTCCTTTTTTGTCCAACAGATCGGCATCAAACAATCCTCGTTTCCCTTCCTTGAGTTCACCGGTGAACCAGGTGCGGGCAAAACCACACTGCTGCGTTTCCTCTGGAAGTTGTGTGGCCGCGACAATGAAGAAGGCATTCGCCCCAGCGGCACGGGTGCCAGTGCGGTCGGTCTGTCTCGCTCATTTGCCGAAGTCAGCAACATGCCGGTGGTATTGATCGAGTCTGACAAGGAGTACACCGACAGCCAAGGTCGAAAGGTGACGGTGCAGTTCAATTGGGACGAACTGAAAATCCTGTTCGACTACCACGCCAAACTGCGCGTCACCGGTGCGAAAACAGCGGGCAACGAGGTTCGCACCTATCTCTGGCGCGGAGCGCTGGTCATTTCACAGAACATGAGCGTGGACAGCTCCGAAGCGTTCCTGTCTCGCATTGTCCACTTCCATGCCACCAAAGAGCATCACTCTCTGGCGCTGAAACCCCAGGCTGATCGCTTGAAGGGTATGGATGCCGCTTACCTGGGTGGTTACCTGCGGCGCTGCTTGGCATTCGAACAAGAATGGCTGGCTCGCTATTTCGAGGCTTTTCCGCGCTTCGAGCAACGCCTACAGAACGTCGGGGCAATCACTGAAGCTCGTATCGCGCTGTGCCATGCCCAGGTATTGGCTGCCGCGTACGCCACCCAGCCGCTGTTTCCTGAATGGAAGGATGCCGATACCGAACGCCTGGCCAAGCACCTGGAGATGCGTGCGATCGATCGCCAACAGCGCTGCCGATCGGAGCACCCCGACGCTGCGTCATTCTGGCAGATCTACCACTACCTCAATGAGCAACGCGTAACGATCACCGAAAACGGCGAAACCCGTGAAGAGATCCGAGAAACCCTGAACCACAGTTCCGAACCCGGGGTGATCGCTATCGTCATCGAGCACTTCCAGGACAGCTGCCGCAAAGCTGGCCAAGAGGTACTGACGCGGGCCCAACTGCAACGCGCACTTCCCCAAAGCACCACTTACAAATTCATTGAGAGTCGAAAGACCTACTCACGGATAGAGCGCCGGACGCTCAACTGCTGGCTCTTCAAGAAACGCTAATAACCAACTGATTCTCAAAGGTATATCGCCATGGGTGGAGTGTTGCCTGCGCTTTACCAGTGAGTCTGTGTGCTGCCCCTTTATCTGTCTGTAATTTTTGAACTATTGGTTAATTATCTAATGAATACAGCCACTTACAAAAAAGCATTACTGGAATGTCAGTGGAAGGCGCTGAACTATTTTTCATTCCAGCAACATTCCATTTTTCACTCGCCTACCGAAAACAGCTACAAGCCTTTAAATACAAGGGCTCCAGCCAATTCTTGCTCCGTCGATAGTTCAGCACATTCCATTAGTACTGAACTACTTTTCGCCCCCGCCCAACCCCGCATTTACAAGGGTTGTAACCACCCGAAATCACCAATAGTTCAAACATTCCAGACGCAGCGAGCCCACCCGCAAACTTTGTTTTTGAGTGAGCCCGCCAATGGCCGAACTTTCCACTGAAGAAGTGTTTCGCCGGGACTGCCTCGCCCGCCATTTGCTGCAACGGTGGTCACGGCAAGAAATCGTCGATTGGCTTAACGACCCGAAGAAAACTGAGCGTTTTCGCGAAGACATGCGAACCCGCTTGAACACCCAATAACAGGAGCACTACATGAACATCAACATCATCACCGGCCCACAGGCATCGGGCAAAACCACCAAGCTGCGGAGCATTCAAGACGAGCTCAAACACCAAGGGACAGAGGTCAAGATTCACGTAGGGGCCTGCTGCACCACTCCTTACTTTATGAATCTTGTGACGGACCAGGCGATGGCCGGCGCGAAACACTTTCTCGCCGACGACTGCACCCAGTTTCAGATCCGGGCGCTGTTCGACCTCAAGAAAAAGGGCATTCACGCGGGCGTACCTGCTGACTTTGACGTTCATCTGGTGCAGCAAGCGTAGAGGGGAAGCGGCCATGAAGATTCGTTACAGCGCCAATACGCTGATTGGCCAGATGCGGTTGCCAACCGACTACGTAGAGAGGTGCACCGCCGAGGATCTGGCCGAACTGGCTGCCGCCGATCATTGGCGGGATCACCCGGAAGAAACCCCAACGTTCGTCACCGTCGTACACCTGCTAGAGGTCGACAGTCACGACTTGGGGTTATTTGAAGTGCGCTGTGAACAGTGCCCGGTATTCACGGCCAGCCCTTTGCGGCAAGCCTAAAGAGACGGTGTCGAGGAGTTGCAGCTCCCCGACACCCAACCACCAGTTAGGAGTAGTACATGAACGTAACTTTCCAAAGCAGCAGCGGCACCAAGGATACCACCGCACCAGGTCAACCGGGGCACACCTTTAAACCACCCCGCCCTTTGTTGGCCACGGCTGTGATCGGCGCGGCTTTGATCGGTTACCTGGTGCACAAAACCCCAGACGCTCGCCAGCGATTGGAAAGCATGGCGAGCCTGGCGCAAACCATGGGCGATCTGACCGAGCGCGACGCGGCGGTGGTCGCTGCATTGCTCGCCAAACCTTACACCTTGAACATCCCTACGGGAGAGCAGCATGTCTGATCAAGCCAACATCAAACGCTACAAGGTCATCGACACCTGGAAAGACTGGGAAGTCGTGCTGGAGGTCAACCATGCAACCCTGACCGAAGCACGCGCCACGATGATCAATCAATTTTTTTCAGATGATGTTTATCGACTACAAGCGGAAAACGGCAACGTGGTGAGGACCGTGATCCGTCTCTTCGGCAAACGCATGATTAACGCCCTTCTCGCTGAAGGTGGGGGCTGCTTCGGCATCGAGCATAAAAGCGCCATGTCCAATGAACACCCTGGCCCCTACTGGACCAAAGATCTGCACGACGAAGAAGGCTGGGGCGGCTCGATAGAAGGCAATCCCTATGGGTGGTGCGGCATTCGCTTGATCGCCGCAGATGTGGAAAATGCCGAGTTCGGCAGCCTTCATCTGGTGGAGTTTGTCCAGGAGCAAGCGACGGGAGGAGATCTGTGTTGATTGACGGACAGTTCATTGCCATCAGCGATGCGCAGCAGCGAAGCGGACGAGATCAACTGGAGTTGCCTGCTAGCTTCTTTCTGGTAGAGGCCACCCGGTTACTGCACCACAACACCGGCTCCAGCTGGATTCAAATTCCGTTACCCCGGGGCTTTTTGGTCGCAGCCTACGAAAACCTACAGGGGCACAGACGTTACGGAGTAGTAGATATGAATTAATTTCAGAGCTGCCAATACTTAGAGTCATGCCTTAGTTCAGCCGACACTTAAAGCTGTCTTTACAGCTTTAAGTGTTGTCTTTTCAAAGTATTAAAATACAAACACTACCACCCATCAGTTTCCCCGCAGACTCAAACCCCTCAAAGCAATCCGCCCTAATCATTGACCTAGTTTCCGTCAATATCATCTCGTCGCCTGATAACGAACACCCCCATAATAAAAAAATGACCGAATATCGCATGCCCGCGCCTGTAACAGGATAAAACTTGACGGCATTTTTTTGTCATGATTAAACGTCCTCCGTGAAGTGACATACACCTTGGAGAGTAGGAAAAACATGACAAAAATAAGAACCATTGTTACTACGCGTGATGTTCTATGCGACGTGCATGACATTTTGAGCTGTATCGGTTTAGCCGTAGCAGCAAGGCCCTTACAGCAAAATGAGGCTAACGGACTGCTGTCTGTATTGCATTGGACCGGACAGCGCCTGGGGGAATGTTCAGCAGAGTTGAATACAGTTATCGATCAACTGGCAAGCGCCCCCAACTGATCAAACAGCTCGCGCTGCTGCGCCCTCGGCATACTGCGTAGGTGGTCGAGGACCTCTCGACTCGTCGTCTTGCCCGAAGGGCTCAGCGTGTGTGAATACGCCAGAGTGGTCACCCAGCGGTGGCCACACTCAGCGTCCAAGCATAGGCAGTACAGGTTGGTGAACTGCTCCGACAACTGTTTGCTCGAAGTGATCAGCGCCTTTCCTTTACATTCTTTGCAGTACACTCGCATAGCGGCCCCACCCGTCGTATCCATAGGCGCCTATTTTGCCACACAGTATGTGGAGGCAAGCGACCCATTTTGATACAGCAGATTGTAGCCGAGTTATTCCGAGGCAGCGGGCTCTGCCCAGGCGATTCCTCTATCTGCGCGTAACATTTGATTGACTTGTAAAAACAACTGACAGATCGGACGTATCTCATTGTTTGTATATACCCGGTCAATTTTTTCAATATCACCAAAGCCCGCCGCATTTTCCGGTATCACACCAGCCAACGCTGGATGCATACGCCACGCAGCAATAATGTCATTGCGGGTAATGTTCTTTATCCGTTCGAACTCATCCTTGGTTGCAATATCTCCGATAGGAATAATCTGAACGGCCTTATCTGAGCCGCCCGGAATATTCACAAACATTGACCGAAAGTTACCCACGCCTTTGGTGCCTTGAATTTGCTCCATCAACTTGGCTTCATCATCATCGGACATATTCGGGTCGTTGGTGTAAAAGATGAAGCCCGCGTGCGCGCCGTTGTTGTAATAACGCCGACGAAACAGTGTCGCTGATTCATTCAATAACAACGCATGCATACCGCCCAAGTAATCGGGCACTCCATAAACACTTTGCTCCACGTCATAGTCCATGACGTGTTCCACGTCGTCTTCGGCAAACTCCAACTCCTTGCCATTGGACAGCAGCATGACGAATCCCCCGCCCACCATCCGCCGCATGTTGATGGCCGGCAGGTGCTGCAACTCGACGACCTGACCCAGGCGGTTGCGCATACGTTGAAAAAACGCATCACCGAACACCATGAAGTCCAGCGCGGCGCGGCCCATGGTCTGCATGCTGCATCCCTCCGACGGAATGAAGTCACGCAACAGCATGTTCCGTTTGAAGCGCGGGATGGTGCCGTGGTGGGCGTTGGCGCGCAGCAACTTGGCTAGACCGGTACGCGATACCGGCGGCGTGTACAGACGCCCGTCGTTGCTGGCGAACACGCCCAGGTACTGCGCCATGTTGGTGGCTAGCACCGACTCGGGCTCGCCGAAGCTGAACGCCTGCACCTTGTGGGGCGGTGTGTTGTCCTGCTGCTTTAGCTCTTGCATGGCTGCCTTCCAATGTTGACCAGCGACTGCGCCGCTGTTTGTTGATATTGAGGGGTTCATGGTGCAGGGCGTGCATGATCGCCCAGGCGATATCGGCGTGGCCGGTGGCGTCGGTGCGCGAAGCGCTATAGGTGATCTGCCCACTGCTGGTGGCGCCGCGCTTGATGGTCAGGAAAGCTGAGGCAATGTCGTTCCAGCCGGCGTCCCACTCGATCCGGCGCCCCTGAATCGTGTCCTGGGCTTTGAGGACCAGGGTGTTTTTCGTTTCCAGGCTGTAGTTAATCGGCGTTGCCTTGGGGTAGAAGTCGCGCACCGTGTCGAACACGCCGTAGCCCACCCCCGTGACATCGATGCCGATATGTTGCACGTTGAAACGCTCGGTGAGCTTCTTGACCTGCGCGGCCTGGTAGGTGAACGAATGTCCACGCCAGGAGTGCTTTTCCAGAATCCGGAACTTGCCGCCTTTCTCTAGTGGCGGGGCCACCACCACACAGGTGGCGTCGTCGCGGGTACGGCTTGGGTCGTAGCCAATCCACACTGGGCTGTTGCCGAACGGTCGGGCCGCCTTCGGATCCGGATCGAAGTCTTTCCACAACGACTGATCCGAATAGCAGCGCTCCAGATCGGCCAGGCTGAACGCGCTCTGCGTGCTGTCGATAAATTTGCACAGGTACAGCTGTTCGAACTGATCGTCGGAGTTTTCGAGTTGCAACTGCTCCAGGTCGAACAGATCGCAGCCACCGGCAATGGCATCGTGAATGGTGATGATCTTGCGCCACTGGCCGTCCGGACAGAGCACGCCCTGACGCAGCTCGGCCTCGTTCGGAAAGGTTTTCCCGGCGTCGCGGTGCTTGCCGCGCTTGAACGTGTCGCCAGTCCAGAACGGATAGGCCTGGTGGCTGACCGCGCTAGGCGTGGAAAAGTAGGTCTTGCGCCACTTCCGATGGGTGGCCATCGCCCCCGCCAGCGACTTGAGTTTGTCGAAGTCACGGATCCAGAAGTACTCGTCCACGTAGACATGGCCGTGGTGGCCCTGGGCGGTGCTGCTGTTGGTGCTCAAAAAGCGCAGCTCGGCGCCGTTGCTCAGAATGATGGGGTTACCGGTCAGCTCGATGCCGAACCACTCCCGGGCAAACTTGATGATGTAGTTGCGGAAAATCTCCGACTGGGCTCGGCTGGCCGACAGGAACATCTGGTTATCGCCGGTTAGCACGGCGTCCATGAACGCCTCGCCGGCGAAGTAATAGGTCAGTCCGGTTTGACGGGCCTTGAGCACGTTGCGCACCCGGCGCGTGAGCGGGTTTTGTTTGGCCGCGAACAGCTCTTTCTGATAGCCGAACAGCTTGCTGGTGAACTTGTCGAGAAAGTCCACCTCGGTCAGGTGGCCAATGTCGTTTTTCGTCGGCTTGGGCTTCTTCTTGGGAGACCCGTCGGCATCTCGGCGACTGCGTTTCTCGTCGCGCTCCAGACGCTCTCCCGTGGGCGCTGAGGGTAGATCGCCGGCTTGGGGTATCACTGGTTTACTCGCCTGTTTTTGCAGGCGCTCACGCACGCTCAACAGTCGGTCGAGTTCATCCAGTTCGGACTTACTCAGCGTCTCGATTTTTTCCAGGATCAGGGTGATACGGCGACTGACCGCGGTTAACGGTTCTTCGTCCGTCAGCAGGTCGTCCCAGCAGCCTTTGGCGATCCAGTAGTAAACAATTCGGGCATTGGGCAACTTGAGTTGCGCCTGAATTTCGCGCGGTTTGTAGCGCCGCAAATACAGCTTTTTAGCGGCGTCTTTGACTTCAGGTAAGTAGGGCATGAGCCGCAGTTTATGCAGCTGTTCCCCTACAAACTCCCCCTTCAATTCCTGGAATCGCATTCTAGGAATTGAACCGTTTGTCCGGCTGGTTTGGGGTGCTTATCGTGGCGGCTACTGCAACCCGAACCGAGCGACTTTCTCCCATGCCACGCACTTTCATCACTGACTGGAAACGTGTCGCCACCAGCGGCAAGACCATTGATGGTCGCACCATTGATGCGCAGGACTTACGTGACATGGCCGCCAACTACAACCCGGCGACCTACACCGCAACGATCTGGTACGAGCACATCCGCTACTTCGGCAGCCTGGGCTCCGTCGTCGAGGTGAAAGCCGAAGATGTCGGCGATGGCAAGGTGGGGTTGTTCGCCAAGCTCCAGCCCAACGAGTACCTGCTGGCCATGAACAAGGACCGCCAGAAGATTTTCAGCAGCGTGGAAATCCAACCGAACTTTGCCGATACCGGCAAGGCGTACCTGCGTGGCATGGCTGTCACCGATGAACCGGCCAGCCTCGGCACCGAGCCCCTGCATTTCTCCCGCCGTGCCGGCACTGGCAATCACTTTGGTTCACTGGAACCACTGGGCGATCTGACCCCGACCGAAGGCCCCGAGGAGTCAGCGCAGTCATTCGTCAGCCGGCTGATGAAGGCCTTCGCCACGACTGCTCCGGCAGCCCCGACCACCCCACTCGAAGACACTTCTATGGACCCTAAAACTGCCGCCGCCTTTACCGCCGCAGTGGACAAGCTCGGCACCTTGGCCACCAGCCTCGAAACCAGCGCTGCCACCTTTGCCAAGCAAGCGCCGGTCACCACCGAGATCGACCCCCTGACTGTGACTATCACTGATCCAGTGGCCGACACCGGCATCACCGCCGACCAGTACAACGAGTTGAAAGACTCGGTGGACAAGCTGGTCGAAAACTTCAACACCGCGCTGAATCATGGCAAGGGCAAGACCGTGCCCCCTGTCACCGGCGCCGCCGACGACCAGGAAAAGGTGTACTGACATGAGCCTGAGTAATGCAGCCCGCTTAAAGTTCAGCGCTCTGGCGTTGGCCATCGCATCCACCTATGCCGTTGCGGACGTTCGCCAAGAGTTCAACGTTGACCCGAGCCTTGCGCAGACGCTGAACGACAAAATCACCCTCAGCTCGGATTTCCTACAGCGCATCAATGTGCTGCCGGTCACCGAGATCAAGGGCGAGAAAGTCATGCTGGGCGTGAGCGGAACGGTCACTGGCCGGACCAACACCACCACCACCGACCGAGTCGCACGTAATGTGCTGGGCCTGGACGGCGACGGTTACGAACTGTTCGAAACCCACAGTGACGTGGGTCTGAAATATGCCACCATCGACGCTTGGGCCAAGTTCCCCGACTTTGCCAAACGCTACGCCGCCGCCGTGCAAAAACAGATCGGGCTGGACCGGATCATGATCGGCTGGAACGGCACCAGCATTGCCCAGACCACCGACCGCACGGCCAACCCACTGCTTCAGGACGTGAACAAGGGCTGGATGCAGATCGCCCGTGAGCAAGCCCCGCAACAGATCCTGGCCGACGGCGCGACCGCCGGCAAAATCCAGATCGGCGAGACCGGCGATTACAAAAACCTCGACGCCCTGGTGTTCGACGTGTCGCTGATGATCGACGAGGAGTTTCGCGACGGTGGAGACCTGATCGCGATCATTGGCCGAGATCTGTTGGCCAGTGACAAAGGCAAGCTGTATGCCGCCCAAGGCGACACCCCGACCGAGAAGGAACGCATCGAGCAGGCCCAGGTGATCGCGACCTACGGCGGCCTGCCGTCCTACACCTGCCCGCACTTTCCGAGCAAGGGCGTGGTGGTCACCAGTTGGGACAACCTGTCGATCTACTTTCAGGACAGCAGCTGGCGCCGCCAAATCGTCGAAAACCCGAAGCGCTCGCAGGTTGAGGATTACAACGCCCGCAACGAGGGCTACGTGATCGAGCAACTGGGCAAGTTTGCCGGCATCGAAGCCGCCAACGTGGAGTTCGTATGAGCCTCGCCCTGAACCATAAACGCCGCGTTCTGGAGCAAGGTCCGGCCACTGAGCTGGCTTATACCCCGGGCACGGCGCTGGCCGGCCCTGCCAATGCGCAAAAGCACCTGGCGCTGATGACCAGCGCACTAGCCGAAGACTGCGCCAGGCTGTCGGATCTGAATTCGATGGAAGCTCGTCAGCGCCTGAAGCGCGACGAACTGCTGCCCAAGTACCTGGAATACGTGCTGCGCTACCGCGAATCGGGTCTGAACCATCCGAACCTGGTGCTGATGCTGGTGATGGTCTGGCTGTTCGACACCGAGCAGTTCGAGCCGGCCCTTGAGCTGGCCGACTTTGCCATCAACCAAGGCCAGGCCATGCCGGAGCGCTTCCGCCGTGACATCCCGACTTTTGTCGCGGACACGGTGATCGACTGGGCCGACGCCGAATACAAGGCCAAGCGCAGCCCCGAGCCGTACCTGTCGCAGTTGTTGCAACGTGTGGACGGTAGCTGGCCTGGACTGATCGATCCCGCTGCCGGTGATCCTCGCGAGCTGCCACCGAGCGCGCCGTCGTGGGAGTTGTTCGAGAAAATCCCAGCGCGCTATCACAAGTTGCTGGGAATTATCGCCATGGACGCCGAGCGCTGGGGCAAAGCCTGCGCCCACTTTTACCGCGCCGCCGAGCTGTATCCAGAGATCGGCGTGAAAACCCGCATGGAAGAAGCCACGAAGGCCCTGCGCAAGCAAGAGGCTGAACAGGGCCACGGCACCGAATAACCGACTACCCCCCCCAGCGGGGGCCTGCCGAGCCGAAGGCCTTGTGCCAACCGGCTAACGCAGTCACCCCCGCACCTATTCAACATGTCCAGCAGAGGAGGTCAGCACATGAGTTTTGGCGGCAAGCCGACCACCCTGGTGGATCGCACAATCAGCAATGACGGCTTCTGGCCTGACCTGGAGCTGGCCGAGTTCCAGGCGTCCTACCGGTTGCCGGCGGAATACCTGCCGGAGCTGCTGGTGGAAGGCCTCACCATGGGCATGGGCGAGGTGAATGAAGACCTGGAGCTGCGCAAAGCCGCGTGGCAGGACATGGGCTTCACCGCGCTGGAAGGCTCCGGCATGGACAAAGAGGCGTTCTACCTCGCCAGTTACCGACGCGCCGCGTACTGCCGCGCCAAGGCCTTTTTGCTCCAGCAGTTCGCCACAGTCAACCGCCGTGAGAGTGCCGAGAACTTGGGCAAGGAAGCCCCGGAAACCCACGAACTTTTTCTGACCTACAGCCAGCAGTCCGTGCGCACGCTGCAAGGTCGTGGGCGCATCACGGCGGAGTTGATCTGATGGACAAGTTGCGCGCCCTGACCGCACACCTGATCGAGCGCCGCTTGGTCGAAGCCGAACAACTCGACAGCTGGGCCGACCAGGTCAACCTGGTGCTGATCTGGAAGCTCGAAGAGCACGGCCTGTACCTGGGCGACATGCGCTATCGGGCGATCATCGTGCTGGAGCGTTTCGCCGGCAATCCAGCCCGTTTGATGGCGTTGCTCGGTGCCTGGCTGGTCAGCAACGATCCCGACCGCCACCGGGACGCGCTACCGGCGCCGACATTCGACATCGTGCAGCTCGATCCGGATCTGGCGGACGTCGAACTCACCCTCGACTTTATTGAACCGTTGTACCTGGCCGAGGACGCCACCGGCGAGATCGAGGCCTTTGATAAGACCTGGGCGGTCGTACCGTTTGACCTGTGGATTGCCGAAGAAGGCAAGGTGAGCCATGGCGCGTAACGACTTGATCAATCTTTCCGTCGACGGCGTGCTGGATGTCGAAACACAGCTGGCCATGCTCAGCCTGCCGCCCAAGTTCCAGGCGCGACTGATGAACCGCGTTGGCCTTCGCCTGCGCACGAAGTGGCGTCAGCGGGTACGCGAGCAAAGCGATGTGAACGGCAGTCCTTTCCCGCCGCGCAAACTGCGAAAAAAGGGCCAGAAAAAACGCATGCTCACGGGCCTGGCTAAAGCCATGAGCGTTAAGAAACTGAGCAAAGACAGCGCGGAACTGGGTTGGGGCGCTCGCAAAATGGCCATGATTGCCAGCGTGCATAACGACGGTATGACCTTGCGGAGCGGCGCCGCGCAACTGCGCCGGCAGAAAAAATCCAACCCGCTGATGGCCACCACCCAACAAGCCAAACGTCTGCGCCGATTGGGCTACAAACGAGCGATACCCAGCGAGCAAAAGAAGCGTGGCAAGACCCGCTACATGCGCCCCGGTGTCGCCTGGATCGCGGCCAATATTTCCTATGACCAGGCTGGCCTGCTGATTCGCCTGCTCAAAGGTGACGAGCCAGGTCCGACCAATTGGGAGGTCACGCTGCCGGCCCGCGAGTTTTTCGGCATCGCCAGCCAGCAGGAAGTCAGCGAGCTGGTGACCTACTTGATTCCCCAAATTCTTAATTCACCGCGATAGAGGCAGCCCATGGCCCTTGGCAAAGTAAGCGTCAACAACCTGAATCTCGGCCAAGGCCCGGTGACGGAGATCGAGCGCTATTTTCTTTTTATCGGACCGGCGCCGACGAACGTCGGCAAGATGGTCCCACTCAACACCCAAAGCGACCTCGATGCCAGCCTGGGCGCCGCGGATTCGGATCTGAAAACCCAGATCACCGCCGCGCGCCTGAACGGCGGCGACCGCTGGGCCTGCATGGCCGCGCCAATCGCTGCCGGTGACGGCAAATGGGCTGACGCTGTGGATCAGTCTCAGCGCGAAGGCGTGGCCGTGGAAGCAGTGATCATCACCACCCCCGTCACCACCAGCGCCGAACTGACGGCCATGCAGGCCAAGGCCGTCGAGGTCGAGAACATTTACGGTCGTCGTCTTTTCATCATGGCCGCCACGGCAGGGATCGACCTGACGCCACCTGCTCCGCTTTTAATCAATCAATTGGAGGAGGTAAATGGCTCCGCGAAGAGTTCCCGGTCCGTGGCGAAAGTCGCTGCGCTCGTCGAGGTAGGCGAGTCTATCCCTCATCCGGACTGGATTGATTATTACACCCAGCAAAAAGCCATCGTGAACGGCGTCTCCGCCCCGCGTGTGATGGTCGTCCCCCAGTTGCATGGCAACGACCAGGGTGTGTTAGCCGGTCGCCTGGCGAATGCCCACGTCAGTATCGCTGACAGCCCGATGCGCGTAGCCACTGGCCCGCTGCTCGGACTAGGCCCGGTCCCCGTGGACATCAGCGGCATGCCGTTGCCCAACGCTGTCCGCGTCGAGTTGGACCGTGCGCGCTTTTCCGTGTCGCAGACGTACTCCGATTACCCGGGCGTGTACTGGGGGGACGGCAATCTACTGGACGCGCCTGGCTCCGATTACCTGGTCATCGAGAACCTGCGTGTGGTCGACAAGGCGGCGCGTCGAGTGCGGGTCCTGTTGATTCAGCGCGTCGCGGATCGGCGCTTGAACAACACCCCCAACAGCATGGCGGCGGCGACCTCGGCTTTTACCCGCCCACTGCGCGACATGGCGCGAGCGGCCACCGTGTTTGGCAAGGTGCAGCCGGGTGACATCGAGCCACCGCGAGACGGCGACGTCACGCTGTTCTGGAAAACCAAAAAAGCAGTGGAGGTGTACATCAAGTGCCGACCTTTCAACTGCCCTAAAGACCTAACCGCGAACATCGCGTTGGACCTGTCCAACGACGACGAGGAGTAACCCATGAGCCGTATTGGCGGTAAGAACTTCGACGTGAACATTGGCGACCTGCAAATTCACGTCGAAAAAATCAGCCTGGACATCACCGACAACACGGCCCCGGCGCAGACCGGCGGCGTGCCCGATGGCTATGTGGATGGTGATGTGGCCGCGAGTGGCGAGATGGAGCTGGACGCTGGCAACTTCTCGTTGTTGATCGACGCAGCGCGCCAGGCCGGCAGCTTTCGTGGGATGGCTCCGTTCGACTGCGTGTTCTTTGCCAAGACACCCACCGAAGAAATGCGGGTCGAGGCTTTCGGGCTGAAATTGAAGGTATCCAACCTGCTCGACATCGATCCCAAGGGTGGCGAGAAGAGCGTGTTCAAGGTTCCGTTCGACGTGACCTCGCCGGACTTTATCCGCATCAACGGCGTGCCGTACCTGGACCCGGCTGAAATCGAGGGGCTGCTGGCATGATCGATCCCAGCCCTTGGCCGAACTTCACCTTTGCCGAACTGCGCTGCAAGTGTGGCAAGTGCAACAGCAACGGCCACGAAATGACCCGTGCTTTCATGGACCAGGTGCAAAAGCTGCGTGATCTGTATGGCCGCCCCTTGTCCCTGAGCAGCGCCTACCGCTGCATGCGTCACCCGGTCGAGGCCAGCAAAAAAGTACCCGGTGCACACGCCATGGGCGTGGCCGTCGACATCCGTTGCATGGGGGCTGAGGCCGTGGAAATTCTGCGCCTGGCCATGACCCTGCCGTTCACCGGCGTCGGTATCAGCCAGAAAGGCGCGAGCCGGTTTATTCACCTGGACATGGCGCCGGTGGGTGGCCATCTACCCCGGCCAATGATCTGGAGCTACTGAATGTCTCGATTATTGATTGCCGTCGCATTCACCACCGTCGCCCTGGTGGGCTACGCCTTCAGCGAATCGCGCTCAATGGTCGCCCACAGCGCATCAACCCTCGTGGCGATGTACTGCAAGACACCGGAAGTCGGGCGTGTGCTTCTACGTACCCAGATTGCAAGCGACATCGCACCGAACAGGGTTCGTGTGGAGTGCGCCAACGATGCCTTTTAAAAGCACCCTCGTCGTCAAAGCCATTTCCGGCACCAAGCAGTGGCAGTTGACCCGGCCGTTGCTCTACCTGACCACCTGCAACCAGTGGGTGACTGTGCCGAATTACTACCGCACCGACCTGGCCAGCGTGCCGCGACCGGTCTGGTGGTTGATACCGCGCGACGATGAATGCGCCCGTCGGCCATCGGTGGTGCATGACTTCATCTACACCGATGCCACCGACCGTTTCACCAAGGCCGAGGCCGACCGGATCTTTTACGACGCCCTGCTCGAGGAGGGCATGCCAAAGCCGCTGGCCTGGCTGATGTATACCGCCGTCCGCCTTGGCGGTCGGGGGAACTGGAGCGCCTGACATGGACATGCTGGAAAGACTGGTGGACCTGATGCCCGAGTTACTGCTGACCGCTGTGATCGGCTTCCAGGCGTTTCTGTTTCGTCAGGTCAGCGAAGCGCGCCGGGAGCATTTGGAGTTGCGTGTAGAGATCGCACAGAACTACCCGCGACACAACGACATCGACCGCGCCATGGACAAGCTGGAAAACAACCTGTCCGCCAAGCTGGATATTTATTTTTCAAACCATCACCCAAGGAACTGAAACATGACCGAACGACGCGAAATCACCCTGGAAGTCGGTGACAAGGAATTCACCTTCACCCTGACGCCAGTGGACGTCAGCAAGTACTTCAACAACCTGAATGCCAACAACAAGGTGGCCCCGGCCAACAACCTGTTGACCCAAACCGTCAAGCAGGAAGAGCTGGCCAGCCTGCGTCCGCTGCTGGCCAACCCGGTGACCACTCTGCAACTGGCCGGCGCACTGCTTGAGGAATACTCGCCTGACCTAGCAATCACCGTAAAAAAGCCCTTGACCGTGCAGAGCGACTGAACGAGGACACCCTCGGCCAGTTGATGGCCCTGGTCGCCCACTGGCTACCTGGTGAATCGCCCACTACGGAGAACATGGGCACCGCCAAATGGCTGGAGGACCGTTACTGGAGCCGCATGGAAATCGCAACCGCCAATGGCATAGCCCGTGCGTTCAAGGGCTAACCGCAAGAGGACCGCTAGATGACGAACAACCAACTGTTCCACGGTGACTGCCTGCGCTTTCTGGCGGGACTTGCAGATGAATCCGTCGACGCACTGATTACGGATCCGCCGTACTCCAGCGGTGGATTGCATACCGGTGCGCGTCAGATGGCCCCCTCACAAAAGTACATCCACAGCGGGCTTCACGCTGACTTTGTTGGCGATCATCGTGATCAGCGCTCCCACCTTCACTGGTGCGTGATGTGGCTGTCTGAGGCATTCCGCGTCCTGAAGCCTGGCGCGGTGGTGTGTTTGTTCACGGACTGGCGCCAACTGCCGCTGACCACCGATGCGCTACAGGCGGCGGGGTACACCTGGCGCGGCATCACGGTTTGGGACAAAACCGAAGGGGTCCGCCCCCAGTGCGGTCGATTCCGTAACCAAGCGGAGTACCTGGTGTGGGGCAGCAAAGGCGCGATGCCTTTAGACCGTGCTGCGCCGGTACTACCGGGTGTGTTTCGCGAGCCGGTGCGCCAGGCGGACAAGTTCCACATGACCGGCAAGCCCACCGCACTGATGCGCCAGGTGGTGAAAATTTGCAGTCGTGGTGGCGTGGTTCTTGACCCCTTTGCTGGCTCCGGCACCACCCTGGTGGCCGCCGAGCTGGAGGGCTACGGCTGGCTGGGCTCTGAAATGCTCGAACCAAACTGCCAGACAACGCTGCAGCGTCTCGCCGCGATCAGTGCTCAAACGGTTGAGGGCTGAACATGGCCGGTAACAGCGCCGCACTGAACTTCATTTTGTCGCTGACTGACAAGGTCACCGGTCCCTTGGGTAATGTGAACTCCAGTTTCAGTGAGTTGGCCACCCTCGGCACCTCGGGCATGAAGCAAATGGGCGTGGGCATGGCGGGGCTGGTTGGCACCGGCTACGCACTTCAGGCGGCCATGGGGCCGGCCATCGACCAGCAGCGCGCCCTGGGCGAAGTGAAGTCCCTCGGCGTGGCAGCCGACGGTCTGGATCTGCTCAACCAGAAATCGTTGCAGTTCGCGATCAACTACGGGGAGAACGCCCAGGCGTTCGTGCGCTCAGCCTACGACATCCAGAGCGCCATTGGTGGGCTCACCAGCGAACAGTTGGCCACCTTTACCAATGCGTCCAACGTACTGGCCAAGGCGACCAAGGCCGACGCCGCTACCGTGACCAGCTACGTCGGCACCATGTACGGCATTTTCAAAGGGCAGGCCGATGCCATGGGCAAAGGCGAATGGGTCGAGAACCTGGCAGGCCAAACCGCAAGCGCCGTGCAGATGTTCAAGACCACCGGCCAAGGCATGGCGGACGCCTTCACCGGCGTCGGTGCGAACGCCACGGCCGCAGGCATCGGCCTCACGGAACAGATGGCCATCCTCGGCACACTACAAGCCACCATGAGTGGTGGCGAAGCCGGCACCAAGTACAAATCCTTTTTGTCTGGTGTTGGTGGTGCCCAGAAGAAGCTCGGGTTGAACTTCACCGACAGCCAGGGCGCGATGCTGCCCATGCTGGACATCCTCGACAAAATCAAGGGCAAGTTCGGTGACACCCTCGACGTGACAGAGTCTGACGCGCTGAAAAAAGCGTTCGGCTCGGACGAAGCAGTGGGCATGATCAAGCTGCTGATGGCCGACACCGACGGGCTAGCCAACAGCATGGATCAGCTCGGCAAGGTCAAGGGTATGGAGCAGGCCGAGACCATGGCCCAGGCCATGGTCGACCCGTGGGCCCAGTTCGCAAGCATGATCGAGGTCGTGCGTATCTCTTTCGGCCAACTGATCGGACCGGCACTGGTCCCCTTGCTTCAGTACTTCACCGAAGGCGGGGCCAAGCTGCAAAGCTGGACGACCAAGTTTCCGCACCTGGCCAAGGCCGTGGGGATGGTCACGCTGGGCGTGATTGGCCTGGTGGCAGCGTTATCGCTGTTCACCTTTGTCATGGGCCTATCTCGTACGGCAATCGCCGCCTACCTGATCATTCAGAAAGCCCTTCGTTTCGCCTGGCTGATGAGCAAAGCGGCGGTCATGTCCAATGTGGTCGCCATCGTTCTTTATGGCGCCTTGCTGCTGGTCATGGGTGTTGGGCTGGGCATCGTCACCGTGGCGATGAAGCTCTGGCAGGCCGCGATCTGGTTGGTCAATGCTGCCATGTGGGCTAACCCCATTCTGTTGATCGTGGGGGGCATCGTGCTGCTGGTCGCCCTGGTCATTGCCGCGATCTACTTTTGGGATCAGTGGACGGCTGCGCTGCTCAACAGTGAGGCGTTCAAATGGCTCAGCGACCAGTTCCAAATGCTCAGCGACTGGTTCGCCTCGATCCCCACCATGGCGTCTGATGCCTGGAACAAGTTCACCGAGGCGTGGAGCAACCTGTCGGTGTTCGACATCTTGAAGACCGCCGCCAATGACTTTATCGAGCTGCTGAACAAGATCCCCGGCGTCAACATCGAGACCCGCTTCGGCGGCAACGCACCTGGTGCCCCCGAAGCCATGAACGCCGCCGAGCAGGCCAGCATGGCGAGCAAGGCCCAGCAGACCATCAACGATGCCATGCCCAGCCTGTCACCGAGCCGTCCAGGCGAAGTCCCACCCGGTGGCCTGATGCAGTCGTTCCAGAACACCAGCAACCAGAACAAAGGCACGCACATCGAGCGGATGGAGATCAACACCGGCCAACCGATGACGCAGCACGAACTGGAAAACATGATCGGGATGGCCGCCGGATGAGTGACTACGTCGACCTGTTGATTGCCAACAATGACCTGGTGCTCGATCCCTCCAACCAACCGGTGGAGATCGAGGACCGGGCCAGCATTGCCCAGGACATCGCGCACATGATCCGCGAAAGCGGGCTACTGGTGACCCTGATCGCCGAGCGCGACACCCTGCGCCAGCGCGATTGCATCCAGCAACTGGAGCTGATGGTCGAGGCCGACGAGCGCCTGGTGCCTGGCACCGCGCACATCAGCCTGCCCGGGCACGGCCAATACCTGATTACCGCCACCACCATGAAGTTCGGCAACATCGAGGTGCCTTTTGAGTGACGTAGATTTTCGCCAGGCGTTAAAGGACGCTGGCATCCCGACCACCCAGCCCGAGCTGCAAAGCAGTTGGGAACAAGAGGTCCAGGATCAAGGCAGCCGTCTGAGCAACACCAGCGCCTGGTCGCCGTTCTGGCGGGTGGTCACGGCGATCGTGACCAAGCCGGTGATGTGGATGGTCGACTATATGGCGGATGTCACTCTGCCCAACACGTTTGTCAAAACCGCCGTCGACGGCTATCTGGGAATGCTCGCGTGGGCCGTGCAGGTCGAACCGAAAGGCGAAACCAAGGCCGAGGGCGTGCTGCTGTTCACCCGACTGGTGCCGGTGGGTGAACTCGAAGTGCCGGCGGGCACGCGGGTGCAGTCCGGCGCGATCAACGGCCACACCTATGAACTGCTGACAACCGCCCCGGGCAGCTTCACCGATGGCCTGCCGCAGCTGCTGATTCCGGTAATCGCTGCCGAGGCGGGCAGCGGCTACAACCTCGCCCCGGGTTACTACGCGATCCTGCCGGTACCGGTGCCAGGCATCGTCAGCGTGGTGAACCTGGACGACTGGCTGACCGTGCCAGGCTCGGACAAAGAATCGGACGACGACCTGCGCCTGCGCACCCGCAACCAGTATTCGGCGATCAACCAATGGAACACCGACGCGGTCTATCGGGCGCTGATTACTACCTTCCCGGGCGTGCGCCCGGATGGGGTGTACTTCGAACACGACGCCCCGCGTGGCCCCGGCAGCGCCAATGCCTTTGTGCTGTTCGAAGCCAACGTGCCGGCAGACAGCTACCTGGACGAGATCAACGCCTTCATCCGTGACGGCGGGCACCACGGGCACGGCGACGACATGCTGGTGATGGCCATGCCGGAAACCTTCCACGACATCCAGCTGACCGTGTGGCCAATCCTCAACCTGACCACCGCGCAGCTCGACGACCTGTACGCCAACATCGCCTTGTTCATCCGCGCCGCCTTTCGCGACAGCACACAAAGTGACTACCAGCCGACGCTGACTTACCCCCAGTCGCGGTTTTCCTTCAGCCGTCTGGGCGAAGAGCTGCACCAACAGTTCCTTCAGATCGAGTCGTTGCGCTTCGACAACTACGACATTGAGTCCGCGCTGAACATCCCTCGCATCCAGATGCTCCAGGTGGTGCCCGGTGTTTAAGCTCAAATTGCCCTTCTGGCTGGATGGCCCGGAGCTGGCCAAGCTCACCGCTGCCGCGCAAGCCTGGTGGGGGAAAGTTGAAGGCTGGTTGACCTGGCCCCTGTTGCAGATGGACCCCGATGTCTGCCACTTGCAGTTGCTTGACCTGCTCGCCTGGCAACGCGACATCACCCGTTTTCCCGGCGAACCGGAGGCGCTGTACCGCCTGCGCGTGAAGTACGCCTTCGTCAACGCAGTCGATGCCGGTAGCACCGAGGGCCTGAAAAAGATCCTGGTGCGACTCGGCGTCGGTGTCGTCGAAATCCAAGAGCGTGTGGACGGTCGCGATTGGGACGTGGTGTTTGTCCAGGTCAGTGATGCGCAAAGCTCCCAGCATCCCGAGCTGCTGCGCGAACTGATCCGCCACTACGGTCGCACCTGCCGCCGCTACGATTTTTTAACCATCAACCCACTGGATAACCTGCGGGTGTACGCGGTGGACTTTAACGACGATCAACAGACGTTTGTCGCCAGCACGGAGGACGAAACATGGCCGCTATAACCATCGCCGGCGAAACCCTGATTGCACAGAAAACCGCTGATCAGGAAACCCTGGTCGTGAGCAAGTTCATCTTTGCCCTGGTGCCAGGCCTGAACCCAGATCTACCGGTGGATCGCCGCGCCCCCAAGCCACCAGCTGACCAGGTGGTGTACGAGGAGCCAATCAATCCGGCTCAGTCGGGCTACGTCAATCCCAACCAGATTGTTTACAGCGCCATGATCGGCTCGAACATAGGTGATTGGGACTTCAACTGGATCGGCCTGGAAACCGCCGAAGGGGTGCTGCTGGCCGTGGTGTATGCGCCCCCGCAGCAGAAGCGCAAGAACATCCCCAACCGCCAGACCGGCAACAACATCACGCGCAACATCCTCCTGGTGTTTGACGGCGCGCAGTCAATTACCAACCTGACCATCGACGCCCGGACCTGGCAGTTCGATTACACCGTGCGCATGTTCGGCATTGATGAGCGCGAGCGCCTGACTAATCGGGATTGGTTCGGTCGTGCCTGTTACTTCGGTGATGGCCTGCGAGTGTTTAACCAAAGTGGCTCGTGGCGGATTCAACCGGGTACGGCCTACATTGAAGGTCTGTGCGTCAAGAATGGCGCCTCTTCCATCGCACCGCCTGCTTTCCCCTGGACCGTGTGGTACGACATCTCACTGCGCCGCTACCTCAATGAAACCAAAGTCATGTTGGCGGTGCGCTACGGTGACGATCTGGTGGACTTTACCGACACCGATGGCGCATTGCACTACCTGGTGCCAGTGGCCACCGCCACCAGTGCCTCCAACGTCATCGACTTGCGCGACACCGTCGAGCCCATCGACGGGCCATTGATCCAGCACGTGGCAGCACGTAAAGGGGATTACCCGGATTTGCGTGCACGCAGCACCACCAAAGACGATGTCGGACTGGGCAACCTGCCCAACGCCATAAGTGACGACCCTGCGTCGAACAGCAGCGAGATCCTGGCCACCACCGCCGCCTTGTGGGCAGTGAAGTCCAGTATCGACACTGAAGTGGACGCCCTGGGTACGGCGGCCTATCACGATGTACAAGCGGTTCTGGATGATGAGACACCGGGCAGGGTCATGATGGTCGGGGCCTTTGGTCTTGGCGGGAGGGCTATTTATGCCGACGGCATCGATCTGGATGGTCTGACCCATACCTCGGCGCTGTATTACGTCAATAACGGCATCAATGGTCCCGTGGCGGACTATCACGGCTGGGTGCGGGTCTCGGTTATCAATTCCGGCGTTGATGTTTACCAGGAGTTTTTTGGTCCTGGCAATCCGCCCGAATACTGGCGAAGTCTTGCGTCGGGTGTCTGGCAGCCGATGGTCAAACGTTTGGACAGCAACAGTCTCGTCCAGAGCGACTTCGCCCTTATCGGTTGCCCCATCCCGTGGCCCGTCGCTCTGCCGCCCCCAGGGCATTTGTTGATGGCCGGTCAGGGCTTCAGCAGCGCGCTCTATCCGGCATTGGCCCAACTGTATCCCACGCTAGTGTTGCCCGACCTGCGGGGTGAATTTATTCGAGGCTGGGACAACGGACGGGCCATCGATACAGATCGCGCGATCTTGAGCTGGGCCCCCGACATGCTCAAGGATCACACCCACACATTGTCTACAGTCGGCGCGGGCAACAACATTCTCGACGGCGGTGGTGTGGCCGCTCCGACCTATGGAACTTCCGTGACGGGGTCCACTGGCGGGGCCGAAACCCGGCCACGCAGCGTCGCCTTCAACTACATCTGCAGGGCCCTTTGATGAAATCCCCAAAAGTGAAAACTAAGCGCATTCCGCCATTCCGATTGGTCGACGGCTACGCCAATCAGGACGCCCGGGTGTTCGTCAACTTGTTCAGTGGTCGTAATGGCGAGTACCAGGGCACGGACACCGTGCATGTCAGCCAAGGTTGCACACTCGCCCCGGGGCAAACATTGGACGCGCCCGAACTGCCGGCGCCAGAAGGTCACGTCTTCACCTGGAACGGTTCGGCATGGGTCACCACCGTGGACCATCGCGGCACCGTGTACCGCACGCACAACGGCCTGGCAACGGAACACACCGAGCTGGGCGAGCTGCCCGAACACCTGACATTGCTGCGGCGTCCCACCCCCCAGCACTACTGGGATGGTAATGCCTGGGCCTGTGACCTGGAGCTGCTGCACGAAGCCCAGACTCACGCCGTCAATCGGGCCTGTGAAGTAGCCATCACCGCGGGCTTCGGGTCTGCCGCGCTGGGCGAGCCGCACCAGTACAGCAGCCAGCTCGACGATCAGTTGAACCTGGCTGGCGTGATACTCGCCAATCACGACTCGCCCTTTGGCTGCCGCGACGATCAGGGCCGCAAGGATTTTCACCTGCACACCGTGGAGCAGTTACACCAGGTCGGTGCCGACTTCACCGTGTTCAAGATGAACCACCTGCAATACGCCAATGAGTTGAAGCAGCAGCTCGACCAGGCGCTGGCCGAGGGCGACCAGCTCGCCCTTGAAAACGTCGCCTGGGTTACCGAAAGCGAGTCGCCATGAACTGGGCCCCGGTGACCATGCGCTGGCCCAGTCAGGCTACCGACTGGGTGGCCGGTCTGGACGCGGCCAAAGCGCTGGCCAGCGCCGAGATCGCCAGTACTGAGCTGCGCCTGGCTGGCATGACCGCCACCACCAATCCCGGGCCTGTCGCTGCCGCCGCTGAAGCGGCCATTGCACTGGGCCAGGCCGCGATGGCCGATCAACTGGGCACCCCACCGGCTTGCCTCACCGTGACCCCGTTCCAAAGTGGCATGGGGCAAGGGACCGGCTACCAGCGTTTTCTCTCGGCGCCGAATCTGCTCGAGCAGCTCGCCGCCAAGCTGATCGACGTCGACCCAAACCGGCCCGCCGGCGCCGATCAGTTCGCCCTGTGCATCTTATTCCTGTCGACTCGATACGATCAGTTCGCCGCGACCCTGGCGCGTTTCAACGCACTGTTGCCCACGCCTGACCTGGTGCGCACCGAACGTCGGGCTTTGCACCTGGCGCGCCTTGAAGTCGAGAAATGGACGCTGCCCAGTGCCACGTCCGGACCGGGCTGGGGCACCCTACCGCTGGAGCGCTGCACCATCACCCAAGCAGCCCAGCAATCACTGAACGGCCAACTGGCCATGTTTGAGAGCTACGCCGCCGACAGCTCACCGCTCGCCGATCTGGGCGCGCTGGCTACCCGCAAGGCTGCCCAGCAGGCCGCACGCGATCAAGGCTTGACCGACTTGCAGAACTCGTTGGCCAACGCTCTACCTGACACCACTATGCAGGTTCGGCAGATCGGCCCAGGGAATGTCACCGAGTTACGCCGGCAACTGTTGGAAGGGACGCCGCCCGGTTACGAGTGGGTGCTGTGCGCCGGTCTGTTGCTGCTGGGCAGTGAAGAGAGCCTGAGTTTTGTAAAGGAGTTGGTCGGGTTATGACACTACTCCTGGACGGCGAACGCATCCGAGGTAAAGGACTCAAGGTCACAGCCAACCTGCGCATTGAAAGTGGCGACATGTCCGGACAGACCAGTAACACCACCAAGGCACACAAGGGCTTCAAGCCCAAGACGCTGACCGTGTCGCTCACCATTCCGTTTCGCGATGTCGCCCAGTTGCAGAGCCTCATGCGCCTGGTGGAGGCCACCGCCGGCGGTGGCCAGCCCAAGCTCTATCGGATCGTCAACAACACGGCCTTGGCCTTCGGCATCCGTCAGGTCCAGTTCAACGAGAACGTCAGTGTCAGCGAGGACGGCAGCCTGCGCGCCTGGCAGGTGCAATTCAGCCTCAGTGAACAATTGTCGGTACCGGAACGGGTGGAGCAACGCAGCGGCACCAATCCGGTGAACAAGCAGACTGCACCTGGTGAACCGGCGGTCGATGCCAATGGCCAACCGGTGGTGACTGAGTTGAGTGGCTTTGAAAAAGTGCTGAAAGGCATCGACGACTATCTCAAACCCAAAGACCCCGCGCCATGAACCTGCACAAAGTGTTGACCGTCGACGGGGTGGTTTTTCCCCTATGTCAGGATGAGACGCGTCTGGATCTGCACGCCCCTGGCCGGGCGAGCTTCACTATCAGCGCCGCCGCATCCGTGAGGGGCCTGGTCACGCTCGACATCGGCTACAACGAGTCACCCTTGCAACGGCACTTCCTCGGTTACGTGGAGCGCTGCACGGCGGCCAACAGCCAGGAACAGGTGCTGCTCTGCCGCGAGCTGTCGGCAGCGCTGGAGATCCCGTTGCCCCTGACCTTGCGTCACGTCGATTTGCGCAGCGTGCTGGGGGCGATCAGCGAACGTAACGGACTGAGTTTCCGTGTGCCGGCACAACCCTATGCGCAGACCAAGACCGCTTTTTTCTTCAACCTGGCCAGCGGCTTTCAGGCGGTGGAGAGCCTGGGCAAAGTGTTCGGCATCGCCGACTACATGTGGCAACAGCAGGGCGATGGCGAGATCTACGTCGGCAGCTGGGCCGACAGTTTTTGGGGCGAGCGTCCGCCGCTGCAATTGCCCATCGCGCTGTTCGACAGCTACTACAGCAACCAGAGCGCAACCATTGCCGCCTTGCCCGGGTTGCGCCCCGGCGCCTCGATCAACCAGGGCGAGCGCATCACCTCGGTGACCCTCACCGGCAGCCAGATGGCGATCAAATGGAAGAAGTAATCCGGCGCGTCGTTGACCGCCAGTACCCGGAACTCACCGGTGGCTACCACCTGCCACGCTTTGCACGGGTGGTGGGCATCCCCGATCCGCCGGCAGACGCCGGCCTGTGCGACGACTTCAGGCCCCGCGTTGCTGTTGACCTTGAAGTACTCGGCCCCGATGGCGAGCCAGATCCGCAGATCCCACAACTGCCGGGTGTGCCGTTACCGTTGCCAATCGGCGGCGAGGCCATGGGCTTTTTTGCCTTTCCCGAGGAGGGCACCATGGTCGTGGTGTCCTTCGCCTACGGCCTGCCACACAAACCCTTTGTGCTGGCCATCCTGCCCCAGGGTTTGAGTCTACCCAAAGTGCCGAAGGGCGATCAGGTCTGGCAGCACAGCGAGCCCGTACAGCAGCGTGTGGACGCGGACGGCAACTGGTCGCGGCTCACGGACGCCAAGATCAGCGATCACTCCAGCGAGCGCAGCGTGGAGGCCCTGGCCAACACCGAGCGCTATCAAAGCAGCACTCTCGACATCGAGGACCACAGCCGCGAGTCGGTGGGGGGTATCAAGTCGATTGAAGCCCTGGGTGCGCTCAAGCTGCTGTCGGGCGGATCGGCAAGCCTGGCGGCGGTGGATGATCTGCACCAGGCCACCGGGCGCGACCTCAATCTGGTAGTGGGGCAGAAGCTCAACGCCACGGTCGGTGGTGATATGCAGGAAAAGATTGCCGGTCTACGGCGCAGCGTGGCGGCCAAGACCTGGTTGGGTTCCGAGGGTGTGAACGCGTTGCAGATCCTGTGCGATCTGCTCGACCTGGTCGAAGCAATGAATACTCACCTTGCCGGTCACACTCATGTACCCGGACCATCGCCCAGCCCTGTCGATACGTCGGTATTCACTGAGAACGCGTTGAAAGCCACTGCGTTGGGGGAGCAGTTAAAACCCATCACCGCTTGAAGTCGAAGTGCTTTTCCTCTGGGTCCGCCCCTTCCATTCGCTACCCAAGAGGAGTGGGTAATCGTCAAACAATAGTCTCCAACATCCCCCCACAGCACCGCTGGTCTGCTGCGGAAAACCGGGAACGAAATCCCTTGAAACCCGTCTACTATATGGATACCGGGCTTGGGGGAACCCAGCAAACCCCAGCAGTGAATACAGGATGGCCTGTTGACCCGTGTGGAGGCGGTACTATATAAAGCGCACTCGAATTAGCGAATTCGCTAAAAATCAGAGAGAGAGGGATGAATATGAATGTATTGTCCGTACAAGCCTATGAAGAATACGAAGGCTTCTAAACCGCCACTTACAGCTTCCAAATGGAGACCATCGGTCTCCATTTTTTATGGGTAAATCAAAGAAATGGACATTTGCACGTCGGTTACCTCACAGCTCGCGTCTGAAGCCTTTAGAAATTTGCTGCTCATGACCGGCGTCCTGGTTGCCATCATTTCGGTTATAAAAGTGCAGTCCACTGCGAAGAAGAAACAAACGGCTGATCTGATGTTTGGTTGCCGTATGGATGAACAGTTGCGGTTGGGCAACGAGATGGTGGCGACAATGCACGACCCTGCTGGGTCAATTAAAGATTTGCTCAAGCCTGACATGGCCGATGGTGATGAAGCCCGGGCAGTGAAATACGTCTTGAACCACTGGGAGCGGATCTGCGTTGGCATCAACGAAGGGATCTACCACGAAGAAATGCTTCGCCAGGCAAATCGAACGAATGTTGTTAATTTGTACCGAAAGGCCAAGCCTTTTATTGATGCAGTCCGACACCAGACAGGCAAGCAGACGTTCTACAAGGATTTCGAAAAGCTGGCACTGAAATGGGAAAAGAAACCTCTGAAGGTTTGACTCTCCGCCAGCCAAAAAGCCCCGCCACACTTGGCGGGGCTTTTTTGTTTCTGAGGGCGGGTATCTACGCGGATAAGAAAAACCCCCGCAACTGAGGCAGCGCAGGGGCTAAGGGTAGTTCTGACGTTTGCGCGATTATTGGCGGCTGTTGGCCAACGCTCGTCCCAGCGCCTCCGCAGCGGCGGAACGCTCTTCCGATGTCCGGCCATCAGCCAAAGTGCTTTTCAAAGCTGAGACAGCTTCATCGCCTCCCGCAAATCCAAGGCCGCGTGCAGCAGCAGCACGTTCTTCAGCTGTTCTCCCTTCCTTCAACGCGCCAATCAACAGCGTGATACAGCCTTTCTCATCAATCATTGTTACACCCTCTCGTCGCTGTCCGCAGCGGACGGCAGCTGCTCGCAGATGCTACGACAAACACCTGCATGGCGGCAAAAACTACTGCATATCAAAAAATCCTCGTCCCTAGAAAAGCGAGGGGAGAAACGCACTTTTCCCCCTCCCGCCGACGGACCCCGTATGAAAATTTTTTGAAAACTTTTGTGTGATGAAAACACCCCGCCAGCCCAGGCTGGTTGCGGGCCTTGGCGTGTTTATGCGTTTTTCAATTTGTGAAAGGTTTTACAGTTGTTTGAAAAGAAATTGCACACCACACGCTGGGCACTGTGCAGAGGGTGAAAAGTGGAGAGGCCCGGGCTAGAGCGGTGAAAAATAGGAAAACGCAGCAAATGGTGTGTTTTCCAAATCTGCACGCGAGATTTTCAAGAGAGGGCTGTATAACCAAGAGAACATACAGGGTGTGGTTGGAACCGTTGCAGCGCATGGGGTACAGGCGTTTCGGGTAGGCATTTCAGGTTTTCAATTTCCTTCACACGATTAGAAGGGGGCGCTACTGCCCAACCAGCATCGCCCTGAAATCTGGCACAATAACCGGGCATCCCGCTCCGCCTCCTAACGATGCCGATGAACGCCTAAGTGTACTTCCCAACAAATCTGCAACACAGCATTAAGTAAATATTTTAAATTACCAAGTCGCAAGTAAGAAAAAAGCAAACCTAACCTTCAAGAACAAAAACTAAACACTTAAAACATCATCCATTATTTTATATATTCTAATTTTTCGACCCGCCGCGTCGTATTGAGCTTGATAAAAAGAAAATTTTGAGCGCCCATATTTAACACACAACACCTTAAGTTTTTCCATAATTCTCATCTTATCTTCAAATGTCGTTTTCATTCCAAAAATCACCCCCTCTAGAGATTCAAACTGATACTGAATTTTTCTAGTCTCCGGCGAGGTCAAATCAAAAAGACTTGAACCAAAAACCACACGATATTCATTCTCTTTATTCCAATCCTCCATTTTTACAGTTAAACATTCAGAATACTTTTTCCAATACTCTGCCCTCCAATGGTCCTCATTATCTCTGATTGATTCAGAGCATACACTTATAGCTCCCTGCTCATCCACATACCAATTCCTGTAAAGCTCCGGCATTGGAAGCGTGCCAATAGAACGAAAAAAATCAAGCTCGGCAAAATTATTTTTATAATTAACTCGTTGGAAAAGGAAATTAGAATATGCCCAACGATCACCATCAGGCCCCCAACCAACTATTGTTTTTAACTCAATACTCCTTTTACCTGCCTCCCCTGCTGCTTTAAACTTCAAGCAAACATCACTATGATTACCGCCATAAGCAGCCCATATAGATGAGTCAGTACATTCCGACATAAAGCATGCCACATACCAACTATCAAAATTGAGCTCACCCAGATTTTTGCAATACTCTTCGGGAAACTCAACCCCAACTTTAAACCAAGCACTATCTTTATTATTTTTCCAGTCCGCGCGCTTAAGCCGAAAAATCTCTTGACTTAGTTTCAATCGAGAAACTTCACCTATCGCATCAACCATTAATTGCTCGGGTTGGTACAGTGCCTCCTCCAAGAGCGTAAGAAAATTTCTTGAAATCCCCAGTGCAACATCCTCAGAGCATGCGTCCTCCCAGCTTTCTGGCAGTAAGGAATAACGCTTGAGATTCTTGCCAACAACACAAAGAGAATATGTATGCAATAGTTGCAAATGACATTGCAATTCCGAGCGCCCAACCTTCCGCCCGCCGAAACTCAACAAGTCAATATGCCTTCGCACTTGCTCTTGTGAAATAAATTCAAGATAAACCTCAGTTACAATTTTTTGAATTTTATCTGGAGAATCTGACAAACTGTGACGCATTGGAAATTCGCAGTCTGACAGCCGAAACAAAACCAACTGCCCAATACGACAAATCAAGCAATGCAAATAGTGCTTAAACAAGTTTTTCCAAACAACACTGTCACCCGACCAAAAAATCTCACTATACCCCTCCATTGGATCATTCAACTGCTGAGGAGAGGCAAAATATATATAGTGCCCATCGAGCTCCCCCTCGTTATCATCATCCCCCAAAAGCCTTCCAACAGGTCGAAACCTATACATATACTCCGGCATCAAACTAAACTCCAATGAACAAAACAGACTTTAAATCGACTACATAGCTACATCCGCTTGTACGAGCAACTCTAAATTTAAACTTTCTTCACACTGGCGGAAAAATATTCACTACCACCACCCCAAAAAAAAGCCTGACGCAATGAGCAGGCTTTCTTTCATCACTGATTCAAAGCCAGTTTTTCGAAGCTCTCGCCTTGAATTTTCAGCACTGACTTTTCCAACGTCAGATATTTTTCCGAGTCGCCACTAACGCTTACAAGAGTACCGCCAACCTCAACAACAGCCTCAGTCGGAGTAATTGAAAGTACAGTGAAATTCATCGAAGTAGGATGCTTTGACGATTGAACGAAGTGCTTCCCGTCCCAAGTGGCACTCAGGTTTATATTCTGATTTGAGTGCCCTTCCTCGTTGACGGAGTAGCCTTCCTTAAAATCTGAGTGACGCAAACTGATGTCAAAATAATTTGACTCGTTTGGGCCTGCGTACAAAGACAGCCCTGGTTGATTGTTAACAGCGAAACCAAGAGCACTCACCAATTGCACCTTATCGACGCTGACCTTTTCACCTCTGTCTCCACCACACCCCAACAAGACCAGACAGACAGAAACCAAAGCTATGATTTTCTTCATTTAAAAACCCATCAATCGCAGTGAGAACCAACAAGAACTCCGGGAAACCGGACCGATGTCACGCTATCACGCGCAAATAAACCCTTGCTCCCATGCACCGAATCCGATTTTTTTCAAAACAATTCTGGCTAGTAATGGATGGACCTCACCCAATGACCCAAAGCCATGCCAAACATAAAAATAACGTCCACATACCGTCCACAGCACAGAGTTATATTCGGCACACATAATGCTAAATATGCATAGAAGAGGTTTGATTTTCTGGGAGATCGCGTATTAGACGTGTCGTAATGCGGACTTGTAATCAGTAGGTCCCGGGTTCGATTCCTGGTGCCGGCACCATACAAAACAAAGCCCCTGCAGAAATGCAGGGGCTTTGTTGTTTCCGGGGTTTGAAAAAGCGCTGTCAGTGACCCGCGCTCTGACCACCGTCCACGTGCAGGATTTCGCCGGTCACGAACTTGGCGCCATCCAGATACACGACCGCTTGCGCAATATCATCGACCTCGCCCATGTGCCCGACCGGGTGCAGGTTGCCCAGTGCTTCATGGGTTTCTGCGCCGTGCATCGGCGTCTTGATGATGCCCGGGCTGACCGCGTTCACCCGGATCCCGCGCTTGGCGTATTCGATGGCCAGGGATTTGGTGGCCGCGTTGAGGCCGCCCTTGGTCAGCGAAGCCAAGACCGATGGCACACCGTCGATGGCGTGGTCCACCAGGCTGGTGGTGATGTTGACGACATGGCCGCTGCCTTGCTTTTCCATCTCGGCGATGGCGAGTTGGGTGATATAGAAGAAGCCATTGACGTTCACCGACAACACATTGGCGTAGTCTTCTGCGGTGTACGCGGTGAACGGCTTGGCGATGAAGATCCCGGCGTTGTTGACCAGGGTATCGATGCGACCGAAACGGGACATCGCTTCACGGATGACGCGCCGGGCAGTTTCCGGTTCACCGATGTCACCGGCCACGGTGAGAATGTCCGGATCGGTGGACGGCTTGATCGAACGCGAAGTGGCGACGATCCGGTAACCGAGTTCACGAAAGGCTTTGACCATACCGTCGCCGAGACCTTGGGATGCGCCGGTGATGACGATGACTTTTTTCGAAATGCTCATGATGAAGACCTCTGACAATTAAAAGTGGGGTAGAAAATCTGTAATCAGGCGTCGGCCGGTGCCTTGGCCATTTCTCTCAACATCTGTTCGTAGTACTCGACCGATTGCGAACCGGACACTAGGTGGCGACCGTTCAGCACCATGGCCGGGACCGAGTTGATGCCGCGCTGCTGGTAGTACGCTTCAAGCTCCCGCACCTCAGCGGCGAACGCACCGGACGCCAGCACCTCTTGTGCAGTGGCCCCGTCCAGCCCCGCTTCAGTCGCCAGACTCACCAGTGCCTGGTGATCGCTCGGGTTCTGGCCTTCACTGAAATAGCCCCGCAGCAGCACCTTCTTCAGCTCGACTTGCCGCCCTTCCTGCAACGCCCACAGCAACAAGCGGTGTGCATCGAAGGTGTTGTAGAAATGCGTGCGCTTCTCCAGATCGAACTTGAAGCCGATGGCCTCGCCGCGAGCGATCTGCATGGCCTTGCCGGCGGCGACGTCTTCAGCAGTGCGCCCGTATTTGTGCATCAGGTGCTCGACCGCTGGCTCACCTTCGGCCGGCATGTTCGGGTTCAACTCGAACGGCTTGTAGGTCAGCTCGACCGAGACTTCCCCGGCCACGTTCTCGATCGCCTGCTCCAGCGCCGTCGCCCCCAGCGCGCACCAGGGGCACACCACATCGGAGATGAAATCGATGGTGACGGAGGACGTCATGACTTGCCCTCCGCCTCGGCCAGTTGCTTGCGGTACTGGGTGGTGGTGATTCCGGCGTAACCCCAGTTATCGGTGTCGACTTCCTCGATCACGATGTGGGTCAGGTCAGGGCGCTTGTTGAGGACGCGTTCCAGTGTTTCAGTGATTTCGGCGATCACCTGAGCTTTCTGCTCAGTGGTAACGCCATCGCGGGTGATGCGTACGGTTACGAAAGGCATGAGGGCAACTCCAGTAACCTTCCCGTCGGGATGATGGGAGAGGCGCTGGAGATGAATGTATGGGGTTGGCGGGAGGGGATAAAGGTGGGGGCGGGAACTTCATTCGTTACCCAGTGTAATTAATGAATAAGCCCCGTTGGCCAGGATCGTAGGTTGCGAATCGCCCTGCCCCACGCTAGGCTGCCCACATCGCTGCAAAATCAGCGACCGGGTTTGGCGACCCGACCCAAACAATAGGCGCACAGGCGCCACCATAACGATTGCTGGCGTTTTTTTTCGCTCGTATTTTTCCGTTATGGCGGCTGTGCGCGGGAGACCTTCGGGTCTGCCGGGTTCCTATTGTCCCGGTTCGCCAACCTGCGCACAGCTGCCACCCATAATCGTTTGGCGACGGTTCGTGGCAGTTCCTCAACGATAGGAGCTAGACCATGTATAAAATTGATTCGTCCAAAATCTGTGTTTTCACGTTCTTTGTAACCACGCTGGCCCTTCTTCGAAGGCATGCAAATACTCAACTCCTCCCAACCAGCGGAGGTGTTCAATGACCAATCCCCAAGATCTGAAAACCATCGGCCTCACCCACTTCTCCTTCCACGCCAACGAACCGCTGTTTCGCGTCAATGCAGGCGTTCCGGTTATCCAGGCTCTCTACCATGCTTCCGATCTACTCCACGTTGCCAAGCTGCTCGCAACAGACGCGGCCATGGTTCGCGATACTGATCGGCACGCTTGGGCGTCGCATTTTTTGCAGGATATGAGTAAGGCGATCATCGATGATGTTGTGAAGGTGCTTGATGCACCATGCAACAACCGAGTCAGCAATGTCGCGCCATGATGTGAGCTGCAAGTTTAAAAAAGCCCCGAATCAGCGGTAATGCTGTTCACTTACGGCCGACACTGACCCCGTGGCGAGGGAGCTTGCTCCCGCTTGAGTGCGTAGCACTCACAAAAAATGGCATTGTTGTCACATTTTTGGGGCCGCTACGCAGCCCAGCGGGAGCAAGCTCCCTCGCCACAAAAGTAGGTGTGCCTGAAGCACCGCGCTTAAGTGAACAGAGTTACGAATCAGCGGGGCCTTTTTGTTTTTCGATCAAGTTTCGTGGACTCCAAACGCAAAAGCGCAATTAGTCTAAACGCCAGCAGTCCACACAAAACGCGCGGGTTACCATACGGATTGACGTAAGCGCCATCACTGGCAGAAAATCGAACCAAGAGCGCGAAACCGACTGCCATCAGGTGGCGATAGTCGGCGTTAGGAACCCCGTTGATGACCTGAAAATCAGCGCCCGGGTGAGACCTCTTTTAAAAAGCAGCCTTATTGGTTGCTTTTTTATGCCCACAAAAAAGCCCCGAACCAGTCGGGGCTTTTTCTTTCTCAGCCTCTGATCAGACCTCGATACCGCAACCCATCATCAAAAGATATTGATCGGATAATCCACAAACACACGCACTTCGTTGCCGCTGACGTTGTACTCGCTCGACTTCTGCGACACGCGCAGGACTGAGCTGCGCAGTTTCACGCTGAGGTCTTTGGCCGGGCCGCTTTGGACGACGTATTTGATCTGGTTGAAGATCTCGCGCTCGGTGCCGCCTTCGCTGGTGGACGTGGTGATGTTGTCACCGCGTACGTAGGCGAAGTTGTAGCTCAGGCCCGGTACACCGAAGGTGCTGAAGTCCAGGCCGTAGCCCAGTTGCCAGCTGCGTTCGTCTTCGGCGTTGAAGTCGGACCAGTAGGAGTTCGCCAGGTAGATGGTGTTGCCACCGTCGCCGACGCGACCCTGGTCTTTCTGGTAGCCGCCGTAGGCGTAGCCCAGGTTGCTGTCGCCGGTGCTGCGCTGGTGCGCGAGGGTGAACGAGTGCGGGCCGGTGACGAAGGTGGCCGCCAGGCTCCAGATTTTGTTGTCGTCGCCGGTGATACCGTTTTCGCGGACGTAGGAATCGTCCAGCTTGGTGCGGTAGCCGTTGAAGTCCAGGGTCAGGGACTGATCCTTGTCGATCGGGAACACGTAGTTGGCGTTCACGTATTGCTTCTTCAGCACGTCTTCGACGTCGGAAGCGTACAGCGCGGCCTTGAATTGTTCGGTGAACTGGTAGCTACCGCCCAATACGTTGATCGACTTCAAGCCACCGCTGTCACGGCCTTCGGCGCTTTTACGCGATTCGGCGGTGAAGCGACCGGCGTCCAGTTGCAGGCCTTTGATCTCCCTGGAGGTGATCAGTGTGCCGGTGTAGCTTTCCGGCAGCAGGCGCGAGTTGTCGTAGCTCAGCACCGGCAGGGCCGGCATCTGGTCGCCGTAGGTCAGGGTGGTGCTGGACAGGCGGAACTTGATCGCTGCGCCGCCCTTGGACAGGTCGTCCGCCGGCTCGCCGCTGTCGCCCTTTTTGAAGAAGTCGATGCCTTGCGCGCCGCTACGGTCTTCACTGCGCTCCAGGTTCAATGCGTACAGGCCGAAAGCGTCCACACCCACGCCCACGGTGCCTTGGGTGAAGCCAGACGAGAACGTGCCGATGGCCGCTTGGCCCCACTCGGATTTATCCGGGTTGCCGTCTTTGAAGTCACGATTGATGTAGGCATTGCGCAGCAGCACTTTGAGGCTGCTGTCTTCAACGAAACCCTTGGATTCGGCCTGGTCGTTCGCCATGGCCTGTGTAGCGCTCAACATCCCCAGAGCAATCAGGCTGATTCTCTTGTTCAACATTTTGTTTTTTCCTTGATGCGGTTGATACGCGCTGTGTCGAATGGCCGAAACGGCGCTATTGCGCTCTTATTTCAAGGCGAAAACAAAAAGGCCCGCCCACGATTTCTCGCGGCGGGCCTTTTATTGTTTTTGAGTCGTGGCGGTCGGCCACAGGCGTTGGGCCGAATCGTAGCTGCGCCCTTAACGAGGTGTCAATTTCATGAATCTTCTAGAAATAGGCGAAAAACGTCTAAGAAACTGCTTTACGCGGCAGGAATATTCAATCGGCGCAGCCTTCGAGACCACAGGCTGCTACGGAATGGGATGAGTGCTGCTCCGGCAGCGACTGACCCAGCCACTGCGCAAAGGCCTGGGGTTTGCCCAGCCAGGGCCCGATATCGATCAGGGTGAATTGGCCATTGTGTTCAAGTACGAGGGTCGGAAAACCCTGGCCGCCCACCTTGGCCAGCAAAGCCCGGCTGTCCTTGATATGGCCTTCGGTGTCGGCCGCACCGAAGGCTCTTTCGAAGGCTTGAGGGTCCAACCCCATATCGTGGGCCAGTTCAAACAGTACCGACTCGTCGGCGATGCGGCGCCCTTCTACGTAGTGAGCACTTTGCAAACGCCCCAGCAACTCCAGCCCGCGACCTGCCATTTGCTCGGCAGCCAGCACCGCAGCGATGGGTGGAGCCGAGTCGAACACGGCGCTGTGATCTCGCAGCAAACCTTCGAAATAAGCTTCACCGAACGGCTGCCCGCTGTATTCGGCAATACGCCGGTCATGGGGCATGACGTAACTGCGCAGTTGTGGCGAAACCTTTTGCCGATTGGCCCCCGTCATCATGCCGCCGCCGTGGGCAAGCACGGGCAGCACAGCCTGGGCGGCTTGCACCAGTGGTTTGGCGCCGTAGCACCAACCGCACAACGGGTCGTAGATGTAATGCAGGATCATGGGAAAGCTCCGACAGAAATTCAGGAAAATTCGATGTCGGCAGATTAGTGCCGCCGCAGCCGCGGAAAAACGCCGGATCAGCTTTCAGTCTGTTGCTTGAATCGGTCGAATGGTTGCGTAAAACCCTTTGTATCAACTCAGAAACAATTCGAAACAATCAAATGAGACAAGTTCTCAATTACAGCTAACGACAGTAAATGACAAGCATTACTATTCGCGCCCTCCACCTGTTTCAACCTAAAAATCCTACGGATGCGCTCTTCAATGCCTGCCCCTTTTCGCTTTGCGCCCTACAGCCTTGGGCTCTCTGCCTTGTTGTCTGCCGGTTTTTCCTTCGCTGCACCGACCACCTTGCCTGCGACATCGATCAGCGCCGAAGCTGAAGCCGACGACCCGCGCGTGACACAAACCAACACGGCGACCCGGACCGCCACGCCGGTGCGCTACGTGCCACAAGCCATCGACTCGATCAAAACCTCGAACGTGATGGATTACGGCACCAACGATCTGGGCACGGCACTCAGCGGCATCCCCAACGTCAGCAGCGGCGCCGACACACGCTTTGACAGCCTGCGCATCCGCGGTTTCGACGCCAGCAACGACTTCTATCTCGATGGCATCCGCGACGACAGTCAGTACGTGCGCGACTTGCACAACATCGAACGCATCGACGTCCTGAAAGGCCCTGCCGCCGTGTTGTATGGCCGTGGCAGCCAGGGCGGCATCGTCAACCGGGTGAGCAAGCTGCCCGAGTTCGGTCGCCGCTCGACCCTTGAAGCCCAGGGCGGTAGCGAGGACTTGCGCAGCCTGTATGCCGACCTCAGTGCCGATCCTTCCGAGAACCTCAGCCTGCGCCTGAACATGGGCAACATGGACGAGAACAGCTTCCGCGATGGCGTGAGTGGCAATCGGCAGCTGTTCGCACCCTCGATGAGCTGGCAGCTGACACCCGACCTGAACTGGTTGGTGCAGTACGAATACAGCCGCTACAACCGCACGCCGGATCGTGGCATCCCCGGTGTGGACGGTCGCCCGGCCGACGTAGGACGCGATACCACCTACGGCAGTGAAAACGATTTCATCGACGACAAGGCGCAATCCCTGCGTTCGAAACTCACCTATGAATTGAGCGACAACTGGCAACTGCGCCAGACCCTGGGTGTGTTCAAGCTCGACAGCGATTTCGACAATACTTACTTGAGCGGTTATGTCCCGGCCACCAACAAGGTCACGCGCCAGCACTGGCAGCAGGACCTGAACACCCGCAATGTCTACAACAACGTCGAGCTGGAAGGTGGTTTCGATACCTTCGGCCTGGAGCACCGCTTGCTCACCGGCATCGAGATCGGCAGCCAGCGCCGCGACCCGCTGCTGTACACCGCCGCCACTTCCGGGCCGGGCAGCTCCCCGGTCCCGGCGCTGGACCTGTACGCCCCCGACCGCAATTTGCGTCATACCGGGCGCATGGTGGTGTCGAGCAACACCCATACCGAGGTCGAGAGCCGAGCGGTGTATGTGCAGGATCAACTGCGCCTGAACGATCAATGGCAGTTGCTCGCCGGCCTGCGTTACGACACGTTCGATATCGAGTCGACCAACAAGGTGCGCAACATTTCCGAAGACCGTGACAGCCATAGCA
The DNA here is from genome assembly GCF_058986625.1 of Pseudomonas sp. GW821-FHT07G06. Lineage (NCBI taxonomy): Bacteria > Pseudomonadati > Pseudomonadota > Gammaproteobacteria > Pseudomonadales > Pseudomonadaceae > Pseudomonas > Pseudomonas sp. GW821-FHT07G06. The sequence continues at coordinate 488,174 of NZ_JBYSVW010000002.1, forward strand.
CCAGCCCTCGCGTTGGCGTGGTCTGGACGCCGCTGCAAAATCACTCCTTCTACGCGTCCTGGAGCAAGACGTTCTCGCCGGTCGGTGGTGGCTTGATCGGCATCACTCCGGGCGCGGCCGGTAACAGCAATGACCTGAGCCCCGAGCTGACCAGGCAGAAGGAAATCGGGGTCAAGAGTGACTGGCTCGATGACCGCCTGAGCACCACGCTGGCCATCTACGAGCTGGAGCTCTACAACCGCCGCACCAGCGATCCGAACAACCCGACCATTACCCTGCTCTCCGGGCTGCAACGTTCACGCGGCATCGAGCTGACTGCCGCCGGCAGAATTACCGGCAACTGGTACGTGCGCGGCGGCGTGGGTCTGCAGGACGCAACCATCGAAAAGGACAACAACGGCCTGGAAGGCAAGCGCATCAACAACGTGGCCAAGCACAACGGCAGCCTGTTCCTGACCTGGAAACCGGAAATGGGCTGGTATGCCGAAACCGGTTTGACCCTGGTTGGCGACCGCTATGCCGACAACCTCAACACCGTCGTGTTGCCGGGTTATGGCCGTTGGGACGCATTGGCAGGCTTCCGCCAGAAGGATTGGGACCTGCGCGCGGCGCTGAACAATATCAGCGACAAGACGTATTACTCGTCGGCGACCAGTGCATTCCAGATCCAGCCGGGGGCACCGCGTAGCCTGGTGGTGACGGGTACCTACAGCTTCTGAGTACGACGTCACAACACCTGTGGGAGCGAGCCTGCTCGCGATAGCGGTGGGTCCGTCGATATAAATGCGGGCTGATCGGACGCCATCGCGAGCAGGCTCGCTCCCACAGGCGATCGTGGTGATTGTATGAATCTGAGCCCAAAAAAAAGCGCTGCCATCCCGGCAGCGCTTTTTTTTGATCAATCCGTTGTTGTTCTTCTTATCCTTCCATTACATCCCACAACGCATCCAGTTCCGCCTCGCTGAACAAACCAGCAGGGTAACGCTCGATCATCGTCCGGCGCGGATCAGTTTCACTGATCTGACGCATTCCATTGGACTTGAACCAGTGCGCCAGAATCTGGAGCGATTCGCTGTTTACGGCCAGGGGATGCAACGCCTTGTCGCTCACTACGTTCACTTCGGCGTTCATTTCAGCGCTCTCTCCCGGTTTGTGAGCGGCTAACTTATCCAAGGTTTATGACAGAACATCGAAGTCCTCCCCCTCCCCGAGTTACAACAGCAGAGATACAAGAGCTGTGCCAAGGTGTCTGAAGTGTGGCCTTGCAGATACAAAAAAGCCCGCAACCCTGAAGGGCTGCGGGCTCTGTGCGTTGCAGGACGCTGATTTACCGCTTGAGAAATTTCGCAATCAACTCAAGCTGTTACAACCTCACTCACTCCTTGTGCGGCGCAGGTTGCTGCTGGGTAAGGCAGTGAATATTGCCGCCCCCCAGTAACAGTTCGCGACCAGGCACCATCACCACTTCATGCTGTGGGAACAGGTTCTGCAGGATTTCCTTTGCCGGGCCATCCTGCGGGTCGTCAAAGCACGGCGCGATGATGCCGCCATTGACGATCAGGAAGTTCACGTAGGAACCGGCCAGACGCACAGTCGGGTTACGTTCCTGAGTACCGTCCACCGGATCGACGCCGGCACATTCTTCCTCGGTCGCAAACAGCGGGCCCGGGATTGGCATTTTGTGCACCGTGAACGGGCGACCCTTGGCGTCGGTGCTGCTTTGCAGCACGTTCATCGCCGCCTGGCAGCGCGGGTAGTTCGGGTCCTGCGGATCATCGGTCCAGGCCAGCAGCACTTCACCCGGACGCACGTAGCAGCAGAAGTTATCCACATGGCCGTCGGTTTCGTCGTTGAACAAGCCATCCGGCAGCCAGATGATTTTATCCACAGCCAGGTTCGCACTCAGGACCGCTTCGATTTCTTCGCGGCTCAGGTGCGGGTTGCGATTGCGATTGAGCAGGCATTCTTCGGTGGTGATCAGCGTGCCTTCGCCGTCGACGTGAATCGAACCGCCTTCAAGTACGAAGCCTTCGGTGCGGTAACGCGGGCTGCGCTCGATCTCGAGGATCTTGCCGCCGACCTGCGAGTCACGGTTCCACGGCGAATACAGGCCGCCGTCAAAACCGCCCCAGGCATTGAAGTCCCAGTTCACGCCACGGACTTCGCCATTGTTATTGATGACGAACGTCGGACCGGAGTCGCGAACCCAGGCGTCGTCACTGGACATTTCCACTACGCGAATATTCGGCACGTCCAGACGGGCACGGGCGTTTTCGTACTGGCCGGCGGAAACCGCCACGGTGACCGGTTCGAAACGGGCGATGGCCTTGGCCACGGCCACGTGCGCGGCTTGTGCCGGCTTGCCACCCAGGCGCCAGTTGTCCGGGCGCTCGGGCCAGATCATCCAGGTTTGGGTTTGGGGTGCCCATTCGGCTGGCATGTAGAAGCCGTCGGCGCGAGGGGTGCTGTTCAACGTGGTCATGACTCAGGACTCCGGAGTGGCGTTGATGCCTGACAGAAAAGAAAGCGCGTCACTTTATATCCGATAAATATCGGCTTTTAAAGCACCATCAATCTGTAGTTACAAAAAAAACCAACAAAAAGCCGATATCAATCGAATTAACACCACCACCTCTGTGGGAGCGAGCTTGCTCGCGATGAGGCCATTCCAGTCACAGATTTTTCGACTGAAAGACCGCTATCGCGAGCAAGCTCGCTCCCACAGAGGGAATGTGGTTACAGGCCTTCTGCGAGCACCTTCGACAGCATGTCCACGAAGAAATCCACGCTCTGGCGCGAGGTGACCATCGGCGGCTTGATCTTGAGGATGTTCAGGTAATCGCCGGTCGGCTGCATGAAGATCCCCAGCTCGCGTAAGCGATCGCACAGTGCGGTGGTTTCCTCGGTGGCCGGCTCCAGGGTTTCGCGGTTGCGGATCAACTCGACGCCCAGGTAGAAACCGGAACCGTGCACCGCGCCCACTAACGGATGAATATCGATCAACGCTTCGAGGCGCTGCTTGAAGTGGCCGCCAACGACCTGGGCGTTCTCCCAGAGTTTTTCCTCTTCCATCACATCCAGCACGGCCATGCCGACCTGGCAACTGACGGGGCTGCCACCGGCGGACGAGAAGAAGTAACCCTCGGCCTCGAGTGCCTCGGCGATTTCCCGGCGGGTGATGACCGCGCCCAGTGGCTGGCCGTTCCCCATGCCTTTGGCCATGGTGATGATGTCCGGCACCACGCCTTGCTCTTCGAAGCCCCAGAAGAAATCGCCCATGCGTCCGTAGCCGACTTGCACTTCGTCGGCGATGCACACGCCGCCCTGGGCCCGGACCATGCCATAGACTTGTTGCAAATAGCCGGGTGGCAGCGAGATACCGCCGGCATTGCCGTACACCGGCTCGCAGATGAAACCGGCCAGTTGGCGTTTCTGCTCGGCGACTTTCGCCAGGTTGTGCTCGACGCTGCGCACGTAATCCGGCGCACTGTCCGGTCCGCGGAATTCACCGCGATAGGTGTTTGGCGCGGTTACCGGGTGCACCCAGTCCGGGCGGCTGCTCAAGGCCCTGGGGTTGTCGGCGATCGAGGTCGACACCGAGTCGGCACCCACCGTCCAGCCGTGATAAGCCTCCAGCACGCTGAGCATGTCGCGGCCGCCGCTGTAGGCCCACGCCAGGCGAATCGCCAGGTCGTTGGCCTCGCTGCCACTGTTGACCAGAAACACGCGGTCCATGCCGTCAGGGGACAGTTTCAGCAAGCGTTCGGAGAACTCGGCCACGGCCGCGTAGTTGAAACGCGAGTTGGTGTTGAGCAACGACCACTGGCGGCTGGCGACCGCCGCCATGCGCGGATGACCGTGGCCCAATACCGCGACGTTGTTGAGCATGTCGAGGTAGGAGCGCCCCTGCATGTCGATCAAATGGTTGCGCCAGCCACGCTCGATGCGCGGCGGGTCGACGTAATAATGTTTTTGCGTACGGGCGAAACTGGCGTCACGCCGGGCCAGCAAGGTCGCGCCGTCGAGTTCTGCTTCGGCATCACAGGCCAGCCCCAGCAGTGCCGCGGGTGATGGGCACAGTGCCTGCCAGGCAGCGGCGCGCGATGGTGTGCAGAACAACGGCGCATCGATCGACGCGCCACGGCTCAACTGCACGATCAACGGCCCGCTGACCGAACCCAGCACCTGGCCTTTGACCAGCGCCGCGCCACTGTGCAGCGACGGCGTGACACCCCAAAGCCGCACACTCAATTGCGGGCCGTCCAGTTGCAGCACGCCCGCCGACAGGTGGTGCACCACACCGGCAAACGGTGCTTCGACCGTCGTGCCCTGAGGTACACGCAGTTCAACGTGCAAGGGGCAAGTGTCCGGTTCAGTGGCGCTGTCCGGGCGGGTGTGGGACAGGCGATATTGTCCATAGCGACTGGCCGCCAGGCCATGAGCCGCGGCCGCTTCATCCAGCAGGCGCTGATCGACACCCTCCTGCTCCCAGTTCCCGGCCTCGAAATGCGGGCTGAGCACCCCCAGGTCGATCAGTGCGAACTCACGTCCCACCAGGCTCGGCAACAGTGGCGCGAAGCCTTCACTGCCGATGGTGGGCAGATTCTGGCCGACGGCGGTGAGGATCGCCGCTTCCATCAATGCCAACGGCACCGAGGTGGCCACACGGAAGATTTCCCATTCATGGACCAGGTTATCGCGACTGTAGGCATTGCCCGGATCGATGCTGACCTGCTGTTCGCCACTGAGCACCAGCACCGCCGCACGGGCGACGATCAGCGGCCACAGCGCCAGCAACTCTTCGTGTTGCAAGGGGTTGACCGCGTGGTAAGCCTGGATCGCCGGCAAAATGCAGAACGGATCGCCCTCGCCATGATGCAGCAGCGCGGCGCAGGTCACCGACAGATCGGTAATACGCCAGGTACGCACCAGGTCACCGAAATCGATCACGCCTTGCAGTTGCCAATGGCGTTGCGCATCGCGCTGCCACACCACGTTGTCGTCGGTGATGTCCATATGAATGGCCTGCACCGGCAGTTTGGCTTCCAGCGGCTGCAAATGCCGTTCGGCTTGTGCGGACGCGTCGACGATCAGTTTGCGTTGGGCTTCATCCTTGATCACCGGCAGCAAGTGCGCGATCAGGGCGTGAGCGTGGCGGGCGTCCCATTGCAGGGTTCGCACCAGGCCCGGATGGTCGAAGTCCGCCAGGGCCAGGTCCATTTCACCGCACAGGCGACCAAAGCCGGACACCACCGTCGGGTTGAAATGGCCAAGGCTCGTCAGCGGCTGGCCTTCGATGTAGTCGAGCAGGCGAACGTGCACTGCCTGGCCACCCACGTCCAGAGACAGCAGGTCTGCACCGTTTTTCGCTGCGATAACACGCGGCACATGGACATCGGGGTGCTCGCCCAAGTGCTTGAGCCCGGCATGCTGTGCCTGAAGCTCAACGACCGAGTAGTCGCCACGGCAGATTTTCAGGACGAAACGTCCCCGCTCGCTGTCGACGCGGTAGTTCAGGTCTTGCTGGCTGCCGAGGGCCTGCAGCCTGCCGCTGAACCCGTAATGTTCTTCCAGCAGCTCTAGCGCTTGCTCCGCAGACACCTGCGGGCTGGGCAAACTGGCGCGATGAATCAACGTGGCGAGCGGCATACAACAACCCCTGAAATTTTATTAGGCGCCTATATCGCCACTGCTTCGGGCGATACGCAACCCCCCGCTAGCCGCTATGAGGGCATTTGTGGGAGCGGGCTTGCTCGCGAAGGCGGGGTGACAGGCAGCCTGAATGTGACTGACACGCCCTCTTCGCGAGCAAGCCCGCTCCCACAGGTTTGGTTCTGGCACTCGCCTCCAATGGCACTTTGCGCAAGAATGGCGGCCATTAAACGCATGCAACTGGAGAGCCCACCATGAACGTAGTGACCACCGACCTGCCCGGTGTTCTGATCCTCGAACCCAAGGTCTTTGGTGACGAGCGTGGTTTTTTCTACGAGAGTTTCAACGCCAGGGCCTTCAAAGAGGCCACCGGGCTGGACACTGAATTCGTTCAAGACAATCACTCCCGTTCGCAGAAGGGTGTGCTGCGCGGCCTGCATTACCAGCTGGAAAATACCCAGGGAAAACTGGTCCGCGTCACAGTCGGTGAAGTGCTGGACGTCGCCGTGGACATCCGTCGCAGCTCGCCGCACTTCGGCAAATGGGTCGCCGTGCGGCTGTCCTCCGCCAATCATCGGCAGCTCTGGGTCCCGGAAGGTTTTGCCCACGGGTTCGTCGTACTGAGCGAATTTGCCGAGTTCCTGTACAAAACCACCGACTACTACACGCCATCGGCCGAACGCAGCATTCGCTGGGACGACCCGGACCTGGCCATCGACTGGCAACTCGAAGGCACGCCGCAACTGTCGGCCAAAGATCAGGCCGGCGTGTTTTTCAAGGACGCCGACGTCTTTGCCTGAAAGGCCGGCGCAAGCTCGCCTATAAAGATGCCGCTGACCCAAGGCGGGCAAGCCTAGGCATAATGCGCCTGTACCCACAGGCGCATGCTGCTCATGAAACCGACTCTCCCCCCCAGACCCCGTTGGCGCAGCCTGGCCCTGCTGGCACTGTGCCTGGCGCCGTTGCTGTGGCCGCTGGAGCACCTGGCCGAGCGCTATTACCGCAGCGAACTGGCCAGCCAGAATCGTCAGACCCTCGACCTCTATGTCGCCAACCTGCTGGGCACCCTGCACCGCTATGAAGTGTTGCCGCAAATCCTCGGTGACCTGCCGGCCCTGCGCGCCGTTGTCGGTGCACCGGACGATGGCGTCACCCAGGGCAACGCCAACCGCCTGCTGAAAAATATCGCCACCCAGACCGGCGCCGAAGTCATGTACCTGATGGACGCCACGGGCAAGACGCTGGCCGCCTCCAACTGGGACAAACACGACAGTTTCGTCGGGCGAAATTTTTCCTTCCGGCCGTATTTCAGTGAAGCCATGGCCGGGCGGCTCGGGCGCTTCTTTGGTTTGGGTACCACCTCCGCCAAGCGCGGCTACTTCTTCGCCGCCGGCGTGCGCGACGGCGAAAAAATCGTCGGTGTGCTGGTGGTCAAGGTCGACCTTGACCACACCGAAAGCCTCTGGGGCAAAACCCCGGAACAACTGCTGCTGACCGACCACAATGGCGTGGTCATTCTCACCTCGCGACCGGAGTGGCGATTCCGCTCGACCCGTCCGTTGAGCGAGGCCGAAAGCAAGGCCATCACCGCGATCCAACCCTATCCAACCCGCGAGCCAAAACCGCTGGAGCTCAACCCCAATGCCTGGCTGACCCAGACCCAGCAGATCGCCGAAACCGGCTGGAATGTCAGCATCCTAGCCCCGCGCACCTTGATCGACCGCCCGGTGCGCACGGTGGTGGCCATCGGCGGTGCAACGCTGCTGGTGTTGATGCTGTTGCTTGGCCTGATGATGCAGCGCCGCCGTCATTACCTGGAACGCATTGCTTTCGAAGCCAAGGCCCGCCGCGAACTGGAGGGCCGGGTCGCCGAGCGCACCAGCGATCTAGAAGGCCTGAACCGGCGCTTGAAACAGGAAGTACTGGAACGCGAACAGGCCCAGCAGGAACTGGTACGCGCCCAGGATGATCTGGTCCAGGCCGGCAAACTGTCGGCACTGGGCACCATGTCGGCGAGCATCAGCCATGAACTCAATCAGCCGCTGGCAGCGATTCGCAGCTACGCGGAAAACGCCGAGGTGCTGCTCGACCACCAGCGCACCGACGATGCCCGCGGCAATCTCAAGCTGATCAGCGAATTGACCGGTCGCATGGCCTCGATCATCGCCCACCTGCGCGCCTTTGCCCGGCGCGACCGGCATGCCCCGGAAAGCGTGGCCCTGCAACCGGCGCTGGATGATGCCCTGGCCTTGTTGGCCAAGCGCCGACGCAGCATGGACGTCGAGCTGATCCGTGATCTGCCCGCCGCCACCCTGTGGGTCGAGGCCGGGGAAACCCGCCTGCGCCAGGTGCTCGGCAATCTGCTGGCCAACGCCCTGGATGCCCTGACGGAAAAAGGCCCGCCACGTAAACTCTGGCTGAGTGCCCAATCCACGGCCGATGGCGTCAACCTGTACATTCGCGACAACGGCCCGGGCTTTTGCATGGAAGCCCTCGGGCGCGCCAGCGAGCCGTTCTACACCACCAAGACCCGAACCCAGGGCCTGGGCTTGGGGCTGGCGATTTGCGAAACGCTGATGCGCGCCTTCGGCGGTGAACTGTCGTTCGCCAACCACAAGGAAGGCGGCGCCCTGATTACCCTGAAGCTGCGCGCAGGCGCACCAGGCGTGAGCCTGCAACCGTCCGAGGACCGAAGTGCATGACCATCGACAACCGCATCCAGGTCGTGTTGATCGACGACGATCCCCACTTGCGCCAGGCCTTGAGCCAGACGCTGGATCTGGCCGGCCTGAAGATCCTGCCGCTGGCCGAAGCCAAGGGCCTGGCCGCGCAACTGGAGCGCGACTGGCCGGGTGTGGTGGTCAGCGACATCCGCATGCCCGGCATGGACGGTCTGGAACTGCTGACCGAACTGCACGCCCAGGACCCTGAATTGCCGGTGCTGCTGATCACCGGCCACGGCGATGTGCCACTGGCGGTGCAGGCCATGCGCGCCGGGGCCTATGACTTTCTCGAGAAGCCGTTCGCCAGCGACGCCCTGCTTGACAGCGTGCGCCGCGCATTGGCCCTGCGCCGGCTGGTGCTGGACAACCGCAGCCTGCGGTTGGCCTTGAGCGACCGCAATGAGTTGAGCGCGCGCCTGGTTGGCCACTCACCTTCGATGCTGCGCCTGCGCGAGCAGATCGGCGCCCTGGCCGCGACCAGGGCCGACGTGCTGATCCTCGGCGAAACCGGCGCCGGCAAAGAAGTCGTGGCCAGGGCGCTGCACGATCTATCGGGCCGTCGCAACGGTCCGTTCGTGGCGATCAATGCCGGTGCCCTGGCCGAATCAGTGGTCGAAAGCGAGCTGTTCGGCCACGAGCCCGGCGCCTTCACCGGCGCGCAGAAACGCCGCATCGGCAAGTTCGAATTCGCCAATGGCGGCACGTTGTTCCTCGATGAAATCGAAAGCATGAGCCTGGATGTGCAGGTCAAATTGCTGCGCTTGCTGCAGGAGCGTGTGGTCGAGCGCCTGGGCGGCAATCAACTGATTCCGCTGGACATCCGCATCATCGCCGCGACCAAGGAAGACCTACGCCAGGCAGCGGACCAAGGGCGCTTCCGTGCCGACTTGTATTACCGCCTGAACGTCGCGCCGCTGCGGATACCACCCCTGCGCGAACGGGGCGAAGACGCACTGATGCTGTTCCAGCATTTCGCCGATGAAGCCAGTGCCCGCCACGGCTTGCCGCCCCATGAACTGCAACCGGGACAACGTGCCTTGCTGCTGCGCCACACCTGGCCCGGCAACGTGCGTGAGCTGCAAAATGCGGCCGAGCGTTTTGCCCTCGGGTTGGAACTGGCCCTCGACAACAGCACGCCGGAAGGCGGCGCTGGCAATAGCGTTGAAGTGGTCAGCGGCGGTTTGAGCGAGCAAGTGGAGAACTTCGAAAAAACCCTCATCGCTGCCGAACTGGCGCGCTCGCACAGCTCCGTGCGCAGCGTCGCCGAAGCCCTCGGCATTCCGCGCAAGACCCTGCACGACAAACTGCGCAAACACGGTTTGAGCTTCTCGGACAGTGGCGCTTCGGCCCACCCTGACGACCTCGACTGAGCTACCGTTCAATCATCCAATTCAAACAAGAGGCCCCTGAATGAGCCGCGACAGTCGACAACTGGAATCAGTCCTCCATCACGACATTCCCCTCACCCGGGACATGGGCCTCAAAGTGCTCGACTGGCATGACCAGCAACTGCGCCTGCACTTGCCGCTGGACGCCAACGTCAACCACAAGAGCACCATGTTCGGCGGCAGCCTGTATTGCGGCGCGGTCCTGGCCGGTTGGGGCTGGCTGCATCTGCGCCTCAAGGAAGAAGGCATCACGGACGGGCACATCGTGATTCAGGAAGGGCAGATCAGCTATCCGCTGCCGGTGACGGGCGATGCCAACGCCATTTGCCAGGCGCCGGATCCGGTGATCTGGAAGAAATTCCTGACCACGTTCCAGCGATACAGCCGAGCGCGGCTGACGCTGCATACGCGGGTCGTCAATGAAGGCCGTGATGAGGATGCGGTGAGGTTTGTCGGGCAGTACGTGTTGCACCGCTAAATCGGGACCACCACAAAACCTGTGGGAGCGAGCTTGCTCGCGATGGGGTCGTCCAGGCCAACATTGTAGTTGCCTGACCCACCGCCATCGCGAGCAAGCTCGCTCCCACAAGGATTTTGCATCAGCGCGTGGGAATGATCTTATGCGCGCGCCAATTCCAGCAGCTTCTCCCGCCACGCCGCCTTTGCCGGCAACGCCAGGAAGAACGCATTCAACAGCGACTCCCGCGCCGGATAGCTGAACGGCTCACCACTCAACTCCAGCACTTCACCGCCCGCACCTTCCAGTACGCCTTGGGCGGCCGCCGTGTCCCACTGCGAAGTCGGTGCCAGGCGCGGATAGCAATCCGCCGCCCCTTCAGCCAGCAAACAGAATTTCAGCGAACTGCCAATGTTGGCCAGTTGTAGCTCACCAAGACTGGCGCTCAACCCGGCCAGCAAACGCTCCTGCTCAGGACTCGAATGGCGCCGGCTGGCCACCACGGTGAACGACTCACCTGGCGCCAGCGCATCACGCACCTTGATTGCCACGGGCGTACCACCCTTATCGCCACGCCAGGCGCCGAGGCCAGCGCCCCCGACATAGAAGCGACCATTGGTCGGCATCGACACCACACCGAACACCACCCGACCGTTTTCGATCAGGGCGATGTTGACGGTGAACTCTTCGCTGCCGCTGATGAATTCCTTGGTGCCGTCCAGCGGATCGACCAGCCACCAGCGCTGCCATCCGGCCCGCACGCTTTGCGCAATGTTGGCGTCCTCTTCGGAGAGCACCGGGATACCCGGATCCAGCGCCGTCAGTCCGGCCAGAATCAGGTGGTGCGCGGCCAGGTCAGCAGCGGTCACCGGCGAATCATCAGCCTTCGCCGTGACGGCGGTGCCTGTACGCCAGAACGGCAAGATCGCTTCGCCAGCCTGCAAAGCCAGCTCAATGACCGGAGCCATCAACGGATGCGGGAAGTTCATGACTGGAACGCTCCGCGCTGAGTCAACAGATCACGGGCCAGGTACAGCGCCGCCAAGGCACGGCCTTCAGTAAATTGCGGGTTTTGCGCCAGCGCCGAGAGTTCACGCAGATTGACCTTGTCCACCCGCATCGGCTCGGGTTCGTCGCCTTCCAGGCGCGCTTCGTAGAGGTCGGTGGCCAGTACCACCTGAATCTTCTGGCTCATGTAACCGGGGGACAGCGACAGCTCGGTCAGGTGCTCCAGCTGCCGCGCGCCGAACCCGGCCTCTTCCTTGAGCTCACGCTCGGCCGCCGCCAACACGTCTTCGCCGGGCTCGATCAAACCCTTGGGCAAAGACATTTCGTATTCATCGGTGCCGCCGCAATACTCCTCGACCAGCACCGCATGCTCGGCATCGAGCATCGCCACGATCATGACCGCGCCGTACCCGGCCCCTTTGCCAACCAGGCGCTCATACGTACGCTCCACGCCATTGGAAAAGCGCAGCTTCAGCTCCTCCACGCAGAACAATCGACTGGTGGCGACAATTTCGCGGGCGAGTATGGTGGGTTTCTGGCGCATGCAAAGCTCCTTGGCGTGAACGCGCTACTATAACGCGGCTTTCCCGTTTGTTTACGCCAGAAATCTTTCTACTGCCCGAGACGTTGCCATGCCTTCATTACCCTGGTCCGACATCGATACCGTTCTGCTGGACATGGACGGCACGTTGCTGGACCTGCATTTCGATAACCACTTCTGGATGGAGCACCTGCCCCAGCGTTACGCCGAATTGCACGGGGTCAGCCGGGCCATGGCCGAGATGGAATTGCAGCCGTTGTTCGAGCGCAATGCCGGCCAGCTGCAGTGGTACTGCCTGGACTTCTGGAGTGCCGAACTGAAGCTGTCGGTGCGCGACCTGAAACTGGAAACCGCGCATCTGATCGCCCTGCGCCCGGATGCCGACACCTTTCTGGCGGCGATCAAACGGGCCGGCAAGCGCGTGGTGCTGATCACCAACGCCCATCGGGATGCGCTGTCGTTGAAGCTGGAAAAAATCGAACTGGCGCCCTACTTCGAGCGCCTGATCAGTTCCCATGACTACGGATTCCCCAAGGAAAACCCGCAGTTCTGGGATGCGCTACAAGCCGATATCGATTTCGACCCGGCACGCAGCCTGTTCATCGACGACACGTTGCCGATCCTGCGCAGTGCGCGGGATTTTGGCGTGGCACATTTGCTGGCCGTGCGTGAACCGGATAGTCGCAAGGGGCCGAAGGACACGGCGGAGTTTGCGGCGGTCGGGGATTATCGGGATTTGATTGCCGGACTTTGATACCGAGGCGCCTGCTTCGCGGGCAAGCCACGCTCCCACAGAATCTGCGTCGTTCGCATCCTTTATGAACGGCTCAGATTCTGTGGGAGCGTGGCTTGCCCGCGATGGCCATCACGCGGTTTGACGACTTACTCGGGAATTCGTAACGACTGACCCGGGTAGATCTTGTCCGGGTGCGACAGCATCGGTTTGTTGGCTTCGAAAATCTTGTTGTACTTGTTGGCATCGCCGTACACGCGCTTGGAAATCGCGCTGAGGGTGTCGCCCTTCACGACGGTGACAAACACGGCGGCCTTCACCACCGGCCCGGTCACAGTGATCTGATCATCCACGCTGCCCACCCCGGCAATATTGCCCACGGCCAACAGAATTTTTTCCTTCTCTTCCTGGCTTGCCACTTCGCCGGTCACGGTCACCTTGTCACCATCGACCGTCGCTTGCACATTCGGGTTGCCCAGGCCGACCTTGCTGATGTGCTCCTTCAACTGCTCACTGGCATTGGCGTTGCCTGGCGTCAGCAAATCCAGCAGTTTTTCGCCTGCTTCCTTCACAAAGCTCAAAAGACTCATGGTGCACTCTCCTTGGGTTTGGGGTTCCAGACGCAAAAGCCTAGACCACGGCCGCCACTTGCGAATCCAACCCGACCAATGACCCCGCTTGCGATAGAATCCGCACCTTCCCGCGCCCAGGAGCGAAGATGGACATCAAGCAGCTGAAATTCCTCATCGCGCTCGACGAAACCCGCCATTTCGGCCAGGCCGCCGCACGCTGCCACATCACCCAGCCGACCCTGTCCATGCGCCTGCGCAGCCTCGAAGAAGAACTCGACCTGCCGCTGGTCAATCGCGGCCAGCGCTTCGAAGGCTTCACCGCGCCGGGCGAGCGGGTGCTGGCCTGGGCGCGCACGGTGTTGGCGGCCTATGACGGCTTGTATGCCGAGGCCGCGGCCTGTCGCGGCAATCTGGTCGGCACGTTGCGCCTGGGCATGGTGCCGTTGTCGAGCTTCGATCCGCTGCCGCTGCTGCAACGCCTGCACGCCGAACACCCGAACCTGCGCTTCGAGCTTTCAGCGTTGAGTTCGGAACAGATCCTCGAACAACTGGCGAACAATCGCCTGGATCTCGGTGTTTCCTATCTGGAACGCCTGGACGCCGAACATTTCGACTCCCTGGCCTTCAGCGAAACCCGCATGGGCCTGCTCTACGACCAACGCTTCTTCACCTTTGGCGAGGCGCCGCTGAGCTGGGAATCATTGATCGAGCTGCCACTGGGCATGCTCACCAGCGGCATGCACTTTCGCCAGTCCATCGACCATAACTTCCATAGCCGCGGCCTCACCCCACAACCCTTGCTGCAGACCGACGCCGTCCATCAACTGCTTCAAGCCGTGCACGGCGGCCTGTGTTGCGCCGTGATGCCCTTGGACGGCGGCCTCGAAGGGCTGACCGAACACTTGCGCCTGCAACCGATCGAGAACGCCCAGACCCTTGGCCGCCTGGGGCTGATCATGCGTCGCAGCGCCCCCCGCTCAGCCCTGGCGGAAGCCTGCTTCGCGATCTATCAGCAATCACTGACGAACGCTTGATCGACGGCATCTATCGGTAGATCAGTATTAGCGATTAGACGCGACAGTTTGCCGCGCCTAGTCTTAAAGCTGATCAAACCGTGGGTGATGCCATGAACACCAAGCGCCCTGCCTGCGCGGCGCCTGCCCTCGAAACGCCCGCGCCCGCCGCCAGCCAGACGTACAGCTACAGCAACTTTGAATACTCGGAATCGGACAGCACCGCGCTGGCCGAGGAAGTCGCGTTGGCGATTGCCTATAACGGCATCAGCCAGGCGGTCATGCTGGTAACGCCGACGGATCTGGAGGACTTCATTGTCGGCTTCAGCCTGGGCAGCGGCATCATCCAGGACGCCTCGGACATCTACGACCTGCAACTGACCGGCTCGGGCTCGGCGCAATACGCGCAAGTGACCATCGCCAATCGCGCCTTCTGGAACCTCAAGCAGCAGCGTCGGCAACTGGCCGGCACCAGCGGTTGCGGGCTGTGCGGCGTGGAAGCGGTCGAGCAGGCCTTGCCGGACCTTCAGGTATTGCCCGGCGCCCCGCTGCCACCCGTTGAATGGCTCGATGGCCTGCGCCAGCGCATCGGCGCCTTCCAGCCGTTGGGCCAGCATTGCGGTGCGGTGCACGCAGCGGTGTTCATGAACGATCAGGGCGAGTTGCTGATGGGCCGCGAAGACATAGGCCGACACAACGCCCTCGACAAGCTGATCGGAGGCCTTGTCCGCCAGAACATCCCGACCGCCGGCGGGCTGGCGATTGTCACCAGCCGCTGCAGTCTCGAACTGATCCAGAAAGTCCTGCGCGCCGGCATCCAGACCCTGGTCAGCCTGTCGTCGCCCACGGGCCTTGCCGTGCAGTGGGCTCGGCGCCACAACCTCAACCTCATCCATTTGCCACAGAAAAATGCGCCGCGGGTCTACAGCCCAACGTTGGAGAATCAAGCGTGAGTCAACACCGTCAAGCCGACCAGACCCCCGTTCCTCGTTACAAGCCCTACAAAGGTCCTGCCGGTGGCTGGGGCGCTCTGATCAGTGTGGCCCAGGCCTGGTTGACCAGCGACAACGCAATGAAAAATCTGCGCATCATGCTCAAGACCAACCAGAACGGTGGCTTCGACTGCCCGGGTTGCGCCTGGGGCGATTCTCCGGAAAAGGGCATGGTGATGTTCTGCGAGAACGGCGCCAAGGCGGTGAACTGGGAAGCGACCAAGCGCCGTGTCGACGCCAAATTCTTCGCCAGACACAGTGTCACTTCATTGCTGGAGCAGAGCGATTACTGGCTCGAATACCAGGGTCGCCTGACCGAGCCGATGAGCTACGACGCTGAAACAGACCGCTATAAACCGATCAGTTGGGACGCCGCCTTCGCGCTGATCGCCAAACACCTGAACGGCTTGTCGAGCCCGGACCAGGCCGAGTTCTACACCTCGGGCCGTGCCAGCAACGAAGCGGCATATTTGTACCAGCTGTTCGTGCGCGCCTACGGCACCAACAACTTCCCTGACTGCTCGAACATGTGCCATGAGGCCAGCGGTGTGGCGCTGTCGCAAAGTGTCGGCGTCGGCAAAGGCACCGTGACGTTCGACGACTTCGAACACGCCGATGCGATTTTCGTCTGGGGCCAGAACCCCGGCACCAACCACCCACGCATGCTCGAACCGCTGCGTGAAGCGGTGAAACGCGGTGCGCAAGTGGTGTGCATCAACCCGCTCAAGGAACGCGGCCTGGAACGTTTCCAGCACCCGCAGCACCCGATCGAAATGCTCACCAACGGCGACAAGCCGACCAACACCGCTTTCTTCCGCCCAGCCCTGGGCGGTGACATGGCGATTATGCGCGGCATGGCGAAATTTCTCTTGCTGTGGGAACGCGACGCACAGAAAACCGGCGCACCCGCGGTGTTCGACCATGACTTCCTCAACGAGCACGGCGCCAATGTGCTGGAGTACCTGGCAGTCATCGACGACACCCCGTGGGAGCAGATCGTCGAGCAGTCCGGCCTGACCCTGGTCGAGATCGAGCAAGCGGCGCGCATGTACGCCAAGGGCAAGAACGTCATCATGTGCTGGGCCATGGGTATCACCCAGCATCGCCATTCGGTGGCGACCATCCAGGAGATCGCCAACCTGATGCTGCTGCGCGGCAACGTTGGCCGTCCGGGTGCCGGCCTGTGCCCGGTGCGGGGTCACAGCAACGTGCAGGGCGACCGGACCATGGGCATCAACGAACGTCCGCCGGCAGCCTTTCTCGATGCCCTGGAGCGCCGCTTCCAGTTCAAGGTGCCACGCCACAACGGCCACAACGTGGTCGAGGCGATTCATGCCATGGCCGAAGGCCGGGCGAAAGTCTTCATCGGCCTGGGCGGCAACTTCGCCCAGGCCACGCCAGACAGCCCGCGCACATTCCAGGCCTTGCAAAACTGTGACCTGACCGTGCAGATCAGCACCAAGCTCAACCGCAGCCATTTGACCCACGGCAAGGACGCGTTGATCCTGCCGTGCCTGGGCCGCACCGACATCGATATCCAGAACGAAGGCCCGCAAGCGATAACCGTCGAAGACTCGTTCAGCATGGTCCACGCCTCCAATGGCCAGTTGCAGCCGCTGTCGAACCAGATGCGCTCGGAACCGGCGATCCTGGCCGGCATTGCAGCGGCGACCCTGGGCAGCCACCCGGTGGACTGGAACTGGCTGGTAGCCGACTACAGCCGCATCCGCGACCTGATCGCCGAGACCATTCCAGGATTCAAGGACTTCAACGAGAAGGTCAAGAGTCCCGGCGGTTTCTACCTGGGCAACAGTGCCGGCGCACGCCAGTGGAACACCGCCTCAGGCCGGGCCAACTTCCGCCCCAACGCACTGCCCAAAGACCTGGTGCACGAACGCACCCGCGCCACCGGTGTACTGCCTGACCTGATCATGCAATCGATGCGCTCCCACGATCAGTACAACACCACGATCTACGGCCTGAATGACCGCTATCGCGGAGTGAAGGGACAACGCGACGTGTTGTTCGTCAACGAGGCCGACATCATTCGCCTGGGCTTCAAACCGGGGCAGAAGGCTGACATCGTTTCGCTCTGGGACGATGGTGTTGAACGTCGGGTGAAAGGCTTCACACTGCTGGCATTCGACATCCCGGCCGGGCAAGCGGCGGCGTACTACCCGGAAGTGAATCCGCTGGTGCCTCTGGAAAGCACCGGCGATGGCAGCCATACCCCGACATCGAAGTTCGTGGCGATCCGGTTGGAAGCGGCGAGCGAGACTGGGTTGATCATGGCCAGGTCGGCGTAACGCGTCGTCAGATCTGGCCTCTTCGCGAGCAGGCTCGCTCCCACAGGGAACCATTGTCGAACACAAATGCTGTGCTCACTGAAGATCAAATGTGGGAGCGAGCCTGCTCGCGAATGCGGTAGATCAAACAACAAACTTTCCTAATTCTGCACTTTCCTTTCGCCCACAAAAAAGGCCGTTTCCTCATGAAAACGGCCTTTGCGAAGTAGTAAAAGACCGGCAAAAAAACGTTAAGTTCCACCCAAAAAACAGTAACTTGCAATATTGTATACATGTCGTGTTATTCGTCGGATTTCGATTGTCACGCCCATTCCAGAGCCTCAGGATCGCGCCGTCATCCCCTTGAGGTTCCTCCATGAAGTTCTCCTCGATTCTCTTGTTGTCCCTTGGCCTGGTCAGCGGTTTCGCGTCTGCTGGCGGCACCACCGAAGCCGGTGTAGGCGGCGCATTGGGCGGGGTTCTAGGCTCGGTCGTCGGTCAGTCGTTAGGCGGCAGTACAGGTTCCACCATCGGCGCGGCCCTGGGTGGCGCGGGTGGTAGTGCCGTCGGCGCAAACAAACACAGCCGTGGCGAAGCAGCCATTGGCGGTGCGTTGGGTGCAGCGGGCGGTAACGTGGTCGGCCGCAGCGTGGGCGGCACCACCGGCAGCCTGATCGGCGCCGCAGCAGGCGGCGGCGCCGGTGGCGCGCTGGGTAACTACATGGGCAAAGAGTACGATAATGATGACGACGACGATCGTCGTTCGTATCGCGGCCATGGTGACCGTCGTTACTACCGTGACGGCCATCCAGGCCGCGGTCATGCCTATGGCCATCGCAAGCACCACCACAAGCATTACCGCGACTAAGGCCTTGAGCGCCTCGCTGATCAGTACAGTAAAAATCGCAGCCCAAGGGCTGCGATTTTTTTTGCCTTACTGAACCACCAGACGCTCCAGCGCCCCGCGTAACCCGGCAGGAATCGCCACAGGTTGATTCGACGCACGATCGACAAACACATGCACGAAGCGCCCTGCCGCACAGGCTTCATCCTCGCCTTGCTTGAACACGGCCAGTTCGTATTGCACCGAGCTGTTACCCAACTTGCCCACGCGTAGACCGATCTCGATACGGTCCGGGAACGCAATGGAAGCAAAGTAATCACAGGAGGAGCTCACCACGAACCCCACCACCTCGCCGTCATGGATATTCAGGCCGCCGACTTCGATCAGGTAAGTGTTCACCGCCGTATCGAAGAAGCTGTAATAGGTGACGTTGTTGACGTGACCGTAGGCGTCGTTGTCGTGCCAGCGGGTGGTGATGGGCTGGAAGTGGGGGTAGTCGGTGCGTTGGGGCATCAGCGTTGCATCCTGGAATGAGTTCACCAAGTCTAAGGTGAAAACCGCGTTATCGTTCTTCGCGAGCAGGCTCGCTCCCACATTCGATCATCGGCGAACACACATTTTGCAGACAATGAAGTAACAATGTGGGAGCGAGCCTGCTCGCGAAGGCGCCCTGACGGGCGCCACATCAATCACTTGTCAGCAAACTCCTTGCCCGCCGCCGCCAACTCGCCAATCAACCGCGCCGGATTCCAGTGATCGCCCTGACGCGTCTCAAGGTCGATCAGGCGCCGATGGATATCCGACAGCCCTTGCTGATCAGCCCAGGTCATCGGCCCGCCCTTGTCCGCCGGGAAACCGTAACCATTGAGGTAGACCAGATCGATATCCCGAGCCGATCCGGCAATGCCTTCCTGCAGGATCTTCGCGCCTTCGTTGACCAGTGCCAGCAAGCAGCGCTCGAGAATCTCCTCCGGGCCGATCTCGCGACGCTGAAACCCCAGCTCTTCACTGACTTGAAGCACCAGTGCATCGACCTGCGGATCGTGCTCGGCCTGACGGCTGCCCGGTTCATAGTGGTAAAAACCGTTGCCACTCTTTTGGCCGAAACGTTCCATCTCGCACAGTCGGTTATCCACCTGGACTTCAGGCGCATCCTGCCCGACACCGGACAGTTGCCGCGCGCGCCACTGCAGGTCGACGCCCACCACGTCGAACATGCGGAACGGCCCCATGGCGAAACCGAACCCTTGCAGCGCTGCGTCCACCTGGTAGGGATAAGCCCCTTCCAGCAGCATTTTCCGCGCCTCGAGTACATAGGTATTGAGCATGCGGTTGCCGATGAAACCGTCACAATTGCCCGCCACTACACTGACCTTGCCCATGCGCTGGCCGAGCGCCAGCGCCGCGTCGAGGACTGCCGGAGCAGTCTGTGCGCCACGGACGATTTCCAGCAGCTTCATGATGTGCGCCGGGCTGAAGAAATGCAGGCCCAGCACTTGCTGTGGCCGGCGTGTGACTGCCGCGATAGCGTCGATGTCCAGCGCCGAAGTATTGCTCGCCAGAATCGCCTCAGGCTTGAGCAGGCCATCGAGTTCACGGAAGATTTTCTGCTTGAGCTCGAGGTTTTCGTACACCGCTTCGATGACCAGGTCGACATCACGGATGGCCACATAACCATCGGCCGCCGTTACCCGCGCGAGACGGGCGTCGGCTTCTGCCTGATCAATGCGGCCCTGACGCACGCTGTGGGCATAGGTGTCCGCCACGGTTGCCATTGCCTGTTCCAGCATTTGCGGATTGTTGTCGACCCACTGCACGGCCACCCCGGCGTTGGCCAGGCACATGACAATGCCACGGCCCATGGTGCCCGCGCCGATGACGGCGGCGCGCTGAATATTCGACGGTGTCTGGCTCATGTTTTGTTCTCTTGTTGGCGATCCGAAGACAGCCATCACCATAGTCAGCCACCGCGTTTTTTTGAAATTTATTCCTGTGATGAGCAACATTCAGCGGATGGATATAGCCCTTTGAGTACACCGTAAATCCCTGTGGGAGCGAGCTTGCTCGCGATGGCGATTTGTCAGTCACCATCACTGTTGAATGTGCCGGCCTCATCGCGAGCAAGCTCGCTCCCACAAGGGTTGTGGTTCAGCCTGCCAGATGCCGCTCGGCCCAGCTGCGTACCCCGGCATACGGATAATCTTCCAGCGCCGCAAACCCGGGAATCGCCCGTGCCTTGAGTTTGGTGAACAGCGGCACACTGATCCCGCAAAGAAACCGCGTCACGCGTTCAGCCGAAGGCACGTTGCCCGTGTGCTGCTCGTGCCTGTGGATAAAGTCGCCACACAACGCCTCGAAATTTTTATCCACAAGCGCCGGCAATTCCGGTGGTGCCGGTAGCCGCGCCACTTGCCCATGACACACCGAACAATGGCCACATTGCTGCGGAGCATTGTGGTCGCCGAAATACTCGGCCAGGCGATAGCCCAGGCAACGGTCGGTGGCGAACAGATCCAGCATCGCGTGAATCCGCGCGATCTCGGTGTGTTCATGCCGAGTGAAATAACGGTGCAGCTCTTCGCTCAACGCGGCGCTGTCAAACCCGCTTTGCAGCACGCTGTAGACCTCGGTCATCTGCTTGCTTTCGAGCTCCACCCAACCCTTCTCCTGGAAGTAGTCCAGCGCCTTGACCACCCGACTGCGCTCGGCCTGATGCTGCTCGTGCAACGTCTCGAAATTCACCGTAGCCCAGGTCCGGGCGCGGCTGGAGGTCTGGATGATCGCAGCGACAAAATCCCTGCGCTCGCCTTCAAAACGCGCCAACAGCGCCTCGGGCTCCTCCAGATACTTGAAACGATACTCGGCGTAGTAGGCGTAACGCGGTGCGATCAACCCACGCAGTTCGAGTTGCACCAGCAAGGTCTTGAGCGGCAATTGGCGAATATTGCTCTGATCCGCCAACGGCCCCAGCAGAAACTCCCACTGCCCTTCGGGTGCGGCGGCAAGCATCTCGTCCAGCACGCAACGGATGCCATCGAGCTCGGGGGTGTCGCCGTAGACGAAGTTCTCCAGCACGTTGAGGCTGTCGCGGTTGGCCAATACCAGGCAGTCCGACGGTTGCCCGTCACGCCCGGCGCGACCGATTTCCTGGCTATAGTTTTCGATGGATTTAGGCAGGTCGAAATGCACCACATTGCGGATGTCGCTTTTGTCGATGCCCATGCCGAAAGCGATGGTGGCGACGATGCAATTGGACTGCCCGCCCATGAAGCGACGCTGGATCGCTTCTCGTTGTTCATGGGGCAACCCGGCGTGATAAGCCTCGGCCTGAATGCCGTTGCGGTTCAGGTGTTCGGCGATGTGTTCCGCCGTTTTCTGCAGGGTGACGTAGACGATGCTCGGCTGGTCCGCACGCTGGTTCATCCACTCGACGAGGCGTCGGCGCTTGTCCGCTCCACGAACCGGCTCCACCAGCAAATTGAGGTTCGGGCGATAGAAACCGGTGGTCACCACATCGTCGGCGGCGATGGCGAACTTCGCCTGCATGTCGGCGATGACCCTGGGCGTCGCCGTTGCGGTCAGCAGCAGCACCTGAGGGATATTGAACTGGCGTTGATAGTCGGGAAGCTTGAGGTAGTCCGGGCGAAAGTTGTGCCCCCATTCGGAAATGCAATGCGCCTCGTCCACCACCAGCAGCGAGATCGGTACTTGCTGCAGAAAATGCCGGAAGCGTTCGTTCTTCAGGCGTTCCACCGAGATCATCAGAATCTTCAGTTCGCCGGATTTTGCCCGAGCCATGACATCGCTGGCGTCTTCGCGGCTCTGGGCCGAATCGATACTGCCCGCCGAAATGCCGTGGCGTTGCAGGAACGCCAGTTGATCCTGCATCAACGCCAGCAACGGCGAGACCACCAGCGTCAGGTGCGGCAGCAACAGCGCCGGCAATTGGTAGCAAAGGGACTTGCCGGAACCGGTGGGGAAAATCGCCGCCGCCGAACGCCCGGCCAATACGGCACTGACAGCCGCCTCCTGACCGGGTCGAAACTGTGGATAACCGAAAACCTGTTCCAGGGTGTTGTGCATAAGCTGTCACTCCATTGACCGCTGCGGAGTCAAAAGCCTAGCCGGCGATTGCAGCGAGTCGAGAAAAGGTCGGGGGCGAAAACGATACGGGATGATACAGCGTCCCAACCCAGCGATCCCTGGCCATAGGTTGAAACACAGAAGGCACTTTGCCCACTGATCTCGGCCTTCCGTCAGCCGGTATGGTTTACCGCCATCAACTTCCGCCAGGTGTCCATCATGCAGGAAGCGTGAGATACGCGGATCCTTATCAAGGAACGACCATGTCCCAAAAACACTTTTTTCCGCTTGCCTGCACGCTCGCACTCCCCCTTCTTTTGAACGGATGCCTGACCGTCCCGCAACAGCCTTCCCTGGACACGGCAGCCTTTGAAACGCCGGAGTATCAGGCCCAAAAAGGTCTGGCGATTGTCAACGCATCAAGTCTTTATGCCCGCGGCGGCACCGGCCAGGGAGTGGCTGTCGCACTGATCGATTCGGGTCTGAACAGCGGCCTGCCGGCGTTTCGAGGAAGGCTCCGTGATCCGGGTTTTGACCATGTCGAGAATCAGGTCGGCACTTTTGATCGGGTCGGCCACGGCACCCAGATGGCCGGCATCCTCGCAGCCAACAAGGATGACCAGGGCATGCACGGCGTCGCATTCAACGCACAGTTGATCCCCTATCGCTTCGGCGACGATAACGAGCCATTTTTCTTCGACGGTGAAATCGCTCAGTCCTGGCAAGCAGGTTTCGACAAGGGCGCGCGCATTCTCAACAACTCGTGGGCCAACGCCATTCCTGCGACCGAAATCAACGAGGCGCGTTACAAGCAAGTCATGCCGCAATCACTGGTGACCGCGCGCAAACTGGTGGAGGACGGCGCCGTCTTTGTTTTCCCTACCGGCAATGAACTGAAACGAGAGCCCTTGGCTGAACCCGGCTTGCCTGTCGCCCTACCCGAACTGGAAAAAGGCTGGATCGCGGTGGTTGCGTTGAAAAACGACGGCAGCGCCATCAATGCCAAATCCAACTATTGTGGCGTGGCGGCAGCCTGGTGCATTGCTGTACCGGGTGGCGACTCCGGTGCAGGACAAGGCCTGCTGACCACCAACAGGGATGGCACCTACACCCAGACGGCTGGCACCTCGCCTGCTGCCGCGCTGGTCAGTGGAGCATTGGCGGCACTGCAAAGTCGTTACCCCGAGCTCACTGCGCAGCAAGTGCGCGAGCGTCTGCTGGCAACGGCGAACCGGACTGGCCTCTATGCCAACAGTGAAGCGTACGGTAGAGGCTTGATGGATCTGGAAGCAGCCTCGCGCCAAGCGCCAAAGGTCATGACCGAGTAAGTCTGTATGGGTCGTTCGGCAGCGTCGAGATAACCTCGCCAGTCTGAACTACCCACACGACTCAGGCCCCTTGTGGGAGCGGGCTTGCTCCGGGCGGTGCTCCGACGAAGAGGCCAGCACAGCCACTGTAAAACTCGAAACACCCGACATTGTCCGAGGCACCCTCTACCGAGATTTACTGCGAAACGACTGAGAACGCTGTAAGCATTTTTACCTCTCGCCAGTTCACGTTGAAAACCCACCAACAACCTGTAGTCCCCTTCCTCCAAATATGACAAAACCCTTACAAAGCCTGTCGACCTCAGCCGTCTTGTCCCCCAACACCATCCGCTCCTATAGTTTCCTGCGCGGCTGAAAACAGTGTCTCGGCCTGCCGGGAACACTTGCCGATTTCGCAAAGGACGCACTCAATGAAAAGCCCCGACTCACTGACAACCCGCTACCACCCGCTCAAGACCCGCTACAGCGAAACCCCGGTGCTGGTCATCGATACCGAGGCCGATCCCTACGAGATCCTCGACGCCGCTCGACAACGCATCCGCGCCGCCAGCGACCTGCTCGAAACCCTTTACTGCACCTGCTTCAAACAGGCCGAAGCGAGCGACATCCCCAATATCGTCAGCGCCCTGTACCTGCTGACCCAGGACGGCAACGACCTGCTCGACATCGCCCGCCAGCGCTTGCCGAACCTCACCATCTGAAGAACACGATCCCCTGTGGGAGCGAGCCTGCTCGCGAAAAACGATAACGCGGTCCACTGTGGATAACGCCGTCAGCAACAACCTATAAAAGCTTCGGCAAGGTCCTACAAAACAAGACACCTTGTCGGCTATCGATGACCAGTCACTCAATCCTATAGTCCAGAGTGTCGCTGCCAAATCAGCGACTCGGGTTTGGTCACCTGAAAATGAGAGAAAACTGATGCATGCGCTTGTATGCTGCCGACATCTTTTTGTCGGCACGCTTTATGGCGGCTGTGTTTGGGACGCTTCGGCGTACCCGGGTTATCTCTCCCTGGTTTGACCAACCTGAACACAGTCCGCCTCCCATCGCTTGGTCACGATAGCGGCGGTTCATCGGCTACTAAAAGAGAAAATCCCTATGAACAAATGGAACCCGTTCACCAACGAACGCTATCTCCCACTCCACACCAACCTCACCGATTCCCCGCCCCTGATCATCGATACAGAGGCCAACCCCCAAGACATCCTCGAAGCCGCCCTCCAACGCATCCGGGCCTCCAGCGAGCTGCTGCAAACCCTGCACTGCCAATGCTTCAAACACGGCGACCTCGAAGACATCCCCCACATCACCCATGCGCTCTACCTGCTGACCCAGGACGGCTGCGACCTGCTCAAAGTCGCCCAGCAACGCATGCTCAACTGGAAAGCCCCGGTCTGACGTTGCGTGAAGATCAGTTCCCATGTTCTGCATGAGAACGATCAAAACAACAAAAACTGATCCAATGGACAAAAAGCATGGAAAGCCGTCATCGAGCGCAGGAAATAACCATGAGCAAGTTTTTTAATGAGCTAATGGAAAGCGTGCAACAGATGAACGAGATCCTGCGGGATGAACGTCAGCTTTCCCCGCGACCTGAATGCATTGAGCCCAGGAACGATCAAGTCAGTCGCTCCTTCCTCTCGCGATCGGCAACCCATAAGATCCACCCAAGCCCAACCGGACACCCCGCAATGAACCTCGCCCCCAACTTCCCGGACGACCACGCCATGCAACTGCTCATGCAGTTGCTGCACGAAGAACTCGGTCTGCCCGAACGCAAAACCATTAGCCTCAACACCTCGATCAACTTTGATCTGGGCTGCGATGGCGCTGATGCTCGGCACCTGATGGAAGCACTGGAAGAACAGTTCGCCATCGACTTCGTCGACTACGATGCCTATCGCTACTTCCAGCCTGAAGGCTTTGATGTGTTTCTCAAGCGACGGGCGAAGGGGCGTGGCGATAAGGTTCCACTGACTATCGAAATGTTGTACCAAGCGATAAAAGCGCAACGTTGGGATACGCGAAAGTTGGAAGGGATCGATTGATCGCGTAAGTGTCATTATTCTGGCCGTTTGAAGCCTTTTCAGCTGGAATAATGCTAGCTGCGCCTCAAATCCTCCGAATCGCACCCACAAAAAAGCCGCCCCGAAGGGCGGCTTTTTCGTTAGCTCAATCCAGCACTTACAACTTCGGACCCGCAGCCTTGATCGCGTCGCTCACTTCGAACTT
Organism: Pseudomonas sp. GW821-FHT07G06; assembly: GCF_058986625.1. Lineage (NCBI taxonomy): Bacteria > Pseudomonadati > Pseudomonadota > Gammaproteobacteria > Pseudomonadales > Pseudomonadaceae > Pseudomonas > Pseudomonas sp. GW821-FHT07G06. Next base: position 514,028 of record NZ_JBYSVW010000002.1, read on the forward strand.
CTTGAAGTTCTCGATAAACAGGCCGGCCAGTGCTTTGGCGGCTTCGTCGTAGGCGGATTTGTCGGCCCAGGTGTTGCGTGGGTTCAGCAGGCCAGTCTCAACGCCCGGTACGGCCAGTGGCACGTCGAGGTTGATGGTGTCCAGGTGCTCGGTCGCGGTACCGATCAGCGCGCCGCTCTGGATCGCTGCGATCACGGCACGGGTGGTCGGGATGTTGAAGCGTTTGCCGACACCGTAGCCACCGCCGGTCCAGCCGGTGTTGACCAGGTAGACCTTGGAGCCGAAGCCGCGGATGCGCTTGATCAGCAGCTCAGCGTATTCGCCAGCCGGACGCGGGAAGAACGGTGCGCCGAAGCAGGTGGAGAAGGTCGACTTGATGCCGCTGCCCGAACCCATTTCAGTCGAGCCCACCAGTGCGGTGTAGCCGGACAGGAAGTGGTAGGCCGCCTGTTCTTCGTTGAGGATCGACACTGGCGGCAGCACGCCGGTCAGGTCGCAGGTCAGGAAGATCACAGCGTTCGGCTCACCACCGAGGTTCTTCTCGGAACGCTTGGCAACGTGCTCCAGCGGGTAGGCGGCGCGGCTGTTCTGGGTCAGGCTGACATCGGCGTAGTCGGCGTGCTTGGCGTCGTCGATAACGACGTTTTCCAATACCGCGCCGTGCTTGATGGCTTTCCAGATAACTGGCTCGTTCTTCTCGGACAGGTCGATGCACTTGGCATAGCAACCGCCTTCGATGTTGAACACAACGCCTTCGCCCCAGCCGTGTTCGTCGTCACCGATCAGGTAACGACTTTCGTCGGCGGACAGGGTGGTCTTGCCGGTGCCGGACAGACCGAAGAACAGGGTCACGTCGCCCTCTTCGCCGATGTTGGCGGCGCAGTGCATTGGCAGTACGTCGGCAGCCGGCAGCAGGAAGTTCTGCACCGAGAACATGGCTTTCTTCATCTCACCGGCGTAACGCATGCCGGCGATCAGCACTTTCTTCTGTGCGAAGTTGATGATCACGCAGCCGTCGGAGTTGGTGCCGTCACGCTCTGGCACGCATTCGAAGTTGGCAACGTTGAGGACCTGCCACTCGTCACGACCCGCCGGGTTGTACTGAGCCGGGTTGATGAACAGGCAACGGCCGAACAGGTTCTGCCAGGCAGTCTGGGTGGTCATCTTCACGGCCAGGTAGTGCTCGGAAGCCGCACCTACATGCACGTGGGAAACGAAATGCTCTTGCGCGTTGTTGAAAGCTTCAACACGGTCCCACAGGGCATCGAACTTGTCGGCCGGGAACTTGCGGTTGATCGGGCCCCAGGCGATGGCGCCTGTGGTGCTCGGCTCATCAACGATGAAACGATCGACTGGTGAACGGCCGGTACGGTGACCGGTACGAACAACCAGTGCGCCGGTATCGGCAAGCTCGCCTTCACCGCGATTGAGGGCTTCTTTAACCAGATCATCAACACTCAGATCGGTGTACACGGCATTGTTGGCTTGCGTCATGAGGTTCCCCGTCGGCCAGTGGCCGAGTGCTCCAAACGTTTTTGTAGTAGAAAGTCGTGCACTACTACCGCGAAAAAAGTGGGCCGGATTATGCCAGAAAAGCCCAAAAAGAGTAGGCCCCTCCTGTCGTAACGGCGTTAATCCGGCGGTAGCCAGTGAAATTACCTGCGCTGAACCGTTTTAGTGACGGGTATCTGACGGCGTCTCGATACCCGCGCCGGCGAACAATTGGGTGACATCGGCGGCATCGAACAGGTAGCGCTGATTACAGAACTGGCAATCGATTTCGATGTTGCCACCGTGTTCGACCACCAATTGCTGCGCATCTTCCACACCCAGACTGACCAGCGCATTGGCCGAACGTTCGCGCGAGCAGCTGCAGCGAAAGCGCAACTTCTGTACATCGAACAGGCGCACCTGCTCGTCGTGGTACAGGCGATGCAACACGGTTTCGTTGTCCAGGCCCAGCAGTTCATCGGCGGTCAGCGTGCCGCCCAGGGTGGTGAGGTGCTGCCAGCTGGCGGCACGCTCGTCTTCGTCCTTCAAGCGGTCGGCCGGCAGCTGTTGCAGCAGCAGGCCACGGGCGCGACGGCCGTCGGCGTACAGCCAGAAACGCGTGCCGATTTGCTGGGACATGACGAAATAGTTGGTGAAGCATTCCGACAGGGTGGCGCCGTCGAGGTCGACGATGCCCTGGTAACGCTGGCCCTGAGTCGGGTCGATGGTCAACGCCAGCACACCGTCCGGCATCAGGTCGGCCAAGGTCGCGTCAGGTGCGATACGGTCCGCGTCGTAACGGGCCAGGCCACGGATGTCGCGCTCGCTCGAGCACTCGATCATCAGCAGCGGGATCGGGCCTTCGGAGCGGGCTTGCAGAATCAGCAAGCCATCGAACTTCATCGCGCCGACCAGCAACGATGCGGCCGCCATCAGCTCGCCGAGCAGTTGCGCGACCGGCTGCGGGTAGGCGTGTTTGGCCAGGACTTCGGCGTAGCTGAGCTCCAACGAGACCAGCTCGCCACGGGTGTCGCTGTCATCGAAGATGAAGCGTTGGGTGAAGTCGTTATCCGGTAGGTCAGTCATTAGTCTGGGTATCTGAATGGGTAACAATTGGTTACAACGGTGAAAATCGTGCGTTGGCAGCACCGGTGGGTGCACAAGCTCAGCCATGTCCGGCATTTTAGGAGCAATCCGCGGTTTGCTCCAAACAAGGGGGCGAAGCGCAATCCTTGTCCTCAGATGCTACCGGCCTTTTGGTTATGGCCTATGGATCAGAGGCTGTGGTGATTTTCGACGAGTGGCTGTTTAACCGCTCGATGTGCCGCTGGCGAATCCCACGATATGGTTGCTAACCAGGGCAATTGCAAGTGCCTTTAAAAGATCGCAGCCTTCGGCAGCTCCTACATGGGTTTGTGCGGGTCCCTGTAGGAGCTGCCGCAGGCTGCGATCTTTCAGCCATCGTTGCTGCTGCCACGAAACTTGAACAGATCCCGCCGCTGTTTCTTGCTCGGCTTGCCATCGGTGCTCACGCCCAGGGCGCCTGCCTTGCGCTCGGCGGCGGCGTTTTCGCGCTTGGCGATGCTGGCTTGCGTTTCGGCGTACAGCAGCTGCGCCTCCGGTGCGCCACGGCGAACGATCGACAACGCCTGGACCACCACCGTGCGCTCCTCGAAGCCGGTACGGATCACAAACTCGTCGCCGACCCGTGGTTCTTTACCCGGCTTGCAGCGTTCGCCCCGGCAATGCACTTTGCCGCTTTCAATCGCCGCCTTGGCCAGGGCGCGGGTTTTGTAGAATCGTGCAGCCCACAACCATTTATCGAGGCGGACTTTGTCGTCCTCTTCGTTTTTTTGTGCCATGGGATTTCCTCATTCTGAAATATTGGTGAACTGTACTACCGTTTCTGACGTACCAAGAATTTCACCGGCTCGGATTACAATACCGACATTCCATAACCTCCTGGCGAGGCTGGAAATCCGGGCCGTAGATATCTGTCGCCTTTTAATCATTATTCTGCGTGAATACCGCGAATCCGGCCGCGTGCGGCCCGAGCGGTTTCTACCGGTTGAGCACTTTTGAAGACATTTGACCATTTGACCGTTGTCGGTCTGCGCGAGTGGGTGGCGCTCCCGGATTTGGGAGTCGCCGGCCTTCGGGCAAAAATCGACACCGGTGCCAGCACCTCAAGCCTCCACGCCACCGACATCGAGCTGTTCGAGCGCGATGGTGAGCAGTGGGTGCGTTTTACCGCCCACCTGGGTTCCGTCGTACAACTACGCCACCGGCGCTGCGAAGCACCGTTGGTGACGATGAAAACCATTAAAAGCTCAAACGGTCACGCGCAGGTGCGATACGTGATCAGCACCACCCTGGCCCTCGGTGATCGGGTCTGGCGGGTCGAGTTCACGCTCGCCTGCCGCAAGTCCATGCGTTATCGCCTGCTGCTCGGCTCCAAAGCCCTGATCCACGGCCAGTTGGTGGTCAATCCGGGCATCAAGTATGTACAAGACAAGCCGGTGTTCCCGGTATCTACCTCCTCCACAGGTGTTGCATGAAGATCGCTGTGCTGTCGCGGAACCCGCGTCTGTATTCCACCCGCCGCCTGGTTGAAGCCGGTACTGAACGCGGCCATGAAATGGTGGTGGTCGATACCCTGCGCGCCTACATGAACATCGCCAGCCACAAGCCGCAGATCCACTACCGCGGCAAGCCGCTGGAAGGTTTCGATGCGGTGATTCCACGTATCGGTGCGTCCGTGACCTTTTATGGCTGCGCCGTGCTGCGCCAGTTCGAAATGATGGGGGTGTTCCCGCTCAACGAATCGGTAGCCATTGCCCGCTCGCGGGACAAGCTGCGTTCGCTGCAATTGCTGTCCCGTCGCGGGATCGGCTTGCCGGTGACCGGGTTTGCCCACTCCCCCGACGACATTCCCGACCTGATCGAAATGGTCAACGGCGCGCCGCTGGTGATCAAGGTGCTGGAAGGCACCCAAGGCATCGGCGTGGTGCTGTGCGAAACCGCGACCGCCGCAGAATCGGTGATCGAGGCGTTCATGGGCCTCAAGCAGAACATCATGGTCCAGGAGTACATCAAGGAAGCCGGTGGTGCGGACATTCGCTGCTTCGTCGTCGGGGACAAGGTGATTGCGGCGATGAAGCGCCAGGCCAAACCCGGCGAGTTTCGCTCCAACCTGCATCGCGGCGGCAGCGCGAGCCTGATCAAGATCACGCCGGAAGAGCGCATGACGGCGTTGCGTGCAGCCAAGGTCATGGGGTTGGCGGTGGCGGGTGTGGACATCCTGCGCTCCAATCACGGGCCGCTGGTGATGGAAGTGAACTCGTCGCCGGGGCTGGAAGGGATCGAGACCACCACCGGCAAGAACGTGGCGGGGATCATCATTGAGCATCTGGAGAAGAATGGCGGGCCGAATATGACGCGGACCAAAGGCAAGGGTTGATTCTGAATTTTGTGGCGGCAGGGATGCCGCCATCGCGAGCAAGCTCGCTCCCACAGTGATCTTCAGTGGACATACAATTTGTGTTCAACACGATCACTGTGGGAGCGGGCTTGCCCGCGAAGGGGCAATCAGCCCCACTGAAAAAATCAGGTTTTAAACAGCATCCCGCGGCAACATCAACCCCAACGGCAAGCGCACCCGCGCTTCCAGTCCACCGCCCGAGCGGTTACGCAATTCAACATTCCCGCCATGCATCGAAGCAATCCGCTTCACGATCGCCAGCCCCAACCCGGTGCCCTTCCCGCCCCGGGCACGATCACCACGGGTGAACGGGTTGAAGATCGCTTCCAGTTCCGACGGATCGATCCCGGCACCACGATCCATGACGCTCAGCACCACGTACGGTGCGCTCACATCCCCAGACACGTACGCCGCCACCTCCACGCCGCTGCCGGCATGATGCAGCGCATTGCCGATCAGGTTGTTCAACAGTCGCTTCATCGACACACGACGCAACGGAAACGGCTGAATCGGCTCCAGGCGCAGCCGCACTTTCTCTTCATTCTGGTTGTAGGGCGCAGCGACTTCGCGGACCAGGTCGCTCAGGTCAACCTCCTCCACCGACTCGTCACGTCCGTCGCGAATGAACGCCAGGAACTGATCGAGAATCGCGTCCATGTCTTCGATATCGCGCACCATGTCGTCGGTCAGGTCGGTGCGATCGCCCATCAATTCCAGGGACAGACGCAACCGGGTCAACGGCGTGCGCAAATCATGGGAAACCCCGGCCAGCATCAGCTCACGCTCGCGACCGGCCTGCTCGACATCCTCGGCCATCTGGTTGAAGGCGCGGTAAACCTCGGTCATCTCACTGGGCGTATCGCTGATCGGCAGGCGCACGCTGCGCCCCTGGCCCAGTTGCCGCGCGGCATACACCAGACGTTTCAACGGTTGATTCAGCTGGCTGACGAAAATCCAGGCCGAAGCAGTGGAAAGCAGACCAATAGCGAGGAACCAGCCCAGTACGTTCCAGATTTTCTGGCCGCGCAACGGATGGGGATACAGCGGTACTTTCAGCCAACCATCGCCCAGACTTGGCGCCCGCACCCACAGCGCCGGTGGCGAATGCATGCGTAGCCGGACTTCAGTGTCGGCACCCAGCTCCGCCTGCATCTGCCGCTGGTAGATCTCGCTGTAAGGCCAGTGTTGTTCGCCTTCGGGCACACCGGCACCCACCACACGGATCAGGGTCGCGGCCTCGGCGATCTTGTCGCGGTTTTCTTCATCGGCAGCCCAATAGGCGCGCAACGTCAGGGCGACACCGTGGCTGTACTGGCGGTCCACCAGCACGTCTTCGTTCATCAGCAGATAAACCAGGGTCAGCGCCTTGGAGAAGAGAACGACGATGAGCACCAGCCAAAGGGTGCGGGAGAAGAAGCTCTGGGGGAACCAAACGGGGGTTTTCATGGATAACCGTTAAACACTTGCAGGAGAGAGCGATGCTCGCATATTGCGGTTTGCGAGTCTGCGGACAGGATCGATTGATCCGGTGTCCGCAGACTCGCTCCTACACATCGCCAATCACTTGGTGGCGGTACCATCCGGAACAAACACATAACCCACGCCCCAGACAGTCTGGATGTAACGCGGTTTGGACGGATCGGGCTCGATCATCCGGCGCAGGCGGGAAATCTGTACATCGATGGAACGCTCCAGGGCATCCCACTCGCGGCCACGGGCCAGGTTCATCAGTTTGTCGCGGGTCAGCGGCTGACGCGCGTTCATCACCAGAGCCTTGAGTACCGCGAACTCACCGGTGGTGAGCATATGCACTTCTTCGCCGCGCTTGAGCTCGCGGGTGGCCAGGGACAGCTCGTAGTCACCGAAGGTCACGCTTTCGTCTTCGCTGCCCGGGGCGCCTGGCACCGGTGCCGACTGGCGACGCAGTACCGCCTTGACGCGAGCCATCAGCTCATCCGGGTTGAACGGCTTGGCCAGGTAATCGTCAGCGCCCAGTTCCAGGCCCTTGATGCGGCTCAGCTCGTCGCCCTTGGCGGTGAGCATGATGATTGGAATCTGGTTGTTCGCGTTGCGCAGGCGGCGGCAGGCGGTCAGGCCGTCTTCGCCGGGCAACATCAGGTCGAGGACGACCAGGTTGAACACTTCGCGCGCCAGCAGGCGATCCATTTGCTCGGTGTTCGGTACGGCGCGGGCGCGGTAGCCCTTGCTGACGAAAAAACGTTCCAGCAGGCTGCTCAGCCCCGGATCGTCGTCAACGATAAGAATTTTTTCGCCTTCAGCAGTTTGTGCAGTGCTGCTCATTGGATGCTCCTTTGATCTCGGCGCGCATTATGGCGTAGCTGCCGTTATACGCACCGTGTGCATTGTTAGCAGATTTTTCCTTTAGTGCCAGAAAACCGGCCATTGCACCGGCAACCCATGATGTCCCCGAACGACAGATCGCTGGTTATAATGCGCGGCCTTTTGTGTCAGGCAACATCAGACAGGTACTACAGACAGACGTCATTTATTTTCATGGCGTCGGCAGTAATTGTTCGATTTCACGGGTCAACGGGATACCTTTTGATCCAGGTAGCGGCGCAGGCCAGGCCGCTCAACCAGACTCGCCGAGCCCTTATCCTTGCGCCTGCGAGCCTGCTTTCACAATTTGTCAGGTGGTTTTATGGACAGCATCAACAGCCGCATCGCCGAGGAACTCGGTGTACGCCCACAACAGGTCGAAGCGGCCGTCGCGCTACTCGATGAAGGCTCTACCGTTCCCTTCATCGCCCGTTACCGGAAAGAAGTGACCGGCAGCCTCGACGATACGCAATTGCGTCATCTGGAAGAGCGCCTGCGCTACCTGCGAGAACTCGACGAACGGCGCATCAGCATCCTCGCCAGCATCGAAGAGCAAGGCAAGCTGACGCCGCAACTTGAACGCGACATCAAGCTCGCCGACACCAAGACCCGCCTCGAAGACTTGTACCTGCCGTACAAGCAGAAGCGCCGCACCAAGGGCCAGATCGCCCTGGAAGCCGGCCTCGGCGAACTGGCCGACGGTTTGTTCAACGACCCGTCCCTGAGCCCGGAAACCGAAGCCGCACGTTTCATCGACGCCGAAAAAGGCGTGGCCGACGTGAAGGCAGCCCTCGAAGGCGCCAAGTACATCCTCATGGAGCGCTTCGCCGAAGACGCCGGCCTGCTGGACAAGCTGCGCAACTACCTCAAGCAGGAAGCCACCCTCAGTGCCCGCGTGATTGCCGGCAAGGAGGAGGAAGGCGCCAAGTTCCGCGACTACTTCGAGCACGACGAACCACTGAAAAGCATGCCGTCGCACCGCGCGCTGGCGATTTTCCGGGGCCGCAACGAAGGCATCCTCAGCTCCGCGCTGAAAGTCGGCGACGAACTGCCGGGCACCATGCACCCGTGCGAAGGCATGATCGGCCAGCAATTCGGCATCCAGAACCAGAACCGCGCCGCCGACAAATGGCTGGGAGAAGTGGTGCGCTGGACCTGGAAGGTCAAGCTCTACACCCATCTGGAAACCGACCTGCTGGGCGAACTGCGCGATGGCGCGGAAACCGAAGCGATCAACGTGTTCGCCCACAACCTGCACGACCTGCTGCTGTCGGCCCCGGCCGGCCCGCGCGCCACGTTGGGTCTCGACCCTGGCCTGCGCACCGGCTGCAAGGTGGCGGTGGTTGATTCCACTGGCAAGCTGCTGGATCACGCCACGGTTTATCCGCACGTACCGCACAACAAGTGGGACCAGACCATCGCCGTACTCGCCGCCCTGTGCGCCAAGCACTCGGTGGACCTGATCGCCATCGGCAACGGCACCGCCAGCCGCGAGACCGACAAGCTCGCCGCCGAGCTGATCAAAAAATATCCAGCGATGAAGATGACCAAGGTCATGGTCTCCGAGGCCGGTGCATCGGTTTACTCGGCATCTGAGCTGGCTTCCAAGGAATTCCCGGACCTCGACGTGTCGATCCGTGGCGCCGTGTCGATTGCCCGTCGCCTGCAAGACCCGTTGGCCGAGCTGGTGAAGATCGATCCGAAATCCATCGGTGTCGGCCAGTACCAGCACGACGTGTCGCAGCTGAAACTGGCCCGTGGCCTGGATGCAGTGGTCGAGGACTGCGTGAACGCCGTCGGCGTCGACGTGAACACCGCGTCCGTGGCGCTGCTGGCACGCATCTCCGGTCTCAACGCGACCCTGGCGCAGAATATCGTCAGCCACCGCGACGAGCACGGTGCGTTCAAGACCCGCGCTGCGCTGAAGAAAGTCGCGCGCCTCGGTGAAAAAACCTTTGAACAGGCCGCCGGATTCCTGCGCGTGATGAACGGAGACAATCCCCTGGACGCCTCCGCAGTGCACCCGGAAGCCTATCCACTCGTGCAGCGTATCGCCGCCGAGACCGATCGCGATATTCGTTCGCTAATTGGCGACAGTGGCTTCCTCAAGCGCCTGGACCCGAAAAAATTCACCGACGAAACCTTCGGTCTGCCAACGGTCACCGACATCCTTCAGGAACTGGATAAGCCCGGCCGCGACCCGCGCCCCGAGTTCAAGACCGCCGAGTTCCAGGAAGGCGTCGAAGACCTCAAGGACCTGCAACTGGGCATGATCCTCGAAGGCGTGGTGACCAACGTGACCAACTTCGGTGCCTTCGTCGATATCGGCGTGCATCAGGACGGTTTGGTGCATATCTCCGCGCTTTCGGAGAAGTTCATCAAGGATCCGCGCGAAGCGGTGAAGGCCGGTGACGTGGTGAAAGTGAAGGTCATGGAAGTCGACATCCCGCGCAAACGCGTGGGCCTGTCGATGCGCATGAGCGACACCCCGGGCGAGAAAATCGACGGCGCTCGCGGCGCGCGTCCGGGGTCGGCGCCACGCCAATCCCAGAACACGGCACCGCGCAAGGAAACCACGGCAGCAGCACCGAGCAACAACGCCATGGCTTCGCTGTTCGCCAATGCCAAGCAGTTGAAGAAACGCTGATGGACATTCCCGCCGGGCTGACCGAAAGCGCGTTTTTCAAGCTGTTGGGCTGCCGCTTGCACAGTCTGGAAACCGGGGTGGCGCAAGTCATCCTGGCGCTGGAGCCTGAACTGCGCAATCGCGGTGGCAAGCTGCACGGCGGGGCCTTGTTCAGCCTGGTGGACATTGCCATGGGGCTGGCCTGCTCCAGCACCCATGGCTTTGACCAGCAGAGCGCGACCATCGAATGCAAGATCAACTACATCCGCGCCGTATCCGAAGGCGAGGTGATGTGTACGGCGCGGGTGATCCATCCGGGTCGCCGCACCTTGGTGGTCGAGGCTGATGTGATGCAAGGCGACAAACTGGTCGCAAAAGCGCAAGGCACGTTCGCTGTCCTGTAGCTAGTCGTCATCAATTTGAGTTAATTTCGGCGTTGTGACCGCAGCGTCGGAGTTTCCTGTGGGAGCGAGCCTGCTCGCGAAGGCGATGTGTCAGTCGAAGTCGATGCTGACTGATACTCCCTCCTCGCGAGCAGGCTCGCTCCCACAGGGATTGTGCAATTCCTGACCGATCGGCATGAGGCCTGTGCGGCGCCAAAACCAGGCGAAAACGCCAGTTTTAACTTCACCCTTGTAGACCGTCTTGCCCACCCCCATATTGGGGCGACTGACGCGTGAAGGAATCCAACTTGAGCGAACTTCTCAACCGCCGCCTGGCTCTGCTCGGCGAGCGCGCTAACCTCTCTCTGCTCGAACAGTGCCTTCACGGCATCGAACGTGAATGCCTGCGCGTGACCGGCGAAGGTCGCCTGGCGCAAACGCCGCACCCGGAAGAATTGGGTTCCGCGCTGACCAACGAACAGATCACCACCGACTACTCCGAGTCGCTGCTGGAGTTCATCACTCCGGCCCTGCCAGACCCGGCGGACACCTTGGCGAGCCTGGACAGCATTCACCGTTTTGCCTACAGCAAGCTCGGCAACGAGTACCTATGGAGCCCATCGATGCCGTGCCCGTTGCCGGCCGAGGAAGACATCCCGATCGCCTATTACGGCACGTCCAATATCGGGCAGCTCAAGTACGTGTACCGCAAGGGCCTGGCCCTGCGTTACGGCAAGACCATGCAATGCATTGCCGGCATCCACTACAACTTTTCCCTGCCGGAAAAACTCTGGCCGCTGCTCAGGCAGGCCGAAGGTTTTGTCGGCAACGACCGCGATTTCCAGTCGTCGTCCTACATCGCGCTGATCCGCAACTTCCGCCGCTACAGCTGGCTGCTGATGTACCTGTTCGGTGCGTCGCCGGCGCTGGATGCCGGCTTCCTGCGCGGTCGTTCGCATCAGCTGGAACAACTGGACCCGCACACCTTGTACCTGCCGTACGCCACCAGCCTGCGCATGAGCGACCTGGGTTACCAGAGCAACGCCCAGGCCGGCCTGACGCCGTGCTACAACGATCTGGCCAGCTACACCGACAGCCTGCGCAAAGCGGTGGCCACACCGTATGCGCCGTACGTCGAAGTTGGCACCCACCAGGATGGCGAGTGGGTGCAGCTCAACACCAACATCCTGCAGATCGAAAACGAGTACTACTCCAACATCCGCCCGAAACGCGTGACCTACACCGGCGAGCGGCCGATCCAGGCGCTGATGGCCCGGGGCATCCAGTACGTCGAAGTGCGCTGCCTGGACATCAACCCCTTCCTGCCGATGGGCATCGACCTTACCGAGTCGCGCTTCCTCGATGCGTTCCTGCTGTACTGCGCGCTCAACGAAAGCCCGCTGCTGACCAACACCAGCTGCGGCAACGCGACCTCGAACTTCCTCAGCGTGGTCAAGGAAGGTCGTCGTCCAGGCCTGCAACTGCAACGCGACGGCCAGCCGGTTGATCTGAAGGAATGGGCCGGTGAGCTGCTGGAAAAAATCGCTCCGCTGGCGGCAATGCTCGACCAGAGCCATGGCGGCGATGCCCACAGCAAGGCGCTGGACGCCCAGATGGCCAAGGTCCGGGACCCGTCCCTGACGCCGTCGGCCCAGGTATTGGCGGCCATGGCCGAGCACAAGGAGAGCTTTGCCCAGTTCTCGCTGCGCCAAAGCCAGGCGCACGCCGAGTTCTTCCGCAGCGAGCCGCTGGCGGCCGAGGAGCAAGCCAGGTTCGAAGAACTGGCGCGTTCATCGCTGGCTCAACAGGCTGAGCTGGAACAGAACGAAGTCGGTGATTTCGATGTGTTTGTCGGGGCTTACCAGGCGAGCATTCTGGCGATCAGTAATTAATCATCGCCTGTAAAAAGATCGCAGCCTTCGGCAGCTCCTACATGGAGTCTGCCGCAGGTTGCGATTTTTTTTGGCCGTACGCTGCCTCTGTAGGAGCTGCCGAAGGCTGCGATCTTTTGACCCTTTAACATTGCCCGCTCATAAGCTAATTCTAAAAAGTTATTTATTTTAGAATTCTTAGATCATTTAGTCTCTTTTTCACGCCGACATTCGGTCGCCTGACAAGGAGCTTTCTGATGAAACTGACTTTCCCTCTACGCTTGCTGGCGGCCGCAACCCTGGCTACCGCGAGTTTCTTTGCCCAGGCGGCCGACGTCACCGTCGCCTACCAGACCACCGTTGACCCGGCGAAAGTCGCCCAGGCCGACGGCGCGTACGAAAAGGCTACCAAGGCCGATATCAGCTGGCGCAAATTCGACAACGGTGCCGATATCATCGCCGCCATCGCCTCCGGCGACGTACAGATCGGCTACCTCGGTTCCAGCCCTCTGACCGCTGCCATCACTCGCAAAGTCCCGGTGGAAACGTTCCTCATCGCCACCCAGATCGGCGCCGCCGAAGCCTTGGTCGCCCGCGACGGTTCCGGGATCAAGACCCCGCAAGACCTGATCGGCAAGAAAATCGCCGTGCCGTTTGTATCCACCGGCCACTACAGCCTGCTCGCTGCCCTGAAGCACTGGAACATCGATCCCTCGAAAGTCACCGTTCTCAACCTGGCGCCACCGGCGATCATCGCCGCCTGGAAACGCGGTGACATCGACGCCACCTACGTGTGGGATCCGGCCCTCGGCGTGGCCAAGGAAAACGGCAAGGTACTGATTACTTCCGGTGAATTGGCCAAGTTCGGCGCCCCGACCTTCGATGCCTGGATCGTGCGCAAGGATTTCGCCGAGAAGCACCCGGAGATCATCACCGCGTTCGCCAAAGTGACCCTCGACGCCTACGCCGACTACCGCAAAGACCCACAAGCCTGGCTCGCCAACCAGGGCAACGTCGACAAGCTGGTAAAACTGTCCGGCGCCAAGGCCAGCGATATTCCGCTGCTGCTGCAAGGCAACGTCTACCCGCTGGCAGCTGACCAGGTGCTCACCCTTGGCGCGCCGACCACCAAAGCCATCACCGACACCGCGGCGTTCCTCAAGGAACAAGGCAAGGTCGAGGCGGTACTGCCGGACTACGCGCCGTACGTCAGCGCCAAGTTCATCACCAATTGATCGGGAGTTGACTGCGATGGCATTGCTACAGCTGGAGCGCATCAGCGCACAGTACCCCGGCAACCCGGAACCGGTGTTGGCGGATATCTCCCTGAGCCTCGGGCCCCGGCAATTGCTGGTCGCCCTTGGCCCGTCCGGCAGTGGCAAGACTTCGCTGTTGAACCTGATTGCCGGTTTCGTCGAACCCAGCGCCGGGTGCATCACCCTCGACGGCGTGCCCGTCAAAGGCCCGAGCGCCGAGCGTGGCGTGGTGTTCCAGGACGACGCGCTGCTGCCCTGGCAAGACGTGCTGGCCAACGTCGGCTTCGGCCTGGAGCTGGCCGGTATCGCCCGGGACAAACGCGAAGCTCGCGCCCGGGAAATGCTCGCCCTGGTCGATCTTTCTGGTTTTGAACAACGCCGCATCTGGCAGCTCTCGGGCGGCCAGAAGCAGCGAGTCGGCCTGGCCCGCGCGCTCGCCGCCGACCCGCGCGTGTTGCTGATGGACGAACCTTTCGGCGCCCTCGACGCCTTCACCCGCGAGCAGATGCAGGAACTGTTGCTGCAAGTCTGGCAACGCACCGCCAAGCCGGTCTTCCTGATTACCCACGACATCGAAGAAGCCGTGTTCCTCGCCACCGACCTGATTCTGTTGGCGCCGAACCCGGGGCAAATCGTCGAGCGCCTGAGCCTCGACTTCGGTCAGCGTTATGCCGCCGGTGAGTCGGCCCGCTCGATCAAATCCGATCCGCGTTTTATCGAAACCCGCGAACACGTACTCGCCAAAGTGTTCTCCCAACGCAGCGCCGCCCAGCGGCAGGAGCGCGCATGAGCAGTTACGAAATTCCCGTTGCCGCGATAAAGCCAGGCACTCCTGTGCCTGCGGCACGACGCCGCTTGAGCACTCGCTGGATCAGCGTGCTGACACTGGCCGCGCTCATTGTCATTTGGTGGGCAGTGACGGCGACCGGTTTGATCGAGCCGCTGTTCCTGCCGTCGCCCTCCGCCGTGCTGCAAAAAGGCTGGCTGCTGGCGACCTCGGGTTACATGGACTCAACCCTGTGGCAGCACCTCGGCGCGAGTCTGAGCCGCATCGGCCTGGGCCTCGGCTTTGCGATTCTCACCGCCGTGCCGGTGGGCATCGCCATCGGCGCCAACCGTATCGCCCGTGGCGTGCTCGACCCGTTGATCGAGTTCTACCGGCCCATTCCACCGCTGGCCTACCTGCCGCTGATCGTGATCTGGTGCGGCATCGGCGAACTGTCGAAAGTGCTGCTGATCTACCTGGCGATCTTCGCCCCGATTGCCATTGCCACCGCCACCGGCGTGCGCACGGTCGACCCGGCCAAATTGCGTGCCGCGCAGTCGTTGGGGGCCACTCGCGCGCAGTTGATCCGCCACGTGATTTTACCGAGTGCCTTGCCGGACATTCTGACCGGGGTGCGCATTGGCCTCGGAGTCGGCTGGTCGACCCTGGTCGCTGCCGAATTGATCGCCGCCACCAGCGGTCTTGGCTTTATGGTGCAGTCCGCCGCGCAGTTCCTGGTCACCGACGTGGTGGTCCTGGGGATTCTGGTGATTGCGCTGATCGCCTTTGCGATGGAACTTGGCCTACGCGCCCTGCAACGCAAACTGGTGCCATGGCATGGCCAGGCCCACTAAAGCCTTTTCAGGTAGGCCCCCCTTTTTAAATCACCCCTGTAGGAGCTGCCGCAGGCTGCGATCTTTTGACCTTTCGGTTGAAGGGCAAGATCAAAAGATCGCAGCCTTCGGCAGCTCCTACAGGGGCGGTGTTACCCAGAATTGAAGAGAACCACCCATGAGCCAGTTGACCATCGTCCCTTTGAGTTCTGCCCTCGGTGCGCAAATCAGCGGCGTCGACATCAGCCAGCCGCTGAGCGCGGAACAACGCGACGCCATCGAGCAGGCCCTGCTCAAGCATCAGGTGCTGTTCTTTCGCGACCAACCGATCACGCCACAGCAACAGGCGCGATTCGCCGCGAATTTCGGCGACCTGCACATTCACCCGATCTACCCCAATGTGCCGGAACAACCGGAAGTACTGATCCTCGACACCGCCGTCACCGACGTGCGCGATAACGCGATCTGGCACACCGACGTGACCTTCCTGCCGACCCCGGCCATGGGTGCGGTGCTCAGCGCCAAGCTGCTGCCGGAGTTTGGCGGCGACACCTTGTGGGCCAGCGGAATTGCCGCGTATGAAGCCCTCTCGGCGCCGATGAAAACCTTGCTCGAAGGCCTGACCGCCACCCACGATTTCACCCGCTCGTTCCCGCTGGAGCGCTACGGCAACACGCCCGAGGCGTTGGCCCAGTGGGAGGAAGCACGGCGCAAGAATCCGCCGCTGTCACACCCGGTGATCCGCACGCACCCGGTGAGTGGGCGGCGTTCGCTGTTCGTCAACGAAGGCTTCACCTCGAAGATCAACGAATTGTCGGAAACCGAAAGCGAGGCGATTCTGAAGTTTCTGTTTGCCCACGCCACGCGGCCTGAATTCACCATTCGCTGGCGCTGGCAGCAGGACGACATTGCGTTCTGGGACAACCGCGTGACCCAGCATTACGCCGTGGATGATTACCGGCCGGCGCGGCGGGTGATGCAGCGGGCGACGGTGTTGGGGGATGTGCCGTTTTTTCGGTAAATCCCTGATTTCTTTATTGACTGGTCTGGCCCCTTCGCGAGCAGGCTCGCTCCCACGGGGTATGTGCTTGACACAGATCCAATGTGGGAGCGAGCCTGCTCGCGAAGAGGCCGGAACAGACGCCAGAAAATTACTCGGCTGTAGAAGGCTTCTCCCAAAGATTGATCCCGCCCTCCTGGGCAAACCGGTCAATCTCCGCCAGTTCCTCCGCACTGAAGCTCAGGTTCTTCAGCGCCCCCACGTTCTCGATGATCTGCTCCGGCCGGCTCGCGCCAATCAATGCCGAAGTGACCCGCGGATCGCGCAGGGTCCACGCCAGCGCCAGTTGCGCCAGGCTCTGGCCACGACGCCTGGCGATTTCGTTGAGTGCCCGCACCTGGGCGATGTTGGCCTCGGACAAGTGCGATGCCTGCAACGAACCACCCCCCGGACGATTGACCCGCGCATCCGCCGGCACGCCGTTGAGGTACTTGTCGGTCAGCAATCCCTGCGCCAGCGGCGTGAATGCAATCACACCCGTGCCGAGTTCGTCAGTGGTGTCCAGCAGGTCTTTTTCCACCCAGCGATTGAGCAGGTTGTAGGCCGGTTGGTGGATCAGCAACGGGACTTTCCACTCTTTGAGCAACGTCGCCATTTCGCGGGTTTTCACCCCGGAATAAGACGAGATGCCAATGTACAACGCCTTGCCCTGCTGCACCGCGGTGGCCAGCGCACTGGCCGTTTCTTCCAGTGGCGTGTCCGGGTCGAAACGATGGGAATAGAAGATGTCGACATAGTCCACGCCCAGGCGCTGCAGGCTCTGGTCGAGGCTGGCCAGCACGTACTTGCGCGAACCGCCACCCTGACCGTAAGGCCCTGGCCACATGTCCCAACCGGCCTTGCTGGAGATGATCAATTCGTCGCGGTATTGCTTGAAGTCTTCACGCAGCAAACGGCCGAAGTTGATTTCGGCGCTGCCATAGGGCGGGCCGTAGTTGTTGGCCAGGTCGAAATGGTTGATCCCCAGGTCGAACGCCGTGCGCAGCAACGCGCGCTGGGTATCGATCGGCGTGCTGTCGCCGAAGTTGTGCCACAGGCCCAACGACAGTGCAGGCAGCACCAGCCCGCTGCGGCCCACGCGGCGGTATGGGATGGAGTCGTAGCGGTTTTCGGCAGCGGTGTAGGTCATCGAATCCTCTCTTGTCTATCTTGAATCTGGTATCGACTGCTTCGCCAGTCGCCCAGCATACGCCCGGACGGACACCAGAAAACCCGGGATTCGACTAAATGCTGAAACGTTTCACAGAAATTTGATCTGCCCGGATAATTCAACAGAACAGCGACAGGCTTGCGTGATCCGGGTCGACAGGAACACAGTCGCCAAAGCAACGAAGAAGCGATAACGATCGCAAGGATGGAAGAAGCCATGCACACCACCATCATCATCACCTTCGGCCTGGTCCTGCTCGCGATGATGCTGTTCATCGGCGAGAAGCTCGGCTTCAGCCGCCAGACACTCACCTACAGTTTCGTGATCCTGTGGCTGGCGCTGACGGTGATCAACGGCGCCATCGGCGTGGTGACCGCCGGCCAGTCGTTGAGTACGGAGCTGGGGATCGGCACGATGGTGTTCAGCATTCCGGTGGCGGCGCTGGTGTTGTTCATGGTGCTGAGCGCCGAGAGCTGAAAAGCCCCGGCGCCCTGCCCGCGATCAACGCACCAGATGCAGGAACTGCATGTGCCGCTCGTACTGGTCGAGGATGTCGTTGATGATCTGTTCCTTGGTGTAGCCCACCAGGTCGTAGTCCTGGCTGCCCTCGCTCAGATGCACTTCGGCCCGGTAGTAACGGCGATTGTTGAGTTGCTTGGAACCCATGCCGCCACGGGCAAACGAAGGCGTGAAATAGCCGCGCATCTGCACCTGATAAACAAACGGGTGCTGATCGCCGTGGCCGATTTCCAGGCTGACGCTGTCATGGGCCGGGTCCGGGTGCATGACCACGTGCAAACCCTTTTCCCGGAACACCGCGGACACCTCTTCAATCGCCGGACGCACCGTGGTGTCGAGGAAGCGATAGACCTCATCCCGCGACGGGAAATGCACCGCCTGACTCAGGCGCTGACGCCAACCGCCCCGCCGTGAACCGGACACCGGTGCCAGTGAATGCATCTGCGCGATCTGCTTCTGCGACTCCAGATAAAACGCCTTGTGCAGCCCCCACATCATCAACAGCAAGATCAGCGAGAACGGCAACGAAGTCAGGACCACCGCCGACTTCAACGCATCGATGCTGCCGGAAAACAGCAGCGCGCTGGTCACCAGTGCGGTCATTGCGCCCCAGAACACCCGCAGCCATTTCGGCCCGTCTTCATCGGGATTGCCGCCCTTGGCGGACAGCGTCGACAGCACCACGGTGCCGGAGTCGGCGGAGGTGACGAAGAACACAAAGCTGATGAACACCGTCACCGCGATGACGGTTTTGCTCCACGGGTAGGTTTCCAGCAGCAGGTAAAGCGTCATCGACGGATTGTCGATAGCCGACATGCCGAGCGCGCTCATGCCGTGGTTGAGCACTTGATCGATGGCGCTGTTGCCGAAGATCGACATCCACGCCAGGGTGAAGCCGAGCGGAATCAGCAGCACGCCGAAAACGAATTCGCGGATGGTGCGGCCACGGGAAATCCGCGCGATGAACAAGCCCACGAACGGCGACCATGCGATCCACCAGGCCCAATAGAACACCGTCCAGCCGCCCAGCCAGTCGCTGGGTTTGTCGTAGGCGTAGAGGTCGAAACTCTTCATCGGCAAGGCGCCGAGGTAATCGCCGAGGTTCTGGATCAGGGTGTTGAGCAAGTGCTGCGTGGGGCCGGCGAACAACACGAACAGCAATAGCGCACAGGCCAGCAGCATGTTGATGTCGGACATGACCCGCACGCCCTTGTCGACGCCCGACACCGCAACGATGATCGCCGCGCCCATCATCAGGGTGATCAGGCCGACCTGAACCCACTGGGTGTGGGCGATGCCGAACAGGTAATCGAGGCCAGAGTTGAGGTGCAACACACCAAAGCCCATGTCCGCGCCGAGGCCGAACACCGTGGCGATGATGCCGAAGCCATCCACCGCGTAGCCGATGGGGCCATTGATGCGCTTGCCGATCAGCGGATACAGCGCCGAGCGCAGGGCCAGCGGCAGGTTGTGGCGATAGGCGAAATAGGCCAGCGCCATACCGACAAAGGCGAACACGCCCCAGCCATGTAAACCCCAGTGCAAAAACAGAATCTGCATCGCCTGACGCGCCGCGTCCGCCGTGCCGGCCTCGCCCTGTGGCGGCTGCAGCATGTGGGTCAACGGTTCGGACACACAGAAGAAAAACAGGGTGATGCTGATCCCCGCGGCGAACAGCATGCCGGCCCAGGACAGGTAACTGAATTCGGGCTCGTCGTGGTCGGCACCGAGCTTGATCTTGCCGTAGCCGGACAAGGCGGTGACCACCACGAAGACCAGATACAGGGTCATCGCCAGCAAGTAATACCAGCCGACCGTGTTGGCCGCCCAGTTTTGCGCCGCCAGCAACCAGGCACCGGCCTGCTCGGGCATGGCGATGACAACGACACCAAATAACAGAATGAAGCTCGCCGAGAACCAGAACACCGGCGGATTCATGCGGACCAGGCCGCTTGGAGGGATGGACGATGCACTCATGTACGGTGCACCTCGAAGGGGTAAAACGTGGCTGTAGAAATCGGACTCAGCAAAGGCAAGCCTCCTGTTGTGAGCGGGCGGCGAACCACCGGTTTAACTTGAATGAACGTTCAAGTTAAACATGGATAGGGGGCTAAGGACTAATCGCAGGGCTCGGCGGTAGTGGTTGTACGCTAGCTCAAGGGAGGATCTGGTGCGGGATTGGCGACTCGATTCGGCTTGAAATCCAATCGCGAGCAAGCTCGCTCCCACAGGGTTCAATGCCGGCCACAACAGTTGTGTTCACCAGAGATCCATTGTGGGAGCGAGCTTGCTCGCGATGAGGCCAGACCAGACAACGGAGATTCAAAGGCCTACTTCTGCGCCCCATCTTCATGCTGCAGATTTGCCTGGGTCAGGTTACTGCCCGCCGGCACGCTGCGGGTCAGCCAGACGTTGCCGCCAATGGTCGAACCCTGGCCGATGGTAATCCGCCCCAGAATCGTCGCCCCGGCATAAATCACCACGTCATCCTCGACAATCGGATGCCGAGGCTGCCCCTTCTGCAACTGACCGTCTTCGTCCGCCGGGAAGCGCTTGGCGCCCAGGGTCACGGCCTGATAAATCCGCACGCGCTCGCCGATGATCGCGGTTTCGCCAATCACCACGCCGGTACCATGGTCGATGAAGAAACTGCGGCCGATCTGCGCGCCGGGGTGAATGTCGATGCCAGTGGCCGAATGGGCGATTTCCGCGCTGATTCGCGCCAGCAACGGCAGCCCGGCACGGTACAAATGGTGGGCCAGCCGATGGTGAATCACCGCCAGGATCCCCGGGTAGCACAACAGCACTTCATCGACACTGCGCGCCGCCGGGTCGCCGTGATAGGCCGCCAGAACGTCAGTGTCCAACAGGCTGCGCAACCCCGGCAGGGCGAGGGCGAAGTCCTGGATGATCTGGATGGTCTTGGCTTCGACTTCGGTATCGGCCTGGGCACTGTGGCGCGCGGCATAGCGCAATTCGAGTCGCGCCTGGGCCAACAGTGCATTCAACGCCACATCCAGCGTGTGGCCGACGTAGAAGTCTTCACTCTCTTCGCGCAGGTCAACCGGCCCCAGGCGCATCGGGAACAGCGCACCGCACAAGGCTTCGAGAATCTCTGCCATGGCCGCCCGGGAGGGCAGCTCGCGACCGCCCTGCTCGGTACTGGCCCGGCCATTTTGCGCTCGCCACTGCTCACGCGCGGTGCGCAGCTGGCTGACGATGGTCTGCAATTGCCAATGGCTGGAACGCTCACTCACGGTAAAAACTCCTCACGGGCGACCGGACTGTCTGGCCGCACTGACGGCGATTACTTTACGGCAAGGGCAGCGGGGCAAATTAAGAACCAATAATGCTGTGCTCATTACGATTAGCTATAAGCAATTGACGGTTGCCCAGCCTTTTTCGCGTGCCTATAGTCCTGAGATCTTCCACGGCCAGTACGGACCCATGATCAAACAACAGCTCGCCCGCTTTAACCGCCTCGACCTGCTCGGTCAACCCACCGCCCTGGAAAAACTCGAACGCCTGTCGACCTGGCTGGGTCGCGACCTGTACGTCAAACGCGATGACCTGACGCCGCTGGCAATGGGCGGCAACAAGCTGCGCAAACTCGAATACCTGGCCGCCGATGCGTTGGCCCAGGGTGCCGACACCTTGATCACCGCCGGCGCGCTGCAATCGAACCACGTGCGCCAAACGGCTGCCATTGCGGCGAAACTGGGTCTGGGCTGCGTAGCCCTTCTGGAAAACCCCCTCGGCACCGATGACAGCAATTACACCAGCAACGGCAACCGCCTGCTGCTCGACCTGTTCGATGCCAAGGTCGAACTGGTGGAAAACCTCGACAACGCCGACGAACAACTGCAAGCCCTGGCCGACAGACTGCGCAACAACGGCAAGAAGCCGTATCTGGTGCCGATCGGAGGCTCCAACGCGCTGGGCGCACTCGGTTACGTACGTGCCGGGCTGGAACTGGCCGAACAGATCAAGGACACCGGCCTGACGTTCGCCGCCGTGGTCCTGGCCTCGGGCAGTGCCGGTACCCACAGCGGTCTGGCACTGGCCTTGAGTGAAGCACTGCCGGACCTGCCAGTGATCGGCGTGACGGTCTCGCGCAGCGATGAAGACCAGCGGCCAAAGGTTCAAGGCCTGGCCGAACGCACTGCCGAGCTGCTGGGCGTGGACCTGCCGGACGCTTTCAAGGTCGAGTTGTGGGACGAGTATTTCGCCCCGCGTTATGGCGAGCCGAATGCCGGAACACTGGCGGCGGTGAAGCTGCTGGCGAGTCAGGAAGGCTTGCTGCTGGACCCGGTCTACACTGGCAAGGCCATGGCGGGCCTGCTGGACGGGATCGGGCGTCAGCGTTTCGACGAAGGTCCGATTATCTTCCTGCACACTGGCGGGGCGCCGGCGTTGTTTGCCTATAAGGATTTTCTGTAAGCGATTCAGAAGATCAAGAGATCGCAGCCTTCGGCAGCTCCTACAGGTGCACGCCGATCCATGTAGGAGCTGCCGCAGGCTGCGATCTTTTCCTATGACACACATATTCGATTGAAGAATAACAAAAAGAATATTTATTATTTTCCTATCTAACGGCGGCGTCTTATATTCACGCCGCAGGCGAATTTGCAGCGAGACGCATAAGCTGCATTAGGGCAGGATATCGCAGTCGTCCGATTCCCGAATTTGCCAACTTTCCTAAAGCGTCTTCCATAAGAAAACACAGGGGCTTGTCATGAATTTTTCCGCACTACGTCGCAATCTGCTGGTGGGCTCGCTGGGCCTGGCACTGAGCGCCGGCCTGATTGGCCAAGCCGTTGCCGGTGAGCAACTGCAAAAAATCAAAGACGCCGGCGTGATCAACGTTGGCCTGGAAGGCACTTACCCACCGTTCAGTTTCGTCGATGCCGACGGCAAACTGACCGGCTTCGAAGTCGAGTTCTCCGAAGCCCTGGCCAAAGAGCTGGGCGTCAAGGTCAAACTGCAACCGACCAAATGGGACGGCATCCTCGCGGCCCTGGAATCCAAGCGCCTGGACGCAGTGATCAACCAGGTGACCATCTCCGAAGAACGCAAGAAGAAGTATGACTTCTCCGAGCCGTACACCGTTTCCGGTATCCAGGCGCTGGTGCTGACCAAGAAGGCCGCCGAGCTGAACATCAAGACCGCTGCCGACCTGGGTGGCAAGAAAGTCGGCGTAGGCCTGGGCACCAACTACGAAGAGTGGGTGAAAACCAATGTGCCGACCGCTGACATCCGCACCTACGAAGATGATCCGACCAAGTTCCAGGACCTGCGTGTCGGCCGTATCGACGCCATTCTGATCGACCGTCTGGCGGCACTGGAATACGCCAAGAAAGCCAAGGACACCACCGCCGCCGGTGACGCGTTCTCCCGTCAGGAAGCCGGCATTGCCCTGCGCAAAGGCGAGCCTGAACTGCTGGCCGCGGTGAACAAGGCGATCGACAAGCTGCGCGCCGATGGCACCCTGAAAAAGCTCTCGGAAAAATACTTCAACGCTGACGTCACTCAATAATGGAAGAAGCTTTCCAACTCGCACTGGACTCCGTGCCCTTTCTGCTCAAGGGCGCGTACTACACGGTCATCCTCAGCCTGGGCGGGATGTTCTTCGGCCTGGTGATGGGGTTCGGCCTGGCGCTGATGCGCCTGTCGCGCTTCAAGCTGGTGAGCTGGATCGCCCGCATCTACGTGTCGTTCTTTCGCGGCACGCCGTTGCTGGTGCAACTGTTCGTGATCTATTACGGCTTGCCGCAATTGGGTCTGGAACTTGATCCGCTGCCGGCGGCCCTGATCGGCTTCTCGCTGAACATGGCCGCCTACGCCTGCGAAATCCTGCGTGCCGCGATCAGTTCCATCGAGCGCGGCCAGTGGGAAGCCGCTGCCAGTATCGGCATGACCCGCGCGCAAACCCTGCGCCGGGCCATCCTGCCACAGGCCATGCGCACCGCATTGCCGCCGCTGGGCAACAGCTTCATCTCGCTGGTCAAGGACACGGCGCTGGCCGCTACCATCCAGGTGCCGGAGCTGTTCCGCCAGGCGCAACTGATCACCGCCCGTACCTTCGAAATCTTCACCATGTATCTTGCCGCCGCACTGATCTACTGGGTCCTGGCCACGGTGCTGTCGCACCTGCAGAACCAGTTGGAAGCGCGGGTCAATCGGCACGACCAGGAGTCCTGACCCAATGATTGTCGTGGAAAAACTGACAAAGCAGTTCAAGGGTCAAGTCGTGCTCAATGGCATCGATCTTGAGGTCAAGGAAGGCGAGGTGGTCGCGATCATCGGCCCCAGCGGTTCGGGCAAGACCACCTTCCTGCGCTGCCTGAATTTCCTGGAAGAACCCACCAGCGGCCGGATCAAGGTCGGCGATATCGAGATCGATACCAGCCGTCCCCTGAACCAGCAGCAGAGCCTGGTGCGACGTTTGCGCCAGCACGTGGGCTTCGTGTTCCAGAACTTCAACCTGTTCCCCCATCGCACCGCCCTGGAAAACGTCATCGAAGGCCCGATCGTGGTCAAGAAGACCCCGCACGCCGACGCTGTAGCCCTGGGCAAAAAACTCTTGGCCAAGGTCGGTCTGGCGGGCAAGGAGGACGCTTACCCGCGTCGCCTCTCCGGTGGCCAGCAACAGCGCGTGGCGATTGCCCGGGCGCTGGCGATGGAGCCCGAAGTGATCCTGTTCGATGAGCCGACCTCGGCCCTCGACCCGGAACTGGTGGGTGAGGTATTGGCGACCATCCGCGGCCTGGCCGAAGAGAAGCGCACCATGGTGATCGTCACCCACGAAATGGGTTTTGCCCGGGACGTGGCCAACCGTGTGGTGTTTTTCGACAAGGGCGTGATCGTCGAACAAGGCGAAGCGAAGGCGTTGTTTGCCAACCCGAAAGAAGAGCGAACCCGGCAGTTCCTGAGCAAGTTCCTGAATAACGCTCACAACTAACAGCCCTGCGCAACAACGGTAAACTTCCATGGATGGAAGTGACGCCTCTCGAAAAACCCTTCATTAATACCAAACCAAACTCATCTATTAAACATGCATATCGTGTACACGTGCACGGTACAAATATATGCGTCACGATAATTAATCAATGCCAATTCAACCAGATCCTCTGTCGTAAGACGGTGCCCACGACTTGCACCAATTCGCCCATATTTCCGCGCTTTCAGCAGAAAAATTCGACGCACCGACATGGTTTACTTACTTGGAACCGTAGGAACTTTCTGAATAGCACCACACACCACCCATAACTAACAATTCTTATTGACACCTGATCTCCCTGACTCTTATCTAGTCTCAAACCAACGACACCCCTCACACTTAAATCATTATTTCCGCTCAAAGTAATGAATGGTTTATCTGTTCGATTATTGGTTTTTGATATTCCAGAAACGGACTTCGTTGCAAGACTTCAAGGAGACTTCATGAACAGCACCTCGAACAAATCCGGGCTTGCAGCCCCGACCCTGGCGCAATCCAACAAGGCCGGCATCAACGTCACCTGTGCGGCGCACCTGCTGATCGATGTGGCGCCCTACCCCGCCATGGACGCAGGAGACCTGATCGAACTGTTCTGGGACAACTGCTACGTGGCCTCCCGCGTGCTGACGGCCAGCGATGTCGGCCGACCGGTGCAGTTGCGGGTGCCTGAGAGTTTTGTCGCCAACGGTACTTCGCGCATTCACTACCGGGTCATGCAGATTGGCCGGGGCCCGGCGGTATCGGCCAGTCAAAACGTGCAGATCAAACTCGACTGTCCAGGCGGCCAACCCTCGGCGCTGTGCGGCGATGAAAACCAGTGCCTGGCACCGGTGAGCATTCCCGAGGCGATTCGCCGTCAGGGGGTCAATCCGAGCCAGGTCAAACGTGGTGTTCCCTTGACCATCGAGCCGTACCTGAACATGGCCGTCGACGACGAAATCACCCTGCGCTGGGGCGATGTGCGCCTGGATCTGCCACCGCTCAAGTCCGTCGATGTGGGTCAGCCGATCCAGGTCTGGATACCGCCGGCCATCATCCTCGAGGCCGGCGAAGATCTGCGGCTGGAAGTGACGTACTGCATTCTCGATCGGGTGGGCAACAACTCCCGCTGGGCACCGGCCCGCACGCTGAAGATCGGTTGCGCCAATCCTTATCTGAAAGTCCCGAAACAACAGCACCTCAAGGCTGCCGAGGCCCACAGACGGTGATGCCGTTACTGTAAAAAATCAAAAGATCGCAGCCTTCGGCAGCTCCTACAGGGTTAAGGCCAAACCCCTGTAGGAGCTGCCGAAGGCTGCGATCTTGGCGACAGCGCCATTGTCACCCTTCTATCCATATTCCTAAAAGTTAGTTCATAAAATATTTATACACGTTTAGGGTATATGCACCGGACCACCGGACATTCTTGTTTTCATGCGCGGCCACAAGCAGCGCTTCCATGAGATGTGAGGTAGGTATGGTCCGGAACACAATCACCCCAGTGCAGATCGCCAGGGCATTGCGAGCAGCCAAGGAGTGGCACTGATGTCCAGTCTGGCAGATGCAATCGTCCAGAGTGACCTGGACATCGCCCCGTTGTTGTTGCCCGCACAAATCTTGCGCAACGACGCCCAAGCCATCAAGGCAGCCCACGAACTGGCGCACGTCGCCCGCCTGCAAGCGGCCAAGCGAGACCAGCTGCGCAAGCTCCCATGGTCTGAAATCGAACTGTTCACCCGCAGCGGCCTGGGCAGCATTTCCATCCCCCGCGAGTACGGTGGCCCGCAGGTTTCGTTCGTCACCCTGGCCGAGGTCTTCGCGATCATTTCCGCCGCCGACCCGGCGCTTGGGCAGATTCCGCAGAACCAGTTCGGCATTCTTAACCTGATCCTCGGCAGCGCCACCGAAGCGCAGAAAAGACAACTGTTCAAAAGCGTCCTGGATGGCTGGCGCATCGGCAATGCCGGGCCGGAACGCGGCACCAAGAACACCCTGGAACTGAAAGCGCGCATCACCGCCGACGGCGTCCTCAACGGCCAGAAGTTCTATTCCACCGGTGCACTGTTCGCCCATTGGGTTGCGGTCAAGGCATTGAACGACGACGGCAAACAAGTGCTGGCGTTCATCCGTCGCGGCACGCCGGGACTACGCATCGTCGATGACTGGTCCGGCTTTGGTCAGCGCACCACCGCCAGCGGCACGATTTTGCTCAACAACGTGCAGGTCGATTCCGAACTGGTGGTGGATAACTGGCGGATCAACGACACGCCGAACATCCAGGGCGCCGTCTCCCAACTGATTCAGGCGGCCATTGACGCCGGTATCGCCCGGGGCGCCATCGACGACGCCATCGACTTCGTGAAAAACCGCGCCCGGCCGTGGATCGACGCCAAGGTCGAGCGGGCCAGCGATGACCTGTACGTGATCGCCGATATCGGCAAACTGAAAATCGAACTGCACGCCGCCGAAGCGCTGCTGCGCAAGGCCGGGCAGGTACTCGATGAAGTCAGCGCCACACCGCTCACCGCCGGGTCCGCCGCCCGCGCCTCGATTGCCGTGGCCGAAGCCAAAGTGCTGACCACCGAGATTTCGTTGCAGGCCAGCGAAAAGCTGTTCGAACTGGCCGGCAGCCGCGCCACCCTCGCCGAATTCAACCTCGACCGCCACTGGCGCAATGCCCGGGTGCACACGCTGCACGATCCGGTGCGCTGGAAATACCACGCCATCGGCGCCTATCGCCTCAACGGCACGCTGCCTAATCGTCATTCCTGGATTTAACGACCAGACATCTGGAGAAGCACATGAGCATTTCTCACCCCGTCGCGGTCATTACCAGCGATGAGCAAGCCCTGATTGTCGCCAGCGATCTGGCCGAAGATTTCAAACGTGACAGCGCCACACGCGACCGTGAACGCCGTCTGCCACACCCGGAACTGGAGGTGTTTTCCCGCTCGGGCCTGTGGGGCATCAGCGTGCCAAAGGAATATGGCGGCGCCGGTGTTTCCAACGTCACCCTGGCCAAGGTCATCGCTCTGATCGCCCAGGCCGATGGCTCGCTGGGGCAAATTCCACAGAACCATTTTTATGCCCTCGAAGTGCTGCGCGTGAACGGCAGCCATGAGCAGAAAATACGACTTTATGCCGAAGTGCTGGCCGGCCAGCGCTTCGGCAATGCCCTCGCCGAACTCGGCACCAAAACCGCCCATGATCGCATCACCAGCCTGACCCGCGATGGCAGCGGCTATCGCATCAATGGCCGCAAGTTCTACGCCACCGGTGCGATTTACGCCCAGCGCATTCCCACCTCGGTGGTGGATGAAAACGGCGTGCAGCAACTGGCGTTCGTCCCGCGCAACAGCAAGGGCCTCACCGTAATTGACGACTGGAGCGGCTTCGGCCAGCGCACCACCGGCAGCGGTTCGGTGGTGTTCGAAGATGTCTACGTCGCGGCCGACGATGTCATCCCCTTTCAAAGCGCTTTCGAGCGCCCGACCCCGGTCGGCCCGCTGGCGCAGATTCTCCATGCCGCCATCGACACCGGCATCGCCCGCGCCGCGTATGAAGATGCGCTGCACTTCGTACGCAGCAAAACCCGGCCGTGGATCGACGCCACCCACGAAAAAGCCACGGACGATCCGCTGACCCTCAAGAGCTTCGGCCACCTGAGCATTCGCCTGCACGCCGCCGAGGCACTGCTGGAGCGTGCAGGTGAATACCTCGACGAAGCCCAGGCCGACACCCAGGCCGAGACCGTCGCAGCCGCATCGATTGCCGTCGCCGAAGCCCGCGCCCTGAGCACCGAAATCTCCCTGGCCGCCGGCAGCACGCTGTTCGAACTGGCCGGCAGCCAGGCGACCTTGATCGAACACGGTCTCGACCGCCACTGGCGCAACGCCCGGGTGCACACCCTGCACGACCCGGTGCGCTGGAAGTACCACGCCGTGGGCAACTACTACCTCAACGATGAAAACCCGCCACTACGGGGGACCATCTGAATGGCCAAGAAAAAGATCCTGCTCAATGCCTTCAACATGAACTGCATCGGGCACATCAACCACGGTTTGTGGACGCACCCGCGCGACACATCCACCCGTTACAACACGATCGAATACTGGACCGAACTGGCGCAATTGCTCGAGCGCGGGCTGTTCGACGGCCTGTTCATCGCCGACATCGTCGGCGTCTACGACATCTACCAGAACTCGGTGGACGTGCCGTTGAAAGAGTCGATCCAGCTGCCGGTCAACGACCCGTTGTTGCTGGTGTCGGCCATGGCCGCGGTGACGAAAAATCTCGGTTTCGGCCTGACCGCCAACCTCACCTACGAAGCGCCGTACCTGTTCGCCAGACGCCTGTCGACGCTGGATCACCTCAGCCGTGGCCGGGTCGGCTGGAACATCGTCACCGGCTACCTCGACAGCGCCGCCAAGGCCATGGGCCTGAGCGAACAGGTCGAGCATGACCGCCGCTACGACCAGGCCGACGAGTACCTGGAGGTGCTCTACAAACTCCTGGAAGGCAGCTGGGAAAACGGCGCGGTACTGAACGATCCACAGCAGCGGATCTATGCGCAGCCTGAGAAAGTGCACAAGGTCGAGCACAAGGGCGAGTTCTATCAGGTCGAGGGTTATCACCTCTGCGAACCCTCGCCGCAGCGCACACCGGTGCTGTTCCAGGCCGGCAGTTCGGATCGCGGTTTGCTGTTCGCCGGGCGACATGCCGAGTGCGTGTTCATCAGCGGCCAGAACAAACCATCGACCAAGGCTCAGGTGGACAGGGTCCGTGCCAGTGCCGTCGAAGCCGGGCGCAATCCCGAGGACATCAAGGTGTTCATGGGCCTGAACGTGATCGTCGGCGCCACCGAAGAGCTGGCCTGGGCCAAGCACGCCGAGTACCTGAGCTATGCCAGTGCCGAAGCCGGCGTGGCGCACTTTTCGGCGTCCACCGGGATCGATTTTTCCCAATATGAAATCGACGAGCCGATCCAGTACGTGAAGAGCAACGCGATCCAGTCCGCCACCAAACACCTGCAAAACAACGACTGGACCCGCCGCAAATTGCTGGAGCAACACGCCCTCGGTGGCCGCTACATCACCGTGGTCGGCTCACCGCAGCAAGTGGCGGATGAGCTGGAATCGTGGATCGCTGAAACCGGGCTGGATGGTTTCAACCTGACCCGCATCGTCACCCCGGAAAGCTATGAGGATTTCATCGAGCTGGTGATTCCCGAGTTGCAGCGGCGGGGGTCGTACAAGACGGCATACGACAGCGGCACCTTGCGCGAAAAGCTGTTTCAGCAGGAGGCGCACTTGCCCGAGCAACATACCGGCTCGGCTTACCGCCGCTAAAAAGCTTCGCGAGCAGGCTCGCTCCCACAGGGATTGTGTGAACACCCGAGATCCATTGTGGGAGCGAGCCTGCTCGCGAAGAGGCCCGACCAAACAACACAAACCTTATGCACTGACTGGATAACTCATCATGAAAAAGCACTCCCTCTCTCACCCAGTCAAAGCACTGGCCCTGGCCCTCGGCCTGTTCAGCTCTGCAGTTTTCGCCGCCGACGCGCCGCTGAAAATCGGCACCACCGCCGCGTTCGCCATTCCCCTTGAAGCCGCCGTCGAAGAGGCTTCCAGACAAGGCCTGAAAGTCGAGCTGGTGGAGTTCACCGACTGGATCGCGCCGAACGTCAGCCTCGCCGCCGGCGACATCGACGTGAACTACTTCCAGCACATCCCGTTCCTGGAAAACGCCAAGGCCGCCTCGGGTTTCGACCTGGTGCCGTTCGCGCCGGGGATCATCAACAACGTCGGCCTCTACTCAAAGAAATACAAAAGCTTCGACGAACTGCCACAAGGCGCCAGCGTGGCCATCGCCAACGACCCGATCAACAGCGGTCGAGGCTTGCAACTGCTGGCCAAGGCCGGCCTGATCACCCTCAAGCCCGGCGTCGGCTACAAGGCCACCGAAGAAGACATCATCGCCAACCCGAAGAACATCAAGATCCTCCAGGTCGAAGCCGTGCAACTGGTACGCGCCTATGACGATGCCGATCTGGTGCAGGGCTACCCGGCCTATATTCGCCTATCGAAAACCTTCGACGCGGGCTCCGCGCTGCTGTTCGACGGCCTCGATCACAAGGAGTACGTGATTCAGTTCGTGATCCAGCCGAAAAGCAAAACCGACCCGCGCCTGATCAAGTTCGTCGACATCTACCAGCACTCACCCGCAGTGCGCGCCGCACTGGATAAGGCTCACGGCAAGCTCTACCAAGCCGGTTGGGAAAGCTGAGCATGACCGCCGCCATCCAACGGCGACTGGAGACTCCAGAGCCGCACAGCGCCGAGCGCACCGAGCTGCGTCCCGAACTCAACCATGCCCACGTGCGCTTCATCGGCCTGGGCAAAACCTACAACGGCCAGCAAGGCCCGGTGGCCGCGTTGCACGGCATCGACCTGGCGATCCAGCGCGGCGAAGTGTTCGGCATCATCGGCCGCAGCGGCGCCGGCAAATCGTCACTGATTCGCACCATCAATCGCCTGGAGCAACCGAGCAGTGGTCGGGTACTGATCGATCAGGTCGACATCGGCGAATTCGACGAAGACCGCCTGGTGGCGCTGCGTCGGCGCATCGGCATGATCTTCCAGCACTTCAACCTGATGTCGGCCAAGACCGTTTGGCAGAACGTCGAACTGCCTTTGAAAGTCGCTGGCGTGCCCAAGGAAAAACGCGAGCAGAAAGTCCGTGAGCTGCTGGAACTGGTCGGCTTGCAGGCCAAACACAAGGCTTACCCGGCGCAACTTTCCGGCGGGCAGAAACAGCGCGTGGGCATCGCCCGGGCGCTGGTGCATGACCCGCAAATCCTGCTATGCGACGAAGCCACCTCGGCACTGGACCCGGAGACCACGCAATCGATCCTCGGCCTGTTGCGCGAGATCAATCAACGCCTGGGCCTGACCATTGTGCTGATCACCCACGAGATGGCGGTGATCCGCGAGATCTGTGATCGGGTAGTCGTCCTCGAACACGGGCGGATCGTCGAGCAAGGGCCGGTGTGGGAAGTCTTCGGCAATCCACAGCATGAGGTCAGCAAGACGTTGCTGGCGCCCTTGCAACACGCATTGCCGGAAGAGCTGCAAAGCCGTCTGCAGCCGCAATCGAGCGCCCCGGATGCAGCCGTGGTCCTGCGCTTGCAGTTCACCGGCAACCAACGCGACGAGCCGGACCTGGCGGCACTGTTCAGCGCCCTCGGAGGCCGCGTGCGATTGCTGCACGGCGGCGTGGAACGGATTCAGGGCCATGCCCTTGGGCAACTGCTGTTGGCGGTGACGGGCTCACCCCTCGGTGCCGAAGAATTGCGTCAACGCGCCAGCCAATGGGCGCAACAGGTGGAGGTACTGGGTTATGTGGTTTGATCGCTTGCTGCAGGGCTTTATCGACACGTTCCTGATGGTCGGCGTGTCGTCGTTGATCGCGCTGTTGGCGGGCATTCCGCTGGCGGTGATCCTGGTCACCAGCTCCAAGGGCGGTATCTACGAAGCCCCGGCGCTGAACCGCGTTTTGGGTGCGTTCGTGAACCTGTTTCGCTCGGTTCCTTTCCTGATTTTGATGGTCGCATTGATTCCATTCACTCGTCTCATCGTCGGCACCACTTACGGCGTCTGGGCGGCCGTGGTGCCGTTGACCATCGCAGCCACGCCGTTCTTTGCGCGCATTGCCGAGGTCAGCTTGCGCGAGGTCGATCATGGGTTGATCGAAGCGGCGCAAGCCATGGGCTGCCGACGGTGGCACATCGTCTGGCATGTGTTGTTGCCGGAAGCACTGCCGGGGATTGTCGGTGGGTTCACCATTACCCTGGTGACCATGATCAACTCGTCGGCCATGGCCGGGGCGATTGGCGCGGGCGGGTTGGGGGATATTGCCTATCGGTATGGGTATCAGCGGTTTGATAGCCAGATCATGTTGACGGTGATTGTGCTGCTGGTGGCGTTGGTGGCTGTGATTCAGTTGGGTGGGGATCGGTTGGCTCGGGGGTTGAATAAGCGTTGAGCGCTAGCCGGTTCAGTTTTTCTACACATTACAGCGTAACGGTGAAGCAATACTTACTCTTACGCTGCCAAGGAATATTTATGATGCACTTCCAACTCCGGCCGACGAAGTTCATCTTCAAATAACTTTTTCAAGGTTAAAGCATTCTGTCCCAGTGTAAGGCTCACACTAGAAAACATACGTATCAAATCTACCTTTACTTCTATCGGCAACCCTTCAAATGGAACCACGCCCGATGAGTCGTGATCAGCGCTCTTAAATATCGTCGCCGCCAGCCTGTAATCTTCCCTATTCGTCCCAACGGACAAAAAATTATCAGGCACCTGATATGTTTTTTTAGTATTTAATGTTCTAGATGTCCCTGATATCGCAGGAATTTTTTTGTAACCTTTAGATGAAAACTCTGGGAGATTCCTAACATCATTTAAGGTAAACCCAATTTCCTCAAATTCTTTCTTTGAGTAAATCCTTGTAATTTGGCGATGCGAAGTTAGTTTAGGAGCATCTGGAGGATAACCCTTGGGCACCCATTTATGCAAAATCGCACTTCCACCATCATGCAAACTCCCTTCATAAGGACTCTTCCAGCTTGGAACAGGTACATTTGAATCATCGTCAGCACGATCCAAACTCAATGGATAAATATTAACTTCTCCGGTAACCACATTAATAATCCCAGCGAAGCTATTACCTGGTTTAGATTGTTCAAGATACTTGGCAAGATCAACACCTGGATGCATGTTCGGAACGTCATAATCAACTACGAGCTTTTTGATCATAGAAGTATCCGACCCTGTCTTTTTATTAGGGTCTTCGGAAAAATTAAAAACACCCATTCCTTGTATATCAAAAAGCACGACCGGATTATTTCTGAAAGACCAGTACATATTTGGACCATCAACAGGTCCCGCAGGATCCGGGTTTACCCATCGCTGCAACCAAGGCACGTAATAACGATAGCCATAGTAATAAAGCCCCGTCGCATCCCGCTCTTTCCCCGAATAACGAAGGGTCTTGTACTGCGCCACCAACGCACTTTTCCCCGCCCAGCACGCCGTGCCGCCAAAGGGGTAATAGTGTTCCCGGGTCAGCACGCCTGCCTCGTCATCCAGCTCCAGGGTGCTGGAGCCAAGGTGATCGCTGAGGCTGTAACGCAGTTGGTCACTGTGCGTCCCCTGGGGCCAGTGCAATGCCTGCACGTTGCTGCGTCCGACCTCGACACTGATCACGTGATGTTCTTCACCCTCGGCCTGGCGGTGGATTTCCAGACCCGGGAGGTAACGGACATCGGTGCGCAAGGTGCGGCCGCTGCTTTGGGCGAATCCCACTTTGCGCAAGCGATGGCCGGGGCGGTCGTAGCGGTAGCTTTCGTAGTCGTCAGGCCCGGTTTCGCGTTTGACCAACGTCACGCGGCTCAATTGATTGCGACGGTCCCAGGCCATAACTTGACCACGTTGCAGTTCCCGTTGATTGCCACAGGCATCGAAACCCAATGCAATATCACCCTCTCCCGGCAGCGAACCATCGTCGCGTTGCGCCAGACTGCGGTTACTCAGCGCCGAGGTGAACATCGAGAAACCCGGCGCCCCGCTGTGCTGACGGGTGATCAGGTTGCCACCCCGGTCGTATTCAAATTGCTGGGTGTAATTGCGCCGTTGGTTGGGGTCCAGCGGTGTGGGCAACAGTGTTGGCAGGGCCGGGCCATGGCTCGGCTGGCTGACCTCCCAGCCTTGGGCTTCGACCAGTTGATACTGGCTGTCGTAGCGGTAGCGGTTGATCGGGTCGATACGCTGATTGTTGAAATGGGTCACCGGTTGGGACCGGTCTAGCAGTTCTACGATGTTGCCCACCGCGTCGTAAACGTAGTTCAGGTCCTGCAACTGCTTTTGACTGCCGAGCGCGGCCTGCAACCTGAGCAAGCGACCGTCCTCCGCCGCGTATTCGACACGGGTCACCACGCCATTGCCGGCAGTTTCGCTTTCGACCTGATCGAGGGCGTTGTAGCGGATGGCGCTGACCAGTCGCGTTGACGGTTTCCCCTCCCCGGCCACTTGCAGCCAGGCCTCATCCGGCTTGCCCGCGAGGTCGTAACCGAAAGTGCGGAGATTGCCCATGGCGTCGGTCTGCTGCCGTAGCTCGCCCGTGGGATTGAAGCTGTAGCGGGTGATGAACGACTGATCTTCCAGGCAGTCGTCCCGGGCCTCGGGTTCGAGCGGCCAGTCAGGCGTTTCAAGCTCGGCGAGAAAGCGCCGCTCTTCCCGCAACACCGCTGCGGCCATTCCATACTCGGAATAAACCTGACTGCCGGCCGGGTCGTCATGACGGATCAACTGCCCGCACTGGTTGTGCTCGGCGAAAGCAGGAGCGGAATCTGCGTAGGTCAAGCGCTCCACCACGCGCGGCAGATCTCCCGCAGCCTGTTCGGTGACGGTGATCGGCCGCTGTTGTTCGTCGAACCGGGTGTGACGCTGGCTCCCGCGCGCATCCCAGAATGAACAGGGCGAACCCGCCTGATCGAGCAAGCTCAATTGCCATCCGGCATCGACGCTGTCCGTCAGCAACGGTTGGCCACTCAAGCCGTAGAGCGTGGTCAGGTTCGGCTTCGAGGTGCCCCACAACCGTGGGTCCCAGGACTCGGTCAAGTGACCTGCCGCGTCGAAGCG
This sequence comes from Pseudomonas sp. GW821-FHT07G06, assembly GCF_058986625.1. Taxonomy (NCBI): domain Bacteria; kingdom Pseudomonadati; phylum Pseudomonadota; class Gammaproteobacteria; order Pseudomonadales; family Pseudomonadaceae; genus Pseudomonas; species Pseudomonas sp. GW821-FHT07G06. The sequence goes on from NZ_JBYSVW010000002.1 coordinate 549,492, forward strand.
TTGCCGGGTGATGCGTGGATCAATCACCGGGCTGTCCGGGTGGCGACAGTAACCCACGCTGCGAATCGCCAGAGTGCGCGGGTCAATGACCGACAGCGTCGGTGTCGCGGTGTGGGGGTGAGCGTTCACGAAATTGACGGCCCTTCGCTTTGACTGAGGACAGACTGGGCCTTTTTTGACCGGACCGAAACTGTAAGAAGTTACAGGTGACGCACCTCATTGAATGGTTTTAGGGCCGCTTCGCGACCCAACGGGGGCAAGCCCCCTCGCCACAAAAGCTCACCTGCCACAGGTCATCATTGGTCTTCGGAGGTAAGTTTTCGTACAGGGAAATCAGCGGTTTTGCAGGCTCGTTCCCTTTCCTTTGCAGGACGTTTCCTAGATCATTTCGCTCGCTTGCGCCTGCCAAATCCGGTGGCTAGTCTCGGTCCGTCACTGCTCATCAGTGATCGGGTTTAGTAGCCCGGAACAATAGGCGCATAGCGATTCCATGCTCATGTCCGGCAAATTTTGCCGCATGCAGAATATGGTGGCTGTGCGTGGGGCACCTTCGGGTGCACCGGTTTTCCTATTGACCGGCCTACTAACCTGCGTACAGCCGCCACCCAATCGTTTAGTAGGCGATAAGTGATGGCTCCCATGCAGCAATAGGAGTAACACTCATGGAAAAATCCGTTCCCGATCCCCCCGAAACCTCCACCGAAGACCCACTCAGGGATCGCTCCGCGCTCTACCGCGCCATCGATTTCCACCTCACCGGCAAGCAACCCGCAGCACCCGATGAAATGCGCTTCTACAACGTCAGCAAGGACGTGAGCTTCGAAGACACCCAGCTCTATGTCGCCGACCTGCTGCGCTGTGCTTCGGTCACGGCGTATCAGTGTGGCGACCAGCTCAAGGGCGCCGACCGGGCGATGGTGTATTCGATCTGGCATTTGCTGGAGATTGCCAAGGCGATGGTGGATCACTCCATTGAGTGCTTGGGGATGAAAAAGGGCTGAGTCTGACTTTAATCATCGGTTGTCTATGCCACCGCCATCGCGAGCAAGCTCGCTCCCACAGTTGACCGTGGATATCTGTGGGAGCGAGCTTGCTCGCGATGGGCTGCTCAGCAGCCCCCGGCGCCATGGCGTATATTCGGTGAATCCAAATTGCCTGCGCAGCCGACCATGAAACAAACACCCATCGACCTCGAACAGATCACCACCACGACCCTGGGCCACTACAACGCGGTGGCCGAAAGTTTTCGTGAAGGGACGCGAGATCACGACGTCAGCCAGAACATCGATGCCCTGTTGCGGCACATCCAGGGTGAGGCGCCTTTCGACATTCTCGACTTCGGCTGCGGACCCGGCCGTGATCTGCAAACCTTCACCCGCATGGGCCACACAGCCGTCGGCCTCGACGGTTCGGAAAAATTCGCGCAGATGGCCCGGGACGACAGCGGTTGCGAGGTGTGGCAGCAGGACTTTCTGAAGCTCGATCTACCGGCCGAGCGTTTCGACGGGGTTTTTGCCAATGCGGTGCTGTTTCATGTTCCGCGTCAGGAGTTGCCACGGGTGTTGAAGCAGTTGTGGGGCACGCTGAAACCGGGTGGGGTGTTGTTCAGTTCCAATCCCCGTGGCGAGAATCAGGAAGGCTGGAACGGGCCGCGTTATGGGGCGTATCACGACCTGGCGGCCTGGCAGCAGTTGCTGATCGAGGCGGGGTTTGTGGAGTTGGAGCATTACTACCGGCCGGTCGGGCTGCCGCGGGAGCAGCAGCCTTGGTTGGCGAGTGTGTGGCGTAAAGCTGTGTAGTCAGTCCCGACGCCATCGCGAGCAAGCTCGCTCCCACAGTTGACCGCGTACACCTGTGGGAGCGAGCTTGCTCGCGATGAGCGCGAAGCGCTCGCTTTTTAAACAGCCTCTTTCTTCGGCTCGCGAATCTTGTACCAGGCCACATACAGCGCCGGCAAAAACAGCAGCGTCAGCAAGGTGGCGATGACGATCCCACCGATCATCGCGTAGGCCATCGGCCCCCAGAACACTTCCCGGGCAATCGGGATCATCCCCATGCTCGCCGCCGCCGCGGTCAGCAGGATCGGCCGACGCCGATGTTCGGTGGCCTGTACCACCGCATCCCACGGCGCATAACCCTTCTGCTCGTACTCCTCGATCTGGGTCACCAGGATTACCGAGTTACGGATGATGATACCGATCAACGCGAGAATCCCGAGGATCGCCACGAAGCCCATGGGCGTACCCGTTGGCACCAGCGCGATCACCACGCCGATCAGCCCCAGCGGCGCGACGCTGGCCACCAGGAACAGCTTCTGCACGCTGTGCAGCTGAATCATCAGGAAGGTCGCCATCAGGAACAGCATCAACGGCACAACCTTGGCAATCGGTCCCTGGGCCTTGCCGCTTTCCTCCACCGTACCACCGGTGGCGACCTTGTAGCCCGCCGGCAATTTGGCTGCGAACGCGTCGATGGACGGCTTGAGGATTTTCACCAGGTCCGTCGGCTGGATCTCGTCGCGGATCGCCGCCTTGATGGTAATGGTCGGTAGGCGATCCCTGCGCCATACCAACGGCTGCTCCAGTTCGTAGCGCACCGTGGCGAACGCCAGCAGCGGAATCGACGTGCCGTTCGGCGTGACGATTTGCAGGTTCTGCAGGGTTTCCGGCGTTCCCCGTTCGGAATCCACCGCACGACCGACCACGTTGATCAGATAGATGTCGTCATCGACCTGGGTCACCGACTGGCCGCTGACGATGCCGTTCATCAGGTTGGCCACATCCTCGGAAGACAGCCCCAACTGCCGCGCCTTGTCCTGGGCGATGTCGATGCGCAGCACTTTGCCCGGTTCGTTCCAGTCGTAGATGATCTCGCCCACATGCGGGTTCTTGTCCAGCTCCGTGGCCAGGTCGATGGCATGTCGGCGCACCTGGTCGATGTCCTTGCCGCTGATCCGGTACTGGATCGGACGCCCTACCGGCGGGCCCATTTCCAGTGCCTGGACATAACTGCCGATGCCGACGAAGTCATTGCGCAAGCGCTCGCGAAGCTTCTGCATCATGGCCTCACGGGTGTGGCCTTTGCTGACGATCACCAACTGCGCGTAGAAGGGGTTCTGCAGTTGCTGGTCCAGTGGCAGATAGAAGCGGATTGCGCCCTGCCCGATGTAAGTGCTCCAGCGCTCGATGTCCGGGTCGTCCTTGAGCGTGGCTTCAAGGCGATCGACAGCCCGACGGGTTTCATCGATCGAGGCGTTTTGCGGCAGGTTCAGGTCCACCAGGATTTCCGGGCGGTCCGAAGACGGGAAGAACTGGTTCTGCACGAAGCGCATGCAAAACAGCGCCAGCACAAAACACAGCACCGTAATGCCGATGGCCCACCAGCGATTGCGCATGCACCACAGCAGCCCGCCGTTGAACGCCTTGCCGATGCGCCCGGGTTCGCCTTCATGGGGTTTCACTTTGGTGCTGAGAATGTGCACGCCGATCACCGGCGCAAACAGAACCGCCACCACCCACGACACCAGCATCGCGCAGGCAATCACCGCAAACAGGGTGTAGGTGTATTCACCGGCCGAGCTGGCGTTCAAGCCGATCGGCACGAAGCCCGCCACCGTGACCAGCGTACCGGTGAGCATCGGGAACGCCGTGGAGGTGTAGGCGAAGGTTGCCGCCTGCTCCTTGGTCTCGCCCAATTCCAGGCGCGTGACCATCATCTCCACGGTGATCATCGCATCGTCCACCAGCAGGCCGAGGGCGATGATCAGTGCACCGAGGGAAATCCGCTGCATGGTGATGCCGCTGTACTCCATGAATACAAACACCATCGCCAGCACCAGCGGGATCGAGCAGGCCACCACCAACCCGGCGCGCACGCCAAGGCTGACGAAGCTGACCAGCAGCACGATCACCACCGCCTCGAACAGCGCGCTGGTAAAGCCGCCGACGGCCTCCTCGACCACCACGGCCTGGTCGGACACGTTGTAAATGCCGACGCCCACCGGCAGGTCTGCGGTCAATTCGTCTATACGGGCGTGCAAGGCCTTGCCGAATGCCTGGACGTTGCCACCCTTCTGCATGGCAATCGCCAGGCCGATGGCCGGTTTGCCGTTGAAGCGGAATTCCGGCGAGGCCGGATCGACGTAGCCGCGGCGGATTTCGGCAATGTCGGCCAGACGATAGTAACGGTCGTTGAGCTTGAGGTTGACCTCGGCCAGGTCTTTCTCCGAAGCGAACTTCCCTGACGTGCGCACCGAAATCCGCTCCGGCCCGGCCTCGATGACACCCGCCGGGGTCACGGCGTTCTGGGATTGCAGGCTCTGCACCACCTGACGTTCATCGATGCCCAGCGCGGCGAGTTTGCGCGTGGAGAAGTTCAGGTACAGCACTTCGTCCTGCTGGCCGACCATTTCGATCTTGCCCAGGCCCGGCACACCGCGTATTTCCATGCGGGCCTGTTCCACGTAGTCGCGCAACTGACGCAGGGTCAGGCCGTCGGCGGTGAAGGCGTAGATCGACCCGAAGACGTCACCGAACTCATCGTTGAACGACGGCCCCTGTATACCTTGCGGGAACTGGTACTTGATGTCGTTGATCTTCTTGCGCACCTGGTACCAGATTTCCGGGATGTCCTTGGCACTGGTGGTGTCGCGCAGGTACACGTACACCGTCGATTCGCCCGGGCGCGTGTAGCTTTTCACATAGTCGAGGGAGTCGAGCTCTTCGAGCTTTTTCTCGATCCGGTCGGTGATCTGCTTGAGGGTTTCCTCCTGGGTCGCCCCCGGCCATTTGCTCTGGATCACCATGGTTTTGATGGTGAACGACGGATCTTCCTCGCGCCCCAGGTTGAAATACGAGAACACACCCATCAGCAACGCGACGAACATCAGATACCAGATGAACGACTGATGCTTGAGGGCCCATTCCGAGAGGTTGAAAGGCCCTTTCATTGACTGTCCTCGTCGATTTTCACTTTCTGCCCCGGCTTGAGGCTGTTGACCCCGGCACTGACCACCCGCTCGCCGTTCTTCACGCCGCCGGCCAGCACCACGGTGCTGTCGGTGCGGCTGATCACGGTGATGTCACGGGGAGAGACGGTTTTATTCTGTGCATCGATCACCCAGATACGCGGCTTGCCATCGACCTCCTGCAGCGCGGTGACTGGCAACTCGATGCGCGGCTTGATCGCCGTGCTCAGGGTGACGCTGATGGCCGTGCCCAAGCGGAAGCCCTGTGGCGTTTCGGCCAGGGTCAGACGGGCGCGACGGGTGCGTGTCGCGCTTTGAGCCTGGGGTTCGATTTCACGGATGATCGCGGTGGTGTTGATGCTCGGATCCAGTTGCGCAGCGACCTGAAACACCACATCGCTGGGCAACTGATCAACGAGGGTATCGGGCAGGTCGATCACCGCTTCCTTGATGTCCGGTTGCGCCAGGGTCACCACTTGCTGACCCGCCGTCACCACTTGCCCGGCCTCGGCGCTCCACGCAGTGACCACGGCTTTATGGTCGGCGCGCAGCTCGGTGTAGCCCAATTGGTCTTTGCTCTGGTTGACGGCCGCCCGGGCCTGATCGAGGGAGGCCTGGGTGGTTTTCAGGTCCGTGTTCGCCGCGTCGAGTTGCGCTTGCGCGCCGACCCCGCGATCGAACAGGGCCTGTTGACGCTGGGCACTGGCCTTGGCATTGATCAGTTGCGCCTGGATCTTCGCCAGGTCGCCCTGGGCCGAACGCAACTGGTTCTGCTGATCGGATGGATCGAGGGTGGCGAGCAGTGTCCCCTTCTCCACCTCGGTGCCGACATCGACGTTACGGCTGGCGATCCGCCCGCCCACGCGGAAGCCGGTATCGCTTTGATAGCGCGCCTGGATGCTGCCGGCGAAGCGGCCCAGGTCCTCTTCGTTCAAGGTCTGGACCTTGATCGACAACACCGGCCGTACCGGTGCCGGCGGTGGTTCGCTTTTGGAACAGGCGCTCAGCACCAGCCCGATGGACAACGCCCATAAAGGCTTCATGGCTTGGCTCCCCACGTCAGATCCTTGTAAGTGTCTTCGGCAATCTCGACTTCCATGTCAGGGTGCAAGAGTTGGCCGCCCGCGATGATGACTTTGTCGCCGTCTTTCAACCCGCCGCTGATGATGACCTTGCCCGTCAGGTAGCGGCCGACAGTGACCGAATGCAACTGGGCCTTGCCCTTGTCGTCGACAATCCAGACAGCGGGTTCACTGATGTTTTTGGTCAGTGCCGACCACGGCAACTCGATGACCGACTTGCCCGACCCCCTGGCCGTGGCACTCACCACCGAGCCCAATTGCATGCCGTCGGGCAGACTGTTGAGGCCGACCTTGACCTGCACGGTACCCGATTGCGCCGACACCGCCGGGGTGATTTCGCGCACGGTGCCGGTGGTTTTGATCGCCGGGTTGTCGAGCAGGCTCAGGACAATGGTGTCATCGCTCGGCTTCTCGGCCAGCAGCGATTCATAAACGTTGAACACCGCATCGCGGTCGCCGTCACGGGCCAGGCTGAAGATCGGCATCGTCGCCTGAACCACCTGGCCGACTTCCGCCTGGCGCTCGGTAATGATCCCCGGCGCATCGGCGACCAGCGCCGTATAACTCAACTGATCCTTGGCATTGGCCAACTGCGCCTGGGCGGCGCTCAGGGCGCTCTGGCTGCTGTTCAAGGCGGCCTGGGCCGAGTCATATTCACTCTGGCTGGTATAACCCTTGGGCAGGAGTTTTTGCTGGCGTACGAATGCCGCCGCGTTCTGCTTCACCCGCGCCTGTTCGGCGGCCACTTGTGCCTGGGCCGAGTCGACGTTGCTCTGCAAGTCCTTGGGGTCGAGCCGGGCCAGCACTTGCTTGGCGCTCACTCGATCGCCGACGTCAACCGAACGCTGGATGATCTTGCCACCCACACGGAAAGACAGCTCCGTCTGTACCCGCGCCTGAATATCACCGGTGAGGGTAACCGGGGCCGCGTAGTCCGCCGGCTTGACGACTTGCACGAACACCCGTGGCAGGTATTCCTGCACGGTTTTTTTCTCGTCGCAAGCCGTCAGCAGGGTGACGACACTCAAGGCCATGACTACTTTGAATCCGGGAACCACCATGCAATCTCCTTGGCCTTTTTCATGTACAGCACGACAGAGAGCTTAGAACAGGACAGGAACCTTGCACGAGCGTCTTATGAAGAAAAAATTCACCCTGCCTTACGTCCAAAACACTTGCGCCAGACACCTGCCCGTACCGGACAATGGGCCTCGCTCGACCCCGCCACAGGAACCCACATGCTCAACACGCTCGCGGTAGCCAACTACCGCTCGATCAACAAACTGGTGATCCCGCTGGGCCGACTGAATCTGATCACCGGCCCCAACGGCAGCGGCAAGTCCAACCTGTACCGTGCGCTGCGCCTGCTGGCGGAAACCGCCCACGGCGGCGTGGTCAATGCCCTGGCCCGTGAAGGCGGGCTGGATTCGACCTTCTGGGCCGGCCCGGAAACCCTCTCCCGGCGCATGCGCACCGGCGAAGTCGCCATCGAGCCCACCGTGCGCCAAGGCGTCAAGCGCCTGCGCCTGGGGTTTGCGGGAGAAGATTTCGGCTATTCGATCAGCCTCGGCCTTCCCGATTCCAATGGCCATTTCATGCTGCCCGGGCACAGCTCGCCGATCCCGTCCTATTTCAGCCTCGACCCGCAGATCAAGCGCGAATGCCTGTGGGCAGGCGCGTTCTACCGCCCGGCCAGTCTGCTGGTCGATCGTGACGGCCCGATGATCCGCGCCCGCGCCGAACGCAAGTGGGATGTGCTGGCGCAGCACACGCCGACGTTCGACAGCCTGTTCGATCAGGTCGGCAGCCTGCGCGGTTCGCCGGAAGTGCTGGAGATGCGCGAGTTCATCCGCCGCTGGCGCTTTTACGATCATTTTCGCAGCGATGCCGACGCCCCGGCGCGTCAACCGCAACTGGGTACTCGCACGCCGGTGCTGCATCACGACGGACGCGATCTGGCGGCGGCCTTGCAGACGATCATCGAAATCGGTGATCCCGATGCCTTGCGGGCGGCGATCAGCGACGCCTTCCCCGGCGCACGGCTGAACATCGAACCTCTGCCCGGTGGACGCTTCGCCATCGAGTTCTTTCAGGAAGGTCTGTTGCGGCCGCTGTCAGCCGCCGAACTGTCGGACGGAACCTTGCGTTACCTGCTGCTGGTCGCGGCACTGCTGACGCCACGGCCGCCGACACTGATGGTGCTGAACGAACCGGAAACCAGCCTGCATCCGGACCTGCTGCCGGCGCTGGCACGCTTGATCATCCGTGCCTCGGCGCAGTGCCAGGTGTGGGTGGTGTCCCATGCCCGGCGCTTGATTTCGGCGTTGCAGGAGGACCCGGACTGCAACTGCATCGTGCTGGAAAAAAATCTTGGCCAGACCGGGATCGTGGGTCAGCGCATGCTGGATGAGCCAGCATGGTATTGGCCGGATTGAACGGCGCGTGATTTACCGGGATGAGGGAAGACGTCTATTTTCCCTTGCGGCGTAGGAAGGATCTTTTTTTCGAAACACAACTCCAAGGACGAACCACTTTTGGCCAGACTCCCGGCCAACACCTCACAAGGACGAGAACATGGCAGACGAACCACCGCCGCAACGGCTGGATCCGCAGGACATTCTGAAACTCTTGATGGCGTTGCGCAGGGCGTTGAAGGCCAGGCCGGCCTGATCCAAAAAAGATCGCAGCCTTCGGCAGCTCCTACAGGGAAACGCATTCCAATGTAGGAGCTGCCGAAGGCTGCGATCTTTTGATCCTCAGTCGTAAAAAAACGCCGACGCTAAATCAGCCGTCGGCGTTTGAAACCTTGAAGGGGTTTGCTTCGCGAATCAGAACGCTGGCAATACCGCGCCGCTGTACTTCTTCTCGATGAAGGCTTTCACTTCCGGGCTGGTCAGGGCCTTGGCCAGTTTCTGGATGGCAACGCTGTCCTTGTTGTCCGGACGGGCCACCAGGAAGTTCACGTAAGGCGAGTCGGCACCTTCGATCACCAGCGCGTCTTTAGCCGGGTTCAGACCCGCTTCCAGCGCGTAGTTGGTGTTGATCATGTCCAGGTCGACCTGATCCAGCACACGCGGCAGCATGGCCGATTCAAGCTCCTTGAACTTGAAGTTGTGCGGGTTCTTGGCGATGTCTTTTGGCGTGGCCAGGGCGTTTTTCGGGTCTTTCAACTCGATCAGACCAGCCTTCTGCAGCAGGATCAGGGCACGGCCGCTGTTGCTGCCTTCGTTCGGGATGGCGATGGTCGCGCCGTCTTTGAGCTCAGCCAGGGTTTTGACTTTCTTCGAGTAGCCGCCAAACGGTTCAACGTGAACACCGATCACGGTTTCCAGGTGGGTGCCTTTGCCTTCGTTGAAGCTCTTGAGGTACGGCAGGGTCTGAAAGTAGTTGGCGTCCAGACGCTTCTGGTCGACCTGCACGTTCGGCTGAACGTAGTCGGTGAAGACTTTGATTTCCAGGTCCACGCCTTCTTTGGCGAGGGTTGGCTTGATCAGCTCAAGAATTTCGGCGTGTGGAATCGGCGTTGCCGCAACCACCAGTTTCTCGCCAGCCTGGGCCAGGCCCGCGGTCAGGGCAGCCGCCAGTGCGGTGAACAACAGAACCTTTTTCATGCAGTGTCCTTATCGAAAATCACAGTCGCTTGTGGCGACGGCTTGAAGATGAGAGTGCCAGTGAAGTGCTATCGCTGGCGTGAAGCGGACAATACCGGGATTTTTTATTCCCGAACAATAACGTTTATTCAGCTTCATATTCCATTTTGTTCATACAACCCTGTAGGAGCTGCCGCAGGCTGCGATCTTTTGCTCTTGATCTTTGGCGGCCCGAATTTGCGAGGATCAAAAGATCGCAGCCTTCGGCAGCTCCTACAAAAGCCGGGCGTCGCGCAGGAGGTTTTTCAAGGCTGTTCGTTCGGCGGCTGATCCATTGTCGAGAATCTGCTTGATCTGACTGTCGATCTGCGCCAACGGATCAGGCAAATTCAAATGCTCCGGCAAAATCTCGTCGCCTGTACTCACCAGCAGCGCAAAGTGAATGACGTTTTCCAGCTCCCGGGTATTGCCCGGCCAACTGTGGCGTTCCAGCACAAGTTGCGCCGCTTCGCTGATCAACGGCACCGGCAGGTCGAGGCGCTGGCTGTAGATACCGAGGAAGTATTCGGCCAGCGGCAGGATGTCCCCCGTACGCTCGCGCAGCGCCGGCAGTTCGAGCGGGCCTTCACTGAGGTAGTGATAGAGCCGTTCATGGAATTTTCCGGCGGCCACCGCCTGGGCCAGATCGATGCTGGTGGCCGCCACCAGCCGCACATCCACCGGGCTCGGCTGCTGAGCGCCGACGCGGGTGACTTCATGGTTCTCCAGGGCAGCGAGCAGCTTGATCTGGATCGGCAGCGGCAGGTCACCGATTTCGTCCAGGTACAGCGTGCCGCCGTTGGCCGAACCGAACCAGCCGGCACGACTGCTCGCCGAACCGCTGTAGCTGCCCGCCGCATAACCGAACAGCTCGGCGTCGGCGTAGGTCGGGCTGATGGCGCCGCAGTTGACCGACACGAACAACCCGCCGCGATCACTGGCGCGGTGGATATGACGGGCCAGCAACTCCTTGCCGGTGCCGGTTTCGCCACGGATCAGCACCGAGACTGAGCGCGTGGCCAGTTGCTCAAGGTCTTCACGTAATAGCCGCGAACGCGGATCGACAAACACCAGCGCCTTGGCGCGGATGCTCAGGGGACTTTTTTCGGCGTCGGGAAAGGTCAGCAGCGGCTGACCGAAGGTTTCAAAGCTCATGGCAGACTCCCGCCCAAAACCGCCGGGAGACGGGGGCGTTAAATAAAAAAAGTGTTCAAGCGCGGCGCAGGGCGTGGTGTTCCATGCGGTTTTGCAGGCGATAGAGGTAGGCAAAACCCTGCTCCCAACGCTGGTGACCGGACTTCACGTTGATATGCCCCGCCCCCGCCAGAATCCCCGCCTCGGCCCCCCAGTTGCGCGCCAGCTCCAGGGCTCGCGGCGCACTGACGGCGCTGTCGTTGTCGGAGCTGACGACCTGGCTCGGAAATGGCAGCAGATCCGTCGGGATCGGCGCGAAGTTGCGCAAGGCCGGTGCACAGGCCGGGCGCTCGACGTCCGCCGGGGCGACCAGCAGGGCACCGCGCACCTGACGCAGGAACTGCACAGGCGCGGTGGCCGCCCAATGGGCGACGGTGATGCAACCCAGGCTGTGTGCGATCAGGATGACCGGCGTGCTGTCGGCAGCAATCGCCTCGGCCAGCGCCGCGACCCAGTCTTCACGGCGCGGCGTCAGCCAGTCGGCCTGCTCCACCCGTGCGCTGTTCGGCAGGCTGTTCTGCCAGTGGCTTTGCCAATGATCTTCTGGCGATCCTTGCCAGCCCGGCACAATCAGATAGCGAATTGATTCGTTGCGCATGGGGGAGCTCTCCTGCTGCGTGTCTGTTCCCGGTCGAGTATAGGGAGGAGAGTTATATTCGTTAAGGAATAAGAAGCTATTTATTAAGATCTATATCGAATATTAAACATGCAACCTGTGGGAGCGAGCTTGCTCGCGATAGGGCCCGGACATTCACCATCGATGTCGATTGATCCACCGCCATCGCGAGCAAGCTCGCTCCCACAGGGAACAGTGTGTTCGCGAAAGTTGAAGCAAAAAAAGGGGCCGCACCCTGCCAAGGAGACGGCCCCGGAAAACGAAAATCCGTTAACGCGCAGTGATCACCGACAGCTTGGTAATCCCTGCCCGCTCAATCGATGCCATGGCTCGCGCCACCTCGCCGTAATTCACACCATCGTCCGCCTGCAACTGCACGCGCACCTCGGGGTCCTTGGCCTTCGCCGACTTGAGGTTGAACTCCAGCAAGTCCGGCTGTATCTCGTCCTTGTTGATGAACAGTTTGCCGGCACCGTCGATGCTCACCACCAACGGGTCCTTCTGCTCCACCGGCGCCACCGCCTCGGTCTTGGGCAGGTTGATCGGAATGGCGTTGGTCAGCAGCGGTGCGGTGACGATGAACACCACCAGCAACACCAGCATCACATCCACCAGCGGCGTCACGTTGATCTCGCTGAGCACCTCATCGGTGTCTTGCGTGGAGAAGGCCATATCAGGACGCCTCCTTCACTTTCTGCGCGTTGCCCTGGGCTGCCACCTTGTGTGCCGTCGGGTGAATCAGCACGCGGAACGAACTCTTCTGCGCCAGGCTGTAGAAGTCGTGGGCGAAGTCATCCAAATCCGCCGCCGTCAGTTTCAAGCGACGCAAAAAGTAGTTGTAAACCAGCACCGCCGGCACCGCGACGGCGATCCCCACGCCCGTGGCGACCAGTGCCGCGCCAATCGGCCCGGCGACCGTTTCGAGGCTTGCCGAGCCCGCCGCACTGATGCCTTTCAACGCTTCCATGATTCCCCACACCGTGCCGAACAGCCCAATGAACGGCGAGGTACTGCCAATACTCGCGAGCACGGCCAACCCGGTTTCCAGCGACCGGCGCTCGCGCACGATCTGCTGGCGCAAGGCTCGCTCCAGACGATCCTGATGGTTGATCGCCTGGCTCAAGTCCGCCGCCTGTGGCGTCTCGCCCACCTGGATGGCCGCATAACCGGCCTGCGCCACCCGGGCTGCCGCACCGGGCCGGGTTTCGCTCAGTTCGGCCGCCGAGTCGAGACTCGAAGCGGCCCAGAACTGCTGATGAAACTTTCGATCCTGTGCCTTCAGGCGACCGAACTGCACGCCCTTGAGCAATGCCAGGCCCCAGGTCGCGACGGAAAAAACCACCAGCAGCCAGATCACCGCGCTTTCGATGGATTCAAGTGGAGAGGCCAGTAGCGTCATGATGTATTCCTCGTGTAAACGTTTCGCGCGAAATTGGTTTCTGTTTAATGAATCTTGAAATCGATGGGCACGCTGACCCAGCCGTCCTGAGCGACATCACCTTGCTTGGCCGGCACGAAACTCCAGCGTTTCACCGCGTTCAGCGCGGCGTCATCCAGCGCATCGCGACCACTGCTTTTCTGGATCTGAATCTCGCCGGGCTTGCCGCTGGCCAACACATGCACGCGCAACAACACAGTGCCTTCCCAGCCGCGACGCTGGGCCAGCGACGGGTATTCCGGCGCCGGGTTTTTCAAGTAGCCGGCGGTGGCGGAGGCCGGTGTTACGGGCGCAGGGGCCGGTGGTGCAGGTGGCGCCGGGGCCGCGACAGGTGCTGCCGGTTGTGGCGGCGCGGGTGGCTGTTCGACTGCCTTTGGCGCCGGTTTCGGTAGCGGTTTGGCGATCGGTTTGGGCTTGGGAACCGGCTTCGGTGGAGGCGGCTTCACCGCCAGTTCATCCTCCACAGGCGGTGGCGGCTCAATCACGGGTTGCACAGGTTGCGGTGGCGGCGGCTCGACCACTGGTGGCGCCGGACGCGAGAACTCGATGGTCATGGGCGGGACTTCTGGCGGCACGATCGGCAGCACCGGGGTCGGTTGCTGATTGACCCAATAGATCACCGCGCCATGCACCAGCAACGCCAGCACGCCTAGCACAATTGCTTCACGTCGGCGAAGGACGCCTTTGGGGGCTCGCTGCAAACGCAGCTGCCCCAAGGGCACGCGGTGCGGTCGGCCGAGGTCGACCAATTCGCCACCGGGTGCCTGGCGCCAAAGCACCTCATGTGCACCGGTGGCGATCTGGACATTGCCCATTGTTTAACTCCCTGCGGTCTCTTTGCGGATAACCGGAACGTCGTGCTGAACATCCCCCGACGACGCCCCGGTAGAGCAATCATTGGCTTGAACGCTTAGCTCTTAAAGTAATGTTTAAACTTATATTTAGACTTAAAACGAATAACAAAAACCCTCAACCCACCGCCAGAGCCCGCCGTTCAAGGGCTCTGGCGCAACGGAAAAAATCCGATGCTTTGCGGGCATTGAAAGTATTCATTCGAAGCATGCGTTTTCGCCGTCAGAAGTCGTATCGGCCGGTCACACCGAGCGTGCGTGGCGTACCGAGCAGGCCTTCATAACCACCATTGGCGGCCGTCCACAGCGTCGTGTAGTAGGTTTTGTCGAAGGCGTTTTTCAGCCACAACGAAACGTCCCACTGCCCCTGGTTGAAGTCGCCGCGTAGACCGGTGGACAGGTTGACCACCGCATAACTCGGGATCTGCCCGAAGTCGGAGTCTTCCACTGTGCCCACCGCTTTGGAGCGGAACGCATAGCTGGCGGTGACGTACTCCTCGAAGCCGTTGCTCAGGTTCCACTTGTATTCGCCGTTGGCGTTGCCGATCCATTTCGAGGCGCCGACCACTTGATGGCCACTGAGGTCGCAAGACGCCGGAGCGCCCGGCGCCAGGCTGACTTCCGGCGGGCACGGCGCATCCTTGTAGGAGAGGTAGCTGACGTCGTTGTACGAACCGTTGATGTTCAGCGTCAGGCCGCGCAGCGGGATCAGGGTGCTTTCGAACTCCACGCCACGGGAGCGCACGGAACCGGCGTTGGTCAGGTACTGCACGCGATTGATTTCGTCATAGGCGTTGGTCTGGTAGCCGTTGACCTGAGTCCAGAACAGGTTGGCGTTGAGTTGCAGGCGACGGTCCCACAGGGTGCTCTTGAAACCGAGTTCGGCGTTGTTGGCGCGCTCGGTGCCGATCAGCAACGAGTCGGCACCGGCCACCGGCGCCATACCGACGGCCAGGTTGACCCCACCGGATTTTTCGCCGTGGGACAACGTGGCGTAGGTGAGCAGGTCCTCGGTGAGGTGATAGCTGAGGTTCAACAGGCCCGAAGGACTGGAGCTGTACTGGTTCAGATCGCCGGAATCATAGGCCCCCGCACGAGCACGTCTTGCCGCGGCCGCCGCACCGGTGACTGCGGCACCACCGGCGGGTGCATTGCGGGTCACCCAGGCGTTTTTCTCTTCATAGGTGCCGCGCAGGCCGGCAGTGAAATCCAGGCGTTCGGTCAGGTGCCAGGTGCCCTGTGCGAACAGCGCGAAGCTGTTGGTTTCGATATGACCGTTGCCGACACTGTCGATGTTGTTCAGCGCACCGGTGGGCGTGCCACTCCAGATATCCGCTTGCGGCCCGTAAAAGGTGAAGGATTTGTTGTCCAGGTCGGAGCCGAAGTAATAGGCGCCAAGCACGTAGTCGAAGAACCCGCCGGTAGGCGACGCCAGGCGAAACTCCTGGGAGTACTGCTTGTCCTCCACCGAAACCCCGGCGTTGTAGAAGACGGTTGCGTTCAAGCCGTCATCATTGCGCGGGGTGAAATTCCACCAGCGATAGGCGCTGATGGACGTCAGGGTGAAGTCGCTCGGCAGCGTCCAGTTCGCTTCCACCGACGTGCCGCCCTGATGCACGGTGACATGCTGGTCGTTGTTCAGGTTGACCTTGCGGTGGGTGCCGTCGACCAGTGTCGCGCCCGCGGCATTGGCCCGGGTCTGGTAAAGGTTGGTGCCATTGATGGTCGGCCCGGTGCTGAACAACACGCGGGTGCCGGCGCTGGAATCTTCTTCGTTGTAGTCGCCGATCCAGCGCAGGTTGAACGATTCGTTTGGCTTGAACAGCAACTGGCCACGGAAGCCATCGCGCGAGCCGCCGTTCAAATCGTGGCCGTCGAATTCGTTCTTGATATCGCCGTCGCTGCGGGTGCGATACGCAGAAAAGCGCCCGGCGAGCTGGTCACTCAGCGGGCCGGAAATCGTGCCCTTGCTCTGGAAGTAGCCATCCTCGCCCACCGAAGATTCGATGCTGCGTTCCGGGGTGAAGGTCGGCGCGCGGGTGCTGATGTTGATCACACCGGCGGTGGTGTTCTTGCCGAACAAGGTGCCTTGCGGACCGCGCAGCACTTCGAGCTGCTCGATGTCCATCAGGTCGAACACAGCCATGCCCGGCCGGCCGAGGTAAACGTTGTCGAGGTACAGGCCGACACTGCCTTCCAGGCCATCGCTGGCCGGGTTGTTGCCCAGGCCACGAATCGACACGCTGGACTGGCGCGCATGCATGTAGGCGACGTTGACGCTGGGCACCAGTTGCTGCAGATCCTGGATGCGATAGACCCGCTGGGCTTCCAGGGTCTGGCCGCTGACCACGCTCATCGGGGTTGGTACGTCCTGCGAGCTTTCTTCGCGGCGGCGAGTCGTGACCGTCACGGTTGCCAGTTGGGTATTGTCGGCCGTGGCGGTTTTTGCCGGGTTGGTTTCAGGGGTGGCGCTTTCGGCCGCATAGCCTTGGGTCCAGCTGGCACTGCCTGCCAGTAGCAGAGCCAGGGGCAGGCGTTTGAGCCGTTGGGGTGAGGAGGTTTGAGCAAAGTGCAACGGACTCATAAGGCGGGGTTCCCGATCAAAAAAGTTCTTTGTTGCTTGAAAGGCCGCTTTCGCGAGCAGGCTCGCTCCCACAGGGGATTTGCGGTGGCTATGCGATCTCTGTGGGAGCGAGCCTGCTCGCGAAGGCGTCAGGTCAGACGCCGTCGATATCCGGCCCTTTCACCGTCTGGCTGACCTGCCCGTTCACACCCACCGGCACTTCACCCTTGAGCGTCACCCGCCGCACGATCCGGTCCTGGGTCCCGTAGTCATCCACCGCATAATGCTGGGTGGAGCGGTTGTCCCAGATCGCCACGTCACCGGCCTTCCAGCGCCAGCGCACGATGTTTTCCTGGCGGATCACATGGCTTTGCAGCAACCCGAACAGGTGCGCCGAATCGGCCTGGGAATAGCCCTTGATGCGTTTGACGAAATGCCCCAGCAACAGGCTCTTCTCGCCGCTGATCGGGTGCACGCGCACCACCGGGTGTTCGGTCTCGTAGACCGTCGAGGTGAAGACCTTGCGATAGCGCTCCAGCTTCTCCGCCGAAACGTCCGGCCGGGTGCCGGCGTAGTCATATTCGTTGCTGTGCACGGCGACCAGTTTGTCGGCCAGCTCACGCAGCTCCGCCGACAACCCGTTGTAGGCGGTGGCGGTGTTGGCCCACAGGGTGTCGCCACCGAAAGCCGGAGCCACCACCGAGCGCAGGATCGAGGCTTTGGGGTAGGCCTCGACGAAGGTCACGTCGGTGTGCCAGGAGCTCGCACGCTGGCCCTCGGCACCGTCCAGTTCCAGCAGAAAACGCGTGCCTTCGCGCACCGGCACAGTCGGGTGCGCTATCGGTTCGCCGAGCAGGTGGGCGAACGCCTCCTGGCGCTGATCGTCGAGTTGGGTCTGCTCGCGGAAGAAGATCACTTTGTATTGCAGCAGCGCCTGTTGAATGGCTTCAACGGTGGCGGCATCCAGCTCGCCGGAAAGCTGTACGCCACGGATTTCGGCACCGATGCGACCGGCCACCGGATGGATTTCAAGCGCGTGGACAGCGGGTTGTACTGCGAAAGCGGCATTGCTCATGGGTAGACCCTCATCAGACTGCTTGCGGTTGAACCGGCCGCGAAACACTGCTCTATCTATATTCTATTTAGATCTAATAGATATCAACATGCTTCGTTGACGGAATAAGAGGTTGCATTTAAAACCTCAGTCAACCCTCGTCGCAAATGCCTTCGAGCTATTTTTAGGATGCCGGAAAAGCATATGGATCTTCGCCAGTTGCGTTACTTCATCGCCCTCGACGAACACCGCAGTTTCGTGCGCGCGGCCGAGGCCATGGGCATTACCCAGCCTGCCTTCAGCCGCAGCATTCAGGGGCTGGAGCACGAGTTCGGCTGCGTGTTGGTGGACCGTGGCAACAAGGATTTGCGCCCCACCCCGGAAGGCCTGGTGGTGCTGCAACATGCCCGCAGCCTGGTGCAGGGTGCGGCGTTGCTCAGCTCGGAAGTGACGCAGATGACCAAGCTCGATGCCGGCGAACTGCGCTTCGGTTGCGGCCCGGCGCCGGCGGTGAAACTGGTGCCGGAGGCAGTGGCGCAATTCATCAATGCACACCCGAAAGTGCGCACCTGCTTCGAAGTGGATAACTGGGAAAAACTCAGCCGCGCCCTGAGCCGTGAGGAGATCGAATTCTTCATCGCCGACATCCGCCATTTCGAGTCCGACCCGAACTTCCAGACCCAGGCGCTGACGCCCAAGCGCGGCGTGTTTTTCTGCCGTCCGGGGCATCCGCTGCTGGCCAAGGAGAGCCTGTCGACCAACGACATGTTCGATTACCCGCTGGCGACCACGAAGATCCCGCCAGGCATTCGCAAACTGCTGGCGAACCTCAGTGGGCGGGTGGATTTTTCGCCGACCCTCGAGACCGAACATTTTCCGGCGCTGGTGAAGGTGGTGCTGCAATCCAACGCCATCGGCGTGGGCACGCAAGAGGCGTTCATCGAAGACATTGCCAAGGGTTCGCTGGTGCTGCTGCACTGGCGTAATTTGCCGCAGAACATCGAGAGCATGAATGCGCGGTGCGGGATTGTCAGTCGCACCGGGTTCCGGTTGTCGCCGGCGGCGCGGGCGATGATCGAGACGTTGGTGGCGGTGGACAGGCAGCAGATGGCCGTTGCGGTTTGAAGATCAAAAGATCGCAGCCTTCGGCAGCTCCTACAAGGACACGGTGATCCCTGTAGGAGCTGCCGAAGGCTGCGATCTTTCAAGTTTTCAGAGCTTTGCCGCTGCGAGTTCAGGCGCCACCCAATCGCTCACCTTGAATGACTTGCGAATCAGCTTCTGCTGCGAAGCCAGGTCCACCGCATCCTGCAATTTGCCAAGGAACACCGGATCAAGTGTCGACGGGAACACCTCGCTCAGTTTCTGATCCTTCAGATCCTGCGTGAGGATCACCGCCGGATAGTTCGCCAACCCTGACACCAACTGAACGTAAGCGTCCTTGTTGCTGTCCTGGGTCAGCCACGCCACGGCTTGCTGTTGAGCCTTGAGCAGTGTGGCGACCGCCTCGGGGTGCTCGTCGACAAACTTCCCGGTCCCCACCAACACGGCCTGCACACTGCCGGCGCCGCCCAGGTCCTTGGTGGTCAGAGGCAACTCCGCCAGTCCCTTGGCCTGTAGTGCGGTAAGCCCGGAACCACCCCACGAGGCATCGATCTGCTTCGCCGCCAGCGCCGCCACCGCCGCGTTGAAGTCGAGGTTGATGACTTTCACATCCTTCTCACTCAACCCCTGACTGGCCAGCGCCGCATCGAAGGACAACTGGCTGGCCGTGCCACGGAAGATCGCCACGCGTTTGCCCTTGAGGTCTTGCAGGGTCTTGATCCCCGAACCCGGTACCACGCCGAGGTAATGCTTCACCCCGCGCGCCGAGGCGCTGAGCAATCGCGTATCCAGACCATTGGACTTGCCGATGATGGCTGCCAGGTCGCCGAGGTAGGCCAGGTCCACCTGACCGTTGGCGAACGCTTCGTTGATCACCGGGCCTGCGCCCTTGAAGAAGCTCCACTGAATCTTGATGCCTTGATCGGCAAAGGCCTTTTCGAAGATCTGTTGATCGCGCAACACATCCACTACACCGCCACCGCTGTGCTGGGTACCGGCACTCAGGTCCGGCACGGCGATGCGGATTTCCTTGAGCTCGCCGGCGTTGGCCGTGAAGACCAGCAGCCCCGCCAGGGCCGGTGCGGCGAACAGGTTGATGACACGTTTGAAGGGAAGATTCATGGGTACGGCTCCTTGGGGCAACGGGCGTTGAGGAGCCGAAAGTAGGCCGAATCAGAACCAACACTTAAATACTATAAATTCACATTTTTATAGCTTTTAGACCTATATCAACTCCTACGGGCCTTCCGATGGCGTATGCAAAAACAGCATCAAAAATATTCTTCGAAGGCATTGGATGTGCGCGCGCTCCCAAGCCTTAAATGGCCTTGCTTATCCCTAAATAGAATTTATTTTTATTTTTATAGATCAATTTTGCATACGCATTAAACCCTGTGGGAGCGAGCTTGCTCGCGATAGCGGTATGTCATCCAGCACATAAGTCGCCTGACACACCCTCATCGCGAGCAAGCTCGCTCCCACAAAAAACAGGCTTGCATTGCAACCCGACAACGGAGGTCACCCATGGCCCGTGTTTCCCTTCTGAGCCTGCCGCTGGCCTCACCCCGGCTTGATGGTCGACGGCATTGGCCGACACTGAGCCAGCGGCTCTTGCCCTGGCTGCTGCCCTTCAGCCTGTTTGCACTCTGGTGGCTCGCCAGCCGCAACCACTGGATGAGCGAGCAGATCCTGCCGGCGCCGACCCTGGTCTGGAGCAGCGCCATTGAATTGTCCCAAGGCGAGCTGTGGAGCCATTTGTGGATCAGCCTGCAACGTTTGTCCTGGGGCCTGCTCACGGGGATCAGTGTCGGTGCGGTATTGGGCGCGGCGCTGGGTTTCAGCCGCACGCTCGAACGCCTGGTGTTTCCCACCTTCGCCGGGTTGGCGCAAGTCCCGACCCTGGCCTGGATTCCCTTGTTCATGGTGTTTTTCGGCATCGGTGAAGTGCTGAAACTGGTGGTGCTGATCAAGGCCATCGTGGTGCCGGTGACCCTGCACACACTGGTCGGCGTACGCGATGCGCAACCCAGGCTGCGCGAAGCCGCCGCCGTGTTGCGCCTGCCCAGGCACCTGTTGATCCGCCGCCTGGTGCTGCCCGCCGCGCTGCCGGCCTTCATGGCCGGTGTGCGCCTTGCGCTGGCCGCCGGATGGACCTCGCTGCTCGCTGTCGAACTGCTCGCGTCCAGCGAAGGCATCGGATACCTGATGGTCTGGGCACGCCAGTTGTTCATGCTCGACATCGTCTTCGTGTGCATCGTGGTGATCGGCTTGATCGGCGTGGCGATGGACCGCGGCATCGGCCTGCTGGACAGGAAGCTGGTGCACTGGCCGCACCCGGCCACCGCCGAAATCCGTCGCGGGCCGCGTTATCAAGGCTGGCAGCGATTGCAACCGTGGCTGCTGCCGCTGGCGCTGCTGGTGGTGTGGCAACTGAGCTCGGATCAGCAGTGGATTGACCCGAACATTCTGGTCAGCCCGCAGGCCGTCCTGCACACCACTTGGCATGGCCTGCTCGACGGCACGTTGATTGGCGGCATGGCCCTGAGTCTGGGCCGAACCCTTGGCGGGTTATTGCTCGGTGGCGGGCTCGGCTTCGCTCTGGGCCTGCTGCTGGGACTGTCGCGCAGCAGTGAACGCGTGCTCGGCCCGACCCTCGCCGCCCTCCGCCAGATCGCCATTTTCGCCTGGGTGCCGCTGCTCACCGCGTGGTTCGGCCTGGGGGAATTGGCCAAGTGGGTGTTCGTCGCCCTCGCCGCGTTTTTCCCGCTGTTCATCGCCACCCAACGCAGCGTCGCCAATCTCTCGCCACAACTCAACGAGGCCGCGCAGGTGTTGCGCCTGAACCTGCCCCAGCGCCTGCGTCGGTTGGTGTTGCCGGGGGCGGCGCCGGGAATTTTCGCAGGGCTCAGGCTGAGCCTGATCTACGCCTGGCTCGGCACCATCGGCGCCGAATATTTCATGCCGTCCAACGGCGGCATCGGCAGCCAGATGATCGGCGCCCAGCAACTGCTGCGCATGGACCTGATCATGGCCGGCATGCTGCTGGTGGGGCTGACCGGCGCCCTGCTCAACCTTATTGGCCAACGCCTGGAAATCCGCGCCACTCGCTGGAGACACGCATGAACGCACCGATTGTCAGCTTCAATCACGTGGGCAAGACCTTCGACGTCGACGGCTTCGAACTGGAGGCCATTCGCGAATTCAACCTGGACATCGCCGAGGGCGAGTTCGTCGCCATCGTCGGCTCCAGCGGTTGCGGCAAATCCACTTTGCTGCGGCTGCTGGTGGGCCTCGACAGGCAATTTCGCGGACAGATAAGCGTCGATGGCAAAGCCGTCACCGGCATCGGTGGCGAGCGCGGCATCGTCTTTCAGGAGCACCGTTTGTTCCCGTGGCTGAGCGTGGCCGACAACATCGGCCTGGGCCTGGTCAACGAGCCATTGAGCTCCGCGCAAAAGCATCGGCGTATCCATGACTTCATCGAGCTGGTGGGCCTCGGCGACTTCGCCCGTGCCTATCCGCACCAGCTCTCCGGCGGCATGGCGCAGCGCGTGGCCATCGCCCGTGGCCTGGTGGCCAGCCCACGGATTCTGCTGCTGGACGAGCCCTTCGGTGCCCTCGACGCGCTGACCCGCCAGCAGATGCAGGACGAACTGCTGGCGATCCGCGCGCGGGCAAAAATTACCACGGTGCTGGTCACCCACGATGTCGAGGAAGCGATCTTCCTCGCCGACCGCGTGGTGGTGATGGAGCCGCGTCCGGGGCGGATCAAGCAAGTGGTCGACATTGCCCTGCCCCATCCGCGCCAGCGCAGCAGTTTCGACTTCCACCAATTGCGCGAAGAACTGCTTCACGAACTCACCAGCGACGGTCACTACCAGCCTCCCGTGCCGGTGCAGGTCCGCGATCTGCCGCTGTCCTTCATTGCCTACTGAAAAAGGAAATGCTTGATGCCGCAACGTCCCAACTTTTTAGTGATCCTGGCCGATGACCTGGGCTTCTCCGACCTCGGCGCCTTCGGCGGCGAAATCAATACGCCGAACCTCGATGCCCTGGCCAACAATGGCCTGCGCCTGACCGATTTCCACACCGCACCGACCTGCTCGCCGACCCGTTCGATGTTGCTCACCGGCACCGACCACCACATCGCCGGCATCGGCACCATGGCCGAAGCCCTGACCCCGGAACTGATCGGTAAGCCAGGCTACGAAGGGCACTTGAACGACCGCGTGGTCGCCCTGCCCGAGCTACTGCGCGAGGCGGGTTACCAGACGTTGATGAGCGGCAAATGGCACTTGGGCCTGACCGCCGAATTGGCACCCCACGCCCGGGGTTTCGAGCGTTCGTTTTCGCTGTTGCCCGGCGCGGCCAACCATTACGGCTTCGAGCCGACCTACGATGAAACGACGCCCCGGCTGCTGAAATCCACGCCGGCGCTGTATATCGAAGATGAACGGTTCATCGACGAACTGCCGAAGGATTTTTATTCTTCCGATGCCTTTGGCGACAAGCTGCTGCAATACCTCAAGGAGCGCGACCAGACCCGGCCGTTCTTCGCCTACCTGCCGTTTTCCGCACCGCACTGGCCACTGCAGGCACCGGCCGAGGTGGTGGAAAAATACCGCGGGCGCTATGACGCCGGCCCTGAAGTGCTGCGGCTGGAACGCCTGGAAAAACTCAAGAAGCTGGGATTGATCGAGGCCGATGTCGAACCGCATCCCCTGATCCAGCTGAGCGCACAGTGGGATGCGTTGAGTGATGAACAGCGGCAGATTTCTGCGCGGGCCATGGAAGTTTATGCGGCGATGGTCGAGCGCATGGACTGGAACATCGGGCGTGTCGTCGATTACTTGCGCCAGCAGGGACAACTGGACAACACCTTCATCCTGTTCATGTCCGATAACGGTGCCGAAGGGGCGTTGCTGGAGGCCTTCCCGAAATTCGGCCCGCAGTTGCTGACCTATCTCAACCAGCATTACGACAACAGCCTGGACAACATCGGCCGGGCCAATTCCTACGTCTGGTACGGGCCGAACTGGGCGCAAGTGGCGACCGCGCCGTCGCGACTGTTCAAGGCCTTCACCACCGAAGGCGGGATTCGCGTGCCGGCGTTGGTGCATTACCCGCAGCTGCCGCTCAACGGCCAGATCAGCCATGGGTTTGGCACGGTGATGGACATCACCCCGACCATTCTGGATCTTGCCGGTGTGCGCCATCCGGGCAAGCATTGGCACGGCAAACCCGTGGCGCAAGTTCGCGGGAAGTCGTGGCTGGGGTTCCTGTCGGGCGAGACGGCGCACGTGCATGACGAGCACACCGTGACCGGGTGGGAATTGTTCGGTCGGCGGGCGATCCGCCAGGGGCAATGGAAGGCGGTGTACATCCCCGGGCCCGTTGGACCGGCGACCTGGCAACTGTATGACCTGGGCAGTGATCCGGGGGAGATTCATGACCTGGCGTCGAGCCAGCCGCAGCGGCTCAGTGCCTTGATCGAGCATTGGCAGCAGTATGTGGATGAGACTGGGGTGATTCTGAGTGAGTCGCCGTTTCAGCCGGATTGATGTTGTCTGATACAACGCTTTCGCGAGCAGGCTCGCTCCCACATTTGATCTTTGGTGAACACATTATTTGTGAACAACGGAGATCCCCTGTGGGAGCGAGCCTGCTCGCGATGAGGCCCTTGATGACAACCCATCAAGCCCTGGCAGCACGCACTTCTTCTACCGCCGCTTCGTCCCTGCGCTCAAACCGGTTAGCCCGCGCAAACGTACCGAAATCATTGAACCGCACCCCCATCTCGCGCATCACCTTGTGCCCCACCGGCACAGTCAACTGGCGGATGTAGAACGGTTCCTTCACCACAAAGTGATGGATCCCGTGGCTGCTGCCGAAGTTGAAGCAGAACGCCTGCAGCGGCCAAAGCCACGGGGCATTGAGCACCTGGCACTGCTGCATCACGTTGCCCGGCTCCACGTCTCCGTAGTAATGCATGTTCGAGCTGATGAAGTGCAGGCAGAAGGTGCGCAACACGTTCGGGCCGATGATCACAACAACTGCGATGTCGATCACCTGCATCACCGACAACGTCGTCGCCGACCACTCGATCGGTGCGCCCATCAGATGCGCAACGCCGTTCGCTGCGTGGAAGCCGAGAAACACGTACCACGCGCCCCAGTGCATCAGCGCCAGCGGTGCGTAGACCTTCAGCGTGCGGTAAATGATGCTGAACTTCATGGCCCAGGTCTTGGCCCGCAACATGCGGATGAACGACGACATGATGTTGTCGCCGATCATCAACAAGCGTGCGAAGCCCCACGGCTCGCCGTTGGTGATGGCGCGCTCTTCCAGGTCAGCCTCGGAACCGGACACCTTGTGGTGATTGAGGTGCAGATGGCGGCGAATCCACGGGTTGATAGTGCTCGGCCGGGCGAGCCAGACCAATCCCATCATCAGGTTGTGCGGCACTTTCTGCTTGCGGAAGTACATGCTGTGGATCAGGTCGTGTTCCAGCTCATGGGTCAGCGAGGCGAAAAAAGCATTGAGCAACAGGCACGCCCACCAGGCCATGTGCCCGGTCATGTAGAGCGCCGCCGAACCGACCATACCGGCGATGGCAAAGGTCAGAATGCCTGCGCCGAGGGCGTCCTGATGCTTGAGAATCGGGTATTGCTCACGCAGTTCGACGCCTCTGGCCAGCACCACTTCACGGATATGGGCTGATCGTTGGGCTGCATTCAGTCGTTGGGGGCTTGCAGAAGTACGGTCCATGCTTCCATCCTCTGGTTATTGATGGTTGCATCCTGCCTTGCGGAACCTCGCAATGCGGTAGCCGTGAACGCCAACCTGTTGACTGGAAGCGCCAATCAGCATGACTGAACCGACCTCCCTCGCCAGCTGGACCCGCGCCCTGCGCAAGCAGCTCGATGCCCTGGGCATTGACAGCATCGCCCTGTGCCAGCAATCGGGGCTCGACCCGCAACTGATGGACGACCCGAACGCGCGTTATCCCCTGTCGGGCACCACACACCTGTGGAATCTGGCAGTGCAGGCCAGCGGTGACCCGGCGATCGGTTTGCGGGTTTCGCGCTTCGTCAGCCCGACCACCTTCCATGCGCTCGGTTATGCGCTGGTCGCCAGCGGCAGCCTGCGGGAAGTGTTCGAGCGCATCGTGCGCTATCACCAGGTGGTCAGCGATGCCCTGGAACTGGAACTGACCCGCGCCGAGGATCGCTACCATTTCCGTCTGAAAATCCCCGCTGGCAATCCGGCCCCGGCCTTCGAGGCCATCGATGCGTTCATGGCGATTTACGTGCGCACCTGCCGCAATCGCCTGGGTCGCGACTACGCGCCGCTGGCGACCTACCTGCGCCGCCCGGAGCCCGCAGACGCGCACCAATGGCATAAAGTCTTTCGCTCGCCCGTGCACTTCGGTGCCGACGAAGACCGGCTTGAATTCGCCCTCGTCGACTTCGACAGCCACCTGGATGACGCGAACCCGGAACTGGCCGAACACAACGAAACCGTGCTCAAGCGCACCCTGGCGCAACTCAAGCCGCTGACGTGGGAGCGCAAGGTCCGCGACGCCATTGAAGAACAACTGCCCGAAGGCGAACCCAGCGCCGAGCACATCGCCAAGGCCCTGCACTTGAGCCTGCGCAGCCTGCAACGGCACCTGGCGGATGAGGGCTGCCGGTTCGATACGCTGCTCAACGAAAGCCGCGAAAACCTCGCGCTGTTGCACCTGCGGGACCCGCAGGTGTCGCTGAGCGAAATCAGTTATCTGCTCGGGTTTGCCGATACCAGCAGCTTCAGTCGCGCGTTCAAGCGCTGGACGGGGATGACGCCGGGGCAGTTTCGGGATGGGTTGCGCTGATTGATCCTGGAGGCGGGTTGCTTATCCGGCCTCTATGCGGGGAAGCCCACAAACCTGTGATTCACACCAATCCACTGTGGGAGCGAGCCTGCTCGCGAAAGCGCAGTGTCAGTCGATACAGATGTATCTGACCTGACGCATTCGCGAGCAGGCTCGCTCCCACATTGGGCCTGGGTGAACGGTTAAATCGTGGCCAACACCCGCAACCGCTCGGCATCGAGAATTTCGATCTCGCCGTAACTCAGCCCGATAACCCCCTGCCCCTGCAACTCCTTGAGGATCTGGTTGGTGGTCTGGCGCGACAGCGACAACATCGCGGCAAGCTGCTCCTGGGGCAGTTGCAGGACGCGCCGCGGCGGGGCAGTCTCGCCATAGCCTTCGGCGATCATCAGCAAGCGGTGCGCCAGCCGTGCCGGGGCCGGCAGCAGGCTCAATTGTTCGAGGTTGATGAAGGTCATGCGCAGTTTCTGGCTCATCAGCAACGCCAATTGCCGCCAGTGTTGCGGATGCTCGTCGAGCAACGCCAGCAAGGTGTTCTGGGGAATGTGCAGCAGTGTGCACTGGCCCACGCCGTAGGCATCGTGGGTGCGTGGCTGGCCATCGAACAGGCAGATCTCGCCGAACCAGTGCGGCGGCTCCACCAGGCTCAGCAAGGCTTCCTTGCCCTGCTCGCTCACGGCACCGACGCGTACCGCGCCTTCAAGCACCGCGTACAGGCCGCAGGGCGGATCGCCACGCTTGAACAGCCGCTGACCCGGCGACAGGCGCCGCAGCCTGGCCGCCGACAGCAGGCTATCCTGTAGGGAAACAGGCAAATGGCTGAACCACTGACCGCTCATCAGGCGTCGGCGCCAGACCTGCATATCCATGAAAACTCCTAGAGATTGTCGCCTGGCTGACAGAGCGGGAAGTGGCCCCGGGGCATGATCAATCACCCCACAGGAGAACAACAATGAAAAGCCTCGTCGACCACCTCAGTCAATACGCCGCCTACCACCGTGACCCGCGCAATATTGCATCGCACTTTATCGGTATTCCGCTGATCGTGGTTGCCGTCGCGGTGTTGCTGTCCCGGCCGCAGTGGTCGATGGGTGGCGTGTGGCTGTCACCGGCGGTGCTCGTTTCGCTGGCATCGGCGTGGTTTTACCTGCGCCTGGAATTGCGCCTGGGCGTGTTGATGACCCTGTTGCTCGGGCTGTGCGTGTGGGCCGGTCATGCGCTGGCACAGCAAAGCACGCTGGTCTGGCTGGGCAGCGGCGTGGCGATGTTCGTGATCGGTTGGGCGATCCAGTTTGTCGGCCATCACTACGAAGGGCGCAAACCGGCCTTTGTCGATGACGTGACCGGGTTGATTGTCGGACCGTTGTTCGTGGTGGCGGAACTGGCGTTCATGCTGGGCATGCGGCATGAGCTCAAAGAGCAGATCGAGGCGCGGGCGGGTGGGGTGCGGGTCAATCCGAAGCGTGCTGCTGTCTAGATAGCAATCGCGAGCAAGCTCGCTCCCACAGTGGATCAGGGTCGAACACAATAGTTGTGGCCAACCCAAATCCCTGTGGGAGCGAGCTTGCTCGCGATGCTTTTGCTTCAGATGTTGGCAACCTTCTGCCAGACCTTCGGCTTGAAGAACAACGTCTCCCCCTTCGCCAACCCGATCAGGCTGTCGTGATCCTTGACCACTTCGGCCTCGATCAGATCGCTCTGCCCTTCGACCTTCAGCGTCACCCGCGTTGTCGCGCCCAGCGGACGAATATCGCGCACTTCGGCCGCGTGGTGATCTTCCAGTTCATGGCGCGACAGCGACACTTCGTGCGGGCGGAACAGCACGTGATTGTCTTCGCCCAGGTGCAGGCGGTTCGAATCACCAAGGAAGTGATAGACGAAGTCACTGGCCGGGTTTTCGTAGACGTCGCCCGGTGAGCCTATCTGCTCGATCACCCCCTTGTTCATCACCACGATACGGTCGGCGACTTCCATCGCTTCTTCCTGGTCGTGGGTCACGAACACCGAGGTCAGGTTGATGTCTTCGTGCAGACGCGCCAGCCAGCGGCGCAGCTCCTTGCGAACCTTGGCGTCGAGGGCGCCGAACGGTTCGTCGAGCAGCAGCACTTTCGGCTCCACCGCCAGCGCCCGGGCCAAGGCAATGCGCTGACGCTGGCCGCCGGAGAGTTGCTCCGGGTAGCGATCCGACAACCAGTCCAGTTGCACCATGTTCAGCAGCTCGTGAACCTTGGTTGCGATCTGGCTTTCGCTCGGACGCTGGTTTTTCGGCTTCATGCGCAGGCCGAACGCGACGTTGTCGAACACCGTCATGTGGCGGAACAGGGCGTAGTGCTGGAACACGAAACCGACGTTGCGATCACGCACGTCGTGGCCGGAAACGTCTTCACCGTGGAACACGATGTTGCCCTGGTCCGGGGTTTCCAGGCCGGCGATGATCCGTAGCAGCGTGGTCTTGCCGCAGCCCGACGGACCGAGCAACGCGACGAGTTCGCCGCTCTGGATGTCCAGGCTGATGTTGTCCAGCGCCTTGAACGCGTTGAAATTCTTGCTGACGTTACGCACTTCGATCGACATGAATTATTCCTCCGCGGCGCTGGCGCGCAGGCGGTTAATACGGTTTTCGCTCCACTGCTTGAGCAGCAGGATGAAGAGCGCCAGGATCAGCAACAGGCTCGCCACGGCGAACGCGGCCACGTGGTTGTATTCGTTGTAGAGGATCTCGACGTGCAGCGGCAGGGTGTTGGTCACCCCGCGAATGTGCCCGGAAACCACCGACACCGCACCGAATTCCCCCATGGCCCGCGCAGTGCACAACACCACGCCGTAGATCAGGCCCCATTTGATGTTGGGTACGGTGACGTGCCAGAACATCTGCCAGCCATTGGCGCCCAGCAGACGCGCGGCCTCCTCTTCCTGAGTGCCTTGTTCCTGCATCAGCGGGATCAGTTCACGGGCCACGAACGGCACGGTGACGAAAATCGTCGCCAGCACGATGCCCGGCAGGGCAAAGACGATCTGGATGTCGTGATCCTGCAGCCATGGACCAAACAGGCCCTGGGCGCCGAACATCAGCACATAGACCAGGCCGGCGATCACCGGCGACACCGAGAACGGCAGGTCGATCAGCGTTACCAGCATGCTCTTGCCGCGGAACGAGTACTTGCTCACGCACCACGCAGCGCTGACGCCGAACACCAGGTTCAGCGGCACCGAAATCAGTACGGCGATGACCGTGAGTTTCAGTGCCGACAGCGCGTCCGGCTCAAAGATCGCGGTGAAAAACGCACCGAGGCCGAGCTTCAGGCCCTGGGACACCACGATGAACAGCGGCAGCAACAGGAACAGGGCAAAAATCAGCCAGCCAAGACCGATCAGGATTCGCCGCGAAGTCGCGCTGCCACGGCGGGCAGCGTTCGAGGAAGCGGCAGCAATAGACGATTGGGACATGGGTGCGCCTCCTTATGGGGTTTCGATGCGCCGCTGCAACAAGTTGATCAGCAGCAACAGGACGAAGGAAACCACCAGCATCAGTACACCAATGGAGGTAGCGCCGGTGTAATCGTATTGGTCGAGTTTGACCATGATCAGCAGCGGCAGAATCTCGGTTTTCATCGGCATGTTGCCGGCGATGAAAATCACCGAACCGTACTCGCCGACCCCGCGGGCAAAGGCCAAAGCGAAACCGGTCAGCCATGCCGGAAGCAGTGCCGGCAGCAGGATATGGCGGAAAACCTGCAAGGGTTTTGCACCCAGGCACGCCGCTGCTTCTTCGACTTCACGAGGAATGTCCGCCAATACTGGCTGTACGGTACGTACTACGAATGGAAGTGTCACAAAAGTGAGGGCAAGGGTGATGCCCAGGGGGGTGTAGGCGATCTTGAAACCCAGATCCGCTGCAAACTGACCAACCAGGCCGGTAGGGGTGTATAGCGCCGTCAGCGCAATACCGGCCACCGCCGTGGGTAGTGCGAACGGCAAGTCGATCATTGCATCGATCACTTTTCGTCCAGGGAAGGTATAGCGCACTAATACCCAGGCCAGGAGCGTGCCGATGATGCCGTTGATGATTGCGGCACACAGGGCAGTGCCGAAGCTGAGCTTCAGCGCCGCCAGCACCCGTGGCGCCGAGATGATTGCCCAGAACTGATCCCAGGTGAGTTGAGCGGCATGCACGAACATCGCCGCCAGTGGTATGAGCACAATCAGGCTGAGGTACACCAAGGTGTAGCCCAGCGTCAGCCCGAAGCCGGGTATGACGGGGGAGATACGACGCGACATAAAAGTCCTTGGTTAAAAAGCGTTCCGCTAAAACCATCCCTGTGGGAGCGAGCCTGCTCGCGAAGGGGGAGTACCCGTCAACATCCCTGTCGACTGAAACACCGCCTTCGCGAGCAGGCTCGCTCCCACAAGTTAAGCACCCAGGCTGACTGCATGGGTGCTCATTGATGGCTATTTAAGATTACTGCGCCTGGTAGATCTGGTCGAACACCCCGCCGTCATTGAAGAATTTCGGCTGTGCGGTTTTCCAGCCGCCGAAGTCCTTGTCGATGCTCACCAGTTCCAGTTTCGGGAACTGCTGGGCGTACTTGGCGGCCACGTCCTTGTCACGCGGGCGATAGAAATTCTTCGCCGCGATTTCCTGGCCGGCCGGGCTGTACAGGTGCTTGAGGTAGGCTTCGGCGATCTGCTCGTTGCCCTTTTTCTCGGCATTCTTGTCGACCACCGCCACCGGTGGCTCAGCGAGAATCGACAGCGAAGGCACGACGATGTCGAACTTGTCGGCGCCGCCCTCTTCCTTCAGGGCCAGGAAGGCTTCGTTTTCCCAGGCCAGCAACACGTCGCCCTGGCCGTTGTTGACGAAGGTAATGGTCGAGCCGCGGGCGCCGGTGTCCAGCACGGGCACGTGCTTGAACAGGGTTTGCACGTATTCCTTGGCCTTGGCTTCGTCGCCGCCATTGGCTTTGAGGCCATAGGCCCAGGCCGCGAGGAAGTTCCAGCGCGCACCGCCGGAGGTTTTCGGGTTCGGCGTGATCACCGAAACGTCATTCTTGACCAGGTCACCCCAGTCCTTGATGCCTTTAGGGTTGCCCTTGCGCACCAGGAACACGATGGTCGAGGTGTAAGGCGTGCTTGCGTCCGGCAGGCGCTTTTGCCAGTCCGCCGGCAGGGTCTTGCCGAGCTTGGCGATTTCGTCGATGTCACCGGCCAGGGCCAGGGTCACGACGTCGGCGCGCAGGCCATCGATCACCGCCCGGCCTTGCTTGCCCGAGCCACCATGGGATTGCTGGATTTTCACGGTGTCGCCGGCATGTTCCTTTTGCCAGAACTTCACGAATTCGGCGTTGTAGTCCTGGTACAGCTCGCGGGTCGGATCGTACGACACGTTGAGCAGCTCGTAGTCCTTGGCAACTGCGGAACCGGCAAAAAGGGCGCTGGCCAGGGCGGCCAAAGCGAAATGACGAATCGACGACATGGTGAAAGCTCCTGGGATTCTTGGTCTGTTGGCTTTTTTTATGGATTTCTGGAATCGCGTTGCCGGTTCAAAGATCGCAGCCTTCGGCAGCTCCTACAGGGGGCTGCGATCCACTTCAGCCCGGCTTGTTGCCTGGCTGCTGCAAACGGAATTTTTCTTTGCGTTCGATCTGCACCACCTGCGCGTTGTGCACAGTGATTTCCACGGCACCAAAACGCAGGTCGCGCAGGGCGCTCTGGATTTCACGCAGGATGGTGGCTTCGTCTTGACCGTCGACGCTACGCAGGGATGCGCTCATATTGCTGCTCCTTCAACTGAGAGATTGCCTCGCAGTGTCGACACTGCTTGCGGCTTGGGAGCAATACTAGTGAGGTCTGGATATTCTTAAAAAGACTATTTAAGAATGTTTATATAACTAGAAAACATTAATTGAAGGGACAAGGGCTTGAGGCGAATCACCCTCTTTCAAGTGCACCAAAAACCTGTGGGAGCGAGCTTGCTCGCGATGAGGGAGTGTCAGTCGCCAGAAATGTCGGCTGATATTCCGCTATCGCGAGCAAGCTCGCTCCCACAGGGTTTGGGCATCAACTGAACTGGGCACCTATCCGATCACCGGCGCACATGTCCAATCCAGTCGCACCGCCGGCACCGGCCGCCCGAACCAGTAGCCCTGGCCCAGATCACAGCCCTGTTCAAGGAGGAAAGCCGCCTGTTCGACCTGCTCGATCCCCTCGGCATGGACCTGCATGCCCATGCTTTGGGCCAGGGCGATGATCACCCGTGAGATCGCCGCATCATCCTCGTCCCACGGCAATCCGGCGACGAAGCCCTGATCGATTTTCAGTTTTTGCACCGGCAGGCGCTTGAGCCGCAACAGCGATGAGTAACCCGTGCCGAAGTCGTCGATGGCCAGGCGCACACCCAACTCGCGCAGGCGGTGCATCTGCTCCAGCGCGACTTCCGGATCGTCCATCACCGCGCTTTCGGTCACTTCCAGTTCCAGACAGGCCGGTTCCAGCCCGGTTTCGTGCAGCACCTGCGCCACCTGCTGATACAACTCGCGACGAGCGAACAGGCGCGAAGAAACGTTGACCGCCACAAACGACAGCACCACCCCGTCCTGCTGCCACTGACACATCTGCCGGCACGCCTGTGCCATGACCCAGGCATCGATTTCGGCGATCAGGCCGGTTCGTTCGGCGACCGGAATGAATTCCGCCGGCGACACCAGCCCCCGCTGCGGGTGCTGCCAGCGCACCAGCGCCTCGACACCCATCAGGCGGCTGGTCTTGAGGTCGTGAACCGGCTGGTAATGAACCTGCAGTTCCTGCTGGTCCAGGGCGCGGCGCAATTCGAAGGCGATCTCGACGCGTTGCTGCACGTGGGCCGTCAGCTCTTCGGTGTACAGGGCATAGTCATTGCGCCCCGTGCTTTTGGCCTTGAACAGCGCAGAGTCGGCATTACGCAGCAGTTGCTCGACGCTCAAGGCATCGCTGGGGAACAGGCTGATGCCGATGCTGGTGTTGATGAACAGCTGGTGCCCATCAATGAGGAACGGCTCTTTGAGGCCATCGATAATCCGCTGGGCCAACGCAGCGGCCTGAACCAGTTGCGGACAGCTTTCGGCGAGTACCGCGAACTCATCCCCGCCCAAGCGCGCCAGAGTGATACCCGGGCCGAACATGGCGGCCAGGCGCCCGGCCACCGCCTTGAGCAACTGATCGCCGATGGTATGCCCGAGGCTGTCATTGATCATCTTGAAGTGATCGAGATCGATCATCAGCAGCGCGCAACCACGCTTGTGCACCTGTGCCGAGGCCAGGGCCTGCTCGGCGCGGTCGGTGAACAGCAGACGGTTCGGCAGGTCGGTCAGCGGGTCGTGGTGCGCCAGGTGCATCAACTCGTGTTCGGAGTTCTTGATTGCGCTGATGTCGGAAAACACCGCCACATACTGGCTCGGCTGGCCATCGTCGTCATGAATCAGGCGGATTGTCTGCCATTGCGGGTAAATCTCGCCGCTTTTGCGCCGGTTCCAGATCTCCCCGCTCCACTCCCCGGCGCTTGCAAGCGCGGCGAACATCGCTTGATAGAATTGAGCTGGATGGCGCCCCGACTTGAACATATTGGGCCGCTGCCCTAGCACCTCCTCACAGTCATAACCGGTGATCTCCATAAAGGCCCGGTTCACATGGACGATCGCGCCTTCCCGATTGGTGACCAGCACCCCTTCGCGAGTGCAGTCGAACACTGCCGCCGCCTGTCGCAAGCGCATGCGGTCGGCATCGCGCTCACGCAGTTTGGCGCCGATAACCCGCAGAAGCCGGGCCCGGGCAATGAGGATCAATCCGGCGCTGAACAGCACCCAAACGTAACCGTTGATCAGTTGCCATCGCAGTCGCTCGGCGGAGCTATCGAAGAATCTGTTTAATAAATAGTCACTGATCTGCAGCCAAACCACAGAAAGCAACAGATAGAGCAGCGCTGCACGCAAGGCATCGCGATAGGTGGCAGGCATCCGGCGATCCATGTCCATACAAAAAGGTTGGAATTATAGTTTAAAGACACATCCAGCCACTCTTATCTGAAAGGGCGACTGGTTTTCTGTGTGGGCTTAGTGATAATGCAACGGCTGTTTTTTTCTTTATCGAGGGCCCTACAGCCTATGTGGTACGAAGGTTTACTCGGCTTGTCGGCCTGGTCACTGGTGGCAGTCACCCTGCTGATGACCCACGTCACGATCATCGCCGTCACGGTCTATCTGCATCGTTACTCGGCCCATCGCTCCCTGGAGCTGAATGGGGGCCTCAAGCATTTCTTCCGTTTCTGGCTGTGGCTGACCACGGCGCAGAACACCCGCGAGTGGACGGCCATCCACCGCAAGCATCACGCCAAATGCGAAACCGTCGATGACCCGCACAGCCCGGTCATCAAGGGGCTGTCCACGGTGCTGCGCAAAGGCGCCGAGCTGTATCGCGCCGAAGCGGAAAACCCCGAGACGCTGCGCATCTACGGCAAGAACTGCCCCGAAGACTGGATCGAGCGCAACCTCTACAGCCGCTTCCCGCTGCTGGGTGTGGCGATCATGGCCGTTATCGACCTGCTGCTGTTCGGCACCATCGGCATCACCATCTGGGCCATCCAGATGATGTGGATCCCTGTGTGGGCCGCCGGCGTGGTCAATGGCCTGGGCCATGCCATCGGCTACCGCAACTTCGAATGCCGCGATGCGGCGACCAACCTGGTGCCGTGGGGCATCCTGATTGGCGGCGAAGAACTGCATAACAACCATCACACCTACCCTAATTCGGCAAAACTGTCGGTGAAGAAGTGGGAATTCGACCTGGGCTGGGCGTGGATCAAAGTCTTCAGCTTCCTGCGCCTGGCCAAGGTTCAACGGGTTGCGCCGATTGCCCATCGCGTCGAAGGCAAGGGCAACCTGGACATGGACACCGCCATGGCGATCCTCAACAACCGCTTCCAGATCATGGCCCAGTACCGCAAATTGGTGATCGGCCCGCTGGTCAAGCAAGAGCTGGAAAAGGTCGATCACTCGGTACGTCACCAGTTCCACCGGGCCAAACGCCTGCTGTCGCGAGAAACCAGCCTGCTGGATGACAAACACCATGTACGCATCCAGAACATGCTCGAGCACAGTCAGGCACTGAAGGTAATCTACGAGAAACGCCTGGCCCTGCAGCAGATCTGGGTCAAGACCAGCTCAAATGGCCACGACATGCTGGCGGCGATCAAGGACTGGGTGCATGAAGCCGAAGCCAGCGGGATTCAATCCCTGCGCGACTTCGCCGATCAGTTGAAAACCTACTCCCTGCGCCCTGCCGCCGTCTGAAAAACCTGTGGGAGCGAGCCTGCTCGCGAAGGCGGAGTGCCAGTCAACATCGATTTGACTGACACTCCTTTTTCGCGAGCAGGCTCGCTCCCACATTGATTTGTGGCCGCAAAAACGCGTCGCCAGTACCGCCCGGCGGGAGCAAGCTCCCTCGCCACAAAAGGCGGGAACTTCATCTTGAAACCCTTATCTCAAAGACACTTCGCCATCCCCCGCGGGCTTGGTGTTGGCCGCATGCCCTTTGAGATTTGTGTCGATGGCCCAAAAGAACCTGCAAGACTCATCTCCGTCACATGGGCCCGAGGCCGCGCAGACCCTGATGGCGCTGATGCACGCCCAAGGGGAAGTCGCACGCCTGACCGAACGGGAACAGTTGCTCAACACCTTGCTGGCAAGCGTCAACGCGGTGCTGTGGGCATTCGATTGGGAAACCCGTCGAGTGCTTTACGTCAGTCCGGCCTACGAACGGATCTTTGGCCGGTCAGCCGATCAGTTGCTGGCCGACTGCAATCAATGGCGCGACAGCATTCACCCTGACGACCTCGACTATGCCGAACGCAGCCTGGCCGAAGTGCTGGACAAAGGCGCCGTCGAAGACCGCGAGTATCGAATCATTGCCGCCGACGGCCAGGTGCGCTGGCTCAGCGACAAGTGCTTCATCAATCGCCATGCCGAGCCGGGGCAACCGGTGATCATCGTCGGCTTTGCCGAAGACATCACCCACAAGAAGCAGATGGAAACCGAACTGCATCGCCTGGCCACCACTGACGCGCTGACCCAGAGCAGTAATCGCCATCATTTCTTCGAATGCGCTCACCGCGAGTTCGCACACGCCCGTCAACAGGGCGAGCCGTTGTCATTTCTGATGCTGGATATTGATGACTTCAAAACGATCAACGACACCTACGGTCACCAGGAAGGCGACAACGTGCTGCAACGCATTGCCGAAAGCGGCCGCGCAGCGTTGCGCCGTCGCGACCTGTTCGGGCGCATTGGCGGTGAGGAATTTGCTGCGGTGTTTCCCGGGTGCACGCCACAAATGGCCCTGCAGGTGGCTGAACGCCTGCATCGGCAGATTCAGCAGTTGAGTTTCAACCATGAAGGCCGGACGTTCGGCATCACGGTCAGCCAGGGCCTGACCAGCCTGAGCGCCTCGGACGAAACCGTGGAGGACCTGTTTTCCCGGGCGGATGCCGCGATGTATCAGGCCAAGCGCGAGGGCAAGAACAGGATTGTCACGGCCTGAGATTTCGCTGGCAGCACCGAATACCTGTGGCGAGGGGGCTTGCCCCCGTTGGGCTGCAAAGCAGTCCTGATTGTGGCGTTCCAGCATTGTCAGAACAACCGCATTCGCTGGTTTCACGGCTGCTGCGCAACCGAACGGGGGCAAGCCCCCTCGCCACAAAAGCCGGCTCCCACAGGGTTGGGTGGTGGTTTTACTTCTTGCGCAACCGCATCAGCTCCGGCAAGCCGATCTTGAGCAACCGCGCCGTCCGGCTCTTCGCCAGCTCCTCGATGCCCTCATGCTCGGTCAGGCGCGCCATCTGCGCTGCCATGTTCATCACCAGCGCCTCGCGGGAATAAACCCCGCCACCGAGCTGGTAGGCCGCCGCAATCAACTCCCGCAACTCCAGCGGCAGACGCCAGCGTGTACGCAGGGCCGAGCCATAGGCCGCGCCATATTCAACCAGCGCTTCACCCACTTCTTCCAGCTCGTCCAGTACGCCGCCAGCCTGTTGCCACTCCTGCAGACAGCGCAGCAACGCCAGATCGCCGAGACGATGCAACATCCCGGCGCAATAACAACGCTCCTGATCCAGATCGAGCAAGCGCGCCAGGGTTCGTGCGTATTCGGCAGTGTGCAGTGACAGCTCCCAGTAACGCTCGGCATAGTCGGCCAATTGCGGATCACTGAGCCGGGCACTGCGCTTGAGCGCCAGGCCGAGAATCAGGTTCATGCTCTGTCCGGTGCCCAGGCGATGCAGTGCCTGGGACAGGGTTTGCACGCCCGCGCCGTGGTGCTGGGCCGCGCTGTTGGCAGCGGCAATCAGCACAGCCGTGACCTGCGGATCGGTGCGGATTTCGTCTTCCAGCACCGTCAGGTCGAGGCCATTGGGATTGAGGCTGCGTTTGACCGCCACTTGCACGTCGGTCATCAGCGGCGCGCCGTCGGCCAATTCCCGTCGACGCTCCAGAAACACCGATAACGTCATGCCCGGTGCCAGCGTTGGCACTTCGCACGAGACTTCTTCCCCGGCGTGCAGCAGCAACCCCTGCAACCGGTGGGTCAGGCTTTCCATATTCAGGGGTTTGGTCAGGTACGCGGCCGGCGCCAGCGGCAAGGCCTCGCGCACGCTGGCACTGTCGTTGCGACTGCTCATGAGGATGAAGGGCAGCGGCGGGTTGCGTTTGCGCTGGCGGATGTTGCGCAGGACATTCAGGCCATCGACACCCGGCAACTCCCAATCGGCGATGACCAGGTCATAGGGGTTGGCAGCCAATAGCTCCAGCGCTTGCTGGCCATCGGCGCACAAATCCAGCCGCGCATCGCAGCGTACATTCAACAACACTTCCTTGAGCAGGTCCCGGGACCAGGGGTCGGCCTCGGCAATCAGTACTCTCGGAACCGCGGGTAAAATGACAGTTGTCATACAGCTCTCCCTGGCAATGCAGGAACCTTAGCCAATGCGGGCCATTCGATACAACGTTAATGCATGGGATGTGTTTCCAGAGGCATGAAAAAACCCGCCGAAGCGGGTTTTTTGTCGATCAGGTCACACTAAGTGATCACAGCTCGGCGAAGCACTCTTCGATGATCGCCAGGCCTTTGTCCAGTTGCTCGTCCGGCGAGGTCAGCGGTACCAGGACGCGCAGAACGTTGCCGTAGGTGCCGCAGGACAGCAGGATCAGGCCCTTGTCGCGCGCCTTGGCTACAACGGACGCCACAGCGGCGGCGTTCGGCTTGTGGCTGTCGCCGTTTTCGAACAGCTCGACAGCGATCATCGCGCCCAGGGCACGGACTTCGCCGATCACCGGGTACTTGGCCTGGATGGCCTTCAGACCGGTTACCAGACGCTCGCCAACGGCCTTGCAACGATCCAGCAGGTGCTCTTCTTCGAACACTTCCATCACGGCCAGGGCCGCGGCGCAAGCGATCGGGCTACCGGCGTAGGTGCCGCCCAGGCCGCCTGGAGCGATGGCGTCCATGTACTCGGCCTTGCCGCACACACCGGCCAGCGGGAAGCCGCCAGCGATGGATTTGGCGAAAGTGGTCAGGTCGGCAGCAACGCCCATCTGTTCCATGGCGAAGAAAGTACCGGTACGGCCAGCGCCAGTCTGTACTTCGTCAGCGATCAGCAGGATGCCGTGCTGGTCGCACAGGGCACGCAGACGCTTCATGAATTCTTTCGGAGCGACGTAGAAACCACCTTCGCCCTGAACCGGCTCGATGATGATCGCAGCGATGTCTTTCGGCTCGGCGTCGTTCTTGAAGATGCGCTCGATGGAAGCGATCGAATCGTCGATGCTCACGCCGTGCAGTTCGTTCGGGTACAGCGCGCGGAAGATGCCGCCTGGCATCAGGCCCATGCCGGCCGAGTAAGGCACGACTTTACCGGTCAGGCCCAGGGTCATCATGGTGCGACCGTGGTAAGCGCCGGTGAAGGCGATCACGCCGGCACGGCCAGTAGCGGCACGGGCGATCTTGATCGAGTTTTCCACGGCTTCGGAACCGGTGGTCACCAGCAGGGTTTTCTTGGCGAAATCACCTGGCACCTTGGCGTTGATTTTTTCGCACACTTCTACGTACGGCTCGTAGGCCAGTACCTGGAAGCAAGTGTGGGTCAGCTTGTTCAGTTGCTCGGTCACGGCCGCGATGATTTTCGGGTGCACGTGGCCGGTGTTCAGCACGGCGATACCGCCGGCGAAGTCGATGAACTCGCGACCTTCAACGTCGGTCACGGTCGCGTTCTTCGCGGACTCGGCGAAGATCGGGTGAATCTGGCCAACACCACGTGGAACTGCGTTGGTACGGCGGGCCATCAAAGAAGCGTTAGTCTTGCTCATTACATTCCTCATTCGCCGCTCATCGGTCGGCGTGGTTCAAGGATTAAGCGGTGGGGAGGTAACTAAGGCAGCATGCGATGATCGACTGCCACAGCTTTCCCGACCACAGAGAAAATTCCGGTTTGAAGCGGCGCAAAGGGACAGCGCTCTCGTGCCCTTTGCGCTTGAAGCAATGCTCTTCCCGGCTTAGATGCCCAGGCAGAGGTATTTGATTTCCAGGTAATCTTCGATGCCGTACTTGGAGCCTTCACGGCCCAGGCCCGAGGCCTTGATGCCGC
Organism: Pseudomonas sp. GW821-FHT07G06; assembly: GCF_058986625.1. Taxonomy (NCBI): domain Bacteria; kingdom Pseudomonadati; phylum Pseudomonadota; class Gammaproteobacteria; order Pseudomonadales; family Pseudomonadaceae; genus Pseudomonas; species Pseudomonas sp. GW821-FHT07G06. Next base: position 589,525 of record NZ_JBYSVW010000002.1, read on the forward strand.
CGAACGGCGCGACTTCGTTGGAGATCAACCCGGTGTTGACGCCGACCATGCCGTATTCCAGGGCTTCAGCCACGCGGAACACACGGCCCAGGTCACGAGCGTAGAAGTACGAGGCCAGACCGAACTCGGTGTCGTTGGACATCGCGATCACATCGGCTTCGTCTTTGAAGCGGAACAGTGGAGCCAATGGACCGAAGGTTTCTTCCTTGGCCACGGCCGCGTTGTTCGGCACGTTGGTCAGGATGGTCGGTTCGAAGAAGTTGCCTTCCATCGACTTGCCGCCGGACAGCACGGTGGCGCCTTTGGAAATGGCGTCAGCGATGTGCTCTTGCACCTTGGCCACGGCTTTTTCGTCGATCAGCGGGCCAGTGGTGGTGCCGTCTTCCAGACCGTTACCGATCTTGAGCTTGGCTACAGCCACTTTCAGCTTCTCGGCGAACGCGTCGTAGACCGAATCCTGAATGTACAGGCGGTTGGCGCAGACGCAGGTTTGACCGTTGTTGCGGTACTTGGAAATGATCGCGCCTTCGACGGCCTTATCCAGGTCTGCGTCGTCGAACACGATGAACGGCGCGTTGCCGCCCAGTTCCAGGGACACTTTCTTGATGTCCTTGGCGCATTCCGACATCAGTTGACGACCGATTTCGGTCGAACCGGTGAAGGACAGCTTGCGTACGATCGGGTTGCTGGTCAGTTCGCTGCCGATGTCGCCGGCGCTGCCGGAAACCACGCTGAACACGCCAGCCGGGATGCCGGCACGCTGGGCCAGTTCGGCCAGGGCAAAGGCGGAGAATGGGGTTTGCGAAGCAGGCTTGAGCACCATGGTGCAACCGGCGGCCAGGGCCGGGCCGGCTTTACGGGTGATCATGGCAGCCGGGAAGTTCCACGGGGTGATGGCAGCGGTCACGCCGATTGGCTGCTTGATCACGATCAGGCGCTTGTCTGGCTGGTGGCCCGGAATCACGTCACCGTAGATGCGCTTGGCTTCTTCGGCGAACCACTCGATGAAGGAAGCGGCGTAAACGATTTCGCCCTTGGCTTCGGCCAATGGCTTGCCCTGTTCCAGGGTCATCAGGCGAGCCAGGTCGTCCTGGTTCTCGATGATCAGCTCGTACCAGCGACGCAGTTTGCCTGCACGCTCTTTGGCGGTCAGTGCACGCCAGGCCGGCAGCGCTTTGTCAGCGGCTTCGATGGCACGGCGGGTTTCGGCAGCGCCCATTTTCGGCACGGTGCCCAGAATTTCGCCCGTTGCCGGGTTGTTGACCTTGATCGTCTGACCATTGTCCGCATCAACCCACGCGCCATCGATGAAGGCTTGCTGGCGGAACAACTGGGTGTCTTTAAGCTGCATGTCGGCTTTCCTTAACAGCACCGCGCACGCGCGGAGCAAATTATGATTGTAGAAAGGCGCCTCGATAGGCTGCCGTCAGGGAAATCATTCACCGGGCTGAAGCACATAAATAGCGCACTGATTCAAATCGTGCGGTTCAGCACCCAGACAAGAGCGTTTGAAATCTCAAACGAATCCTAGGATCAAAGGGGGTAAAGGACAATAGGCTGTTCGAAAAAAAGAACGAAAACGACGCTTTTGCCTGTATTTTCTGATCAACGTAGCAAACGCCCGTTACAGCTTTAAAAAAACGCAGGCGATTCAGCAGCATGGACGCCCGCAGTGCATATGAGTATCATGGCGCCCGCTGCACCAGTAGCTCAGCTGGATAGAGTACTGCCCTCCGAAGGCAGGGGTCGTGGGTTCGAATCCCGCCTGGTGCACCAAACAGCTGTTTTTACCTGTCTCAAGACATCTACAAAACACCCTGAAAAGCCCGCCCCGTGCGGGCTTTCTTGTTTCTAGCTGCCTATACCTGTTTACCTCTATATCTTCCAACCGTGTATGCCGCTGTGTATGCTGGCCGAAAATTAGAACCACAGGCATACACGACATGAAGCGCAGCGAAATCAAACGCCGCCCATTGGCAGACACCACTCTCGCAGGCCTTGAACCTGAAGCCTCTGCTTTTCGAGAGCATGACGGTCAAGGCCTGTACTTTCGCGTTAGACCCAACGGCGGCAAGTCTTGGGAGCTGCGCTATAAAAAGCCGGATGGTAAGTGGTCCTGGCTGGGCCTCGGCAGCTATCCCGAAGTGAGCGGCGCGGGTGCCAGACAGAAGGCAGCCGAACTGCGCAACGATGCCGCCGACGGCGTGAGCCCGCTAGCTGCCAAGCACGCCCGCAAAGCCTCCGAACTAGAGGCAGCCAACAACACCTTTGAGGCCTTGGCCCGCGAATGGATCGAGATTCGCCGCCCCGGCTGGGCAACCAGCACGGCCAAGCGCACCGTTGGCGCCATTGAGCTGCATGTACTCCCGGTTTTTGGAAAGCGCTTGTATGCCGGAATCCTGCCGATTGAATGGATGGAGTTTCTACGCAGCATGGAGCGGTTGGGCATCATTGAGCAGATGGCGAGGATTCGACGATCTTGCAAAGAGATTTACGACCTTGCACGCGTCACAGGTCGAGCCACACATAACCCCCTTGATGGGCTGAACCGCTTTCTACAGTCCAAACCATCCGAGAACTACCCTCACGTCACCGCAAAGGATTTGCCCGCCCTCCTGCAAGCAATCAGCGCCTATCCCCACGCTCATGACCTACGGCTGGGCCTGCGCCTGCTAATGCTGACAGGGGTCAGACCGAGCGAGCTCCGCGAGGCCAGTTGGGAAGAGTTCGACCGAAAGGCCGGGATATGGGTTATTCCCGCCGAGCGGATGAAGAAACGCCGCACTCACACCGTCCCCCTGTCACGTCAGGCACTCGACGCACTTTCAGAACTGCACAAGCTGACCGGCGCTTACCCACTGCTTTTTCCTGGTCGCAATGAACGCACCAAGCCCCGCAGCAACATGGCGTTCAATATGGCGCTACGACGGATGGGATATGCAGGCAGACAAACCGGCCACGGATTTCGCCATATTGCGTCCACTACCCTGCGCGAAAACGGTTTCCCGAAGGACCATGTAGAAGCCCAGCTCGCCCACACTGAGGACGGTGTATCTGGCGTCTACAACAAAGCTCAGTACCTGGAGCAACGCGCCACCATGATGCAATGGTATGCCGACCACCTGGACACTCTGGAGGCAGGCAACGTCGTGCAAGGGCAGTTCGGAAAACAGGCTTAGCCGCCGCGGCGTCAGCACTACCACTCATCGCGTAGACAGATATAGACTGAAAGCTATTGCTGTTCGAATAGCCAGCACTTCGCACCAGGAGCCACAACATCTGGTGCTGAAAGCCGCCCTTGACCAGCACAAGATATTGATGCCGGAGAGGCCGTGTAAATGGACGATTTTGATGATTCGCTCGATTTGGTAAACCTCATTCCTACAGAGAAGCTGCCGAATCTCGACCATTGGAAATCGGTCATGGAGTTCAACATTGAGCAGGCCGCCTTGCTACTGGCAATGATTGACCCGTTTGACTGTGACGAACTTAACAAGGCAAAAGTTAAGAAGCTAGATCGCTGGAAACTAGCCCACGGGCACGCTCTTGGCATCGTTTCAGCCATCCGACAAGGATTAATATCGCCAGCTGTTTGCATGGGGTACGTGTGGATCGATGCTCTCGACCACTACGGGAATCCGGGAATGGAAAAGGTGCTGAAGCCTATCAGGCCAATAGATCGGGAGGCCGAAATCAGCCTCCGCGATACAATAATCACTCGCGCGTCATTGCGTGCATGGATTGAAAGTGAGCGGGTTCAAATTACACGCCCGCCGAAACTTGCGACTAGAGTGGTATCTGTTCAAACCCCTACTTACCCCGCCACCTCGACTCCTGTTAACACACCTCCACTCTCGCTCTCTTTCCAAGGACACAAATCCGAAGGGCTTGAGTTCGTGGAGGATGCAATAAAACAGTTCTGGTCAACGTATGACTCGGATGACCACACGACAGCACCGAGCAAAGCTGAGGTTGTGCAGTATCTGAAAAGCAAGGGCGCCACAGGGAACGTGGCAGAGGCAGTGGACAAGATCCTGCGCCCGGAACACTTGCGTAAAGCTCACTTAAGAAACCACAAGGTACTCACACGAGAGGACGAGTAAACACGCGGCTTGTAGCCTAGGTACCCATACGAGGACACCAAATCGCCGGGGAGTTTTACCACTTTCGCAAACTGCCCCTATCCACCCGAGAAGGCTTGATTACCACTCGACCCCACCTGCCAACCTGCATCCCGTCGCCATCAACAACGGGATACAGACATGAGCAATATCCGTCCAATCGAGACCACTACCGCCAACGTTCCACAGTTCGATCCTACGAACACCATCATTCGCTTTCCTGAAGTGGAGGCCATCACCGGCCTCGCCAGAGCCACCGTCTACAAGCGCCTCAAAGACGACCCGACGTTTCCCCGGCCAGTATCGCTAAGCAACAGCAAGTCCCGTGGTTCGCCGGTTGGGTTCGTCCTGGCTGAAGTACAGGAATGGGTTCGCAAGCGCATTGCCTTGCGCAACGCGGTGGCCTGATATGACCAGCGCCAGCGAGACCCCACCGGCAATCATCCCTTTCGACTATCAAGGCCAGCCGGTCCACTTCAACTTGGACGGCTGGCTGTATGCAACCCAGATAGCTGACCGCTTCGGTAAACGTCTCGACAGGTGGCTAGAAAATGCAGAGACCTTGGAATACATGCGTGCCTTGGATGAAGCTCTCACCGGTCGAGAATCGAAAATTCTAGATACCCGGAATTCCGGGTATGTAAAAACCAGTCGGGCAAGAATGGATCGCGGCGGCGGTACGTTGCTACACCCAAAACTCGCTGTGATGTTTGCACGCTGGTGCAATGCAAGATTCGCTGTTTGGTGCGACCTGCACATAGACGCCCTGTTGAGCAGCGATCCAGCAGTTCGCCGCGGGTACGGGGTAGCCACTCAAAGGCTGGAGGACAGGAGGAAGAAAGCGAGCAAAGACGGCAGCAGCCTTGCCCATTTCCGTTGGGACAAGCCAAGCCTCGTCGAAGGCGTGACCTACTGGAAAGAGCAGCTGCAACTCACCCTCGGACTGGAGGACGCCACCAATGACAGCCGCCAATAAAAAACGCGGGCTAACGGTTCGGCACCGCGCCCGCGTTCCTGGCTCGCCTCTGAAGGGGGCGAGGTTTACCAGCCCCTATATCCGCTCAAGCGGCTTTGGCAGTGGCCAGCTGCGCACTCTTCTGGTCATTGAGTTGAGCAGCTTGAGGGCATCGTCTTGCCCGAAGGGCTCGGGATCTATCTCCGCATCTTTGGCCGATGAGACCAACGTCAGTACGACCTTCCGTGCTTTCCTTATTGCGCGTGGTTTCAGCGTTTGCATGACCACAGAATTAACCCTCATTGGATTGAATGCACCGGGCACAAATCTAGGCCGCGACCTCCGTTGCGGTCTGATTCCGAGCTCACCGAGTCACAGCATAGTTGCAACGCGCAATAACAGCCGCCATGGGGCGCCCATCGAACACGCCTTACTGAATGAGGATCAAGCCCGCCTGCCGCCGTCTCTAAAGGGATTGAGGCTCACTAGCGGTCAAACCTTCACTTCTTCGGGCGCGTGCGTCTTGAGCCATTCGGCCAAGGCCGCGTGCATAAGCTCTTTCCAGTTTGGGCCAGCAGCCCTGAATGCTTCGACCGTTTCGGCATCAAGCCACAGCTCGACCCATTCGCCCGACACTGACTTATCGGGCATGGATGTAAACCAATCTGATGAGTTTGCTGGTCATACTTTCACCTCGTTCGGCGTATGCGTCTTGAGCCAGTCGGCCAGCACCGCGTTCATGCGTGTTTGCCAGCCAGGCCCCGAGGCCCTGAATTGCTCCAGCACCTCTGAATCAAAGCGCACATTGACGTGCTCTTTGGTGGTCGCCGCCTTCGGACGTCCACGTTTTGGCTTGAGCATTTCCTTTGCCTGGGCCTTGCCGAACAATCCCGCCAGCACGTCACTGGCTGGCTTAGCCTTGGCGAAATCCTTGGCCGACCATTCAGGGTTTGTCGTATCGACCATCTCAGGATTGAGTTTTTTGGTCATAGCTTTTGACCTCCCGTTTGTTGGCTTTACGAAAACTGATGACGTGCACCGCATCACCCCGAGGGGTGAACACCACGACATGCAGCCGATCCCCTATGAATCCCATCGCCTGATACCGGCTCTCGCCGTAATCAAACCGGTCGTCCTCCAAGATCAAGGCCGTGGACCAATCGAAGTCGCGCACCAGGGCGAATGGGAGTCCACGTTCTTCAACGTTTCGGGCGTCTTTGGCTGGGTCATAAGTTATCTGCATGGGTTTATTGTACCCACAATAAATACCTTCGACAATTCCCCACGCTTCCCGACTATTGCCAAGCCCGCCCACTCTCGGTATGGTTCGCCCGTCGCTGCAAATTCAGCGACCGGGCGTCGCGGCCCGAGTACATGCAGGACGCAAACGCGCCCTACTTCGATTGCTGGCGCTTTTTTTGTGCCCGCAATGTCGTTTTATGGCGGCTGTGCGTGGGAGACCTTCGGGTCTGCCGGGGTCCTGTATGCCCGGTCCGCGAACCCGCGCACAGCTGCCACCTTAATTTGCTTCGCGGCGAACCGTGGCAGCTCCTCACTTACAGGAGTTCCGCCCATGCCCACCCTCAATCCGTCCGCACTTCGCGCCCTTGCTCACCGCCGTATGGCCTTGAGCGCCCTCCGCGCAGATTCATCCCTCTCTGTTCGCCTCAAACGCTACAACGCCCACATGGCCATTGTCCGCACTCTGGAAGCTGTAGGGGGTGAGCAATGAGCCGCGCACCTCATGCCGTCCCTTCAGTGATCGAGGGCGAAATCCTATGTGAGGCCGTTCTGAGCGCGCAGGAAATGTGCTCAATGAACTTCGCCAGGGATGAGTTCAGGAGACTGGAAAAAATCCTACTGACGTTTGTTATTCCTGCCATGGGCGGCTACAGCAACGAACTGGCCCGCGACATCGCAATGCACATCGAGCAGACTCGCACTTTCAGTGGCAATTTCTGCTGGACGCATCGTCACCTCGGCGCCTCGTTCGGCGTGGTGGGAAGTCGCCCGGGGATCGACGATCTGAAAGCTGGAGGCGCCCAATGAGCACCGCCACTCTCAAATTTCACCCGCGTCGTAAACACCCTTTTCACCGGCTGCCCTTTGTCGGCAAGCAACCCGACGGCCCCCCATGTTTCTGGAGTGTTCCGCTGACGGGCGGCTACTACGGCGGCACCCAAGCCGGTGGCAAGCTGGCAGCCTTGGCGCTGATTCATCTGCGCCAGCACCGCCGCGACCAGTTCGCGACGGGACAGCTTGGGCAAATCGCCACGGCCTGGCTCGATGCCGCACGCACGGCCACCCCGGAGCAATACAGCGCCTTGCGCGGCCAGGTCCTCGGCTTTATGGGCATGCTCTCGCCCTGGCTGATCGCTGCCGCTGAGCAAAACGGCAGGAACCTCGACAGTGCCGATCGACACGCCCTGTTGCGCAGCGCCAACCAGTGGTTGAGCTTCGACGACTCCAGGCTGTTCGCTGAACAGGAGGCCTCGCAATGAAGCTGGTCGGATGGTCCAACCTGTTGCCCGACATGCGCGAATTCCCCTCGGAACTCGATCCCCAAGCTAAATTGACGCCCGCCCAGGCTGAACAGCTCCAAGCAATTTCCCGCGCCTCGGAGTGCTACGGCCAGTCCGTTTGCTACGGCATTGCGGGCATTGGCGAGTTGCTGGCACGCGCCGGTGAAAGCGGCGAGTTCAGCCCTAAAACCCTGATCGATTTGGGCTGGCTCCTGCATAACCTCGGTGACTTGGCCGCGAAGCTGACCGACGTCGGCGAAGGCGCCCGCGACAAACTGACCTCGATCCCGCAAGAGCGATAGACCATGAAAATTCAAAACGGCGCGTCTGCGCTGACGGATTCGGCTTGCCCGGAAAAAGTTGCCGAACTGTTCTACGTGTCCCACCCGAAGGTGGCCAAAGCCCTGCTCGGGCCGTTCCTGACGCTAGCCGACGCCCAATGCGGCGTGGTGGTGATGCGCAGCCCCGGCGCCATGGTTACGTCTGCCCTGGTTGAATCGGTGGACGACATCACCCGTTGGCACGCGATCAATAACGGCAATGTCTGCCGCGCCTTTGCCGGAGGTGGCCGGTATGACTAATACCCCTTTGCCAATGCCGCCGCGCCCACCGTCCGGGCCGGTGCCTAACCTGCTGTTCGTGCTGTTTCTGATCTGCGCCATGTTCAGTGCGCTGGAGGTGGTCCGTGGATAGCGTGATTCTGTTCCGCGACGTTCTGCAGGATGCCTTCGGCCCGCTCGATTGGCTGCCAGAGCCTGATGGCGCCATCCACCGGTTCCACGTTCCCGGCGACAAGCAGGCCAGCGAAAACGGCTGGTACGTCTTGTACCTGGACGGCATCGCCTCGGGGGCGTTCGGCAGCTGGAAGGACGGCGGCACGCGCACCTGGTGCAGTCGTGAACCGGTCGATCATCGCGAAGCCATGGAGGTGCGCCAGCGCATCGAGCAAGCCAAGCGCCAACGCCAGGCCGAAACCCTCAAGCGCCAGCAACGGGCAGCAAAACGTGCCGGGTATCTCTGGCGCAATGCTCGCCCCGCCGATCCTGCGCACCCGTACCTGATCGCCAAGCAAGTCAAACCGCACGACCTGCGCCAGAGCGGTGACGAACTGCTGGTACCGCTACGCAATGCCGCTGGCGATCTGGTCAACCTGCAACGCATCGCCCCGGACGGAGGAAAGCGCTTTCTGTTCGGTGGGCAGGTGCAAGGCGCCTTCCACCTGCTGGGGCGTATCAACCCTGCCGAAGAACTTTACATCTGCGAGGGCTGGGCCACCGGCGCCACCCTGATCGAGCTTTACCGGGGTGTGTATGGGGTGGCCTGCGCGATGAATGCCGGGAACCTCAAGCCTGTCACGCTGGCCCTGCGCGAGAAGCTGGGCGATGAACAGGAACTGTTGATTGCCGGTGATGACGACCGCCAGACCGAGGGTAACCCCGGCTGGAAGGCGGCCAATGACGCCGCCGTGGCGGCCTGCTGTTTCGCGACCTTTCCTGCATGGCCCGCCGACGCCCCCGCCCACCTGACCGACTTCAACGATTTGCAGTGCTGGCTCGCCAGCCGGGAGAACACCCATGACTAACCACACCATCGCGCCAGCGAGCCGCGAAGAGACTGCCGCCGTGCTGGGTCAGCTCTTTGGCATCGATCCCGCGTTGTTCCCTGCCGCCTTTCTTGACGTGATGGTGGGGATTGAAGACGCCTTGCTAGCGCTGGACGTGGCCACCGATAAGGAGGCCGCCCGCGACGATCTGAAACAGGCGCTCGGGCCGTTGGTGGCGATCATGTCCGCCGCAGGTCAGGCGCCAGCACAAGGGGGCCGCCATGACTGACCTGACCCAGCCGCCAGAGCCGACCGGTGTCGTAGGTTCGGCCAGCGATGGCGCAGGCAAGCCCACCGGCAAGCGCCCTGCAAAGCGTGCAGCCAAGCCAGAGACCGAACCCGACACCCGTCTGGCTGCCGTGGACACCAAACGCCGCACGGTCACCCCTGCGCGCCCCTGCTATGCAATGTATTCCACCTGGGTGCAGACCGAGCGCGGCCATATCCTCGCGCCGGGTCTGTACTTCCACGGCATCCGCGATGACAAGGAGACCGACAACCTGGTGTGCTCGCCGCTGGAGGTGCTGGCGATCACCAGCGACGAACGCGGGGAAAACTTCGGGCGCCTGTTGCGCCTGCTACCGAGTGGTGGCGGTGCCTGGCGCGAGTGGGCCGCGCCCATGGAGATGCTGGCGGGGGATGGCTCCGAACTGCGCGCCGTGCTGCTCAACCTCGGCGCCACCATTCCCTATAGCCAGCGGCGGGCGCTGATGGACTACCTCATGTCGAGTACTCCGAAGCGCCACGCCATGGCCGCCACCCGCACCGGCTGGCATGGCCCGTCGCTGTTCGTCATGCCGCGCAAGGTCATTGGCGGCGGTGACGTGGTGTTTCAATCCAGCGAGGCAGGCGGACACGAATACGCCACGGCGGGCGATCTGTCTGGATGGCAAACCGAGGTAGGCGCTCATTGCCTGGGCAATCCCATACTGATGCTGGCGGTCTGTTCGGCGTTGGCAGGCCCGCTGCTGGCGCTACTCGATGCCGACGGCGGCGGTTTTCACATCCTCGGCGACAGCTCCAGCGGCAAGAGTATTGCCCTGCTGGTGGCCGCCAGCGTGTGGGGCAAACCGCGTGACTTCCTGCGCACCTGGAACGCCACCAGCACCGGACTGGAGGGCATGGCCACCGTACGCAATGACACCTTGCTGGTGCTGGACGAAATCGGCGAGGCCAAGCCGCAGGACATTGGCGGCATCATCTATGCCCTGGGCAACGGCACCGGGCGCCAGCGTGGCAAGGTCTCGGGCCTGCCGCGTCAGGTGCAGCAATTTCGGGTGATGGTGCTGTCGAGCGGCGAACTGACCATGGGCAAGCACATGGAGAGCGCCGGTATTCGCAGCAAGGCCGGTCAGGAACTGCGCCTGCTCGATATTCCCGCCTATCGCCTGTACGGCGCCTTCGATGACCTGCACGGCCTTGGCCTGCCCCACGATGCGGGGAGCGAGGAAGGCCGCAAGGGTGCTGGCCGCACGTTCGCCGACACACTCAAGCGCTCCGCCTCCCGGCATTACGGCCACCTTGGACCGGCCTTTGTCGCCCTGCTGGTGGCGCGTGTACGTGGACCAGACGGCGAACCACTCGACGACGCGGGCCGTGAACAGGTCGCCGCCGATCTGGAGGCTGTCTACGCCGAGATACGCCAGGCATTCCCCGTCGGTACCGGACAGGAGGCCCGCGCCGTGGGACGCTTTGCCATTGCGGCGCTGGCGGGCGAAATGGCCATACAGGCCGGTTTGCTGCCATGGCCAGCCGGTACCGTCCGCGACACCATGCTGGCGCTGTTCAATGACTGGACGGCGTTCCGTGGGCGCGGCCAATCCGAAGACGCCAAGATCCTGCGCGCCGTGCTGGGCTTCATCAATCGCCACACATCCCGATTCGCCAGCGTAGACGGCACTGACACCGCGCCCGTTCACAACTGCGCCGGTTGGTACCGCTCACACGGCGAAGGCTGCCTGTACTTGTTCACCACCGAAGGACTGATCGAGGCGGCTCCGGGGTTTGACCTCAAGCGCGTGGTGGCCTGTCTCGACAACGCTGGCGCCCTCGTCGAACGCGAAGGCGACCGAGACGGTCGATTCACCAAGCGCGTGCGAATCAAAGGCGTGGGGCGACCACACGTCTACGTCGTCAGCCCTGATGCCCTGATTGCCGCGACCGAGGAATAGACCATGGACTATCGGCACGTCGAAACCGAAAAACCGTGGGGGACACGGGGGACAACAAGCAAAAGCCAGAAACCATGCCGTCTACAGGCGCTTTTGGCTGGGGGACAGACCGGGGACAAACGGGGGACGGTGGGGGACAAAATAGTATTGATAGAAAATCATCAGATAGAACCTTTGTCCCCCAAGTCCCCCACCTTTTCAGAAGCGGGGGACGGCTACAGGCCACGGTTTTACTGGTTGTCCCCCGTGTCCCCCATGTCCCCCAGCAAAACAACAGGTCCAACACCGCATTTTGAGCACCTGAAACCGACAAAAGCCCCAGCTTTATTGGGTTTCGTCCTGTTTTCACATGCTCAAAACATGCAAAAACGAGGTGATTTATGACTGATCGCCTCGACTTGCCCGCCTTGGGCCAGTTCCTGCGAGGGCATGCGCCGTCGGTGGTCCTGCATGACGGCACCGTACCTGGTCGGCGGGGAGATTCGCACCAGCTCGACGCCACCCGTTGGCTGGAGCGTCTGGCCGACGTGCTCGGGTGTTCGCCTGACTGGTTGCTGGAGACAGGCCGTGTGACCGCCGACGACCTGGACGAACGCGGCCACATCGGTCGAGCGGCCCGGTTGATTCGCTCCTACAGGTGGGAGACACCACCAGCGCCAGCCATCGACCGACTTAAGCAATCGCCCACCGATGGCGAGCCGCAACACTTGCACCCATCCGCCGCCACGGCCTCGCCAGCGTGGCGAAATGCCCGCGACCAATACCACCGCCACCTGTTCGGCTGCCGTGCCTGCTACGCACCGAGGGGCCGCTACTGCCCAACCGGCGCCGACCTACGCAAGCAATACGACCATACGCCGATGGTGTGTCAGGCCAGAGGCACGCCCCGCGGTACCGACTGGGCGCGCATGGAGACCGACTACCGGGCCGGTGTGCTTTCGCTTCGATTCATGGCAGCCAAATACGGCTGTTCTCTCAGCGACATTGCACAGCGAGCCAGGCGTGATGGCTGGTGCCGCACTACCGAGGACACACCATGAAAGATATACCGCTGATTGACTGGTCATCGGTCGAAGCAGATTACCGGGCGGGGACGTTGCCACTTCGCCAGTTGGCCATGAAACACGAGTGTTCTCTCGGCGCGGTCACTCGACGGGCCAAGCGTGATGGCTGGCGCCGCACCACCGAGGGCACACCATGAGCGATCATCAATCCGAATTGCGCAAGCTCTGGCGCAAGCACCACGAAGAGCATGCTGCATGGGCCAAGGCATTTCGCGAGAATGGCTACCCGCACTGGTGGCCACCTTCACCGCCATTCCCTGAAGAGCTGCGCGGCCTGAAGTGTGGCGCCAAGACCAGGGCGGGCACACCCTGCAAACGGAAAGACATTTATCTGTCTGGCCGCTGCAAATTCCACGGAGGGTTATCCACCGGTCCGCGACCGAAAACCGCACAGAAAGAAGCGCCAGCGAGCGAACCCCATGAAGGGTTGGTAAAAGTTGACCTTGCTGATGCCGCGCAACACCACACCGAGGGCGACATATGAACACAACACAGCCGATTGACTGGGCATCGGTCGAGGCTGATTACCGGGCCGGTGCGCACTCGTTGCGCGCGATAGCTGGTGCGCACCAGGTGGCCGAAAGTACGATCAGGAAACGCGCCAGCAAATCCGGTTGGGTGCGCACCACGACCGGTGCGCAGTCACCAGGTGCGCACCTCCCCGACGGTGAGCACCCTGTATTAGCTGGGGCGCGAGACGGTGCGCACCCAATGCCGGAGAGTGGTGCGCAGGCAGATGCGCACTCGTTACCGGACGGTGCGCACCGCGTGGAACATGACGAACTGGTCAGTGGTGCGCACCGTGACCAAGCCGGTGCGCACCAGCAGTCAGAGGCGGTGCGCACCACAGAGGTACGAGCGCCGGTACGACCAGAAACCGCGCTTCCAGAGTGCGCACCAATGACCGGTGCGCACTCACTTCCACAGGGTGCGAATGCCTCTGACCAGGTATCCACTGAATTGGTATCCACGCTGGTATCCACGGTTCGGCGCCGTCGTCACGCTGACATCGAGGAAGACGTACGCCAACTCAACGCTGACACCCTGGCTCATAAGCCGCGCTGTCCCGTTAGAGGGCGTGGCCTGTGCGCGGTCTGTGATGAATTGGCCCAACGCCTTGACGGCATTGTTCGTGAACTCAAGGGGGCGTGATAGCCAGCAGGCGCGCCCACAACCGCCGCTGACGGGCAGCGAAAGCCTAACCCCATGAGAGGTACGGAAAACTCCGGTTTGCCAGCACGATCAACGCAGTCAACGGCGAAGGTGCGCACCAGGGTAAACAGGCCGAGTAAACAGCGTGGTAAACAAGAAAATTGGCTGTCGCCGACCTGGCGCAGTCAGTGCACAAAAAAGTGCACAGCGAAAAGTGCACAAAACCTCTGTGCACTTTTGTCGGTGGTCAGCAAAGCGGCAGACAACACCGACGCTACAGCGGCAAGGGAACGCTGTTACACCCGCCCCGGTTATGGTTCGAGGCGTTTTCCCACGGGTAGCAGCCGCCCCGGCCTGATGACAAATGATGACATTGGCGCCCAGTGCACAGCGCCCCAGCCTGTTAACAAATGTCAAGGTTGGGACGGCAAGACGCACCGCATCACCCCATAGTCAGGCCTGTACAGTCGCTAACGACCAGCGGAAACACTGGTATCCAAGTTGGTATCCAAAACTGGTATCCATGCGATCTTGGATACCACGCTTGGATACCAGTAGTGGGACGACCTGAAGCCGCTCCGATATTGGTTGCCAAGGTGGTTTCAAGTCAGGTTGCCAGTCTCTGAAGTTATCGGTGTGGAAACCACCTGTAGCCCGCTAGGCGTATGGCTTGCAGGCAGGTTTCCAAAATGAAGTTTCCACGCAGGTTTCCACGGAAACCGACCTTTTCTGGCTCGGAGTGGTGCGCACTCGGTACGCAGTGCGAACCACGCTACAACCCTTGAGTTTGTTGGTATTGAGGCCAAAGTGCGCAGCGAAGTGCGCACCAAAGTTCGCAGCAAAACCGGCCTTTCCAGAGTGCGAACCATCCCGAGGCCGTTAGGGCTGGCGCCATGGTTACGGGCAAGGTTACAGGGGTAACCATGGTGCGCAGTCATTGCCCAGGTGCGCACCGATCGAGGCCGCCACGCATTCCACGCATGGTTCCACGCAAACTTCCACGCAAGGCCCAATGTGTGAAACCGTGGCGGTAGTCGCGGCATTACGCAGGGGATTACGCACGATGTTACGCACCGCGGCGTGCGTAATTTGGGAAGCTGCGCATTGAGCTGCGCAAGAACCTGCGCAAAATGGTCTGCGCAGTTTTGGCCGTTGGCTCCCGCCGTTGCACGCCAGCTCGGGCCAGTCGCAAAACTACGCAGGTTTCTACGCAACGCGGCTTGCGTAGTTCTGAGGCGGGCCAGGTGGCCACGCCGACCATTCCGCGCAAACTTCCGCGCATGACCAGGTGCGGATGCCTTGTTCATGACCCACAGATTTCGTAACAGGTGTCAATTTGACATACACGGACGCTGGCGAGACTATCGGATAAATGGCAGCCAATAATAATAACTGTATGGATACACAGTGAATGACATTTACTATGCTTGCTCTATCCATGGCACAGCGTGAGCTTAAAGCTCCGCATCGGAAGGGCTGAATATGCTTAGTGTCCTAATGAAATTCGCACTTGTTCTTACCACCATTGCACCTATAGGCCTCACTCTTTCTTTTTTGCTTTATCAAAATAATGAGGAAGTATTGTGGTCGATCTTTGCTTTATTTTGTTCGCTATCGCTTTGCGCTATATGCCACCAGATTATTATCTCGTCTGCCAAAAAGCTTAATAAAACTACGATTGCCGCAGCCTCGATAAAACCTGCCGACAAAGAAATTTCAGGGTACTTTGTCGCCTATATGCTACCCGTGCTAGGCGGTGGCAAATATTTTTTGGAGCCATCGACTTTCTTATTTTTTGCTCTTATGTTCTTTGTATTCATTTGGGCTTCAAAATCTTTTTACGCGAATCCAGTACTTGCAGTATGCGGCTATAAGTTTTATGAGGTGCAACTAACTAACGGGGCAAATTTGCTTTTTATAACAAAGAAAACCCTCAATAAACCAGCCGACATATCGAAAGTAAATTACATAACATCACACACGGTACTCGACGCAACATAGGGAGAAAGCATGGATCTTTTTGTTCTTTTAAACTCAGCACCTCGCATACTCAGAGTAGTAACAAGCGCGGATCTTCAGGATGACTTGGCGACTGAGTTCCATAGGCAAATTGGATTTTTCCAAGGAGGCAAAACGGATGTGCCGTTTGATGCTCGATACCGACCTGACGACGATGAACTTCTACTCATAAATAACTTTGATGACATTGAGGGAGTCGTAGCGGCTGTACGGACACCACAGGATATAGGCCCATGGGAACCTTCAGAGGAGGCTCTAGGCTCAATCAAGGGGCTTTTCGGTGGTTTCACCGTGGATGGCGTCACAACTGTAATGATCCAGGCCTTTGATCGCAGGCAGGCCATCACGACAAAAAGATTTGCACTGTTTTTTGATGCCGATACATTTCGCCGCCTTGACGGAATTGGCATCACTCTCGATAACAAACCGACGGCCTTACTTTCTCAGGCAGTTGCTGATGGTGCCCCCACCGAACTTAGATTTGTAAGTCTTCACAACACCCGCCGCTTGTTTGAAATGGATGCGTATTACCACGAATCCACCAAAGAAGAGGTGGAGAGTTTTTTCAATGAGAATAAATTTTCCGGATTCGATCCAGAATGGCTAAACGCAAATATTGATAACTGGATTAGAAAAAAAATTACCTTCATTAATCAAGAAGGAATACTTGAGACCTGCACGCCTGTGGTCCTCAGAGAGGCTGCGACCGGGTTTGGTATTGACATCGGCGTTCACGAAGAAGGGGGACAGCTAAAGCTGATTTTTCCCAACGACAAAAAGAAGCTAAAAGAGTTGTTGCGCTTTTTGGATGAGGACATTTACCAATCCCCCATTTCAGGGAATCGTTTTCAAACCAACTCAAAGAGAAAGATAGGCGCACAACAGTAATCTCTCAATCTAGACAGGATTAACCAATGAGACAGGATAACTTTCACGCTAGCGTTCAATACAACGACTCCGTGGGCACTGCTGCGGCTGACGATCATGATAGTTTTGACATCGGTGCCTACCTGGAGCAGAAGGGGCTCATTAATGACGGCGAGTATCTTGTGGGGGTCAAGATGTTCTCTGGCGAGGTCCACGGGCAGACTCAAAATCAACCAGTGACCGTATCAGCGCTGATTGCACAATTGGAGGGGCACGCCGACCTCCAGGCATCGGTTGATAGCGGGGAGCCACTCAATGTGCGAGAAGTCCATTTTGAGATGTCACTAAACGATTTTTTTGGTCTTTTCAAACGATTTGAGATCGCCATTTCACGTCATGGATTGATCGATAGAAAAGACGTAGCGATTCGCGATTGAGCTGACACGACTTTGCCCGGCACAAAGCGATCAAGGATTGACCAGAAAATAGCCCAGCAGCGGGCATGGTGTATGCCGGTGTGTATGCGAGAAGAAGCAAGACAATAGAAAACCCTTTAAATACAACAACTTGTCTCTATGGTTAGAAGCTCGCCTGGGCACCATACGTTGTAACGAGAAAGCCTCAGGCCTTATGGGTCTGGGGCTTTTTTGTGGGCGTGTGTTCGCCGTCATGGATGCGGTCACCCTTCTAGAGAAACTGCCACCCGAACTTTGCGCATAACGACGCGCTATTCGGCTCCTGCCTGGCACACCTGATCCTCCCTCGCTCCAAACTTTTCTTGGCCTTACCTTCTTCAGTTTGATTAGAATGGTGGCACATTGCCTCAAATCACAATGGATTGTCCCGCTCGGGATTTCTTACGCTCATAGAGATATTGGAAATGATGATGTTAAAACGCTGCCTGGTGCTTTCGATTGCTGCTGTTCTTGCTGGCTGCCAAACGTCCGGTGAGGAGTATCAAGCAGATGTATTCGACGCCAGTCAGGTAAACAGCCAGCAGGAAGCTAAAACCGTAAAAATCCTGACGATTTCGCCGAGCAAGATCAAAGTCAGCAACGAAAAGAACAAAAAAGCCGCCATGATGGCCGGTGGGGTACTGGGTCTGATCGGTGGTGCCGCACTGGGCAACACGAAAAACACTGACACGGCCATTGTTGGCGGTGTAGCCGGTGGCGCTGCAGGCGCCATGGCAGGCTCGCTGGTCAATGACACCACCCTGGTGCCGGGCGTGCTGATTGGTTATTCCGAAAGCGGCAAGATCTACACGTCTGCCCAGGTGGGTCGCCCTTGTGAGTTCAAGGTTGGCGAAATCTCCCTGATGGTGATGACGGTCTCCAACGAAACACGCATTCAGCCGAATGCGACCTGTCCAGAACCCAAGAAAAGCTAAGGGGTCGGACATGAAACATATTGTTCTGGGCTCCGCCCTCGCACTGCTCACCCTGCCGGCATTGGCAAACCAGTTCGACAGCCTGTATCAAGTCGAACAGCAGACCAAACAGACTGAAGCAGCCGCTCAGGCCGAACGCGTCCGCCAGGCGGCAGCCGAACGGGCACGCGAGGATGCTCGTATCGCGGCTGATCGTCGGCAACGGGCAGCGGCACAGCAAGCTGCGCAGCAAAAGGCCCTTGAGCAGCGCAAGTCACAGGAACTTGAACACAAGCGTGTTCAAACCCGTGAAGAAGGCTACGAAGACGAGTTGCGCGCACTGGAGCTGGAAGAGCGCCGCCTGGCACTGCAGGCGAAGCGCGCGCGCACCGCACGCGCCAACGACTACATCGATGCGGAGTTGCGTGACAGCGCGGCACGCACCGACGTGATCCAGTCTGAAGCCGACTCGGCACGCAATGTGACTTCCGGTGCCAAGTCTCTGCTGGAAGATTCCGGCAAGGCTGAAGTCAATCGCTCCAGCCGCTTGTTCGGCGAGTAATCCTCCTATCGATCTGCCCCGGACCCTGGTCCGGGGCATCCGTTATCAGAGATGAATTCCTATGCTGCGTTTATGTACGCTGATTGCCGCAGGCCTGCTCCTGAGCGCCTGCTCCAAAGAAGATCCCAAAGCCCAGGTTCCGGCTGTCGACCTGCACGGACGCCTGGTGGTGGATCAGGAGATGACTGACAGTCGTCAAGCCCAAGGCATCAATGGTGAATATTACAAGCGCGTTCTCACCGTTAATGGCCAGGATTTGATCTTTGCCGATTTCATCAAGCAATATTGCTTCGACGCCAACACCCGCGACGAAACTTGCCTGAAAGCCTTTCGCATCAAGAAAATCGATGATGTCAGCGGCGCAACCAAGTTTCTCCCTAACGGGCTCTGACACCGGTTAGTACGCCAGACACAGGGCTTTTGCCTGGCCCTGATTAACTACCACGGGCACGGGCGGCATCCCCCCCCTCGCCTGGCATTTCACTGAAATGCCAGGACCGCAAATGCACGATTGAGCGTTTTAGCTAGTTCTCTTGGTAGCTACGCTCAATCAACACTTTTGCCCTTTCCAGATCGGCCTGAGTGCGCAGGCTCAACTCCAGATCGCCTGTCCCCCAGTGACCGATGGCACGCACATCGCGGCTGAAGCCTTCAACGAGCTCGACGGAATCCGGATTGAGCTTGAGATAAAGCTGTAGACGCTTGGACTGCACCACCACGCTGGCAAAGTTCTTCAGACGGCGGAATGCGAGGTACAGCTTCAGGGGCTTCTCCTGCACATCATCACCGAGCGATTGCATGTAGCTGCAGGCCTGCTCGAAGAGCACAGAAACTTCCGGATCCGCTTGGGAAAGTTGCTCCTGCCAAGTCTTGTCTTTAGCTGCGGGTGTTGGCTTATCTGCTCCAATGTCTGCCGACCTGGCTGGGGCGGTGGTGTCTGTCACGCTCACGGCATTAACCAATTCAAGCAGCAACAGGTCATCTGCGAACAGCTTGTAGCGGATCAGCTCGATGTTGCGCTGGATCAATTGCACGGCATGCTGATCGTAACGGGTGAAATCGGCGGCTATACACAGCAGTCGCGTACCACTCCACTCAATATGCTCAGCGGCTTCCTTCCCCAGCTTTTCCATCACCAACCAGCGAAACTCAGCCTGATGATCCAGCAGCCAGTCGAGATAGAACAGGCCCTGGTTAATCACATTCTCGTTGCTGTGCCGCTTGTATTCGATGATGACCGGACAGCCATTTTCATCAAGCCCCAGCGAGTCGATACGCCCTTTGTGGGTCTTCCCGGTGGCGTATTCGGTCGCGATAAAGCGCACGCCAAGAAAGGCCTCCATGTGCGCCTCGATCAGGCTTTGTAGATGTTTTTCGACCGCCACTGCGCGCGCAGGTAGCTCGTAGGCACCGTTGGCGGCATTCAAGCGAAAGAGCTGGATGTCGCTCATGTCTGTCCTTTTCCGAACGCCCTTTTCTTTTGAGCAAACTCCATAGAACCCCTACTTAAAAAATGACATTTGACTGTAGGAGATTTCCGAGCGATATTGAGTCGCCACCATTTTCATAGCAACGGTACTGAGAAATTTTGGGGGTGCGGCAGGTTGCAGCCTGCCGCGATTGCCATAACTGACCTACTAGGAAAGCTAAAGCCATGAAACTTTACCAAATCAGCTACGACCTGCGTAAACAACGTGACTATCCGTCGCTGTATGAGCGAATCAAAGCCTACGGCACCTGGTGCCATACCTTGGAGTCCACCTGGATCATTGTCACTGATCAGACGTCGGTTCAGATCCGTGACAACCTGCGGCAGGCTATGGACAAAGACGATGGCCTGCTGGTCACTCGCCTTCAAGGAGAAGGGGCTTGGGCTGGATTGTCAGATGAGATTACCCAGTGGCTGCAAAATCAGGCACCACACTGTACGGTCTGAGCACTTTGCGCCAGGGAAGGCGCTTTTACCTCGAGAGAATTATGCCAACCCGATTATGCAAATTGAGCGAACTGGCTGATGTCCGATCCGGCTACACGTTCCGTGGAGCGCTTGAGAATGATCTCGCCGGGGACGTTAAAGTCCTGCAGATCAAAGACGCGCGCCAATCCGCTGTGATCGTCCCCGACTCGCTCATTACTGTTCGCTGGGAGGGCAGCAAAGCCCCACCTTCGCTGACACCGGGAGAAATCGCAGTCGTTGCTCGGGGCGATACCAACAACGCAGCTTTATATAAAGAAGGGCAACGGGTTGTAGCGAGTAGCCAATTTTTCATTCTCAGCCCGAAAACATCAAAAGTATTGCCGGAGTACCTGTGCTGGATGATCAACCTTCCCGAGAGCCAACGGAACCTTGAACGCAGCGGCAGCAGCATCCAGGCCATCAGCAAGCATTCGCTGATGCACATGCAAATTCCGCTGCCCTCGCTGGAAACCCAAACCAGGCTGGCTCACTTACAGCGCCTCTGGGATGAAGAAGATCAACTGATCGCCCAGCTCCATACGAATCGCGAAAAAATGCTCCAGGGCATTTATCAGCAACTGACCAAGGAAAAACCATGAGCGGCAAAGTAAAACAGGACGACATCAACAAGGCGCTATGGGCGGCTTGCGATATCTTCCGCGGCACGATCAGCGCCGACACCTACAAAGATTTCATCCTGACCATGCTGTTCCTCAAATACATCAGCGATGTCTGGCAGGATCACTACGACAACTACCGTAAAGAGTACGGCGACGAGCCTGAGCTGATCGAAGAAATGCTCAAGAACGAGCGCTTCGTGCTGCCGCGTAACGCCAGCTACTACGCGCTGTACGACCAGCGTCACGAGCCAGGCAACGGTGAGCGTATTGACCAGGCGCTGCACGCGATCGAAGAAGCCAACGGCACCAAGCTAAAAGACGCCGGCAAAAGCGTGTTCCAAGACATCTCTTTCAACACCGATCGCCTCGGTGAAGAGAAGCAGAAGAACACCATCCTGCGTGACCTTCTGGAAGAGTTTTCCAAGGCTGAACTCAACCTCAAACCGTCCCGCGTCGGCAGCCTGGACGTGATCGGCAACGCCTACGAATACCTGATCAAAAACTTCGCAGCCAGCGGCGGGCAGAAGGCTGGTGAGTTCTACACCCCGCCGGAGGTTTCTGAACTGATCGCCGAACTGCTCGACCCACAGCCGGGCGATACGATTTGCGACCCAGCCTGTGGTTCGGCTTCGTTGCTGATGAAGTGCGGGCGCAAAGTGCGTGAGCACCATGGCAGCAAGCAGTACGCGCTGTATGGCCAGGAAGCTATTGGCTCCACATGGTCGCTGGCCAAGATGAACATGTTTTTGCATGGCGAGGACAACCACAAGATTGAGTGGGGCGACACTCTACGCAACCCTAAATTGCTCGATCCAAATGGTCAGTTGCTGAAGTTCGATATTGTGACTGCTAATCCGCCGTTTTCGCTGGATAAGTGGGGTCATGACACTGCAGAGCATGATCAGTTTGGTCGGTTTAATCGTGGTATTCCGCCGAAGACCAAGGGCGACTACGCGTTCATTCTGCACATGATTGAAACGCTGAAACCTAAGTCCGGGCGTATGGCCGTGGTGGTTCCTCATGGTGTGCTGTTCCGTGGCTCCAGTGAAGGCAAGATTCGTCAAAGGTTGATTGATGAAAATCTTTTGGATGCAGTGATTGGTCTACCGGAGAAGCTCTTTTACGGCACAGGCATTCCGGCTGCGATTCTTGTATTCAACAAAGCAAAGACTGACGAAAGCGTGTTGTTTATCGATGCCAGTCGCGAGTTCAAATCCGGGAAAAACCAGAACTTCCTCGGCGAAGAGCAAATTAAGAATATTTTGCTGACCTATCGCCACCGTATCAACTCGGATAAATATAGTCACCGCGCAAACCTCAAAGAAATTCGAGAAAACGACTACAACCTCAACATCCCTCGCTATGTTGATACCTTTGAAAAAGAAGCAGAAATTGATCTGATCGCAGTACATGACGAGCGAAAAAAAATCAACGCCAAACTAGCCGAGCTGGAAGTAACAATGGAAGGTTACTTGAAGGAGCTAGGTTATGGCGCCTGAAGGGTGGATAAAGACAACACTGACATCCCTGATTGATATTAAACATGGGTTTGCATTTAAGAGTGAAAACTTTACAGACTCTGGTCATTATATTTTAATGACTCCTGGTCACTTCTATGAGGAAGGTGGGTTTCGATCTCAAGGACAGAAGACCAAATATTACGTAGGGGAAATCCCCAGCAGCTACGTTCTTAAAAAAGGCGATGTTGTAGTAGCCATGACCGAACAAGCGGCGGGGCTCCTAGGTAGTACAGCTTTTGTCCCTGAAAACGAAAAATACCTACACAACCAACGCCTTGGACTAATTAAACCGAGAGACAAATCCAAAGTTGATATCAACTTTATATACTGGCTTTACAATTCAAAGGAGATCAGAAAACAGATTTCAGAACAAGCTTCTGGCACCAAGGTAAAACATACGTCCCCAGAGCGACTGACTACTGTTGTCACCTTATTGCCACCAGTGATCGAGCAAAAGAAAATTTCCGAAATTCTGTATACATGGGACCAGGCGATCAATGCCACCGCACGACTTATCAGAAACAGTCAACGACAAAAAAAGGCGCTAATGCAATTGCTGCTAACCCGGCAAAAAAGATTACCCGGCTTTGAAGAAAACTGGTCAGAATTCCGTCTTGGGACATTATTCAAAGAGCGAGTAGAAACTGAAACTCAAGGTTTGCCGCTACTATCGATCACCTCGGATGACGGGGTTATAAACCGAGAAAGCGTAGGAAGAAAAGACACTTCCAATACCGACAAATCAAAATACTTGAGAATCTGTATAAGGGACATTGGATACAACACCATGCGAATGTGGCAAGGTGTTTCCGGACTTTCACATTTTGAAGGTATTGTTAGCCCTGCTTATACTGTACTTACACCTCAAGCCGGAGCCGACCCACTTTATGCATCTTACTTATTTAAGCTACCATCAATGATTCATCTATTTTATAGGCACTCGCAAGGTATGGTTTCAGATACTTGGAACTTGAAATACTCTAATTTCTCTAAAATAAAATGGACTTTCCCAAACATTAACGAGCAGCAAGCCATTGCTACTGTGCTCGCCACAGCAGATAACGAGATCGAAGCCTTACAACAGAAATTTTTCAGTCTGAAGCAGGAAAAAAACGCCCTGATGCAACAACTCCTCACCGGCAAACGCCGAGTAAAGGTTGAGGCTGCCTAATGACCATCAGCGACCTGATCCTTTACAGCACCGAGGACGGCTTGGCGCAGTTCACACTGCGGGAAATGAATGGTCAGGTCTGGCTAACTCAACTGGAGCTGGCCGAGCTGTATCAGTCCAGCAAGCAAAACATCAGCAAGCATATTCAGGCTGTTTTGGCCGATGGCGAGCTGTCCGAAGCGGCAGTTGTCAACTCAAAGTTGACAACTGCCGCTGACGGAAAAGAGTACCTGACGCAGCTCTACGCCTTGCCCATGATCATCGCCATCGGCTACCGAGTCCGCTCAACTCGCGGCTCGCAGTTCCGCCAATGGGCCACCCGAACCCTGAGCGAATACATGCTCAAAGGCTTCGTGATGGACGACGCCCGACTCAAGGAGCCGCGCTGGGATTACTTCGATGAGTTGCTCGAACGCATCCGCGACATACGTTCATCGGAGAAGCGTTTCTATCAGAAGGTCCGTGATCTGCTTTCCCTGGCCGAGGACTATCGCGCCAATGAGCAGGACACCGCGCGGTTGTTTGCCGAGGTACAGAACAAGCTGTTTTTCGCCGTGACCGGTCATACCGCCGCCGAGCTGATCGTGCGCCGCGCCGATGCCAGCGTGCCGAACATGAACTTGCTCAGTTTCAAAGGCGACCGTGTGCGTAAAGCGGATGTGGTGGTCGCCAAAAACTATCTGAATGGTGAAGAGTTGGATCAGCTCAACCGCTTGGTCAGCATGTTCCTGGACTTCGCCGAGCTACGCGCCAAACAGCGCCAGCACATAAAACTGGAAGATTGGCGGCGCTACATCGACAGTTTCATGGCCTTTAACGAGCAGCCGTTGTTGCGTACAGCCGGCAGCGTCAGCCACGAGCAGATGAAAAACGTTGCCCACGAACGTTATGAAGCGTTCGACCAACAACGCAGAAGCGCCGAAGCGCGAGACGCAGACACTCAGGAACTAGCAGAACTGGAACGCCTGGAAAAGCGCCTCAGTGGCCACAAGAAGCCAAACTAATACCGGCGACAAACAAGGAATTTGCACATGATAAGCGGCCCGAAGTTCCAGGAAGAATACAGCGCAAAATTGCCTGCGCTGGCCTTACTCAGCAATCTCGGCTGGGATTTCTTGTCGCCTGAACAAGCGCTGCGCGCGCGGTCTGGCAAAACCGATGAAGTCGTGCTGCGTGATGTACTTCGTGAGCAGCTGAGCAAACGACGGTTCATGTTTGCAGGCAAAGAATGCTCGCTGTCCTCCAAAACCATCGACAACCTGATCAGCGAAGTCTGCAGCCCGGCCCTGAACGAGGGACTGCAAGCAGCCAACGAGCGGCTCTACAACCATCTGCTGTATGGCATTTCGGTGACCGAGTTCGTCGATGGAAAGAGGGCCAACCCGACCATCGCATTGATTGACTGGCAGGATCTGAGCAACAACAGTTTTGTCTTCACTGAAGAGTTCCGCGTACTTCGCAGCGGCGGAGTGGAGGCGCGGCGCCCGGATATTGTCTGCTTCGTCAACGGCATCCCTCTGGTAGTGATTGAGGCCAAGCGCCCGGACGGCAACGCCCAGAAAGGCCCGACCATTGATGCCGGTATTTCACAAAGCTTGCGCAATCAACGCCACGATGAAATCCCTCGGCTGTTCGCTTACAGCCAACTCTTGCTTTCGATCAATGGCAGCGACGGACGCTATGGAACTTGCGGCACCCCGACTAAGTTCTGGGCGGCTTGGCGTGAGGAGGATTTCAGCGCCTCTGAACAACATGAGATAAAGAATCGTCCCCTCAGCTCTGACCAGAAAAACAAACTCTTTGCTCATCGGCCTGTCGGAGACCTACCCTGGTACGAAGGTTTGTTGGCCGGCGGTGAGCTGGCCGTCACCGGTCAGGATGAATTGTTGATCGGCCTGCTATCCCGCACGCGCTTGCTGGATATGATTCGTTACTTCACCTTGTTCGATAAAAAAGCTGGCAAGGTCGTAGCCCGTTACCAACAGGTTTTCGGCATCAAGCGATTGATTGAAAGAATCAGCCTGAAACGCAAAGACGGTGGCCGTGAAGGTGGGGTGATCTGGCATACCACTGGGTCCGGTAAGTCGTTCACCATGGTGTTTCTGAGCAAGGCGTTAATCCTGCACGACGACCTTAAACAATGCCGCATTGTGGTGGTCACTGACCGGATCGACCTGGAGAACCAACTGAGCAGAACCTTCGCTTCAAGCGGGGAGCTATCAGGTAAAAAAGACCGTGCATCCGCCATGGCGACCTCTGGCACACGCCTGGCCGAGCAAATTGGTCGCGGTCATGAGCGCATCATTTTTTCGCTGATCCAGAAATTCAACAGCGCCACCAAACTGCCGGAGTGCGTCAACACCAGTTCGGACATCATCGTGCTGATCGACGAAGGTCACCGCAGCCAGGGCGGTGAAAACAACATTCGCATGAAGCAAGCGCTGCCCAATGCGGCTTATGTCGCCTTCACTGGCACACCGCTGCTCAAGAAAGACAAAACCACCAACAAGTTCGGCCCGATTGTGCACGCCTACACAATGCAGCGCGCAGTTGAGGATAAGGCCGTTACACCGCTGCTGTATGAAGAGCGTCAGCCCGATCTGGATGTGAATGAGCGCGCCATCGACAGTTGGTTTGGGCGTATCACCGAAGGGCTGACGGACGAACAAAAGACTGACCTCAAGCGCAAGTTCGCCAAGAAGGGAGCGATTTACAGCTCTGAGGATCGCATCCGCTTGATTGCGCTTGATGCCGCCAACCACTTTGTGAAAAACATCGATGCTGGCCTCAAAGGACAGCTCGCCTGTGACAGCAAGGCTTCAGCGGTCAAGTACAAGAAGTACCTGGACGAAGCGGGCTTGTTCGAAAGCGCGCTCGTCATGAGCCCACCGGACAGCCGCGAAGGCAACCTTGAAGTCGATGAGTCTTCCACACCGGAGGTAACCCAGTGGTGGGCCAAGAATGTTGGTAGCACGGATGAGCAGACCTATACCAAACAAATCATTGAACGCTTCGACAAGGATGATTCGCTCAAACTGCTGATCGTTGTGGACAAACTGCTGACCGGTTTCGATGAGCCAAAAAACACCGTGCTTTACATCGACAAGCCGCTCAAGGAACACAACCTCATTCAGGCCATTGCCCGGGTCAATCGTCTGCATCCGCTGAAAAAATTTGGCTTGCTGATCGACTACCGCGGCATCCTGACCGAGCTGGACACCACCATTCAAAAGTACCAGGACCTGGCGTCCCGCACGCAGGGTGGCTATGACATCAATGACATCGCCGGTCTCTATGACCCGATGAGCAGCGAATACAAACGCCTGCCACAGTTGTACAAAGCCCTTTGGGCGATCTTTGCCAATGTGAAGAACAAAGGTGATATCGAGCAACTGCGTCATGTGCTCGTCCCCCGAATGCAGGAACTTGATGGCGACTTGGTGGACGTCAACCTCAAGGTTCGCGAGGACTTCTACGAAGCCCTGAGCGAATTTGCCAGTTGCCTGAAAGTAGCGCTGCAATCCGCTTCATTTTTCGAAGACACCAGTTTCAGCGATGCAGATCGTGACCACTACAAGGACACCCTGAAACAGCTCTCCAGCCTGCGCCTTTTGGCCAAGCAGGATGCAGGGGAAACGGTTAACTACGATCAATACGCGGATCAAGTGCGCAAGTTGCTGGATAAGCACGTGGTCGGGGTTGAGGTGCGCGACCCTCAGGGTGTTTATGAAGTCGGCAAGATGGGCCAGAAGAAGCCTGAAGAATGGAGTGAGGAGAAAACCCGCAACGAGACCGACATCATCAAGACTCGCGTAAGCAAGATGATCGAACAGGAGATGCTTGACGACCCCTATGCCAGGGAAGCGTTCTCAACGCTGCTGCGCCAAGCCATTGAGGAAGCGGAAAAACTCTTCGACCATCCACTCAAGCAATACCTGCTGTTCCTCGAGTTTGAGCAACAAGTACAGGCACGCAAGCTGGATGAGTTGCCCGACGCGTTTGCCGGCAACAAGCACGCGCAGGCGTACTACGGCGTCTTCAAAAAGACCTTACCCGCCGCTTTTGCTGCGCTGGACTCTGCGGCTCAGGATGCGTGGGTCAAATTGGCTTTTAGCCTGGAAGAATTGGTGACGGCTTCGGTGGCTGAACACTCGATCAACCCTCAAAACATTGAAGCGGATATTCGCAAAAAACTGCTGCCGCTGATGTTCAAGGAGTGCAAAGCCATTGGTGCAGGGATGGATCAGGCAAAAACCATCGTTGAATGGGTCGTTCAGATCACCCGTGTGGGCTTGAGTGCTGCATGAGTGTTCCCATACTCCTGTCTGAAGCTATTGGACGCCCGACCAAGCACTGGTTGAGCTTCCACTATGCCGATGAACTGATTGTGGTTGAGCGGGCACCCAAGGCGCGACAGGTGCAACGCCTGCTGATCAAAGTAGATCCTGATTGCCGGGTGTCGGTACAGGCACCGGCTACCGCCAGCGACGAAGATGTATTGCAGGCGTTAAAGCATCGTGGCCGTTGGATTTACCAGCAGTTGCGACAGTTTCGAGCGCTGCTGACGCATGTCACGCCTCGTCAATATGTCAGTGGGGAGAGCCACTATTACTTGGGCAAGCAGCATGTGCTCAAGGTGATAGAGGCTCCCGCAGACACGCCTCAAGTCCGTATGTTGCGAGGAAAGCTGGAAGTTTCTGTCAGGCACAAAACTGCAGAAAATGTTCGCGAACTGCTAAGGGCCTGGTACAGAGCCCGCGCGCGGGATGTGTTCGATCGTCGCCTGCAGGCCCTACTCGAACAGACGCTTTGGGTAGCAGATGAACCGCCGTTGCGTATTCAAGCGATGCAAACCCAATGGGGCAGTTGCTCGCCGAAAGGTCGGATCACCTTGAATCCTCACCTGGTCAAAACACCCCGCGAGTGCATTGACTACGTCATCCTTCATGAACTCTGTCATATCGCTGAACACAACCACAGTGAGCGCTTTTATCGGTTGTTGACGCAGGTGATGCCGAACTGGGAGAAGGTCAAAGCACGACTGGATGGGATGGCTGCGCTTGTGCTTAGTGACCTGCCAAAATCCGATTACAACTAACTCACTTCGTGTAGCCGCAGTCTCGTATCCACAAGAGGTGTCACCTCAGACAGTTAATCCTCGCCAAGATGTCGTATGGTGTTCCAAGCAAAATCCCAGCTTATTCGCTCTTGTTCCAATCGCACATTCTGCCCTAGCGTGTTTTGCTTGAGCTTCTCATAAAGAAGCTGCTCCGAAGCGAAGAGGTTGGGTAAATTCAGTGCAAGGTGGGGATCCTTTTCTTCTCCCCAAAGGGGCTGATGGGAAAGCAATGTGTGCTCATCCATCATCAGGGTTTGCAGCTCTGGCAAGTAACTTCGCGCTCGACTCAAAATAGCGAAGCCATGTGTATCCAAATCCCCCCAGTAGAAACACTTTTTGTTGGCGAGCCAGGGAAGTTGCCCAAGAACGTCGACGGCGTAGCCTAGTCTCATGATAACGACCGTCCCGGGGAGTTCATCGAAGGCCAACCCCGTCTGGAGGTTCTCGACGATGAACACTCGATCCACGGACAAATTCAAGGCCGATATCTGTTCCAAAGGCGCACTAATATCGCCTAGTCCACCTAACTGACGCCGGAGCAGAGGATCCAGGACCCTCAGGCGCATTAGTTGGGGCAATGGCCTGAGCCCACACCGCTGAAAGAAATCACGACTACCCAGTGGATCACTTTGTAAGTGAGCCAGAAGTTCGGCCACCAGAGCTTTACGACCATCCAACCATTTGCTGTCGACACCAGCTATGGGCAATTGTCGGGGGAAGAGGTTTGAGTCGGGATGTTCGCTAATCCAGGTCAACATCTCGATGAGCCGGGTGAAATCCACATCACTGTAGTCAGCCAGCACATTGAAATACCGAGCAACCACCCCGTCCAATACAGGCCATCGTTCGACTAATGCCGCATAACGGTCCAGGGCTCTTGCCCATCGTGCGCTTTCACCGACCCAAACAGCGACGTCTGCAGGCCCCTCTAACAGCAGCCTTTCCGGAACGCGCTGGGTTCCCAAGGATCGCCAGCGGCGCTCGCCCCAAACTAAAACGCCTGCACCCTGCCAACTTTGCCAGGCATGCACCCAGCTTAGAACGCCATCAGGTTGGCGCAACGCTTCCTGCTCCGTCGGGACACCCAGATTGATCTCCAAAGGCCAAAGGGAGAGGTGAACTTCTTGCGCAATTTGCACCTGTAGCCATTCGCGGTGCTTATTCTGAAATTTTCTGGTCAGCTGCGTGTGCACTTCCTTAGGCGTCTTCAACGTTTTCCCCTTCCCTGGCATGCTCCGGCAACTTGAGCCTGCGACGATCGTCGTCGTATTCGATCAACAAAACACCAGAGGTTCGACGGTCGCTGATATCCACAAAACAAGCGCCACCGATAAAGGGCTCCAACGTCATCACTGACTTTAGGGGGGTCGCCACAATCATCTGAAAACCGAAATTGGTAAATATGTTCATCGCCAGCGTTGTGAACTCGTTGTCCGCCTTGTCGAATGCCTCGTCGAGGACAACCGGCGCATACATGGGAACACCGTGTTCGTTACCACCCAATTGGTATCTGAGAGCGGCGGCCAGACAGGTCGTGGCGAGCTTCTGGCGTTGCCCGCCCGATTTACCCGCACCACTTCGATAGATTTCGACCTCGACGCCCTCTTCATCCATTTCACGACCGATGAATTCAACGTGTTGACGTACGTCCAGCACCGCATCACGCCATCGTTTCTGCTCAGGCTCCTGACTGGAAAGTTTGTCGACGAGTCGACGTAATGTCATGAATCGCAACTCGGCAAATTCACGATCATCCGACCAGGCGTGACGCATGGCTTCCTGGATATCCTGCTTGAACTCCCTGACAGCGGGCAACTGTCGATCATTGGCATCGATGTGAAGATACGTTTTCTGGCTGGCGCTCTGGTTGAATGGCACTTGATTGAGACTTTCGTTCACCAATTCCATACGTTCCAGAATCGCCTTTCTGGCGTCGTTCAAATAAGTAGAGAGTGCCGCAAGATTCTGATGACTTTGATTACGCAAGAGATCGAAGAAGTGCTGCTCATACGCAGGTAGACCATCGGTTTCCAATCGAATCAGTTTTGCGAAAAAATCTGCTGCACTCAGCAAGCTAGTGTCCAGATCCCCCGCGTCGAGAGGCCATCTGCGCTTGAACTCGGCAAAGTGTTGCTCAACACCGTTGGCGAGCTGACTAATTTTTAAACTGAAGTCCCCGATCTCATCGCGCATTTTTCTTTCAAGAAGAGTGGTCAGGCGATCGAGATTTTCAAGCCGGACAATATCTGGCAGATTGGAGTAACGCTCTGCAAGACCTCGCTGTTGATCAGGCGTCAGCGCAACGAGAGAGTCATCGACTTGAAGTTCCTGAAGTTTTTTCTGCTGAGTGGCGATCAGCAAGCAGGTAGCTGCCTCAGCAACCTCGATTTCACGTAACGACTCGCTGGCCTTTTCAATTTGCTTTCTCAGCGATTCAATCTGCTCGCCGATTTGTTGCAGAGCAATATTCCCAGATTGAACATCCCTGATTTGTCGTTCCAACGTCGAGATTCGATCAAGAACCGCAGCGGCATCAATCTCTTGCCAACGCAAGTTCACCAGCGTCTGCCAATGCATAGCGCGAGCTCGCTGCGCCTTATCGTGATCCACAAGCACTTTGAGTTTACGGCTGAGCTCGCCAACCTGGTCGGCCAACTGCCGTGCCTGTTGTTCGAATAGCTCCAGTTTGTCGCGGTTATTGAAGCCCAATACCCAATTGCGACGGTCATCGACTTTACGACGATCATCCTTTTCGTGTCGGGTTTTACTATGCTTGATTTGCCCTTCCTTCGTGAGGGCTCGCTCCGCGTTTCGAAACATCTGCACGGAATCAACGCAACTGTAGTTGAATCGTTGCTGCAATTCGTTTTTCAGCCAGTTCGCCTGTGCCCCGTCCTTGACGTTCAGCTTGAGGACAAGAGAGTCGTTGCTGATGGGCTTGGATTGAAACGACTCCACCCGCCCTGTGCGGTAATAAACCAGACGTTTCCCAAGCTGCGTGTTGTTCAGATGGGTCGACAATGCAGCATAGTGTCGCTCGTCCACTAGCAGTGACAGTGCGAAACCGCGCAAAACCCGTTCAATAGCGCCCTGCCATGACCCAGCGTCGACTTTGACTTCAATTAGCTCCCCGACGAAAGGCAATGCGTTATCCGCCAGGCCGATGGCTGAGGCAATCTCATTACGTAGCTCCAACATTTCCGCCGGGATGTTGGACGGTTGACGCCTAAGCGCCTCAACCTCTTTCACGGTAGACGTGAATGCGGTTTCTGCCTGCTGTTTTTCGCTGGTAAGCCGGACCTGCTGCCCCAGGCAATCATTGCTTCCACTTTCCCATTGCTCAATTTCTTCCCGCGCTTCACCTACCTGCTCGGCGAATCCCTGAGGCGTCTCCCGCAAGCTCCAGCCAAGCTTTTTGCAAGCCTCGTTGGCCTGTTCACGCTTACGCAATCGTTCAGCTCGCTGCTCTGCGAGCGTTGCAACTTCGGTCTTCCATTGCTCGATCTGGTCCCCACCCATTTCTCGGTGCTGACGCTCCAGATCATGCAACCCGGTTGTATGGTTACCGAGAATTGCTTTACGACGGTCCCGCTCTCCTTGCTGCCCTTCAGATTGAATGAGTAGTTCCGCAATATGTTTCTCTAACAAGTCAATGCGTAGCGTTTCTCGATAGTTGTCGATTCCCGCCTGCAACTCTTGAAGACCACTACGCTCAAGCTGCAGTGTTTGCATCCCTTCATGCATGTCGCGCGCCGGAACAAGAGTCTGGACCTGCTCACGAGCAGTGACCACCGCCTGATGCGCACCGTTAAGCTCTGCGAACTCACTCACTAACCGGTCGGCCACTTCAAAGGTCGGGGGTTTGTCGAGCATGAAATCACGGAGGAAATTATTGAGATCTCCCAGATTTTTGGCCGATTGCGTCTTATGGAGCAATCGAAGCGCCATTTCGCTCTCTATTCCAAGAATTCGGCAAAAGCGCTCGCAGTAAGCCCGAAATTTGTTTTGGCTGAAGGCCTCCGGAAATGCTTGATTCAGCTTGCGTACGTCAAAATTCCATTGTGCAAACGCGTCCAGTTCGCGTAGATCGAAATCTCTCTCGAAAATTAGGTACTGAAGGCTAACGTCGGTTAAACCGTTGGCATTGCCGCGTATCCAGAAAAGTCGAACGAGCACGACCTTCTGGCCAAGCTCGTTGCGGTAAGTGAGTGCCAAAGCCGACCAGGTCGTCCCCGTGCGCAGATAGCGAGTAGCGATTTCACCGGATTCGCCATCTTTCTGCTCTGCCCAGGCACCCCGCACGTAGCTGACCAGATTACGGTCCCGACCGGTCTTCTCCGCCTCTCGCGCGGCCGCATTGAAATCCACCCACTGAGGCGGAACCAGCAAAGCTGAAAATGCGTCTAGTAGAGTCGATTTTCCTGCACCAGAACGACCGACAAAGAGAAAACCACGATCTGAGATAGGGACGTCGTGGATACCGGAAAATGTGCCCCAGTTGAACACCTGCAACCGCGACATTCGGAACTGCTCTCGTTCAAACAACAAGCCGGTTTGAGGAACTGGAATCATTCGTCTGCTCCTTGATTTTGAGTAAAGTTGTCCCGATCCATGGACAACTCGCCCGCAGCCATTCGTTGGTACAGGCTGGTAAGAAGCTGTATTTCCTCTGCTGAGAAAAGTAGCTTCAGAGTTGGAGAAATTTCGAATCGATCTGCGCCGTGGCGGATTTTCTGCAAAATGCTGTGCTTTTTGATTTTCTCAATAGACGCGTGTATCCGCTTGGTAAAACCCGCACGATCAGTACTGCCGGCTCGCTCATACAAATGAAGAAACTCGACGATTTCTTCAACCGAGACAACAGCCCGCTCTCCTCGGGCTTCAGCTTGAGTCAGCAAGTGCCGCAGATGTAGCAGCAAAATGGAGTCAATGAAGGTCAAATGGGCACGGCGAAGTAGTCTGGGAACCTCAAGGTCTCCGGTGTCTGCCTGACGGGTAAAGGCCACTTCCAGATCAACATCAATGACCAATTCCAGGAACAAATCTGCAAGACGACGGCGAATCACCGCCTCATCACGCATCAGCACCGGCCAGAGCTTTGAGTGCCGTCTTCCATCCAAAGAAGGCCCCGCAAGCAGCTGCACTAATGCACGACGAGCATCAAGCGGTAATTCACCACTGTCGTTAACGAACAATGCATTTGCGTTTTCGTGTTCAACTGGCTTCGGGGGCTCGCTTTCCGGTTCAGAATCCGGCAACCCTGGAGGGAAATGTTCAGACCAGTTCATCAATTCGCTCCCTTGTGAATATCAGAGTGGGTATGCGTGCCCCACGCGCCCGATTGTCCCCTCCCAGCCAGTTCACCATTTCGTGGCTTTGGCCCCTGAAACCGTGACGGCTGCCGAGTGCCAGCAGTCCGATTACGCTTCCAAGCCCCTGCTCAGCAGGAAACAGTTCAAGGACCTCTGCAATGGTGGCCTGAGCTCTGAGGGTAAGTACCTCACGAACATTAGCTTTTAAGGTGCGAAAATCGATCTCCGACTGGGCTACCAGATTTCCCACAGACTCCAAATCGATGGGTGGGGCATCGCCTTCACGCATTTGATCCGGTAAAGCCTGTAGAGACGGGTCGTAGAGCCCCCATTGGGAGTACGACCAGATTTTGGAGCTGGTCAAATCTAGGCTGTAATTCAATGCTTCTGTGGCCTTGACCTCATCCTTCAATGCCAAAGCTGCACGCTGAGCATCTTTGAGTAGTTGGTTCAGGCGTCGCTGCTCAAGGTACTCACGACTTTGTACGAAGTGCCGAAGGCTGCGAGCAAAGGTTTGCAGGACCTCGTGGACCGCTCCTCCCTGTTCCAGCAGATTACGCGTCATACGAAGCAAAAAACGCCGGTCTTTGCCGTCTAGAAGGGATACAAACTCCCTCGACATCACGCTATCCAGCGCTTGGTCTAGAGTGGCCGCCTGTTCAGGATCTGTGAGTAATCGCCAAAACGCAGAAAATGTTCTACCCGCCTCACTTTCACCGATCAGGTCTATCCCGGCGAAAAGAGAGCCAAGTGTGTCCCCCCGATTGCCATCGTTGTCCATGATCCGCTCCCTCAGCCCTCGATTGAGCTGATCGAATTGGTCGCGAACGCGGCGAAAGTCGCCTGTCAGACCGTCAGCTAATGCGATGATTTCGCGTGCTCGTTCCACCGCTGATGCATCGGCAAGTACTCGAATCGTCCCATTCTGAATGGCTTCTATTTCTTTGCTGATACGAGCCTGCTCAGTTAACAAGCGATCGATACGACGATGTTTATCCTGATCGGTATCCTCGGCCAAATGAACGAGTGCCTGAATAACCAACGTCAAACGGCTCTCAGTTGCCGCCGAGTAAGGCTGCTCCATGTTTGAAACAAAACGAACCGCCTCTACAGCAGCGGTAGTCAGCTCGTACTCTTCCTCTGAAGCACCCGGTGGAAAGCGTCTCTCGAGGTACCCGTCCGCCAGCCATCCCGCAACATAGATCTGTGCTGTCGCCAGCTTTTCGCCTCGCGCCCGTAGCTCTTCGAGCTCTCGTTCAATACGCTCGTGAAAGATAGAGGCCGGCAGACTACGGTCGTTCTCATAGAGAAGAGTCTGAAGCAACCCCAAGACCAGAGGACCGTGGTCCGATGCTAGAAGCCGCCATAGAGGTAAGGTCCTCAAACGACGATAGGTGGCAATGGTTTTCTCGGCTTTCATTGGTTGCTCCCAGGAAGCGATGCCCCATGGTAACTACAAACTTTAACCAAACTACCGCTTGAGCGGTGGTTCCGAACAATCTCGGAAATGGACTACCAAAATTCTTTAAAAATCAGTCATTCGATCCTACGCACCGGTTACGCACTAAACAAAAAAACCGCCAAAGGCGGTTTTTTTCATTCTGTCGTCCAGTCGAACTCGTCGTACTCATCATCGTCCTCGTCGTCCTCGCAAAGCTCCTCTTCAAGGTCGTCGTCTTCAACAACGTCTTCTTCCGGCTGGTTCAGCAGAAAATCCTTGCGACTCTCGGTAATCGCTCGCCGTAGTTCCTCACCCTTTTGCGGGCAGTTGAGCATTTGGGCGATGCGGTCGATTTTTTTTGCCACGGCATCCTCCAACGCATCGGCTATGGCCTGATAGTGCGCGCTTTCGGGGGCGGATGCCAAATCCCAGCCATGCTGCGCACTTCAGTTTTCTGTAAATCCGCCTTTAGCGGTGATAGCGCCGCACCACGCTGCTGTTTCTCAGGACGTGGCCTTTGATTTTTTCCAGCAGCTGCACACGGGTCAGGCCGGCGGGCAAGGCGTCCGGGGCCAGGTCCAGGGCGTAGATCTGGATGATGTAGTGGTGCGCGCTGTCGCCAACGGGCGGGCAAGGGCCGATGTAGCCGGTGGTGTTCTGGCTGTTGGTACCGCCAACGCCCTCGAGGCCGGGTTTGCTCCCGGCACCGGCCGGGATTTGGTGGGTACCGGCCTTGATGCCGTAATGCACCCACTGATCGATGCCCTGGCCTTTCTGGCCGTCCGGGTCGTGCATGACGATGGCGTAGCTTTGGGTGGCGGCCGGGCCGGTGTTCCAGTTCAATGCCGGGGAAATGTTGTGTCCGCCACAGCCCGCCGAATCGCTCGCAGCGGCCGACGTGAACAGACGGTCATCGGAAACTCCGGGAATGTTCAGGGTGAAGCGTTCCTGGGCCTGCGCCGGGAACTGCACGCAAAGGGCGACAGCGGCGGCTGCGAGCCAAGCGTTGATTGAGGTCAATCGGGTCATTCCGGAGCACCTTGTGCGTGTTGGGCCGTCGTCGGCGTGCAAACTATAGCCGGACCGTTCACGCCGTGGCAGGGGGAGTTGGCTGAACCTCGCGATAAGCGCCAGACTCATAAGTAAACGTCTGACTGGAGAGCAATCATGACTCTGCATCGCGTTGCGCGTGTCACCCATGTGCCCGAAGACCGGGGTCTGGAAGTGCAAGTCCAGGGCAGCAAGATTCTGCTGTTGCGGGCCGGTGAGCAACTTCGCGCTTATCAGGCCGAATGCCCGCATGCCGGCGCCCCGCTGGCTGACGGTGCGGTATGCAACGGTCGCCTGACCTGTCCATGGCACAAGGCGCAGTTTCGGATCGAGGATGGCGGCCTGTGTGAACCGCCAGCCCTGGACAGTCTCAAGCGCTATCCCCTCGAGGTGCGTGACGGCGATATCTGGGTCGGCGACCAGCCATTATCGGACGCCCACACGCCACCGGCCGACGATCCACGAACCTTCATTATTATCGGTGCTGGCGCGGCAGGCACGGCGGCAGCGGCGGCGTTGCGCGAGAAAGGCTTCGGTGGGCGGGTGCTGTTGATCGACCGCGAAGCCGAGGCCGGATACGACCGCACCGCGCTGAGCAAATACGTGATCGCCGGGGAAATGCCGCCGCAGGAAGTCCCGCCGCTGCGCGACGAGGCGTTTTACCGCGAGCAGCGCATCGAGCGCCTGCAGGGCGAAGTGGCCAGCCTGGACGCATCAAACCGCACACTGCGGCTGACTGACGGCCAATCACTGACCTACGACGCCGCGCTGCTGGCCACCGGCGGCGAACCCAAGCTGTTGACGCTGCCCGGCGCCGACTTGCCGCAGGTGTTCGTTTTACGCTCCAGAGCCCATGCGCAGCAGATTCTGAACAACGCCAGCGCCGGCCAACGGGTGGTGATCATCGGCGACAGTTTCATTGCCATGGAGTCCGCCTCGTCCCTGCGCCAGCTTGGCCTGGACGTGACCGTGCTGGCCCGCCACGCAGTGCCATTTGCCAAACAGTTCGGCGAAACGGTCGGCAAGGCCATTCGCGCGCAACATGAAGCCCATGGCGTGATGTTTCATACCGAGGGCAATGCGGCGCAAATCGAGGGAACGGACAAGGTCGAAGCCGTGCGTCTGGACAATGGCCAACGCCTGGCGGCCGATCTGGTGCTGGTCGGCATTGGCGTCACGCCAGCCACCGCCGCCTTCACCGGGCTGGCGAAAGAGCAGGATCAGTCGCTGCGTGTCGACGGCGCAATGCGTGTGGCCGACGGCCTCTGGGCGGCTGGCGATATCGCCACCTTCCCGCTGAACAACCAATACGTGCGCATCGAACACTGGCGACTGGCCCAACAGCAGGCGCGGATCGCTGCGGCCAATATGCTGGGCGGGGACGAGCATTACCTCGACGTGCCGTTTTTCTGGACCTGGCATTTCGGCAAGACCTACGACTACCTCGGGCACGCCGAGGCCTGGGACGAAGTCGAGTTCAAGGGCGACCCTTACGATCCGCCCTTCATCGGCCTGTTCGGAAAAAATGGCGTGGTATCGGCGGCGGTAGCCTGCGAGATGGACCGGGCCATGGCGATGCTCGCCGAGCGGATGAAACAACCCTTGCCCTGGGAAGAGGCATGGCGCCTGATCCGTGACGTTCCTTAGAGATGCCGTACAGCAAAACGCCCGGCACCTGCGCGATGCAGAGGCCGGGCGTTACCGGGTAAACGGCCGCCGTTATTCGGTGGCGCCGGTTTCCGCAAACTTGCTCATGACAAAACCGGCAAACTCTTCGACGGTCATTTTCTGGCCGTTGAAGTCCACCTGATTGTTGGCGTAACGCAAGTTGGTGACGATGTTGTTGCCGTCCAGTTTTGCCAGTTGGCTGCCGACCGCCATGCTGCTGAACATGTCCGCGGTGGCGGTGGCCTGATCGGCAATCAGCTTGGCGTCGGTCTGACCGTCGATTTGCGACTGCACGGTGAGCACATCGACCAGCATGGGTTTGGACACTTTCAGTTTGAAGTCCAGCAACGCGATCAACTGCCTGACCAACTGATCGGTCGGCAGGTCGATGGCTTGTGGCTTGGTCAGGTCGAGCACCATGTTGGCGCGGCTCTCACCGTTGGCGGTGTTGAATGACAGGTTTTCCAGGGCCACCTGCGGACCGGCCGCCAGCAGTTTTTCCAGGCTGGATTTGAGCAATGCCTCTTCGGCTTCGGTCAGTTTCAGCTCCGGTGCCGGCAGGCCTGCTGCCGTCGCTTCGGCCGCCGCACGCTCATACGGCTGCAGTTTGCTCTGGTAGACCTGCATCAACGACATCGTGGCCGGAATGTCGAGGTTCTTCACGCTCATGGTCAGCGCACCGGAGCCGATGGCCTTGCCGTTCAGGGACACTTCGCCGACCTTGTAGTCCGCACGCCCGGAGGCGTTGCTGCCCTTTTCTTCCGTCAGGTTTTTCATCTCGAATTTCTTGAAGTCCAGCACCGACTGCTTGACGCCAAAAGTCGATTTGCCGCTGGCCAGTTCAAGGACGTTCTCGCCGACATAGAAACCGTAGGTACTTTTGGTCAGGTTGCTGGCCAGGGTCAGGCCGTTCAACTCAACCTGCACCGGTGCCTGGTCTTCGGAAACGGTGGTCACCTTCAGGCTGTCCATGTAGCCGTTGGCCTTGACCTTCTGCGCCTTGGCGCTGGCGTCGACGTCCATGCTCAGGCCGGAGAATTTCATGCTCGACTTGTCATCCAGCGCCATTTCCAGCGGCTGCAACTCGAAGGTGCCGTTGGTGGCGTTGTCATAGCCGATGTTGACCACGCCGGTCAGTGGGGATTTGTCCTTGGCGGCGGCAAACCACTTCTCGGTGAGCGGGGTCTTTTCCAGTTCGTAGTGACTGGTCGCCAGGACCGGCAGCCACTTCAACGACATCAGCCGTGAGAACGGCAACGGGCCGTGTTCGATGTGGTCGACAAACAACAGCTCGACCGGTGCTTCGCCGAACATTTCACCTTCGCCCTTGAGGCGATAGTGCGCGGTGCTGCTGAATACATGACGCTCCAGCGACACCAGCTCCAGCGACGCGGTGCCGTTGGAACCGACCATGGCCGCTTGCAGCTCCTTGTTGGCATCGGCAATCGAGGTATTCAACACACCTTCGAGCTTGGTGCCGGTGAACCAGGCGCCGCCTGCGCTGATGGCACCGATTGCGACAACAATTCCCAGTAGCACGCCTGCTGATTTGTTCATGTATGACCCGTTCAATGTCCGTTGTTGAAAGTGTGGTCGTCTTCCCTGAACCCATGACGGGTTGCGGCTCGACTGCGCTGAAAGTGGAATGCAGATTAGCATCAGGCGCGACGAACGGCCCAATGATTAAAGGTGAAAGAGTGTCTTGGGGGTGCAGCTGTTCGATCGCCTTCGCGAGCAGGCTCGCTCCCACATTGTAATGCATTCCCCTGTGGGAGCGAGCCTGCTCGCGAAGGCGTCAGTCTTGCCAACAGAGAATCAGGAATACTGGACTTCAATCTCATCCAGCTGATGATCAAAGCTTTTAAGCCGCGCCGTCCAGGTGTACACCAGCACTTCGAAGTCGCGGTTGATCACCGCTCCGCCCGTCACTTCCGCGCGCGGGTCGCAGACGTCCAGTTGATAACGTTCGCGGGCCATGGCCGTGGCGACATCAGCCAGCTCCCGGGCATTGCTGAGCCAGTGCCGACCGTCGTCAGCCACTTGCCGGTCCAGCGCCAGGCATTGTTTTTTCAGGTTTTCGAGGCTTTTTTCCAGCGGCGTGCCGGTCAATTCGCCCATGACTTCCTGGAACGTGCGCCCCGGTTGCCAGTAACTGCCCCAGAAATAACGGTCGAACACCGTTTCGACACGACGCAACGCCACCTTGGTATCCCAGATCAGGACCAGGGTCTTGCCTTGTTCGAGTTGTCTTTTTTTGATGCGCTGATTCTGGACCGAGGCCCAGGCCACCACCGCAACGGACATCACGGCTATCAACGCGACGGCACTGTCGAGGAACACCAGAGCCTTGTCGATCTGGTGGGCCAGCATGACGCCATAGAAATAGGTGGCCGACAGCAGCACTAATGCCACGATGGCGCACCAGAAGCCGAGAGCATAAGGGTTTTTCATTATTGGTTTCCCCCTGACCTGCGCGAGCCTTGTGCGAAGAAAGGGCGCTTTGCACGAGGCGCCCTTCCAACACTTCAAAGCATAGCAACGGCCTCAGGGTTTGCCGGAGTTCGACGCTTGCGTTCGTCCGCTTTCCCAGCCGCCGCCCAACGCAAGGAACAAATCGATCTGGCTGGCGGCTACCTGGGTGTTGGCAGCGGCCAATTGCGCCGTGACATCCGTGTAGGTGCGGGTCGCTTGCAGGTCCGCCAGGAACGATTCACGGCCGGCCTGGAAGAAGCGATGGGTCTGTTCTGCCGCCAGTTTTGCCGATTGCTCGGCATCGGCCAAGGCGTCGCGGCGTTGCAGCAAGGCCGTGTATTGGGCAAGGCTGGTCTGGGTTTCACGAATCGCGTTGAGCACCACCCCATCGAAATGCGCCAGCGTCGCCTGGGTCACCGCTTCGGCTTCGCGGATGCGCGCCCGGGCGCCGTTGGTCGGCACCTTCCAGGTCAGCGACGGGCCGAAGCCCCAGCGGTTGGTCGACGGGTCGCCGAGATCGTCGAGGATACCGACGGTACCGATGGTCGCGCCGATGCTGATATTCGGGTACAGCTCACCCGTGGCGACACCGATACCGGCCGTCGCAGCCGCCAGCCGTCGCTCGGCCTGCCGCACATCCGGGCGACGCTTGAGCAGCGCGGCGCCATCGCCCACCGGGACCAATTGCGCGATTTTCGGCAGCTCGTCGCAGGTGGCGGTGCCGGCCGGCAGTTGGTCCACCGGTTTGGCCAGCAACATCGACAGGCGATACAGCCCGGCCTGACGTGAGGCCTCATAGCGCGGCATGTCGGCGCGCAGGGATTTGAATTGGGTTTGCGAGCGGGTGACCTGGGTTTCGTCGCCACGCCCGGCATCGCGCAGGCGCTGGATCAGTGTGGTGCTTTGCGCTTGCAGGTCGAGGGAGTGCTGGGCGATTTCCCGCTCTTCATTGGCCGCGCACACTTGGGTGTAGGCCCGTACCACGTCGGCCACAACGGTGATGCGTGCCGTATCGGCGGCGGCCTGCGTCGCATCGGCATTGGCCTTGGCCGCTTCGATACCGCGCTGCAAGGTACCGAACAGGTCGAACTGGTAGGACGCGCTGATGCCGATGTCGCCAATGTTGGCCACCGGCACTTTCTCCGGTATCAGGAACGCCTGGCCGGACTCCTGCAAGCGCTGGGCACCCATCTGCACGCCGCCGCTCCAGCCGCCCGCCGCTTCGGCCTCATCCACCTGAGCGCGAGACCGCAACAGGCTGGCCGCCGCCACGCGCAAATCGGTGTTGGAGGCCATGGCCTGCTGTACCAGTTGGTCGAGTCGCGGGTCCTTGTACAGGCGCCACCAATCGGCCGGCACCGGTGCGGACACCACCGTTTTGCCGTCGACCGCCAGATCGCCCTGGATATCTGGACGATGGACAGCCGCCTCTTCGGGCAAGTGATAATCCGGCCCGACCATCTGGCACGCCGACAGCAGCAAACCCAAACCGGCGACCGCCAAACCCGAGGCCTTGCTCATTGCGCCGGCTCCCGTGGCTGATCGTCGATGATCGATACCGTGGCGGTGCGCCCGGCGATCATGCGGAAATCTTCCGGCACGTCATCGAAAGCGATGCGCACCGGAATCCGTTGGGCCAGGCGCACCCAACTGAAGGCCGGGTTGACGTTGGGCAGCAGGTTGTTGCCGCTGGTGCGGTCGCGGTCTTCGATACCGGCAACGATGCTTTCTACGTGCCCGCGCAAGCGCGCATTGTCGCCGATCACCCGGATGTCGACGCTCTGGCCGATATGGATGCCGTTCAGTTTGGTTTCTTCGAAATAGCCGTCGATGTGGAACGAATTGCTGTCGACCACCGACAACACCGGACGCCCGGCGCTGACGAACTCCTGGGCCCGTGGCGCACGGTCGTTGACGTAGCCATCCACCGGGCTGCGGATCACCGAGCGGTCGAGGTTCAGCTGCGCGCTGTCCACCGCTACCTGGGCTTCCATCAAGGCCACTTGGGCGCGGGCCACTTTCGACTGGCTTTCTTCCAGTTGCTCACCCGGCACCAGGTTACCGAGGCCTTTGTTTCGCTTGGCCTCGCGCTGGGCCTGGGCCAGGGTTTCTTCGCGGTCGGCGACAGCCGCTTTCGCTTGGCGCAGTGCCAGCTTGAAGCGGTCCGGATCGATGCTGAACAGCACCTGACCGCGCTTGACCAACTGGTTGTCGCGTACCTCCACTTGCTGGATCAGCCCGGATACATCCGGCGCGATTTGCACGATGTCGGCACGGATGTGCCCATCGCGGGTCCAGGGCGCGAACATGTAATACATCACCATGCGCCAGACCACGACCACGGCGAAGCTCACGATCAGCAGGGTCAACACCACGCGACCAAGGGTTAGAAAGGGTTTTTTCATGTCATCAGGTATCGACTGAGTGAGTCCACGGCGCCAAGCAGCAGGGCGTAGAGGGCCACGTTGAACAATGCCCGGTGCCAGACCAGACGGTAAAAGTGCAGGCGCGTCAGCACCCCGTGCACCAACAGGTACAACACATAGGTAATGCCCATCAGCACCAGCAGCGTGGGCAGAAACACCCCGCTGACATCCAGGTCACCGATCATAAAGGCGCTCCATCAATGCCATGGGGAAGCGGTTCTTCGGGTTCGGCGGTGCCGACGAATTCGACGCCGGGCAACAGTGCCAGGCGCAGGCCGCTCAGGGCGTGCAGCAGATGCCGACGGGTTTCGTCATCGCCGGCACCGCTGAGGGCGCGACGCGTGCGGTCGAGGGTCATCAGCAGCGGGCTCGGTGCCGGCAAGCGCTCACCGGCCTTGAGACAGGCCTTGAAGTACTCGCCAACCTCGGCGACTACCTGGCGCAGCAACACCTGCGGCACACCGAGGACCCGCGGCGTATGGGCGAGCAGGTCCAGCAGATTCAGCGCCACCCGCACTTCCCGCAGTGCCACGCCGGAGTCCTGGCCGGTCATGGCCAGGCGCGGCAGGTGCTGCATCAGCCGATCGAGCATCTTTATGCCCAACAGCCGATGTTCGGACAACGTGGCCGGCTCGGAGAGGCCGACAATGTCACGCCAGCTGAAACGGGTCAGGCGCTTGGCTGCCAGCTCGGCCCCGAACGGCCGGGCGATCAGGGTCCAGATGAACGCGAACAGCAGCCCCATGGGACCGGCCAGGTTGGAGTTGGCGAAGCTGAGGAAGTCGGCGTCGTAGGCGCCCTGAATGCTGATGAATGACGAGGTGTTGACCAGGGTCAGCAGCATACCCAGGT
Source organism: Pseudomonas sp. GW821-FHT07G06 (assembly GCF_058986625.1). Lineage (NCBI taxonomy): Bacteria > Pseudomonadati > Pseudomonadota > Gammaproteobacteria > Pseudomonadales > Pseudomonadaceae > Pseudomonas > Pseudomonas sp. GW821-FHT07G06. The sequence continues at coordinate 633,538 of NZ_JBYSVW010000002.1, forward strand.
AAAACTGCGGCTTGACCGTCAGGGTGCCGACACAAATGAACGGCACGGCAAACGCCAGCACCAGCATCGGAAAGTCATGCAGATTGGGCAGCACCAGAAACAGATAAAGGCTGGCGAACACCACCGACATCGCCGTCCAGAAAAAGAACCGGTAAATCTGCGGCGCCGGGTCGTCCATCGAGGCGAAGAAGCTGCACGCCACCGCTGCCAGGATCACGGCGCTGCCGCCATCGGTCCAGCCGAGCAGTATCCACAACACCGAGGCCACGATAATCGCGGTGACGGTGGAAGCCGCGGAATACAACATCAGGCCGCGATCCAGAAACGGGGACAGCCGCCCCAGCCGCCAGTGCCGATACACCGCGCGCCAGCTGTCCTGGCTTTCGCACTGGATGGCGTATTGCAGGCTGCGGCAGTCCTGCCACAAGTCGATCCACTCGCCGAGACGGTAAATCGCGTTGGAGAACAGCAGTTGCTTGCGGTCATCCAGCGCTTCAGGGGCAGGTTGCAGGGCTTCCAGTTGATCCTTGAGTGCTTGCCAGCGGTCGAGGTCGGCATCCTTGTGCCCGAGCCATTCGGTGGTGGCCGCCAGCAACGGCGCGAACTTGTCCACAAGCTCGGGCGTACGTCGTTCCAGGGCATAAAGCGCATCGTCGAGGGCATCGACTACCGGCAGCAGATGAATCATCCGCCCACGCAACTCCTTGGTGTTGCGCACCGTCTGCGGACGCGAACCTTCGTGGGGCAACTGACCGATCATCAACTCCAGGGAGTTGAAGGTGGCGACCATCGATGCGCGCAACGCACTGACTTCTTCAGGCTGCACGTTGCGACTGAGGAAACGCAGGCTGTAGGTCGATGCATCGGTAAACCATTTGCTCACCGAATCATTGAACACCGGCGCCAGGCGCCGCGGCCAGAACATGGCACCGACCACCGCCGCCACCGCGATGCCCAGAAAGATTTCTTCGGTCCGCGCCTCGGCCACGTCCCACACCCCAAGCGGGTTGTTCACCACCGGCAGGGCGATCAACGGCAAGGTATAGCCGGCGAGCATCAAGGCGTAGTTGTTCGCGGTGCGCAAATGCAGGGACAGAAACAGCAGCGTGCCGGTCCACAGTGCAATCACCACCACCAGCACGTAGGGGCTCTGCACGAACATCGGCACGAACAGCACCGCCGCCGCCGCGCCGATAAAGGTGCCGATTGCCCGGTACAACGCCTTGGAACTGGTAGGGCCGAGAAACGGGCTGGAAACGATGTACACCGTGGCCATCGCCCAGTACGGACGCGGCATTTGCATGAGCAGGGCGATGTACAGCGCGATCATCGATGCGGCGAAGGTGCGGACCCCGTAGAACCAGTCTCGCGCCGGGGGCATGCCTGCGAAAAATCCGTTCAAGAGTTGGCCACCGATGGCGGCGTGGCCGCTTCAAAAGCTCTCAGTACCCGCAGCGTAGCTTCCAGATCACTCGGGTCAATGCCTTCAAGGACTTCCTGGCGCAAGCGCACCAACTCCACTTCGACCGCCTGCACCAGCTCCCGGCCGGTTTCGGTCAGGCTCAGGCATTTGGCGCGGCGGTCCTGGGTATCTTCGGTCCGGCAGACGTAACCGGAATGGCACAGTTGATCCAGCAGGCGCACCAGCGATGGGCTCTCCATCCCTGTGGCCTGCGCCACCGTCACCTGACGCACGCCCTCGCCCAGGCGCCCGATCATCAACAGCGGAACGGCGCAGGCTTCGGAGATTCCATAGTTGACCAGCGTGGTCTGGCAGATTTTGCGCCAATGCCTGGCGGCCACCACCATGGCACTGCTGATGTTCATCTGGAGAACGTCGAGGTTGTTCGGCACGAGGGAAAACACACACTGTTAGTTTGCTAACTATCAATATTGCATTGGAGAGGATTTTCCGTCAAGTTTTGAAACAAATACATAACAGCGACCTGCCGAGAGCCCTCAACGTTTCCTGGCGCGCTCATACACCTCACTGCGTTCGCGCTTTCCTACTGCAACGACAGAAACAACGATGCGCTCATCTATCACCTCGTAGACGAGTCGATACCCCGATGACCTCAGCTTGATCTTGTAGCAGTCAGGCATGCCATGCAGCGCGTCAGACTGGATTCGAGGCACCTCAAGCCGCTCTGACAGTTTCTTTTTGAATTGCTCACGTACTGTGTGCCCCAGCTTGTCCCATTCTTTGCGTGCCGACGGGAGAAATTCGAGCTTATAAGTCATCCAGCGTTACCGGGATCGGCGTTTCATGACGACGAGAACGCACGAGTTCCGCCAACTCCAAATCATCAAGGCGCTCCATCATGGCTTCGAACACATCGGCAGGAACCATGTAGCCCATGACGCGATTGTGATTGAGCACCGCGACGGGCCCTCCATGGGCGCCATTCAAAACGGCAGAGGGGTTTTTCTTTAGTTCAGACACGCTGACAGCCATATCGGCCAAAACATTTTGCATAATTAAGACCTCAAATAAGGTCTTAATTTTGGTCAATTAGTTCGATCAGAGCAACCTCTGTGAGCCGCCGCCTATCCGTTATTTACACCCCCCGCCCCTTCCTCAACATCACATCCAGTTGATCCACCACCTCCGCCCAATCTGCGTCATCGAGTATCTCTTCACGCAGAAGCTCCGCCTGGCTCGGGCTCCAGAAAAATGCATCCGCAAGGTGCAGTTCCGGTTTTAGCGGTGAATGGGTGGCGATGAATTTATCGATGCTTTCGGCGTCGTCCGGCAGGCCGAGTTGTTTGAACAGGGATGGCAGGTTGTGGGTCGGGCTTTCCATGTTGAACTCCTGGGGATCAATTTAGGGACCGCTGCGCGGTCATTCGCGAGCAGGCTCGCTCCCACAGGAAAATTCGTTCCCCCCTGTGGGAGCGAGCCTGCTCGCGAAGACGTCAGCATTGGCAGCACAAACCTCAATGACTCAACTCCCGCACCTCCGCATGGGGCACCATTTTCAGGAACTCGGGCATGTCCATGCGCACCAGGTTGACGTGGTTGCCGGCCTCCAGATAGATGTCTTTCTGCCGGGTCAGCAGCGGGTCGATGACCACTTCCAATCCATAGGACTCACCCAGCGCCGGTACGGCACCGCGTTCGCAATCGTCGAACAGGTGCGCCAGGTTGCTTTCGCGGGAAACCTGCCACTCACCGCTGCTGCGGACCTTGCTCAGGTCAAGGTGACGGCTGGCGGGCAGCACAGCCATCAGGTAGTGCCCATGGTGATCGTCGAGGATCACCGATTTGGCCACCCGTTCGGCAGGAATACCGGCGACCCGCGCCGTTTCGAGGCTGCTGGCCGAGTGGGGGTGGCTGACGATGTCATATTCGCATTGAGCCTTCTCCAGGCTTCGCTGCACGGTTCTTGCCATACGCATGATGCACCTCGGTGTCCGCCGTGATCGCTGGCAGACGATGGTTAAAGCGTTGCTTGCGTAGTAAAAGTCTAGGCCCGCCGGCGTGATCCGGCGGGAAATCCGCCCATCGGCCGACGATGACAATTGAGCAAAATTCATACAGGTCGAGGCTCAACTAAACTGTACTCAGAGCCACTCCACGACTCTCCCGGAGGGTCAAGTGAACACGCGTTGCTGTGCAGTTGCGTTGCTGTTGGCGTTGAGCGGATCGGCCTGCGCTGCCGACACGGTTGTGTTGCTGGTGCCCAATCCCGTGGGGATCTGGCTGATCACCTTCGGCATCGCGTTCCTGATCGCCGAGGCGGCCCTGCCCAATTACGGCGTGATCGGCCTGGGCGGCATCGTGATGTTCGTGATCGGCGCGGTGATCCTGTCCAACACCGAAGTGCCCGTGCCGTTGATGGTCGGCCTGGCAGTGGTCAGCGCGCTGCTACTGATCTACCTGGTGATACACGCCTTGAAAACCCGACCGCGCCACATCGTCAGTGGTGATGCCGGGCTGCTCGGCAGCGTGACGGCGGTGACGTCATTGCAGGCCGGCAACGCCTATGGCGGCTGGGTGCATCTGCAAGGAGAACAATGGCAGGTACTCAGCGCGACGCCGCTGCAACCCGGGCAACGGGTGCGGGTGGTGGGGCGCAAGGGCTTGCTGCTGCAAGTGGCCGCGGCTGACGCGGCGCCGGGCGGAGAATAGTCATGGGTTTGCAATTGGGTCTTGTCGCGCTGCTGCTGTTGCTCATCGCACTGGCGGGGTCGACGTTCCGCATCCTGCGCGAGTACGAGCGCGGGGTGGTGTTCCAGCTCGGGCGCTTCTGGCAGGTCAAGGGCCCCGGCCTGATCCTGCTGATTCCGGTGGTCCAGCAAATGGTCAGGGTCGATTTGCGCACCGTGGTGCTGGACGTGCCGCCACAAGACGTGATCACCCGCGACAACGTGTCGGTCAAGGTCAACGCGGTGCTGTATTTCCGCGTGCTCGATCCGCAGAAAGCCATCATCCAGGTCGAGGACTTCCTGGCCGCCACCAGTCAATTGGCGCAAACCACGTTGCGGGCGGTGCTGGGTAAACACGAACTGGACGAACTGCTGGCCGAACGCGAACGGTTGAACCTGGACATCCAGCAAGTACTCGACGCCCAGACCGACGCCTGGGGCATCAAGGTCGCCAACGTCGAGATCAAGCACGTGGACCTCAATGAATCGATGGTCCGTGCCATCGCCAAGCAAGCCGAAGCCGAACGGGAACGGCGCGCCAAGGTGATCCACGCCGAAGGTGAATTGCAGGCCTCGGAAAAACTCATGCAGGCCGCCGAAATGCTTGGCCGCCAACCGGGGGCCATGCAACTGCGCTACATGCAGACCCTGAGTTCGATTGCCGGCGACAAGAGCTCGACCATCGTCTTTCCGTTGCCGATCGAGTTGCTCAAGGGCATGGCTGACTTGTCACCAAAACCCTGAACGCCGATCGGTCAGGACCTGGGCAGCACTTCGGATTCAGTGAGCCAGGTCAGCAGTCGATCAAGGCAGGCCTCGACCGTTTGTACCCCTGTGTCGAGCACCAGCGCCGCATCGACCGGCGCCTGATACGGCGCAGACACCCCGGTAAAGCCGGTCAACTCCCCACGTCGGGCACGGGCATAGTGACCTTTCGGATCGCGTTGCTCGCACACCGCCAGGGCCGCGCTGCACCAGACTTCCCGGTAGTCGTCACCGAGTCGCCGGGCGAACACATCACGCAACTCTACCAAGGGCGCGATCATCGCCAGGATCACGATGTGTCCGTTCTCCACCAGCAACGATGCCAGTTCGCTGGCGCGGCGGATGTTCTCCTGACGATCGCTGTCGCCAAAGCCCAGGTCCCGGTTGAGCCCCACCCGCAGCCCGTCACCATCGAGCACCACGCTTTGCAGTCCGCGGGCAAACAACTCGGCGTGCAGCGCTTGCGCAAGGGTCGACTTGCCTGCCGCCGGCAGGCCGGTCAGCAGGATGGCCGCGCCGCGATGACCGTTGCGTCGCTCGCGCTGAGCCCGGCTGACGCTGGCGCTCGGGGCCTTCACGTCAGCGCACCGGGACATGAGCCACCGGCACCGTAATATCACCTGCCGCCCAGGCCGCTTCGCGGTTGGCCAGGGCCGTGGCGATGGACTGGACTTGCGTCGATTGCACCTGATCCGGCAGCGGGTCGAGACCGGCGCTGGCGAAAATCTGCCCATAGGCGTTGCGCAGGTCGGCGTAGGACAGGTCACGACGCAGATCGGCCTGCAAGGTGTTGAGTTCCCCCTGGATCAGATCAAGCTCTCCGATACCGTCCGCCTGGTGACGGTTACGCAACTGACCGACGATTTGCCCGTCGATGTCCGACAATTGCTGATTGGTCTTGAACTGGCGCAAGGCCTCGCGGTAGTTGGCATTGGCCACATACAGCTGCGCCAGCACCGCAATCGACATCGCCTGACGGCGCGCCGTGGCGACTTCTTCACCGGCCTTGGCTACGTCGATCGCCGCCGGAGCCGAGATCACGTTGAACAGGTTCCAGGTGACTTTGACGCCGTAATCAGCCCAGCCTTGCTCCACCAGGAACGAGTTGCTGTCGTAATGTCCGCCGGCGGAGAACTCCAGGCCCGGCAGCAGGCGCAACATGGCCTTGCGGGTTTCAGCCGCGCTGATGCGGGTCTGATAATCCTGCTCACGCAGTTCCGGACGACTGGTCAGGGCTTCCTGTTCGAGGCTGGCCAGGTCGACCTTGAGCTCGGGAATCTCATAACCGTTATCGGTTGCCAGGGTCAGCTCCGTGCCCATCGGCAGGTTGATCAGGGTTGCCAGTTCGGTCTTGGCCAGTGACAACGCACGGCGCTGCTCTTCCAGCTGGCGGGTCGCCTCGATCAGCGAGCGCTGATAACCGAGGGCCTGCACCGGGTCGCCAATGCGTTGCTGGCTCATGCTCTGGCTGTTGTTGCGCGCGGTTTCAACCCGCGCCATCAGGCTGTCGATCTGTGTGAGCAGGCGTTCGGCGGCCATCGCCCGCCAGTACGCCGAACGCACGTCCTGGACGATGGTGTTGATCACCTTGCGCCGACGCTCCTGAACGATCAGGCGCTGGTCGCCCTGCTGCTTGGCGCTGATGTAGCTGACACCAAAGTCGAGCACGTTCCAGACCATGGTCAGGTCCGCTACATCACGGTCGCGGTCCTGGGAGGTCGAAGGTTCCAGGGACTGCGTGCCGGTGCGTACACTCTGGCTGCTGGAGGCGTTGACGTTGTTGCGCCCCACGTATCCGGCGTCCAGCGCCATGCGCGGCAGCATGTCGAAACTGGCGAGGTCGAGCTGACGCTTGGCCAGGGCCTCTTCCATGATTTTCAACCGGCCTTCGAGGTTGTACTTCACCGCGCGGGCCATGGCCTGGTGCAGGGTCAACGGGCCGCCAAGAGGCTCCTGCCCCTTGTACATGGCTTGCAGGTCACTTTTGGCCCGCTGCTCACTGACACTGCGTTCGATCGGCTCACTGGTGACTGCGCATCCGCTGATCGCCAGTGCCAGCAGGCTGGCGCCGAACAACTTATGACTTTTTTTCATCCTTGCATCGCCCCTGGGTGCCGCATCAAAAGTGAAAGTTTTCATCAGGCCTGCATTTCGCTGATGCCGGCCAGCTTCAGAGCGGCGGCCAGCTTGTCGACCTGCTGCTGCTCGCTGTCTTTGAGTTGTTGCAATTGCTGACCCAGGGTCGGTGCGCCAAATACCCCGCGCAGGCCCTGAGAAACATCGCCGGACTTGATCGACTGACTGCCAAAGGCGTTCAACGAATCGCGCTCTGCACTGCTGTCCTGATTGAACAAGCTCGACAGCGTGCTGGTGCTGAACACGCCGCCATCGCCGCCACCGAAACCGAGGAAACCATGCCCCGAGCCATCGCCTCCGCTGTCATTGCTGGTGAAAACCTGTGCAATGAAACTCGGGGTCAATGCGCCGTGGTTCATGAAAATATCGCCCAACGGCCGGATACCATTGCCGATCACCCGTTGTTCGAACAACGGCTGGAAGGTCAATGGTGAAGTGAGGTTGCCCGTCGGAGGCGTGAAAATGGTCGGTTGCAGCGGCACGTTAGGCACATCGGCCAGCGTCACCGGGGTGCTGCTTTGGAACTCGGGGTCTACCGTTACGACGACAACCGATGAGGTCGGCACCGTGTTGATGACAAAGTTGTCGGACTGGCTCACACCGCTGCCACTGTTGCCGGCCATGTCGCTGATACCGGCGCGGTTGATGCTGATCGCATTGCTCACGATATTGACGTTGGCGGTCGGCGTCAGCATCGCCGTCCAGGTCTTGCCGCCGTCGCTGCTGCTCAGGTCGGACAAGGTGCCGTTGGCAATACTGATATCGGACAAATCAAAACCACTGACCGCTTCGTTGAAGGTAATGGTCACCTGCGAGGTCTGGCCCACACCCAGGTCTGGATTGGCGACTACCACGGTGGCGGTCGGCAGCTCGCTGTCGAGTGTGTAATTGTTCGACACCGCGACCGTGTTGCCGGTGTTGCCCACCAGATCGGTGACGTTGCCGGTGTCCAGCGCGATGAAGTTGCTTGGGTCGGTGACATTGGCCGTCGGTGTGAACGTCGCGGTCCAGGTCTTGCCGCCATCGCTGCTGGCGAGATTGCTCAGGTCGCCATTGGTCACGCTCAAATCAGACAGATCGAAGTTGCTGACGGCCTCGCTGAAGGTGAAGGTCACCGTAGTGGTCTGACCGATGCCCAGGTTCGGGTTGGCAACCACGATGTTCACCGTCGGCCGGGTCGCATCGAGCGCGTAGTTGTTGGAGATGGCGATACTTGCGCCGAGGTTGCCGGCGGCGTCCTGCATGCGACCGGTGTCGAGCACGATCAGGTTGGTTGCATCGCTGACATTGGCAGTCGGCGTCAGGGTCGCGGTCCATGTCACGCCGCCATCGCTGCTGCTCAGGTTCGACAGCGTGCCATTGGCAACACTGATATCCGACAGGTCGAAACCGCTCACCGCTTCGCTGAAGGTGATGGTCACAGTGCTGGTTTCGCCGATGCCGAGCTGCGAGTCGGCAACCACGATGGTCGCGGTCGGCAGTGCGGTGTCGATGGCAAAAATGTTCGAGTCGGTGGTGCCCGACCCCGTGTTGCCCGACGCATTGGCCACGCCGCTATTGTCGAGAGTGATAAGGTTGCTGGCGTCGGTAACGTTCGAGGCTGGCGTAAAGGCCGCCGTCCAGGTGATGCCGCCATCGCTGCTGCTGACGTTGCTCAACGTACCGTTGGCGATGGTCAGGTCGGCATTGCTGAATCCGCTGACTGCCTCACTGAAGGTGATGGTCACCAGGGTCGTTTCGCCGGCCTTCAGCGCCGTATCGGCGATCACGATGCTGGCGGTCGGCACGCTGGTTTGCACCAGGTAATTCGCCGAGTTGGTCACCCCGCTCCCGGCGTTGCCTGCCGTGTCGGTGACACCGGTGTTGTCCAGAGTGATGAGGTTGGTGGTGTCGGTGATCGCGGCCGTCGGGATAAAAGTCGCGGTCCAGGTAACGCCACCGTCGCTACTGCTCAACCCGCTCAAGGTGCCGTTGGCGACGTTCAAATCAGAACTGTCCAGACCACTGACCGCCTCACTGAAGGTGATGGTCACCAGGGTGGTTTCGCCGGGACGCAGATCGGTGTCGGCCATGACAATAGTGGCGGTCGGGCGCTGGCTGTCGATCGCGTAATTGTTCGAATCGGTGGTGCCGCTACCGGCATTGCCCACCGCATCCAGAACACCGCTGTTATCGAGCTGGATGAGGTTGCTGGTGTCGGTGATAGCCGCCAACGGTGTCAGGGTGGCCGTCCAGGTGATGCCGCCGTCGCTGCTGCTCACCGCACTCAAGGTGCCATTGTCGATGATCAGGTCGGCGTTGGTGAAACCGGTCACTGCCTCGGAGAAGGTGATGGTGACCAGCGAGGTTTCGCCGACGTTCAGGGCATTGTCGGCGACCACGATGGTGGCGGTCGGGCGCTGGGTGTCGATGGCGTAGTTGTTGGAATCGGTGCTGCCGCTTCCGGTGTTGCCGGAGGTGTTCTGCACGCCGCTGTTGTCCAGGGTGATCAGGTTGCTGGCGTCAGTGATGTTGGCGGTGGGTGTAAAGGTCGCCGTCCAGGTGATGCCGCCGTCGCTGCTGCTGACCGCGCTCAACGTGCCGTTGGCGATGCTCAGGTCGGCGTTGCTGAAGCCGGTCACCGCTTCGCTGAACGTGATGGTCACCAGCGAGGTTTCGCCGACGTTCAGGGCGTTGTCGGCGACCACGATGGTGGCGGTCGGCAACACGGTGTCGATGGTGAAATTGGCGGAGTTGGTCGTACTGGTACCCGTGTTGCCCGCCAGATCGGTGACGCCGCTGTTGTCCAGGATGATCAGGTTGGTCGTGTCGTTGATCGCAACGTTCGGCGTGAACGTCGCCGTCCAGGTAATGCCGCCGTCGCTGCTGCTCACCGCGCTCAACGTGCCGTTGGGAACGGACAGGTCGGCGTTGTCGAAACCGCTCACCGCCTCGGAGAAGGTAATGGTTACCAACGAGGTTTCACCGGCACTCAGCATCGGGTCGGCCAGCACAATCGTGGCGGTCGGGCGGACCATGTCGATGGCATAGTTGTTGGAGTCGGTAGTGCCGCTGCCGGCGTTGCCCGACAGGTCGCTGACCCCGGTATTGTCCAGGGTGATCAGGTTGGTCGTGTCGTTGATGCTCGCCGAAGGCGTGAAGGTTGCAGTCCAGGTAATGCCGCCGTCGCTGCTGCTCACCGTGCTCAGCGTACCGTTGGCAATGGTCAGATCGGCATTGGTGAAACCGCTGACCGCTTCACTGAAGGTGATCGTCACCAGCGAGGTTTCGCCGATGCTCAGTGCCGTGTCCGTCACCACGATGGTCGCCGTCGGGCGCTGGGTGTCGATGGCGTAGTTGTTGGAATCGGTGGTGCCGCTGCCGACATTGCCCGAGGCGTTTTGCACACCGCTGTTGTCCAGGGTGATGACGTTGCCGGTGTCGGTGATGGCGCTGGTCGGGGTGAAGGTCGCGGTCCAGGTGATGCCGCCGTCGCTGCTGCTGACGGAGGTCAAGGTGCCGTTGGCGATGGTCAGGTCGGCATTGGAGAAACCGCTGACGGCTTCGCTGAACGTGATGGTCACCAGCGACGTTTCACCGATTTTCAACGCATTGTCGGCCACCACGATGGTCGCCGTCGGCAGCACCGTATCGATGGTGTAGTTGCCGGAATTGGTGGTGCCGCTGCCGGTGTTGCCGGCTATGTCGGTCACGCCGGTATTGGCCAGGGTGATGACATTGCTGGCGTCACTTATGCCTGCGGTTGGCGTAAACGTCGCGGTCCAGGTGATCCCGCCGTCGCTGCTGCTCACTGCGCTCAGCGTGCCGTTGGCGATGCTCAAGTCACTGTTGTCAAAACCGGTCACCGCCTCGCTGAAGGTGATCGTCACCAGTGAAGTTTCGCCGGCACTCAGGGTCGCGTCCGCCAGGACGATGGTGGCCGTCGGGCGCTGGCTGTCGACGGCGAAATTATTGGAGTTGGTGGTGCCGCTGCCGGTGTTACCCGCTGCATCCTGCACACCGCTGTTGTTCAGTGTGACCAGATTGGTTGCATCAGTGATGCCCGCCGTCGGCGTCAGGGTCGCGGTATAAGTGATGTTATCGCTGGTGCTGAGATTGCTCAGAGTACCATTGCTCACCGTCAGGTCGGCCGTGGTAAAGCCAGTCACCGCCTCGGAGAACGTGATAGTCACCACCGATGTCTGACCCACCGCCAGCGCCGAGTCCGCGACCACAATGGTGGCTGTCGGGCGTACGGTATCGATGGCGTAGTTGTTGGAATCGGTGGTGCCGCTGCCGGCGTTACCCGAGGCGTTTTGCACGCCGCTGTTATCCAGGGTGATGACGTTGCTGGAGTCGGTGATGGCGCTGCTCGGGGTGAAGGTCGCGGTCCAGGTGATGCCGCCATCGCTGCTGCTGACAGAGGTCAAGGTGCCGTTGGCGATGGTCAGGTCGGCGTTGGAGAACCCACTGACGGCCTCGCTGAAGGTTATGGTCACCAGCGACGTTTCACCGATTTTCAACACATTGTCGGCCACCACGATGGTCGCCGTCGGCAGCACCGTATCGATGGTGTAATTGCCGGAACTCGTGGTGCCGCTGCCGGTGTTGCCGGCGATGTCGGCCACACCGGTATTGTTCAGGGTGATGACGTTGCTCGGGTCACTCACGCCGACGGTTGGCGTGAAGGTCGCGGTCCAGGTGATACCGCCGTCACTGCTGCTCACCGCAGTCAGGGTGCCGTTGGCAATGGTCAGGTCGGCGTTGGTGAATCCGCTCACCGCCTCGGAGAACGTGATGCTCACCAGCGAGGTTTCGCCCGCTGCCAGTGTTGTATCCGCCAGCACAATCGTGGCGGTCGGGCGCACGGTGTCGATGGCGTAGTTGTTGGAATCAGTGGTGCCGCTGCCGGCGTTGCCCGCCAGATCCGCGATGCCGGTGTTGTCCAGGGTGATCAGGTTGGTCGTGTCATTGATACTCGCGGAAGGTGTAAAGGTCGCCGTCCAGGTGATGCCGCCGTCGCTGCTGCTCACCGCAGTCAGGGTGCCGTTGGCGATGGTCAGGTCGGCGTTGGTGAAACCGCTGACCGCTTCACTGAAGGTGATGGTCACCAGCGAGGTTTCGCCGATTCTCAGCGCCGTGTCCGTCACTACGATGGTTGCCGTTGGCCGCACGGTGTCGATCGCATAGTTGTTGGAATCGGTGGTGCCGCTGCCCACGTTACCGGTGCCGGCAGCCTGCACACCGGTGTTGTCCAATGTGATCAGGTTGGTAGCGTCGGTAATGCTGACGGTCGGGGTGAAGGTGGCAGTCCAGGTGATGCCGCCATCGCTGCTGCTCACCGCGCTCAACGTGCCGTTGGCGATGGTCAGGTCGGCATTGGAGAAACCGCTGACGGCTTCGCTGAAAGTGATGGTCACCAGTGACGTTTCACCGATTTTCAACGCATTGTCGGCGACCACGATGGTGGCTGTCGGCAGCACCGTATCGATGGTGTAGTTGCCGGAACTGGTGGTGCCGCTGCCGGTGTTGCCGGCGATGTCGGCCACACCGGTATTGTTCAGGGTGATGACGTTGCTCGGGTCACTCACGCCGACGGTTGGCGTGAAGGTCGCGGTCCAGGTGATACCGCCGTCACTGCTACTCACCGCAGTCAGGGTGCCGTTGGCAATGGTCAGGTCGGCGTTGGTGAATCCGCTCACTGCCTCGGAGAACGTGATGGTCACCAGCGAGGTTTCGCCCGCTGTCAGTGTTGTATCCGCCAGCACAATCGTGGCGGTCGGACGCACGGTGTCGATGGCGTAGTTGTTGGAATCAGTGGTGCCGCTGCCGGCGTTGCCCGCCAGATCCGCGATGCCGGTGTTGTCCAGGGTGATCAGGTTGGTCGTGTCATTGATACTCGCGGAAGGCGTAAAGGTTGCCGTCCAGGTGGTGCCGCCGTCGCTGCTGCTGACCGCGGTCAACGTGCCGTTGGCAATGGTCAGGTCGGCGTTGGTGAAACCGCTGACCGCTTCACTGAAGGTGATCGTCACCAATGAGGTTTCGCCGATTCTCAACGCCGTGTCCGTCACCACGATGGTGGCCGTCGGGCGCACGGTGTCGACGGCATAGTTGTTGGAGTCGGTAGTGCCGCTGCCGGCATTGCCCGCCAGATCAACCACGCCTGTGTTGTCCAGGGTGATCAGGTTGGTCGTGTCGCTGATGATCGCGGAGGGCGTGAAGGTGGCGGTCCAGGTGATGCCTCCGTCGCTGCTGCTCACCGAGGTCAACGTGCCGTTGGTAATGGTCAGATCGGCGTTGGTGAAACCGCTCACGGCCTCGGAGAAGGTGATTGTCACCAGTGAGGTTTCGCCGATTCTCAACGCAGTATCCGTCACCACGATGGTTGCGGTCGGACGAAGCGTATCAATCGCATAGTTGTTCGAATCGGTGGTGCCGCTACCGGCATTGCCCGCCAGATCGCTGACCCCGGTGTTGTTCAGGGTGATCAGGTTGGTCGAGTCGTTGATGCTCGCGGAAGGGGTGAATGTGGCGGTCCAGGTGATGCCACCGTCGCTGCTGCTCACCGAGGTCAACGTACCGTTGGCAATCGTCAGGTCGGCGTTGGTGAAACCGCTGACCGCTTCACTGAAGGTGATCGTCACCAGCGAGGTTTCGCCGATTCTCAGCGCCGTGTCCGCCACCACGATGGTTGCTGTTGGCCGCACGGTGTCGATCGCATAGTTGTTGGAGTCGGTGGTGCCGCTGCCGGCGTTGCCCGCCAGGTCGCTGACCCCGGTGTTGTCCAGGGTGATCAGGTTCGTCGTGTCGGTGATGCTCGCGCTCGGCGTGAAAGTCCCCGTCCAGGTGATGCCGCCATCGCCGCTGCTCACCGAGGTCAAGGTGCCGTTGGTAATCGTCAGGTCGGCGTTGGTGAGGCCGGTGACCGCTTCGTTGAAGGTGATGGTCACCAGGGAGGTTTCGCCGATTCTCAGCGCCGTGTCGGCAAACACGATGCTGGCGGTCGGGCGTACGGTGTCGACCGTGTAGTTGTTGGAGTTGGTGGTGCCGACACCGGCGGTGCCCAGACCGTTTATCACCCCGGTGTTGTCCAGGGTGATGACGTTGGTCGTATCGGAAATACTGGCGGACGGCGTGAACGTTGCTGTCCAGGTGATGCCGCCATCGCCGCTGCTGACCGCGGTCAAGGTGCCGTTGGCGATGGTCAGATCCGCATTGGTGAAACCGGTCACTGCCTCGGAGAAGGTAATGGTCACCAGGGACGTTTCGCCGATGCTCAGTGTGGAGTCAGCGACCACAATGGTCGCGGTCGGCGGCGGTGCATAGGCGGTGTTGAGGTTGCCGCCGTCGTTGTAGATTGTCGCTACGGAGGTTGGCGAGGTGCCGGTTGAACCCCCGCCCAATGCGACGCCGCCAGCACCACTGGCCGCGGCATTACCCGCCAGGGCGGCGAAGTTGGCGGCCGTGATCAGCAGCGTGCCCTTGTTCCAGACTGCACCGACGCCCTTGCCGCCCAGACCGCCATTGCTGGCATTGCTGCCCTGGCCACCGCCACCGCCACCGCCGCCACCAGCGCCGATGTTGTTACTGATGGTCGAGGTGCCGACGATGGTGAGGGTGCCGCTGCTGGCGTTGTAGATCCCGCCCACCGCATTGCCACCGGCGCCACCCACCTTGTCCCAACCGGCTCCGCCGCCACCACCGCCAATGGAAATCGTGCCATTGGTGGCCGTCGCACCGTTACCGCCGTTGCTGTAATAGGAAACGCCTATGCCGCCAGCCCCGCCAGTGGCGGTACCGCCGCGCCCGCCCATGTGGGTGGCGTCATAACCGCCGCCGTAACCGCCGACGCCACCGCCGCCCGCCTGGCCGCCCAATGTGCCGGTACCCGGCCCTGCCGAACCGCCATGCCCGCCACCCTGGCCGCCCAAACCGCCGCCACCGCCCCCCCCACCTCCGTAAAAAGCGCCGGTGACACCGCCGCCGCCACCGCCACCGGAAGCGGCGTTGGAGGTCACGGTAACGTTTTTCAGGGTCAAAATCCCGGCGTTGAAAATCCCCCCGGCCATCGCGCCCGTGGCGCCGTAGCCACCGTTGCCACCCGTACCCGACACCAGGCCACGGGTGATCACCAGGCCATCGAGGGTCACGGTGCTGCCGGACGTCACTTCAATCACTCGAGTCCTGTACTGGCCGTCGAGAATCACTTCGGCCGCACCGTCGTTGTTCAAGTCGCCATCAACGGTGATGTTCTTGTTGATCAGCAACTCGGACGTCAGCTGCACCGTCATGCCGCTGCTGAAGGTGACGATATCGCCGTTCTGCGCCGAGGCGATCGCCGCGCGCAACGAACCGACGCCGGTATTGGCGTTGTTGGTGGCGGTCCAGGTGGCCAGGCCCCACTGATAGTCGCTCATGGCCGTGGTCGAGAGGACATTGGCGCTCTCGATGTTGCCGGTGACGATTTCCAGATCCCAGTCACCGCCAATACCCGTGCGGTTGTTCGAAGCCGCTACATCGCGGCCGGTCATTTGCGCCAGCGAATCGACGAAGCTCAGGCCACGCTCGCCTTCGGCGGTGTAGCAGCCGTAGATCAGGATGTCGCCGCCGGCGTTGATGTCCTTGCCGATCTCCGCCAGCACCGCACTGCGGTCGGCGACGTTGTCGGCCGACAGATAGCTGTCGCCCAGCCACAGGTCGCCGGCGTTACCGTGAGCGATGATCTGCACCGAGCTGATGCCCTGATGCTGATCCAGGTATTGGGCAATCTGTTGCAGCCCATCCTTGCCCGCGTCCAGTTTCACGACCTGGGTCCCGGGGGCGACGCCTGTGAGCAGGCTGTCGGCATCTTTCACCCGGGAGTCGACGAACACCACGCTCTGCCCCGGCACCGCAACGGGGCTGGCCGCCGGTGTGGCATCGGCCTGGCCATGGGTATCCTTGCTCGCCGTCGGGTGATCGGCAGTCGGCGCCTTGGCGGCATCGGCTGTGGAATGGCTGTCGGCCTGGGCGGCGGTATCGGCCACCGTGGCGGCGACGGCACCGTCGAACAGCATGCGCGGTTCCAGGGACATGATCATGGGCGCCGCTGGCGTCCGCTGGCCTTCGGTTACCCGTGACTTTGCCTTTGCCCCACCGAAAATGGTCCACCACATGCTGCTCACCCGAACTCGAACGAATGTACGTAACGCATCAATGAAAAACGCCGCGATCAAATGTTCGCGGCGTCGGACTTCATACGAATGACGTTGGCGGCGCTGGCAGAGCCATCGAGCCAAAAGGACAAGTCTGAGTATTGCTTGAACAGATCCGGCGGCAGGATGGTGCGCCGGGCCTGTACGGCAACTTTGGGTCTGACCTTGTGCAGACCGGTCACTCCGAGGGCCTGATCGAATTCCGGTGCATCGTAGGCCAGGTTGTCGAAATCGTGTTCGAACCAGGGTTCGTCGATGAATTCGTAGACCAGCCGCATCACTCGATCAGGCGCTTGGGTCAGAAGGTCATAGTCGATGATCAGCAAGGAATCGGCATGCTCGCCATAATAGGCTTCCTTGAGCGCCGCCCAGGCAAAACCCACCAGGCGATTGCGCTGGGCCAGGGTTTCGCAACGGCTGTAGACAGTGTTGCGCTCTACGGCATCGCCGAAGAGCTTGGTGTTTTCATAGGGATTGGCGCGGTAAAGACGCTCGATGCTGTCCATGATCCAGGCGACGTTGCGCACACAGGCAATCACCTTGGCCTTGGGAAACAAATCGTTGATGGCCGGCAGCTTGGCGCTCCAAAGACGATTGGTGTCGAACACCACCGGTTTGTCAGCCTTGTCGGCGTAGAAGGAATCAAACAGACCGCGCAACAGGCGGCGGCGCATGTCGATGTCGATCACCGCGCCGAACTCGCTGCCGGCGCTGCACTGGTCCAGAACACCGGAAAACAGGGAACCCACGGGGCTGGTCATTCCGGCATGGAAACGCGGGTTCTGCAACAGGATTGCAGAAAGCAGGGTCGAGCCCGAGCGCGGCAAACCGGAAATGAAATGAAAATGGTGCAAGTCCCTTCACCGTTTTGATAGTCCTTTTGTAGGACAAAGCGTAGTTGATCGATGAAGCTTCGACTAGTGGTGTTTTGATATCAATTTGAAGCTAAACCGACTTGTTACCGAGCTTTGCGCAACCAATGAAGGGTTTTAACGATGACAGCCTTGGGGAGTGCGTCCATCGGGCAAACACAGCATCGCCACGACACCCACAATCTACGACTACGCTGTGGCGTGGCGTGACCGAGCCACGTAAGGAAAAGGAGTCGACACCCCCAGTGTCTGGCAGCCGCGTGGCGCGCCAACCACTAACCTGAAGGATGAGGATTCATGGAAGTATTTATCGGCACTATCCAGCCTTTCGCCTTTGATTTCGCCCCCCAGAACTGGGCCCTTTGCAATGGCCAGACGTTAAGCATTTCGCAATGGAGTGCATTGTTCTCGCTGATTGGCGTGAACTACGGCGGCAACGGCCAGACCACCTTCATGCTACCCAACCTGCAAGGTCGATTACCGATGGCCCAGGGCACCGGCACCAATCTCAGCACGCGCACCATTGGCGAGATTTCCGGAACCGAAAACGTCACCGCGACCATCGGCAACATGCCTAACCACACCCACCAGATGTCCGGACTGACCGCCACCACCACCCTGCAACTGGCCAACCCTGCGAGCAATCCCGTGAACGTGCCAACGGCAACCAACTCGTTCATCGGCGCTTCAAGTGGCGGACCGGGGACGGCGAATATCTATTCGGATCAACAAGGGACAACAGCGGTGACGCTCCAGGGCGTGAGCACCACCGTCACCGGTGAGATTGCCTCCACTGGCGGGACCCAGCCCATGAGCGTGATGAACCCGTTCCTGGTCATCAACTTCAGCATCGCCCTGCAAGGGTATTTTCCATCGCGTGGCTGAGGGTTCGTCGGGGGCCGCGCGCCCCCGGCACTGTTCACTTTTCGGAGCCTGATCATGTTGCAAGCGGTTCAAAGCCATCATTTCCAGACCCTGCTGGGTCAGACCGTCGCCCTACGCCTGCCCGACGGCAGCGAATTGTCGGTACAGATCGAACACCTTGAGGACTCACCCCGTGCCCGCATGCGCAACAGTGAGCGCATGCCATTCAGTGTCGAGCTCAACAGCCTGGTCCCGACCGATTTTGTGGACGGGTTATGCACGCTGCAATTGCCGGAACTGGGCAAAGTGGAAAACATTTTCGTTTCCCGGGTGCCGTCTATGGGACGTGATCCGCAGCGAGGCTACTTCTACATCGCCTTCAACTGACCCTTTTCTGGCTCGCAGTGCCTTCAGCCTTGCGGATACCACACCAGCCGTTGTGCCGCGACGTTGTATTCCTGCACTGCAAAGCCCAGGGCCAGGTAATGCCCAAGTGCATGGGGATTGCTGGCCCAGACCACCGTCGCCACCGGGCAACGAATCTGTTGGGCGGCTTTCTGCACCCCCTGCAGTACCGCCCGCCCATACCCCTGCCCCCGCGCCGCCGGGATAAAGGCCAGATACAACACGCGAATCTCGTTCGCCCCGAAATCAGTGCTCAACGCGCCGATCGCAGTGCCAAGCTTCTCAACCACGTAATGCATGGCATTGGGGAAGTTTTCACCCAGACCTTGCTCCTGCACCAGGAACTGCTGGGCCACAACCTGCTCGACCACCTCCACGCTGTCGTCGATCCATTGCAGGTCGGGTCGGGCCGATTGATACAGGCGCTGCAAAAAAGGCCCGTCACTGACTAGCGAAGGCCGTACCACCAAACCTTCGGCTGCCACAGCACTGTTGTTCGCCATCGTCGCTCTCCTTAAAAACCGCTTTCCCTGACCCCCAGCGCCGCCATGCGCCGCCAGGCGACCCCCAATAACGACTCGCCGCTGCCCTGCAACACTGCCACGCCACGCAATGGCTGCACCGGCGGCGGCGCCGGTTCGAGGGTCATCAACCGCGCACCGTACTGCGCCTGTACCGGCTCGGCCCGTTGATACTGATCGCGGCGCACGGCAATCGGCCCGTGGTGATCGGAAGTCAGCGCCTCCTGATCGACAAACGCCGCACCATTGGTATCGATTTCGCTCAGTTGCACGGCAATCGCCGGGTGCATCGGATCGTCCGCGATAAACCGTCCGGTGGCACCCGGTGCCACGCGCCAGAGCTCCGCCTCGGCCAGATAACCGCGCAAGCGCACACCCCGTTCGACAACCCGGGCCAGCGGCTCCCGGGTCGATAGCCAGCGACCCACCGCCCATTGCGGCAGCAGATCGCGCACAGTGCCGGCATGGGGGGCGCGCAATAGCAAACGCTCGCGCTGAGCCGCCAGCCCCCGGTATTCCGCGACCGCTTCGGCCAGGCGCTGCTCGACGATCCCGGCATCGGAAGCCGTTTCACTGCGGCTGGCCTGACGACGCATCTGCAACTGCTGAATCTCGATTTCCCGGCGCGCGATGGCCTGGTGCGAATCGAGATCAGGGGATTCCAGTTCGATCAGGACATCGCCCTGGGCCACCGCCTGCCCGTCCTGCACATTCACCGCCTTGATCCGGGCCGCCACTGGCGCATGCAGGGTGCTGACCCGTCCTGCTTCGAGCATGGCCGGCACCTCGACGGCACTGCGCCACGGCAGGATGAGCAGCAACAACAGCCCGAGCACCGCCAGACTGCTGAGCAGCACCCGCGGCCCATGCGCCTGCTCGCGGCGGCTCCACCACTGACGCCATTCAATCATGATGGGCAGGAAGATGAACCACACCAGTTCCACCAGCATCAGGAAGATCCCCAACACCTTGAAGAACAGGTGGTAGACCGCCAGAGCGATCCCGAAAAACAATGCCGCGCGCCATAACCACGAGCCATACCCCCAGATCAGCAAACGCCGTTGCATTGACGGCGGCCAAGGCTCCGGCGCCGTGGCACCGTAGCCGAACAAAAATTCGCGCAGGCGCCAGCGACACAAGGCAAACGCCCGGCCTTGCAGGTTATCGACCTGCCAGAAATCGCTGAGCAAAAAATAACCGTCAAAGCGCATGAACGGGTTGAGGTTGACCACCAACGTCGTGATCCACGTAGCACTGGCGAGCATGAATGCTGCGGTGCGAGCCGGCCCGTCGGGCAGCAACGACCACGCCAGCAAGGCCAAGCATGCCAACAGCAACTCGGCCAGCACACCGCCCGCGCCAATCAGCAACCGGGCCTTGCGATCATTGACCCGCCAGGCATCGCTGACATCGGTATAGAACATCGGCAGCAGCACCATGAACGCCACGCCCATGCTTTGTACCCGGCACCCGGCGCGCTTGGCCATGAACGCATGACCGAATTCGTGGCAGAGCTTGGCGAAGAACAGGGCCACGCCGAACGCCAATGCGCCGCCAAGGCTGAACAAATGCGGAAAGGTCGCGATAAACCGCTGCCAGTCCCGCGACACCAGAAACACCCCCAACCCCAGCACGGCGGGCAATCCGTAGCGTAGCGCCCGCGGGCCAAAGCGCTCCAGCCATGGCCAGGCACGGTTGAGAAAACGTTCGGGACGCCACAGCGGAATACGAAAAAACAGGTATTGATGCAGCAGCTGCTGCCACAGGCTCTGACGCTGGGCAGCCGCTTTAAGGCTATAACTGGCCCGCTGTTGGGGATCGAGGGCGGTAATCAGGTCGTGGCTGCGCAAGAACACCAGCAACTGCTCAAGATCTGCAGCGTCCAGTGCCAGTCCCGGCTCACGATTGGCCGCTTGCAGGACTTGCTCGGGTTCACCCAACGACCAGTGGCGCAACAAACGCATGGCCGTGGTACCGAGCTTGAAGTAACGCCCCCGCACCGGGTCGGCCAGCGTCCAGCAGGGCGCACCGTCCAGTGCCGGCGCTGCCGGGGACAATTGCAGGTCGGCACGCAGGCCGGGCAGGCTCATTTACAGGCCCACGCTCTGACGCAAACCCGCCAGCGGTCGACGCAGCAGGTACAACGCCAGCGGCGCCCGGTCACCGAAGATTTTCGCCGTACCGCGCAAACCGATGCGTGGTGGTTTCGCGTCGAAATTCGCATCCAGGCGATAGGCCAACTGCCCGCCCGCCGTGGGCTGCGCTTCATAAGCCGAACGTTCGAGTCTGGCCAGGTGCCGTTGCAGTGGGTCACTGTCGAGGAACAAGGCGACCTCGGCGCCGGGCTCCAGGGAAATCGCATCGCCCACGGCCAGTTCAATACGCAATTGCGCCTGAGCCGGATCGGCGATTTCCATCAGCCGCTCGCCCGTCTGCACGGGCTTGCCGGTCCAGCGCTCGGCATCGGCAAATACCGCGATGCCATCGCGCTCGGCGCGCACTTCGCTGCGCTTGAGCAGTTCACGGGCGTAGTCACGCTCGGCGCGTTTCTGTTCGACCCGGGCGGCCAGCAAATCCAGTTTCGAGCTGGACTCGGCATCGGCGAACGAGCGCTGGGAGTTGGCCTTGAGTTCCGCCTCGGCAACCCCGAGGGCGCGTCCGGCGACATCGGCCTGAGCCTTGAGCGTGGTGCTTTCGAAGCGCAGCAGCAGGTCGCCGGTCTTCACCGTCTGGTTGGGTTTGACCAGGAATTCGGCAATCACACCGTCCAGCGGCGCCGCCACCACCCGACCACCCAGCGGCACCACTTCGGCCGGCGCCAAAACGGATTGGCGCACCGGGGTCAACAGCCCGAGCAATAGCATTGCCACCAGCAATGCCTGGCGTTTGCGCGTCCAGCGCAGGCGCCATGGCTTGCGCGGTTGCAACGCCTGCCAGGCGTGGCTGTAAGTATCGCTCAGTTGCGACAGCAGCACTTGTTCGGCAGGGTTCCACGGAACATCCCGGGCCAGCCACAACCCGCCGAACACTTCGCCCTGCCGATCGATCAGCGGCAGCCAGAACACCTGCGCAGCCGACAGGCTTTGCCACTCCGCCTGCAGTGATTCGCTGAGGACATCGGCGGCAATGACCCGCGCCTGCTGCAACTGCTCGCCTTTGAACAACTGCGCCACCGCCTGCTCGACGAACGCGACAAACGGCGAATTCGGTTCCACCGCGCTGACACCGGTCACGGCCTGCACCTTCCCGGCGATCAACAGTGCCGCATGGCGAAAGCCAAACAGTGCCTGGCCATCATTGACCAGGCTGTAGGCCAATTGGGCGGGCGTTTGGGCTGCGCGGGTCTGGCGCTCCAGATCAAGAAAACGTGCGAATACCTGCTCGGCACCGCCGCTCACCGGCGCGTTCACTTGAACTCCGCGAAATGCGCCGTGCCGCTCATGCCCGCCAGCAACCCGCTGGCATCGGGCACGCTGGCCACCAGCAGCAAGGTCTGACTGCCTTCATCGATTCGCGCGCCCAGGCGCTTGACCGTCGCGTCCAACGGCTTGCCGGTTTCATCGGGAACAAAACTGAAGGTCTGGCCGGGCCTGAGGCGGGCCATCCAGCGCGAGGGCACCAGCAGATGGATTTCCAGGGTGCGATTATCGACCACGTCCAGCAATGGCGCACCGGCAGGAACGCTTTCATAGCGCTGCACCTTGCGCTCGACGACTTGGCCATCGAACGGCGCCAGCACGCTGCAACGCTTGACCTGCACTTGATACACCTGGGACTGCGCCTGGGTTTCGCTGACCTTGGCCTCGGCACGTGCCACTTCGAAACGCCCGACCGAATTCAGCGCGGCCAGTTGCCGGTTGTGCGCCAGCTCTTCACCTGCGCCACGGCTGGCCGCTTGAGCGGCATTGAGCTGCGCCTGATAGGCCGAGCAATCGAACCGCGCCAGGGTGTCGCCCTTCTTGAACGACTCCCCCTCGCTGAACGGCAATTCGACAATCCGCCCGGGGACCTCACTGGCCAGTACGGCCTGGTCCCGGGCGCGCAATACACCGCGAGCCTCGGTGCTGGTCGCAGCACTGGCGCCTGCATCCATTTGCGCAAGCGGGTCGTCTGCCCCGGGCGTTTGCGCCTGGACAACGCTCGCGACGAGGACCCATCCCAACCCCAACACACAGAAAATCCGCATGACCGCACTCCCTTTCGGATCAACGGAGTCTACGACAGCGGGGACTAGCGTCAAGCAGATGGCCATCATTGCCTGTGTATTAACGCTGCGCCGTCTCGCTCAACGGATACACCGACTCCCAACCCCCACCCAACGCCTTGTACAACCCGACGGCCGCCAGCGACACGCCGGTCGAGCTCTCGACCCACTGCTCCTGCGTGGCTAGCAACGCCCCTTGCACGGTGAGTACGGTGACGAAATCCACCACGCCCTCAACGTACTGCTGTTGTGCGGTGTCCAGCGCAATGCGGTTTTGACGCACGGCTTCGGCCAGGCTGTCGCGGCGTAATTGGCTGGCGTTGTAGGCGGTCAGTTGGTCATCGATTTCATGCCAGGCGCGCAACACGGTTTGCTGATAGGCAATGGCCGCTTCCTGTTGTTGTGCTTCACGCAATTGGAGTACGCCTCGCAAACGGCCACCGTCGAACAACGGCAAGCTCAATTGCGGGCCGATCCCGAACGAACGCGAACCCCAGGAGCCGAAATCGCTCAGTTGCATGGCTTGGGAGCCGATGCTCCCCGACAGGATGATTCGCGGATAGAAATCCCCCTTGGCCACGCCAATGCTCGCCGTGGCGGCATGCAGTCGCGCTTCGGCCTGGCGAATGTCCGGTCGACGTTCAGCCAGTTGCGAGGGCAAGCCAATGGCAACCTGGCGGGGCGTTTGTGGCACCGGGGCGTCTGTGGATAACTCCGCCGCCAATGCCTGGGGTGCTTCGCCCATCAACAGGCTCAAGGCATTGATCAGCTGCCACTGGCGCTGCTCCAGCGCGGGCAGACGCGATTCGATGGCCGCCACCTGCGCGGCGGCCTCGGCGACATCCAGATCCGTCGCGACGCCGTCGGCCAGGCGCAGTTGCGAGAGCTTCAGGCTATGGCGGGCGACGTCGAGGTTCTGTTCGGTGACGAGCCGGGTGTTCTGCACACCGCGCAATTGAATGTAGTCCTGAGCGGTTTCGGCCAGCACCGACAGCAGCACGCCACGCCGATCGTTCTCGGCGACCTCCAAAGTGGCGTCGGCCGCTTCGGTTTCCCGACGCACGCGGCCCCAGAAGTCCAACTCCCAGGAAGCGGAAAAGCCGGCATTCCACAGGTTGAAAGCCGATTGGCCGTTGTGACCCGACGGATCGCTCAGACCTTCACCACTGTTGCGATTGCGCCCGTAACTGCCACTGGCGGCCGTGTTGGGGTAGCGGTTGGCAGTGATGACCTGGCGCACCGCACGACTTTGCTGCAAACGGCTGCCGGCCAGCTTCAGGTCGAGGTTGTCGGTCAGGGCGCGCTGGCTCAAGGCCGAGAGTTTCGGGTCATGGAATACCTCCCACCAGCGCTCGGCCATTGTTTCGGCGATGGCCTGGCTGGCGGCGGATTTGGCCGGTTTTGCCCATTCGGTGATTTGTGTGGTTTCGGGCTTTTGGAAATTGGGGCCGACGGTGCAGGCGCTGAGGCTCATGACGAGCAAGGCACTGAAGGTGAGTGGCTGCCACAGGCCTCTTCGCGAGCAGGCTCGCTCCCACAGGGGAATGCGTTTGAATGTGGGAGCGAGCCTGCTCGCGAAGGCGTCAGCGCGACCAACAAAAATCTTCATCGCTGAACAACCTCTTTCGCCTTGGCGGTGGCCGTATCGATACTCGCCTCCACCGACATCCCAACCCGCAAGCGCTCGGCCAGCGCCTGCCCCGGCTCCAGCACGATCTTCACCGGTATCCGCTGCACCACCTTGGTGAAGTTGCCGGTGGCATTGTCCGGTTTGATCGCGGCGAACGTCACCCCGGTGGCCGGTGCGATGCTTTCGACACGACCGTTGAGTGCCGCACCGCCCAGGCTGTCGACGCGCACTTGCACCGCCTGCCCCGGCTGCACATCCGTCAGTTGCGTTTCCTGGAAATTGGCCATCACATAAGCCTGCGCCAGCGGCACCACGGCGAGGATCTTGCTGCCCGGCGTCACGTAGGCGCCGACCCGCACCGCGCGTTCTCCGACCATACCGTCCTGTGGCGCCACGATCCGCGTATAGGACAACTCGTAGCTGGCCATTTCCAGCTTCGCTTGCGCCCGCTTCAGACCGCCTTGCGCCGCATCGCGCTGGGCCGTCAGGATCTCCACCTGCTTGCGCTCCGCCGCCAGCACTGCCGTGGCGTTAGCCAGACGTGCGCCAGCCTGGTCGATGCGCGTTTGCGCCTGTTGCGCATTTTGCACCGTGCCGGCGCCCACCCCGGCGAGGTGCTTGTAGCGGTTCAATTCATGCTCGGCAAAGGCCATTTCCGCCTTGGCCGAAACCACCGAAGATTGCGCCTGGGCAATCACCGATGCCTGGCGCTCCAGAGTCGCCCGGGCGTTTTGCAACTGCGCCCTGGCCACCAGCGTTTCGGCGTCGGCGGCCTGGGCGGCGGCGCGCAAATCCCGGTCGTCGATCAGCGCCAGCAACTGCCCCGCCTTGACCTGCTGGTTGTCCTCGACCAGCACTTCCTTGATAAACCCGGCAACCCGCGGCACGACCAGGGTGAAATCCGCCGAGACGTAAGCATCGTTGGTGTTCTGCTGGGTACGCTTGCCGAACAGGCCGGGCATTGCCAGGTACAGCGCCCCACCGACGGCCAATGCGACGGCCACGGCCACCGCGACTTTCTGCTTTGCTTGGGTGTTCATAAAAACCTTCTGTTTCAGTGGAGCATTCAGGTCGGTGTGCGCGGCGGATAGATCCGCGTCGGCAGCCAGAAAATCAGCAGGATCAAGGTCACGGCGATACCGGCCATGCACAGGTAAAGATCAGAGGACGTGAGCACCAGCGCTTGCTCATGCAGACGATGAGCGAGACTTGCGCTGTCGCGTTCGGCCAGCGGCGAGTTGCCGAGGCGATCGACCAGCATGGTCGAGTGAAAATGCAGACGGGCCGTGGTCAGCGCTTCGATCACCCCGGTGGCGATGACTGCCGACAGGCCTTTGACGGTGTTGAACCAAGCCGATGCGAACGGCCCTTCCATCGGGTTGATGCTGCCGGTGGACAGCATCAGCAGCGGCAATACCGCCATGGGCTGACCGAAAATCTGCAACCATTGCAGTACATAGAAATCGTCACGAATCCACGCGGACGTCAGTTGCGAGCCGCCGACGCACGACAACGCCAGCATGCCCAGGCCGATGCCCAATACCCAGCGGCAATCAACCCAGCGAAAGTTGCACAGGGCGGCCACCAACGGCAGCGCAATCAATTGCGGCAGCGCCGCCAGCAGCATGATCGGTGCGGTCTGTACCGGGCGATAACCTTGGACCTGCGCCAGATAGCTGGACGGGATAATGATCACCGCCTGCAACACCACCAGCACGCCCGCCAGGGTCAGCAGGGCGAAAGACAAGTTACGGATGCCGAGCATCTGCATCTTGAAAAACGGCATCGGCTGCGACCACTCGCCGCCCAAGAACAGCACCAGCAGCAACAGCCCGCCACCGAGCAATCCGCAGATCAGGTTCGACTCGAACCAGTCCAGGCGGTTGCCCTGCAGGATGCCGATCACCAGCATGCAGATGGCAGGAAAACCCAGCAGCAATCCGCGCCAGTTGAAGGATTTGAAGCGCTCCAGGCGCAGCGGATCCTGGGGCAAGCCGTACGCTACCGCGGCCATGGCAATCAGGCACGGCGCGATGATTTGCCAGAAGGTCCATTGCCAGCCGACGTATTCGGTCCACAGCCCGGCCAATGGCGTGCCCAGGCCCGGACCGAACGTCGCCGTCAGGGCATAACCGGCCAGGCCATACAACTTCACGTTGGCGGGCAGAAACCGCAGGGCCACGGTCATCAGCATGGGGGGCAGTGCACCACCCGCCAGGCCTTGCAAGGTGCGCAGCAACAGCAGACTTTCGTAATTCGGGGCGAAGGGGCACAACACACCCAACAGGGTGAACAGGCTGATGGCGCACAGGGTGAAACGCCGCAACGAGAACGTCACCGCACACCACGGCGCAAACGCCATGGCCGCCACCGACGTCGCCGTGTAACAGGCGACCAGCCAGGTGCCTTCGTCGTAGCCGATGGCCAATGCACCGCGGATGTCGGCGAGCGCGACCTTGGTCACCATTTCGTTCAGGCCCGACACCAGCACCGCCAGCAGCACACCCACCAGGCCGATGATGATCCGTGGGCCGAAAACCGGCGGTGCGGCTGCAGCGACAGGTGCCGTGACCGTAAGGGAAGTCATGTACTGCGAGCTCCGGCGTGGAAAGACCGAAGCATTCTAAAAAGCGTGATGCCTGACGAAAATCAACTTATTGGCAGGTTATAAGTGCGCCAGACGCAATGATGAAGGACCTCTGTGGGAGCGAGCCTGCTCGCGAATGCGGTTTTTCATTCAACATTGATACTGACTGACCCAACGCCTTCGCGAGCAGGCTCGCTCCCACAGGGGTTCAGCGGTGATTTTCAGGCTGCGCAGCCAGCCACGTCTCATCGCAGCAGGTTTTCAGGGTTTCACGCAGCCAGCGGTGCGCCGGGTCCTTGTCGAAGCGCGGGTGCCAGGCCTGGGTCAGCATCAGGGTCGGCAACGGAATCGGCAGGTTGAACGAGCGCAGTTTCAACCCCAGCCGCCGCACACTCAGCAAGGCTTCCTTGGGCACCGGCAGAATCAGGTCGGAATCGGGCAGGGCAAACATCGCCGCATGAAAACTTGGCGCGATCACCGCCACCCGCCGCTCCAGGCCCAGGGCATTGAGCGCGGTATCGATCGGCCCCCGGGCAATGCCACGCCGGGACATGCTGATATGCGAATAACCGGCATAGCGCTCTGCCGTGATCTCTTCGTCCAGCAGCGGATGATCCTCACGCACCAGGCCGACGAAATGGGTGGAAAACAGGTTCTGAACCTTCACTTCCGGGGTCAACGGCCGTGTGTTGCTGACGCTCAGATCGATCCGCCCTTCGCGCAAGGCCTCATCATCGCCATCGCCTTCCGGGACGAACCGCAATTCGCAGTGCGGCGCCTGCCGGTCGAGGGTGTCGAACAACCTGCCGCCGTAGACACCGACAAAGAAGTCATTGGCCCGAATACTGAACCGCCGCCGCAGCGAACTCAGCTCCACCGCATCGGCCGAACGAAACAGCAACCCGGCCTGCTCGACAACGCTGCGCACTTGCTCGCGCAATTCCAGCGCCTTGGGTGTCGGCACCAGGCCACGGCCGGCGCGCACCAGGATCGGGTCGCCAATGGCTTCGCGGATGCGCGTCAACGTCCGGCTCATGGCCGCCGGGCTCAGGTTCATCCGCCGCGCCGCCCCCACCACACTGCCCTCGTCGAGCAAGGCGTCGAGGGCGACCAGCAGGTTCATGTCCGGGAGTTGCATGCAGGGCACTCATGACCGATCAGGATTGATCCAGGTGCAATGCTAGCAGGTCAAAAGATCGCAGCCTTCGGCAGCTCCTACAGAGGAATGCGATCTTTTGATTTTCGATCAGCGCTGCATCCCCCAGCGCTTCACCGTCACCCGCTCCAACGAATCAAACACCAGATTCTCCACCAGCAACCCAATCAGAATCACCACCGCCAGGCCGGCAAACACCTTGTCGGTGTACAGCTCATTGCGATTCTGAAAGATGTACCACCCCAACCCACCCTTGCCGCTGGTCGCGCCAAACACCAACTCGGCAGCAATCAACGTCCGCCAGGCAAAAGCCCAGCCGATTTTCAACCCGGCGAGGATCGACGGCAGCGCCGCCGGGATCAGGATGAACAGCACAAAACGCATGCCCTTGAGGCCATAGTTGCGCCCGGCCATGCGCAGGGTTTCCGAGACGCCGAGAAACCCGGCGTAGGTGTTCAGCGCCAAGGCCCAAAGCACCGAATGCACCAGTACGAAAATCAGGCTGTTCTGCCCCAGGCCGAACCACAACAGCGCCAGCGGCAATAGTGCGATAGCGGGCAACGGGTTGAACATCGAAGTCAGGGTACTGAGCAAGTCGCGACCGAATTGCGTCGACACCGCCAGCGTCGTCAGGCCAAACGCCAGGACGATGCCGATCAGGTAACCCTTGAGCAACACCACCAAAGAGATCCACACCTTGCCCAGCAACTCGCCACTGAGCAGGCCGTCGTACAGCGCGTGAGCGGTCTGCAAAAAGCCCGGCAGCAGCAGATCGTTGTTCTGATAGCGCGCAACGGCTTCCCAGAGCACGGCGAGCAACACCAGGATCAGGCTTTTACGCAACCAGCCCTGTTGCCACAGGCGCTGGCCAAGGGGCAGTTCACGCTCCAGCGGCACGCTGGTCAGTGGCTGCAAAACCGTTTCGAACGCTTCACGCGGGGATGATAAATGGCTCATCGGACCCTCCTCTCAACTGGCTCAATACGCGATGCGGATGTCAGCGAAATCCAGCTCATGCTCGGCTTGCGGCGATTGACCTTCGTCGAACAACAGCCGGTGAATGCGGCGCGCCGATTCCTGAAACGCCACACCGCCGAGGCTGTGCAAATCGTATTGGTGGCTGTGCACTTCCGCCCGCACTCGCCCCGGATGCGGTGACAGCAACAGAATGCGGTTACCCACCACCAGCGCCTCTTCGATGGAATGCGTGACGAACAGCAGCGTGAAGCGCACCTCTTCCCAAAGCAGCAGCAGTTCCTCCTGCATCTTGCGTCGGGTCAGCGCATCGAGGGCGGCGAAGGGTTCGTCCATCAGGAGGATTTTCGGCTGCATCGCCAGCGCCCGGGCGATGGCAACCCGAGCCTTCATGCCACCGGACAAGGTGTGCGGATAGGCATCGGCAAACGCCGCCAGACCGACCTTCTCCAGGTAGTGCAACGCCCGCTCTTCAGCCTCTTTGCGCCTGAGGGTTTTCGAGGCGAGCAGCGGAAACATCACGTTCTGTTTGACGGTTTTCCACGGCGGCAGTTGATCAAACTCCTGGAACACCACGATCCGGTCCGGCCCCGGCGCATCGACGCGCTGGCCTTGCAGACGGATCTCACCTTCCACGGGCTGGATGAATCCGGCGGCGGCCTTGAGCAAGGTCGACTTGCCGCAACCGGAAGGCCCGAGCAGGACAAAACGGTCCGCCGGATCGATCTCAAAGCTGACTTGATGGGTCGCCCGCACCACCCGCTGCGGCGTGCGGTACTCGAGGCTGACGTTATCGACCGACAGCAGCGCCTGGGCTGCCGCGATCGGATTGCTGACCGTGTGGCCTTGCAAAGGGGCGTTCATTTCGGTCAGCTCCCTTGCAGCGGCTTGGCGTCCTGGAAGAAATAATCCTTCCACGAGTCCGGTTTGTTTTTGATCGCGCCGACGCGGTAGAGGAACTCGGCCAACGGGTAAGTGTTTTTCGGCGTGACGCTGAATTCGAACTGCGGGTTGTCGATGATTTTCAGCAACGCGGCGCGGTCGATTTTGGCCTTGGTCACGCGGATGTAAGTGTCCGCCGCTGCGCCTTTATCGTTCTGCGCAAACTGTGCGGCCTCGGTCAGCGCTTCGATGAAGGCCTTGTAGGTTTTCGGGTTCTCGTTGCGGAATTTCTCGGTGGCGAACAGAACAGTCGGCGAGTTCGGGCCGAGCAGGTCATAGGTGTTCAGCACCACGTGTACATTGGGATTTTCCAGCGCCTGATCCTGGAATGGCGGGTTGGAGAAGTGGCCGGTCAACTCGGTTCCGCCAGCGATCAGCGCAGCCGTGGCATCAGGATGCGGAACGGCGATGGTGTACTTGTCGAGGCGGTTGAATTCCTTGTCGCCCCACTGCCTGGCGGCCGCGTATTGCAGGAAGCGCGACTGCACCGACACGCCCACCGCCGGCACCGCGATGCGGTCCTTCTCGGTGAAATCGGCAATGGTCTTGACCTTGGGGTTGTTGCTCACCAGGTAATACGGGAAGTTACCGAGGGAAGCCACGGCCTTGACGTTCTGCTTGCCGTGGGTGCGATCCCAGATGGTCAGCAGCGGGCCGACACCGGCACCGGCAATGTCGATCGAGCCGGACAGCAGCGCATCGTTGACCGCCGCGCCGCCGGAGAGCTGGGTCCAGTCGACCTTGATGTCGATACCTTCCTGCTTGCCGTACTTCTCGATCAGGTTCTGATCGCGCACCACGTTGAGCAGCAGGTAGACGATGCCGAACTGTTCGGCGATGCGGATTTCACCTTCGGCGTGGGCCACGGTCGGCGCCACCAGGCTGCCGGCGATCAGGCTGAAACCCAGGCCGATGGCGGCGGCCAGGGGTGCAAAGGGCAGACGTTTGGACATGATCAATTCTCCGGCAATTCAGAAAGGCGCGTCGCCCTGGATGGTGGTGCGATACAGCTTGCGGCGCAGATGGCTGGGGCATCCGGCAGCAAGGTGGATCAGCGAACGGTTGTCCCAGAACACCAGGTCATGGGGCTGCCATTGATGGCGGTAGATGTTTTGCGGCAACACGCTGTGGGCGTAGAGCTCGGCCAACAGTTGTTGGCTCTCGTCCTCCGGCAGGCCAATGATGCGGGTGGTGAAACCCTCGCTGACGAACAAGGCCTTGCGGCCGTTTTCCGGGTGTGTCCGCACGACCGGGTGCACGACTTCGGCGACCTGGGCCAGCTGCTCCGGGGTCAGGGTCGGGCGCCAGTTGCCTTCGAATTTGGTTTCGCTGTAACGCGCCGTGTAGGAGTGCGCGGCCGATCGGCCTTCCACCGCTTTGCGCAGCGCCTCGGGCAGGTTGTCCCAGGCCTTGTGCATGTCGGCGAACAGCGTATCGCCGCCCTCCGATGGCAGCTCCTGGGCATGCAGCATCGAGCCCAGGCTCGGCAGTTGTTTATAGGAGAGATCGGAATGCCAGAACTTGCCGGCGTCGCCCAGGCCGATGTTCTGGCCGTTTTCGACGATGTTGGAAACGATGAGGATTTCCGGATGCCCTGCCAGCAGGAACTGCTTGAGCACGTGAATCTGCAACACGCCAAAACGACGGCTGAAGTCGATGTGCTGTTCGGGGGTGATGCGTTGGTCGCGGAACACCACCACATGATGGTCCAGGTGCGCGCGGTGAATGCGTGCGAAGTCCTGGTCATTGATCGGGCGGGACAAATCGAGGCCGAGGATTTCGGCGCCCACCGCTCCGCTGAACGGGCGGATTTCAAAGAATTGTGGCGCGATGCTTGGCGAAGCTGAAGCTGCAGACATAAATCACTCCCACGCACGGCACGCTCAAGGGCGCGCGCGTCGATCAGAAACTCACGGAGGTCCCGTGTTGGTTCGTGTCGTGCGGCGCGCCGATTGGTCGGCAGGTACGCAGGAGATTGACTTTATAGGTATAAGAATTGAAATTTAAATACCGTTAATGAATAACGATATGGCGATTGCTAAGGGACTGCGTGGAATGCGGAGTGACGTTATTTGTCACTTACTGACAGGGTTGTGGTGTTTCCACTGACGCCTTCGCGAGCAGGCTCGCTCCCACAGGGGTTCTCCGCTGGGCACAAATTTGTGATCCAGCAAAAAATCCATGTGGGAGCGAGCCTGCTCGCGATGGGGCCATCAGCCTCAATGACGAATTACCGCTCGTGCAGCGCCTCGGCCCGCGCGCGGATGATCGGTTTGAGCAGGTAGCTGAGGATGGTCTTCTTGCCGGTGATGATGTCCACGGAAGCCACCATCCCCGGAATGATCAACAGGGGTTTTTCGTCGGTGCCCAAGTGGCTGCGGTCGGTGCGCAGTTTGATGATGTAGTAGGTGGTTTTCTTGTCTTCGTCGGTAATGGTGTCGGCACCGATCTGTTCCAGCTTGGCCTTCAGCCCACCGTAGATGGTGTAGTCATAGGCGGTGAATTTCACCGTCGCTTCCTGCCCCGGGTGCAGGAACGCGATGTCCTGCGGGCGGATCTTCGCCTCGACCAGCAAAGTGTCGTCCAGCGGCACGATTTCCACCAGGTCGCTGCCTGGCTGGATAACCCCGCCGATGGTATTGACCAGCAGCTTGTTGACGATACCCCGCACCGGCGAGGTGACCAGCGTCCGGCTGACCCGGTCTTCCAGGGCCTTGCCGGTGGCTTGGGCCTTGTTCAGTTCGGTGCGTGCTTCATTGAGTTGGGTCAGGGCTTCGCTACGGAACTTGCCGCGAGTTTCGTCAATTTTGCGCTGTACTTCCTTGATCGCCGACTCGGCTCGCGGAATAGCCAGGGTGGTGGCGTCGAGCTGACCACGGGTCTCCGCTTCGGCACGCCTGAGGCGCAGGACTTCCACCGGCGATACCGCGCCCTGGGCCACCAATGGCTCGGACATGCTGATTTCCTGACGCTGAAAGCCCAATTGCTGGCGGTACTGCGCCTGCTTGGAGGTGAACTCGCGCAGCTCCTGCTGGCGCTGGATCAACTGCTCCTGCAAGCCGCCAATTTCGTCGTGCAACTGCTGGCGGCGGCTGATATAGAGCGACTCTTCGCTCTTGGCCTGACCCGGCACGGCCTTGAGTACATCCTCGGGGAAGTTCAGCGGACGATCGTCGACCTCGGCGCTCAGGCGCTCGACCCGCAGCACCATCGACAACCGGTCGGCCTCGGTTTCACCAACGTTCGACGCAAATCGAGTGTCGTCCAGGCGAAGCAGCGGTGCACCCGCGTCGACGATCTGGCCCTCCTTGACGAACAGCTCGGAAATGATACCGCCCTCAAGGTTCTGGATTTTCTGGATCTTCGACGACGGAATCGCCTTGCCATCGCCCTTGGTCACTTCGTCGATGACCGCGAAGTTGGCCCAGAACATCAGGAATACAAAGAACGCGATGATCGACCAGATCGTCAGCCGCACCACGCGCGGCGCATCTTCGATCAACGCCTTGTTGACCTCCGGCAGCGGCTGGCCCTGAAGCGAAGCAGAGCCCCTGAAGTAGCGAAGGATCGAACCCTTACCCGACTTAAGCAACACTGATCTGCCCCTTCTTCAACGCTTCCATCACCGCGGCTTTCGGACCGTCGGCGAGTATCTGCCCGCGGTCGATCACGATCAGCCGATCCACCAGCGACAACAGCGATGCCCGGTGTGTCACCAGCACCACGGTCTTGTTTTCGATCACGGCTGCCAGGCGCTGCTTGAGGCGCTCTTCACCGGTGTTATCCATGGCACTGGTCGGCTCGTCGAGCAGCAGGATCGGCGGATTGAGCAGTAACGCACGGGCCAGGGCCACGTTTTGCCGCTGGCCGCCGGAGAGGTTCTGCCCGCGCTCGCCCACTTGCAGCTCATACCCCTGCGGATGCAGGCGCGCATATTCGTGGACACCGGCCAGCTCTGCCGCTTGCAGCACCAGTTCATCCTCGACATACCGCGCACCGGAAACCAGGTTGTCGCGCAAGGTGCCGGCGAGCAACTGAATGTCCTGGGGCACGTAGCCGATGTTGTAGCGCAGCTCGCTGACGTCGATCTGGCGGATATCCACGCCATCGACCAACAACGAGCCATCATCCGGCTGATAGAGCCCCACCAGAAGTTTGGCCAGCGAGCTCTTGCCCGAGCCGCTTCGGCCAATGATGCCGATCTTCTCGCCGGGATGAATCGACAGATTGATGTTCTTCAGCGCCAGGTTCTGCTGTTCGGGGTAAGTGAAATTGAGCTGGCGACATTCAATCGCGCCCTGCAACACCTTGCGGCTGAGCGGGCGCTCTTCGAAATTGCGCTCCTGGGGCAGTTCCATCATTTGGTCGACGGACGTCATGGTCACCCGTGCCTGCTGATAGCGGGTCAGCAACCCGGAGAGCGACGCCAGCGGGCTGAGCGCACGGCCACTGAGCATGTAGCAGGCAATCAGGCCGCCCATGCTCAGGTGACCGTCGATGATCTGGTACACACCGAAGACGATCATGATCACCCCGGCCAGTTGCTGGATCAGCAAGGTGATGTTCATCGCCAGGCCGGACAGCATCTTCACCCGCAATTCTAGGCGACTGAGGGTGCCGATGGTCTGCTCCCACTGATACTGCCGTTCGCTTTCGGCGTTGTTGACCTTTACCGCATCCAGCCCGGCCAGGGTTTCGATCAGGCTCGACTGACGCTCGGCCCCCAGCGCCATGGTCCGCTCCATGGTCGCTACCAGGGGTTTCTGCAACGCATAGCCGATGGCCAGGGCTATCGGGAATGCCAGCACCGGTATCCACACCAGATGGCCGCCGAGGATCGCGATAACCATGAAAATCAGGAGGGTAAACGGCAGGTCGATCAGGCTGGTGAGGGTCAGCGAGGCGAGGAAATCGCGCAGGCTCTGAAATTCATGGATGTTCTGGGCAAAACTGCCGACCCGTGCCGGCCGGTACTTCATGGTCATGCCGACGATGCGCTCGAACAGCGTGGCCGAGATAATCAGGTCGGTTTTCTTGCCGGCCAGATCCAGGCACAGGCTGCGCAGGCTTTTCAGGATCAGGTCGAAGAGGTAGGCGCCAGAGATGCCGACAGCCAGCACCCATAGCGTCGCTTCGGCCTGGTTCGGCACGACACGGTCGTAGACGTTCATCACGAACAACGGCGCGGCCATGGCAATGATGTTGATCAGGAAACTGGCGGCGATGGCGTCGGCGTACAACCAGCGCGAACGTTTGAGGGTGTCGCGGAACCACGAGCGCGCACGCGGAATCAGTGTGCCGTGATTGACGTCGAACTTGTGCTGCGGCTGGGCAAAAAAGACCTTGCCGGTGTAATCGTCGGCCAGCAGCTCGCGGCTGACCAGGGACTCACCGCCATCGCTTTCGCTGAGCAGCACCCGCACCTGATCTTCGCCTTGCCAGCCAAGCAGCACGGCACTGCGACCGTCCTTGAGCAGCAACAGTGCCGGCATGGCAATCGGCGGAATGTCCTCCAGCTTGCGCTGCAGCACCCGACCTTGCAGCCCCGCGCGAGCCGCCGCACGAGGCAGCAACTCGACACTCAAACGCTGCTCGGGCAGTGGCAGGCCGGTGGTGAGCATGGCCGCGCTGGCCGGCTTCTGGTGCAGCATGCAAAGAGCGAGCAGACCATCCAGCAACGGATCGTCATGCAACGCGCGTGGATCATGAATGAGTTGAACCCGACTGACTTCTGATTCCACGCTCGGCACTCTTGGCTAACAATTGAACAATGAAGGTCCTGCTCAATTCATACCGGGCAATTGGACCTTGGGCTTCACGTCGTTCTGCACAACGGATGCCAACGGTGCGACCACTCCCTGGCTCTTGAGCAACTCGCCCATGGTCGCCTTGATTCGGTATTGAGTAAATAACTGAATGTTCTTGATCTCCGCCAGACGGCGAGAAGAGGAGAACAGCTCGTTCTCGCTGTCGAGCAAATCGAGCAGAGTGCGCTCGCCAAGGCTGAACTGACGCTGGTAAGCGGTACGCACGGCGGTGCTGTGATCAACGTACTGCTGGGCGATCGGCACCTGGGCATTGGCGTTGTTCAGGGCGTTCCAGGCCAGGCCAAGTTCTTCATTCAACTGGCGTAGGGCGTTGTTGCGGATGTCCAGCGCCTGGTTCGACAGGTAGGCCTTGGACTCCAGGTCGGCCTTGTTGCTGCCGCCGGCATACAGGTTGAAGCGCATGCGCAGCATGGCCTGCCACTCGTTGTTGTGGCCGTTCTGACCATCGATATCGTTGTCGGCGCTGCGACCCAGCTCAGCATCGAAGCGTGGGTAGAAGGTCGACTTGGCCGTGTCGTACTGCTTTTCGGCGGCGGCGATGTCGGATTCGGCCGAGCGCAGGATCGGGCTGTTTTCCAGCATCTGCGCGCGGGCTTCATTCAGGTTGGCCGGCATCAGCGCCAGGAAACTCGCCGGGCGTTCCAGTTGATCGGGCATCTGGCCGACAGCGGACAGGTAGTTGGTCTCGGCATCAGCCAGGTTGGTCTGCTCGGTGATCAGGTTGTTGCGCGCCTGGGCCATCCGCGCCTCCGCCTGATCGAGATCGGCACCGCTGCCGACGCCACGCTGGGTGCGCAGCTGGATCTGGTCGTAAATGCGTTGGTGGCTCTTGAGGTTGTCCTCGGCCAGGCGCACGAACTCGCGACGGGTCAGCACGTCGAGATAGACCTGGGCCACGGTCAACCCGGTACGCTCGGAAGTACTCAGCAGCGAATAGGCACGGGAGTTGACGGTGGCTTGTTGACGCCCTACTTCGCTGGTCGTCGCAAAACCGTCAAAGACCATTTGGGTCAGTCGCAAACTTGATTCACTGCGATTCAGGGTTTCGAAGTGATTGTTGCTGCCGTCTCGAGTCGTCACGCTATCGGTGCCTTCACGACCATAACCGCCCAGCAGATCGACCCGTGGCAAGTACCCACCCTTCGCAGCCCTCAACTGATAGTCCGCAGCCAACCGGCTGTTGACGCCGGCCTGGACCTCTGGATGGACATCCAGCGCTTGTTGCATGGCTTCTGGTAAGGATTGCGCCTGGACAAAAGACGCGGCGAGGACGAAAGGTAGAGCCATGAACAAAGGCGAACGCATTGTAGGAATTTCCCAGGACTTCTTGTCTTGAATCACGGCTGAAAAGCGCGCGGTGTCGGAAGATGGCAAGCGGAGTGACCGTATGTCGGAAAGCTCAAAAGCGGAACTGGATCACATACCGAAGACAGGGTCACAGCTCAAATATCAATGTGACATTACTGGGACGATTGTTTAGGATGGCTCCAAGAAGGTCAATAGTTTGGCATAAAGTTAATAGCGAAAAAATATAGCCAAAATATTGACGAATTGCAGCGTCAAACTTGTGCATCTATTTTGCAATGAACGTCCAGTCTGGTCGGCGCAGACGCCATCAGGTCTATGGAAGTCAACTGAACGTGACACCCCGGAGAGTCTTCAATGAGCAGTGTTGTGGCCATCGTCAAAAGCATTGTCGGTCAAGTTTTCGTGGTGTCCCCAGAGGGCATCCGCCGCGTTCTCGTTGAAGGCGACAAACTGTCCGCCGGGGACCAGATCGACACAGGCCTATCCGGTGCCGTGTCCCTGGAACTGGCCGATGGCCGCACACTCGATCTGGGCCGCGACACCCAATGGAGCGCTGACGCGCCGGACTCCAGTGTTGACCTGGCAGCCGCCACCGCACAAGCCGCGCCGTCCGTTGAAGAGCTGCAACAGGCCATTGCCGCCGGTGCCGACCCGACCAAAGACCTTGAAGCCACCGCCGCGGGCCCGACTGCCGCAGGTTCGGGTGGTGCCGCCGGGGGCGGTCACAGCTTCGTCATGCTCGACGCCACGGCTGGCCGCGTCGACCCAACCATCGGCTTCCCAACCACCGGTCTTGAGTCCACGGCTGCTCCCACTACGCTCGATACTGGCAACCAGAACACCACGACCCTCACGACCTTCAACGCTCCGAGTGTACTGACCGCGGATACGGGCACTCTGGCCGAAGACAGCATCGCGACGGGCAACGTACTGAACAACGATAGCGATGCCGAGACGCCGCTCAGCGTCACCAGCTTCACCATCGCCGGCGTCACCGGCAGTTTCATCGCAGGCCAGACAGCGACCATCGTCGGCGTCGGTACGTTGACCATCGGTGCCAATGGCAACTACACCTTTACTCCGGACGCCAACTACAACGGTGCCGTACCGCAAATCACGTACACCACCAACACCGGCTCGAGCAGCACGCTGGACCTCACCGTGACAGCGGTCGATGATCCGAGCGTTTTGACTGCCGACACCCAAACCATTGCTGAAGACACCACCGCGATCGGCAATGTGCTGAGCAACGACAGCGACATCGATAACGCCCTGAACGTGGTCACCTTCACTATTGATGGTGTTCCTGGCACCTTCACAGCGGGCCAGACGGCGACCATCGCCAACGTTGGCACCCTGGTGGTCGGGGCCGACGGCGCTTACACCTTCACACCGGACGCCAATTACAACGGCACGGTGCCGACCGTGAGCTACACCGTCACCGACGGTTCCACCTCGACGCTGAACATCGGTGTTACGCCGGTTGATGACAGCTTTATCGATGCCAGTGAAAGCGTGACCACCGCTGAGGATGCCCCGGTAACCGGCAGCGTGTTGACGGGCACCTCGAGCGTCGACGGTCCGGTCAGCGTGGTTAATTTCACCATCGATGGCGTTCCTGGCACTTTCACCGCCGGCCAGACCGCGACCATCGCCAACGTCGGCACCCTGGTGATCGGGGCCAATGGCGCTTACACCTTCACCCCCGACGCCAACTACAACGGCAGCGTTCCGACGGTGAGCTACACCGTCACCGACGGTTCGGGCAGCAATGTCACCTCGTCCTTGAACATCAGCATCACCCCGGTCGATGACAACTTCACCGACCTCAGCGAAAGCGTGACCACCACTGAAGATGCCCTGGTGACCGGTAGCGTCCTCACTGGCACGAGCAGCGTCGACGGTCCGGTCAGCGTGGTGAACTTCACCATCGACGGCGTTCCTGGCACCTTCAACGCCGGCCAGACCGCGACCATCGCCAACGTCGGCACCCTGGTGATCGGGGCCAATGGCGCCTACA
Source organism: Pseudomonas sp. GW821-FHT07G06 (assembly GCF_058986625.1). NCBI lineage: Bacteria > Pseudomonadati > Pseudomonadota > Gammaproteobacteria > Pseudomonadales > Pseudomonadaceae > Pseudomonas > Pseudomonas sp. GW821-FHT07G06. Next base: position 673,073 of record NZ_JBYSVW010000002.1, read on the forward strand.
CCTTTACGCCGGATGCCAACTACAACGGCACGGTGCCGACCGTCAGCTACACCGTCACTGACGGTTCCGGCAGCAACGTCACCTC